>JAJVIH010000046.1 GCA_022072125.1 Myxococcota bacterium | reverse complement strand
GCCGGCCGAGGCAGGCGATGACACCGAATACGAAACGTTCGATGCGGTGGAGGGCGTGACCGGACAGACCATCATGGTTCCCACGCTTCCGGACGATGAATCTCCGGTGAAACCGGCGGTTCCGGGACCCTTCGCCATGCTGAAGCCGCCGCAGACCCCCGGCGGGCTGCCCAATCCGCTCGACTTCTTCGATGTTCCGCCGCCGCCGAACCTGCCCCCGCAATCCGCCGCCGCGCTGGATCGTCAAAGCAAGTTCCAGGCGGGGATGGAGGTGAACGCCTCTCCGCTGGTGGATGATCTGTCGGGGCTGGATTTCTCCGCCGCCACCATGCAGGCCTCCGCCAAGGAAGCCGCGACCGCGCGTCAGGTCAGCATGTCCCGGCCTTCCGCGGTCAATCCCGATAACCCCTTCGCGGGGCTGGGCGGCCCGGTGACCATTCCGCGCGCCGAAGGGGCCAACCCCTTCATGACGGAACGGATTGAGTCGAGCGATTTGCCCACCGCGGTTCCGGGCATGGTGGACAGCACGCCTTCGGCGAAGAGCCCCTTTGTCACCCAGCCGCTGGATTTGACCCTGGGCCTGCCCAATCCGTCTCGCGCGAAGAAAAGCGGCGTCATGGCCGGCCCGGGCCGCGATCTGGTGGTGGGATCGGAGATGCGCAAGGTGGCCATCCACTTTCAGGCGGGGGATATCAAGCGCGGCTTCCTGCGGCAGTTGCGGAGCCGCGATCAGTCCATCCAGTTTTTTGAACAGGAAAACGGCGCCGCTTCCGATGTGCCCATGGAAGGCGTCAAGGCGGTTTTCGTCATGGAAGGCAAAACCAGATTCCAGCCCCCGGCCAACATGGTCCCCGTGACGGTGACCTTCGAGGATGGCAGGGAAATCGGCGGTCTCACGCCCGACAAGGATGGCAATGATTCCTTCCTGACCATTTATCCCACCCAGCAACGCGGCATGGTGGAGCGGATTTTTGTGTTGCGATCGGCGGTGGCCTCCATGCGCGACGGATGAGCGCCGCGCCGCCCGCCAGATTCATGCTGGAAGAAGGGTCCCAGGAAAAAGAATCCGTCAAGCGCTGGTTCGCGCTGGCGGCCCTGTTGTTGCTGGCGGGGCTGGCGGCGTGGAAGGTCTGGGACAACGCCCGCCTGGAGCAGTTGATCGAGGAAACCCAGCGCACGCGCTCCAACCGGCAGGCGCAATTTTTCCAGAACCAGATATCCCAGCTTCAGACCCAGCTGGGGAAAAGCGGCGCTCCCCAGCCGGCGGGTTTCAAGCCCAATCCGGAAAACCGTCCGGCCCCTGATTTTGATCTGTCCGATCGCCAGGGCGCCCGTTTCTCCCTGCGTGATCAGCGGGGCAAATGGGTGTTCCTGCATTTCTGGTTCGCCGCCTGCCCGCCCTGCGAGGCGGAGATGCCGGAACTGTTCAAACTGGCGGGGCGCCTCTCCGGCCGGAATATCGAACTGGTGGCCGTCAGCGTGGATGGCGACTGGACGGTCATGGATGATTTCTGGAAATCCAAAACTGGTGGTAAGGTATTGCCATTCCGTCATTTGCTGGATCCGGAGGCGCGGGTGTCATCCGGTTTTGGAACCACCAAATTTCCGGAATCGTGGGTGATTGATCCCGAAGGGCGCATTGTCGCGCGCTTCGTGAACCGGCAGGATTGGGACGGCCCGGCGGCGCGAAACTGGTTCGCCCGCATGCTGGGCGGGCGGGATGAACGCAAGCAGGGAGGATAACGCGCCATGAGCATGTACAACGATTCACTGCGCGCCTTTCTCAAACCGGTGCTGGGTTATCTGGACGATCCCCGGGTCAGCGAAGTCATGATCAACGGTCCCGATGAAGTGTGGATTGAATCCGCGGGCAAGCTGCAAAAGGTCAACGCCAGCTTCACCGCCGACGGCCTGCTGGCGGCCGCCCGCAACATGGCCCAGTTCGTGGGCCGTCCGCTCAATGAAGAGCGGCCCCGGCTGGACGCCCGCCTGCCCGACGGATCGCGCATCCACGTGGTGTTGCCGCCGGTCTCGCGCAAGGGTGTCGCCATCGCCATCCGCAAGTTCTTCCCCGCCGGCGCCAACATGGACAAACTCATCGGCTTCGGCGCCATCACCGAGGAAGCCGCTGAGTTCCTGCGCGCCTGCGTGCAGTCTCATCTCAACATGGTCATCGCCGGCGGCACCTCCTCGGGCAAGACCACGCTGCTCAACGTGCTGAGCCAGTATATCCCCAACGAAGAGCGCATTCTCACCATCGAGGACTCGGCGGAACTCCAGCTCCAGCAGGAGCATCTGGTGCCGTTTGAAAGCCGCCCCGCCGACGAGCGCGGCAAGGGCGCGGTGTCCATCGCCGACCTGCTGCATTCCTCGTTGCGCCTGCGGCCCGATCGCATCATCATCGGCGAGGTGCGCGGCCCGGAGGCCTTCGACCTGATCCAGGCCATGAACACCGGCCACTCCGGCTGCATGTGCACCACCCACGCCAACACCCCGACCGAAACCCTGCGCCGCCTGGAATCGTTGTGCCTGATGAGCGAGGTGGACATGCCCATGGTGGCCGTCCGCTCCCTGCTGGCCGCCGCCGTGCATGTGGTGGTGTGCGCCAGCCGACAGCAGGACGGCTCGCGCAAGATCACCCATATCTCCGAGGTGCTGCCGCTGAGCGACAAGGGCGACTACCGCACCGCCGACATCTTCCGCTTTCACATGGCGGGGCGGGCGAAAAGCGGCAAGGTGCTGGGAACCCTGTCTCCAACCGGATACCTCCCCGGCTTCCTGGATAAAATCCGCGCGCTCGGACTGGGCGATTTTCCCAACTCGTTTTTTGGCGCGGCCGCCAACGCCGTCCCGGGTTATCTGGAGCCGCCGGCGCCCCCGGCGCCAGTGGTTCCGGTTGCGGCGCCCGCCCAGTCCGCCGGCGCCCCCCGGCCCGCTTCCTCCGCGGCGGCGCGGCCCATCCGCCTGGAACCGGATGAAACCGCCGCGCTCTCTCCGCCGCACCGTCCGCCCACCTCCTCGCGTCCGGCGGTGGGCGAAAGCCGTCCGGCCAGCCAGGCCCGCCCGCTTTCCCATGCGGAGCCTTCGCCCGCCCGTCCCGCCACGGCGGGAAAATCCGCCGCGCGTCCGCCCGCGCACGATGAGCGGCCCCCCTTTGACGCGGAAGACGCCTGGACGCCCCCCGGCGAGTCCACCAACGCGGACAAGCCGGCGTCGAAGGCATTGAGCCTGCGCGAGCGCATCATGGCGCGCGAAAAGGAACTGTTGCACGAGGCGATGGCGCAGGCCCGGCCGGAGCCGCCGGCGGATGACGAGGATCAGCCGGGCGACCCGCCGCGCCTGGATACGCGCATCATCCAGAAACTGGAAAAGGATCGGGAAAGTCCGGAAAGCCGCGCCGCCCTCGCCCAGCTCATGGCGGATATTGATCGCATGGAACTGGACGAAGACGAGGTCGAGGAACTGGAGGAGTTGGATCCCGATCAGATATCCATGGTGCTCAAGAAGAGCGGCGGAACGGGAAAATCTCCGGCGCCCGCCCGTCCGGCTTCCGCGCGCCGCGAACTGACGGAAGAAGAAATCGAGCGCCTGGTGATGGAGGAGATCGAGGGCAAACCGGCGCCGAAATCCCCCGCGCCCGCCGCCGAGGAGGATTACGAAACCCTCGATGAAGACGATCTGCTCGACATGAACACCGGCCGCCGCCGCCGCTAGCCCGCCCGTGATTCATCGTTGGTTCTCTTCCGGGAAATTCCCTGTGGGATTTTGCGCGCGCCCCATCCGCCGCCCGCGGCGGCAAGGTGAATTTGCGATATGCGATGCCTGCCGGATCCGGCCATCGCCGCCCGGAAACCCAATCGTTGTCTCCAGGTGAAGGGAGCGCGGCTTGCCCGCCATGGAGAGTCAGGTGATTGGTTCCGGGAATAGAATCCGGTGAAAAACAACCCCCCAGTGACCGCGTCCGGGCCACTGGGGGGTCAATTCCCGCCGCGATCAATTCGCGGGGGGCGTGGCGGAGCCGCTGCCCGCTCCGGCCGGGGCGGGACCCTTGGGCAAGGGCGCCGCGGGAACCGGCTTGCGCTCCAGCGCCAGGGCCAGCGCTTCGTCCACATGGCTGGCGAAGTGGAAGCTGATCTCCTTCCGGGTCTCCTCCGGAATATCAATCAGGTCCTTCTTGTTGCGTTCGGGCAGGATGATGGTGCGCACGCCCTGGCGGTGGGCCGCCAGCACCTTCTCCTTGATGCCGCCGACCGGCAGCACCAGGCCGCGCAGGCTGATTTCGCCGGTCATGGCGATGTCGTCCCGCACCTTGATGCCCGTGAACAGCGAGGCCAGCGCCGTCAGCATGGTCACGCCGGCCGAAGGGCCATCCTTTGGAATGGCGCCCGCCGGAACATGGATATGCACGTCCACATCCTTCACGAAATCCGGCTGCAATCCCAGTTCCAGGCAATGGCTGCGCAGGTAGCTGAAGGCCGCATGCGCGGATTCCTTCATCACGTCGCCCAGCTTGCCGGTGAGGTGAATGCCGCCCTTGCCCGTCATCTGGGTGGCTTCGATGTACATCACCTCGCCGCCCACCGGCGTCCACGCCATGCCGGTGGCGATGCCCGGCTGGAAGACCCGTTCCTTGGACTCGTCGAGGAAGCGCTCGGGTCCCAGGATATGGATGACCCGTTCGCGATCCACTGGAACGCCCCCGGTGTTTTTCCCCGAAGCCACGTCCACCGCCACGCCGCGGCATACCGCCGCGATCTGGCGTTCCAGCGAACGCACGCCCGCCTCCCGCGTGTAGGCGGAGATCAGGAAATCAATGGAGTCGTCTGGGAGGGTGATGTCCTTCTCGGCGATGCCGTTTTCATTGATCTGCTTGGGCAGCAGATGGCGGCGCGCGATATGCTTTTTCTCCTCCAGCGTGTAGCCGGGGATTTCGATGATCTCCATGCGGTCCACCAGCGGCGGCGGCAGGGGATCCAGCATATTCGCGGTGGCGATGAACAGCACCTTCGACAGATCATAAGGCAGGTTGAGGTAGTGATCCTGGAAGGTGTTGTTCTGCTCGGGGTCGAGCACCTCCAGCAGCGCGGAGGAAGGATCCCCGCGGAAATCCATGCCCAGCTTGTCCACCTCGTCGAGCAGGATCACCGGATTGATGGTCCCGGCTTTCTTCATGGCGTGGATGATCTTGCCCGGCATGGCGCCGATGTAGGTGCGGCGATGGCCGCGGATTTCCGCTTCGTCGCGCACGCCGCCCAGGCTCATGCGCACGAATTTGCGATCAAGCGCCTTGGCGATGGAGCGGCCCAGGCTGGTTTTGCCCACGCCCGGCGGACCCACCAGACACAGGATGGGGCCTTTCATGTCCTTCTTCAGGCGGCGCACCGCGAGAAATTCGATGATGCGCTTCTTGACCTTCTCCAGACCATAGTGGTCCTTCTCCAGCACCGCGCGGACATTCTCCAGATCGAGGTTGTCCTCGGTGGAGGTTTTCCAGGGGATGTCCACCAGCCAGTCCAGGTAGGTGCGCGAGATGGTGTACTCGGGCGAGGAATCGCGCATGCCCTGGAGCCGCGACAACTCCTTGCGCGCGGTCTTGAGCACTTCCTCCGGCATGCCGGCGGATTCGATCTTCTTTTCCAGCTCCTGCAGTTCGTCGTCGCCACCGCCGCTTTCACCCAGCTCTTCCTTGATGGCCTTGAGCTGCTGCCGCAGGATGTACTCCCGCTGGTTCTTGTCCATCTCGTCCTTGACCTGATTCTGAATCTTGTTGGACAGCTTCAGAATTTCAAGCTGGCGGGTGATGCGCGACAGCACCTTTTCCAGCCGCGGCTTGATGTCCACCGTGGCGAGAATGTCCTGTTTGTCCTGGATGGTGATGTCGAGGTTGGACGCCACGATGTCGGCGAGTTGGCCGGGATCTTCCATGCTTTCCAGCATCATGCCCGCTTCGATGGGCAGATCGGGCATCAGGCGCACCACTTCGCGCGCGACCTCCTTGAGGTTTTTCATCAGGGCGTTGACCTCGATGTCGCCGGCGTCTCCGGGGAGCGCCGGCGACGCGCGCGCGACCATGTACGGCCGGGTCTGAATGACTTCTTCCAGGCGGAAGCGCCCGAGGCCCTGCACGATGACGTTGTAGTTGTCGCCGTTGCGCATGATCTTAACGATGCGCGCAACCGCGCCCACTTCGTAGAGATCATCCGCCCCGGGTTCGTCCACCTGCGGATCGCGCTGGGTGACCAGTCCGATGGGCGTGTCGAAGCGGCGGGCGTGTTCAATCAGCGCCTTGGACGAAGGCCGCCCGACGGTGACCGGAATCATCATTCCCGGGAAGAACACGGAATTGCGCAGGGGCAGAATGCCCAGCTCCGTGAACTTCAGGCTTTCCGGCGGCGGGAGAGGCGGCGGAATGTTTTTTTCGTTGCTGTCAGACATGACTTCCTTTCGCGCGGGCCGGAAACGGATGCGCCCGCAAGCACTTGAAGGGGAATCTAACACCCCTTCCCGGTCAGGCAAGGGAAGCCCGCGAAGAAGGTTGGGGCGGGAGCTTTGTCAATCCACGAACAATGAGGTCACATTCTGGAGGTCATGATGGTGAAGGAATATGCCGGGAGTGATCCGCCGGACCTTCATCATTCCGCCCTTCGCTCAGGAGGCGCCATCGCCGGAATCCCTCCCGCGCGTGCTCCCCGGTTTAGTTTCCGCTTCCGCCGCCGCGGAGCCAGAGCATCAAATCGGTGGTGGGCGGCGAGGTGATCCAGCGCCATTCCAGGTGGTCCACGGAAGCGCCGGCCGCCTGAACGGGCGCGGCGGGAGAATGGCTCGCCGCAATGGAGTTTGGCGGCATGGCCTGCGGAAAGGTCACGCGCACCGTCACCGGGGCCGGGGTTGGTCCCCACCCGCGCAGCCAGGAGAGAGGCAACACGAATCCGCCCCAACGCCCCTGCCGGAAGAATGACGGAGGTTGCATGCCCGGGGCCTGCCATTTTTCCGGCGGCGCCAGGCTGCATTCCGCCCTCGCCCGGATGATCGTGCGTTCCCCCGCGGCCTGAATCCGGAACACCCATGCCGCCGCGCTCTGTGCATACGCGCGCGGCGCGCTGGCGGACGCCGCGCTGGCGGATAACAACCGCGGCTCGATGGTCTCCGCTGGACGGCGGCCCGGTTTCCGGTGGGCGATCACCGGCGCTTCTCCTTCGCCATCGCCGGACAGGATCACTTCCACATGCTTCAGCGCGCAGGGATAATCATCCAGAATGGGCCACTCGGCCAGACCCGACCACGCGGCGCCCGTGTTGGACAAGACAAATTCCGCCTCCACCTGGACTTCGGAACCCGCCGCGGGCGAGGCGGGGAGCGCGTTCACCATGGCCCGGTAACTGGCGCTCACCAGGCGGATTTGCGGGCGGGGAAGCGCGCCGTCCAGCATGGGGGCGGTCTGCGCGCCAACGGTCGCCGGTTGCGGAAACGCCAGCGCGGGCCAAAGCGCCAGGACCGCGCAGAGGGCGGCCCTGCTTGCTGCGGACCGGAGGTTCAATCGCTCAGGCCTGCTTCGTCGCTGATCGAGTTGAGCTTTTTCAGGCCGGTCACTTCCACCTGGCGGATGCGTTCGCGGGTGAGGTTGAGGATCTGCCCCACCTCCTCCAGCGTGATGCCGCCGCGATCCGCCACGTCCAGGGCGCAGGTTTCCTCCAGCTCCCAGGGCTCCTTGTCGGGGAAGTTGATCTTGATGGAGCCGGTGATGGGGTTCACATCCAGATACAGGTGGTGCTTGCACGAGACGAACAGACAGGGCCGGGGCATGGCGCGGCAGTCGTCGCGGCGCTTGGGACGGGCCTCCTCCATCTGCCCCAGCACATTCCGGTCTTCCTCGGACAGAATGCCCTCGCGCGGACGGCTCTTGCAGGAGATGGTTTTGGATCGCCGCCGGCCTTTTTTACGGTGTTCGCTCATGTTTCGCCCTCCCTCGATCGTGTCCAGTGGGTTCACGATTCGTGTTCTCCAAGCTGGAAATAATGTGGTTCTGGTCCGCCAATGGTGGTTTCGCGCAGCCGGGTGATTTCCATGTGAAACCAGAAACGGCGGAAGAATATCTCCGCTCCGCCAGTCAGCCCCGCTCCGCCATCCAGCAGGCCGTATTCGACGGCCAGCAGGCAAAGCATTTCCTCGTCCCGGGACAGAATTTCGCGCCGCGGCGTCCAGACCGCCATGGGACGCACGGATGATATACGGTTTTTTTCACGCATATCGTTCATGAACCCCTCATCCGTCTCACGCTACGGCGATTCGCCGCCGCCCGGCCGCGGGCCCGCGACAATGCGGCTGCCCGTCCGTTCGATGCGGTCAATGAGCCGGTTGGCCTGTTCGCGGATATCCTGCAATTCGGCGGACATCCGCTCCGCTTCCTGTCCGCGGAACTCGCGGCGGCGGATTTCGTCCTCGAACTCCGAGATGATTTCGGAGGTCTCGCGGGCCATGGCTTCGATACGGTTCTTGAACCCGAAGAAGCTGCGCTGGATCTGCTCCAGGGTCAGATCCAGTTCCATCATTCCCTTGATGGCGTGGATGCGGCGGATGGTGTCGGCGGGATACAATCCGCGGGAGCCCCGGTGCTTTCCCTTGGCGCCCACCCGGCGCGAGCGGGGCAACAGGCCAAGCTGGACGTATTTGCGGAAAGTCGCTTCCGAGAGACGCACGCCGCGATCCTGGAAAAAATCAATGATCTGGGCCGAAGTCAGCCCATCGGGATAGGCGTTTTCAAGCGCCGACAATTCCTCTGGAGAGAGCGTGTCCATGCAAATGAAGAGGTGAACGGGATGTACAGATTAACTGTATTATATTAAATAGAGGTTATCAACCGCCTTTTTATTGGGATTGTCCGGATTTGACAAGATTGAGGTGTCCCGGTGAATTGCGCCATGGCGATTTGTACTGGAAAAGGGCCTGTATGCCGCCAAGCTTTGTCGAAGTCTTCACCCACGCCGCGCTGAGGCTGCCTGCCGGGGTCGCGCTGGCGCTCACCGTTCTGGGCGGCGCCTGGCTGATCGCCGGATATTGGGGCTACCGGGTATTCGGGGTGCTTCCATTCGTCATCCTGAATTGCAGGGTGATGGAGGCGGCGGCGGCCCAGGTTCTCGACGGACCGCCGCAGGGGGTGATCCTGATCGCCGCGTGGGCGCTCGCCGCCGGCGCCACCGGCTTTGTCTGGCATTATGCGCCCCAGTTCATTCTCGCGCTGATGCTGGGCGTGCTGTTCCCCTACTGGATGCCCATCGAGCAGCCGGGATCGGCGATTGTCCTGTTCGTGGTCGGCGCCGCGCTGGGGACTTTCCTCGCGTTTACCATTGAATTTCTGTTCGCGCCCTTCGCCGGCGCGGTGTTGTTGTTGATTGGGGTCGGGCGTTCAGACAACCTCATCGTGCTGGCGGGGATGACGGCGATCGGGGTGGCCCTGCATGTCCTGTTGCGGCAGTTCACCTACATTGATCATCACCGGCTCAAGGGGTTTGAGGATATTTCCGGCGGAAAAAAAACCGGCGGAATTTCCACCCCGCCGGCCATGAAGTACCGCCCCGTCCGTTCAATCCCCCTGCCTTCCGCCGATCCCGGGATATCTCTCGATCCCAACATCTCCAAAGGCGGTTACGGGCACAGCTACCAGCCCAATACCGTGGACGCCGCGGATGGATTGAACAGGGATTTGGGGAGCGACTACCAGTCCGCCGGCGCCCTGCCGGGTCTGGAAGGGCTGGTGGGGTCGGATCTGGACCCCAACGCCGGCCCGCAAAAACGCCGCTCCATGCTGCCTCCGCCTCCGCCATCCCAGGGGCAGCGCCCCGCCCCGGAGACCAGGCCCTCGACCGCGCCGCAGATTCCCTCGCCGGAACAGCGGGACAACCTGACGCCCATCCGCCCGCGCGGCAAACTTCAGCCCCGGTCCATGGATCGCCCGCAGTCCAACTCGAACCTGGCGCCGCCGCCCCAAGTCCCGAATCCGCCGCGGCCGCAATCCCACGGCGCCATGCCGGCCATCGCGGATGAAGACCGGACGCGGGCCATCAACACCGGCGCACCGCCGCCGCTGCCCCGCCGCAAGCTGGCGTTGCTGACAATCTCCGTGGTCAACGGACCCACGGCGGGCGAAACAAAGGAATTCGCCATCAAGGATTTGCCGGTCATTATTGGCCGCGCCCCGGAATGCGAGGTCTGTCTGCCGCACGACAGCGTGTCCCGCAAACATGCGACGCTGGAGTACAAGGAAGGCAAATTCGCGGTGGTGGACAAGGGCAGCGTCAATGGCATCGAGGTGAACGGCCAGCAGGTTCCGCCGGAGAAGGGCGCGGTGCTGCGGGACGGCTATGAAATCCGCCTGGGAGAAGTCACCTTGCGCGTGAGCGTGATCGGGTGATCCAGGCGGATAGGGTCAGGCGCGCCCGGGCCGGATCACCGGCGTCAATGGTTCGCCCTCTGGGAACCCGCGCCTTTCCGCCGGTGTCTCCGGTGCAATGGATACGGGCGGCGCAATATATCAGCCATGGATTCAACTCCGGAGCGATGGGGGCGCCAGGCGGCGATTGCCGGGGCGGGGACGGCTTGCTATGGTGCGCCCGTTTTACAACCTTAACATGGCGAGGAACCATGCTGCGCATTCCCCTGACGCAGGAGACCCTGAATTCCCGTGATCTGGAAGAACTGGCCGCCACACGCCGCCGGTGCGCGCAGTGGATCATCGAATGCACCACGCTGGCGGGCAGCGGCCACCCCGGCGGCTCCCTGTCCAGCCTTGATTTCCTGATGCTGATCTACGCGATGGCCAATCACGACCCCGCCAATCCCCGGCGGATGGATCGGGATCGCATCGTGATCTCCCACGGCCATGTCAGCCCTGGCGTTTACGCGGTGCTGGCGGACGCCGGGTATTTTGATCCCACGCGGATGGTGGTGGAGTTCCGCCGCGCGGGCGCGCTGTTTTCCGGCCATGTGGAGAGCGTGGTTCCGGGCGTGGAATGGTCCACCGGCAACCTCGGGCAGGGGTTGTCGGCGGGCTGCGGCATGGCGCTGGCGTCCAGGCTGCGCGGCGGCGGCGCGCGCGCCATCGTGTGCATGGGAGACGGCGAGCAGCAGAAGGGGCAGATCGGCGAGGCGCGGCGGTTCGCCGTCAAATACGGCCTGCACAACCTGTGCGCGGTGGTGGATGTCAACGGCCTGCAGATTGGCGGCGAGACCTCGAAAATCATGCCGCAGGATATCGCCGCCAACTGGCGCGGCGACGGCTGGAACGTCATCGAAACCGATGGCCATGATCTGCCGGAACTCCACCGGGCGTTGCGGCGGGCGTTGACGGTTCCGGCGGGATCGGCGCCCACCGCCGTGCTGGCGCGGACCGTGATGGGCAAGGGCGTGCCCTTCATGGAGAACAAGGCCAAATTCCACGGTTCGGCGGCTTCTCACGAGCAGGCGGCGGAAGCCTTCGCCCACCTCGGCGTGGAAAACCGCTTGGCGAAACTCGCGGAGCAGCGCAAACAGCACAAGCCATCCCCGCGCGAACACCATTATTTCGAGGCCCCGGCGGCGGTGTTGAACCCCGGAACGCCGCGAGACTATGACGCCAGCGCTTCCACTGACTGCCGTTCCGCCTATGGCGCCGCGCTGGATGATCTGGCCCGGCTCAACAACCTGCCCGGCGTTCCCCCGCGCGTGATTGGCTTTTCCTGCGACCTGCAGGGCAGCGTCAAAATGGACGCTTTCGAGAAAACCTCCCCCGCGGCCTTCTACGAGGCGGGCATCCAGGAACACCATACCGCCGTCTGCGCGGGCGCTCTTTCCCGGGAAGGACACGCGGTGTTTTTCTCCACCTTCGGGGTGTTCGCCATCGCCGAGTCGTACAACCAGCAGCGGCTGAACGCCATCAACGGCGCCCGGCTCAAGGTATGCATGACCCATGTGGGGCTGGATGTGGGCGAGGATGGCCCCACCCACCAGAATATTGATTATGTGGGCCTGGCTTCCGGCATGCTGGATTTCCACCTGTTCGTTCCGGCGGATCCCAACCAGACCGATCGCGCCGTGCGGCATATGGCGTCCAGTTCGCGCCCGGAAATTCTGGCCATGGGGCGCTCGAAGGTTCCGGTGCTGACGCGGGAAAACGGCGCCGCGGCCTACGCCGGGGACTGGCGCTTTGTTCCCGGCCAGGCCGATGTGCTGCGCGAGGGCCGCGATGTCGCCATCATCGCCATGGGTTGCATGGTCTGCCGTGCGCTCGAGGCGTGGAAACTGCTGCGCGGCAAGGGGATTCACGCCCGCGTGATCAACATGGCTTCGGTGATTCCCCTCGACCGCGGCGCCGTGCTGGCGGCGGCGCGCGAAACCCGCGCCATCATCACGTACGAGGATCACAATATCCACACCGGACTGGGCGCCCTGACCGCCAATGCGCTCGCGGAGGCCGGCATTTCCACCCGTTTCCTGAAAATGGGCGTCACGCGCTTCGGAAGTTCGGGGGTCCCGGACGAGTTGTTCGCCGAACAGGGCCTGAGCCCCGCCGATCTGGCCAACGCCGCCATCAAATTGCTGGGTTGAGTTCCGCCCGGCTGCTCAGTCCCCCCCGCCGCCGTCGCTGGAGCCCGTGAGGGAGCCCGGTTCGGGGATTTCCAGGTCCAGGCATTGCTCGCGGTCTTTCTGAACGCGCTCGACCGCGTCGCGGCAGGTCCAATAGCAACTCGCCGGATCGCGGGCGCAGGTCACCACGCTGAAATTCCGGTCGAGCGGGCACTGGTTTTTGTCTTCGATAATCTCGCACATGCATTTTTTGAAGGCGTCGCAGGCCAGGATGCCCTCACCCACGGCGGGCTGGGGGCCCACATCGGGAAGAGAAGCATCCGGGGCGGTGGGCGTCGCGGCGGCGCCCGCATCCGCGGCGGGGGCGGCGGGCGGCGGCTCGAAGACGATCACCGGAGCCGGGGGCTTTTTTTCGCTGCACGCGGTCAGGCAGGCGATCACGAGGAGACACAGGGCGGGAACCGAAGTTGACGGGCGGATCATCTTGCTGGATTTATAGGCCGTGCTGTGGATCGCGTGCAAACAGAGGCGGACAACAAACGGAGGGGTCATGGCGGGCGAATCAGGAATCCGCGGGTGGGCATGGGGCATGGTGTTCGTGCTGTTCACGGGCTGCCAGCGCGGCAACCCCGATCTGCCGGAGCCGGTCGCCGATGTGGACTTTGGCGAAGCGGCGTCGAGCGTGTTGCTCAAGCACAAATTCGCGAAGTCCGAAAAAACCACCGAACGGGGAGACAAGCTGGCGGAAACCATCGCCGGCGACCCCTGGTTCGCCAGCGTGATCTACACCTTCGACGACTCCCGCTCCCTGACCAAACTGGTCCTGCTGCTGCGCAAGGACGCCTCCCCGGAAAAATTCGTGGAAATGGCGCGGGCCAAATGGGGCGAAGGGGAACGCGCGGTGGAAAAGAAGGAGTATGGAACGATTGAAACCTGGCGCTGGAAGCGCCCGCGCGCCGTGATGGAGTTTCGCACCAAGCCCGCGCTGGGGGGTGAAGGCATGGAGTCCGATCTGACCATCACCCGTCCGCTGTGACAGGGAGTGTGATCGCCGTCACTGCATGGCGCAATCCCCCGGGTTAGCGTGCGCATGGTTTTACAGAACGCCTTGACCCGGGGGGAAACCGGACGGGCGTGTGGCGGCCCCCAGGCGGGCCGCCTTTTATTTCGCCGTTTGCCCGGCCTTCCGGCCCCATGCTAAGACGCCGCCGCCATGGCGCACTGGCGGTTGCAGCAAGTGGTGGATGCGCTGGGAACGGAGGGGCGCAAGCTCCGTCTGAGGGGCCTTCGTGCGTCCAGTCCAGCCTGGGCGGCCGCGGAAATCCTCCGCCAGACCGGCCGTCCGCTGGTCATTCTCGTCAACGACACCGCCGCGGCGTCCGTCTGGCGGAGTGAACTCCTCTTTTTCCTGGGTCACGGCTGGTCCCCGCGCGTGCATGTGGCGCCGGAAGAAAGCGTCCTGCCCTGGCAGGGGCTCTCCGCCGATCGCAACGACATCCGCGCGCGCATCCGCCTGCTGCATCTGCTGAGCGAAAACCCGGACTCCGTGCGTTGCGTGGTGGCCCCCATCCGCGTCATGGCGAGCCGGGTCATCCCGCGCGCGGTGCTGAAACAACACACCGGATACGTCATGCTGGGGGCGGAACTGGATCGCCAGCAGTTCACATCCCACCTGGTCGAGATGGGCTATCACAGCGCGCCGCTGGTGGAGGACCCGGGAACCTTCTGCCTGCGCGGCGGCATCATTGATCTGTATCCGCCGACCCTGGGCGCGGGGCTGCGCATCGAACTGTTCGGCGACAACATTGATCGCATCCGCACCTTTGATCCCAAAAGCCAGCGCACCCTCGACACCCTGGAAGAGGCGTGGATTCCCCCCATGCGCGACATCGTGATGGACGGCGCGCTGACCGGCGCCGCCATTGAACGCATCAACGCGCGGGCGGCGGAACTGGACCTGAGCTCCCGCGTGGTCCGCGAAGTGGTGACCGATCTGCGGCAGCGGCGGCACGCCATCGGCGGGGAAGCCCTGTTCCCCGCGTTTTACCCGGATGCGCCCGCCTTCGCGGAGTATCTGGAGCCTTTGAAGGACGCCCTCTGGTGGGTTTGCCAGCCCCGCCTGCTGGAGCGCCAACTGATCCGCCTCCAGGAGGAATGCGAGCACGAACGCGCGTCTCCCGCCGCCCGGGGCCGCATCCATTTTGATCCCGCCGGTTATTTCGTTCCGGTTCAGGAGTTGATGGATCGCCTGGCGCCGCGCGCGGCGGTGGAGCAGGCGGATGCGGAAAGCGCCTCATCCTCCGCCGTCACGGGCGAAGGGACGCCTTTCTGGCCTTTCCAGCGGATGGAAGAGGCCGAATGTGATGTCCAGCCGCTGACGGGGCTGCGCGAGAAGATCGTCGCCCAGCCGGAAGGCGAAATGCTGGCCCCGGTGATCGCCTTGGCCGGCCAGCACCGCCGTACGGGCGCCGCCGTGGTGATCGGTTGCGAAAGCCGCGGCCGCGCCATGCGCCTGTACGACATGCTGGCGCACTACCGGTTTCAGGCGCGGCGGGTCGAACCCCAGGGCGATATCCAGTCGCCGCTGGATATTCCGGATACGCAAATGCGATCGGCGCCCGCGACCATCTGGTCCGGCGGAACGGCGCAGGGATTTTATTGGCCTGGCGAACGCATCTCGTTCATCGGAGAGGAAGACATCTTCGGCGCGGCGGCCCGGCGCGCGGAGGACCAGCGGGAGATCCGCAAGGGGTTCATTCCCACCCTGCGCGAACTGGAAACCGGCGATCTGGTGGTGCATGTCAAACACGGCGTCGGCCGTTACGGCGGGCTGATCAAACTGGCCGTTCAGGGGGTGGAAAACGACTTCCTGTTGCTCAACTACAAGGGTGATGACCGGCTGTACGTGCCGGTCGCCAGTCTTTCCCTGCTGCGCAAATTCACGGGAGGCGGCGAAGGAACCGGGCTGGACAAGCTGGGCGGCCAGACCTGGGAGAAACGGGTCTCGAAGGTCTACGATCATCTGCTGGAAATGGCCGCGGACCTGCTGCGCCTGTACGCGCTGCGGCAGACCCGCGAGGGATTCCATTTCTCGCCGCCAGACACCCTGTTCGAAGCCTTCGAGGCGGAGTTCGAGCACGAGGAAACCCCCGATCAGCTCAAGGCCATTCAGGATGTCATCCAGGACATGGCCAGCCCCAAACCCATGGATCGCCTGATTTGCGGCGATGTGGGCTATGGCAAGACCGAAGTGGCCATGCGCGCCGCGTTCAAGGCGGTGCTCGATCGCAAGCAGGTGGCGGTGCTAGCGCCCACGACCATTCTCGCGCAACAGCATTTCAATTCATTCTTGCGCCGGATGAAAAATTTCCCGGTGCGGCTGGAGTCCCTGAGCCGTTTCCGCAGCGACGCCGAGGCCCGGGAGATCGTGGAGCGCCTGGCGGAAGGAAAAATTGACATCGTCATCGGCACGCACCGGCTGCTCGCCAACGACGTGCGGTTCAAGGACCTTGGCCTGTTGATCATTGACGAAGAACACCGGTTCGGAGTGCAGCACAAGGAGAAAATCCGGAAGCTGCGTGCGGAAGTGGACGTGCTGACCCTGAGCGCCACGCCGATACCACGCACCATGCAGATGGCGTTTTCGGGCATCCGCGACCTGTCCCTGATCGCCACGCCGCCGGCGGACCGCCTGCCCGTGCGCACCTTCATCAGCAAATTTGATCCGGCGGTGGTCCGCGACGCCATCGAGCGCGAACTGGGCAGGGGCGGCCAGCTTTATTTCGTTCACAACCGCATCCAGAGCATCGGCGCCATGAAGCAGTGGTTGAACAAACTCCTGCCTTCCCTGCGCATCGGCGTCGCCCACGGGCAAATGAACCCCGCGGAACTGGAGCGGGTGATGGTCGAATTTGTCAACCGCGAGTACGATCTGCTGCTATGCACCACGCTGATTGAATCGGGCCTGGATATTCCCGCCGTCAACACCATCATCATCAACCGTGCGGAATACCTGGGCCTGGCCCAGCTCTACCAGCTTCGCGGGCGTGTCGGCCGCTCCAAGGAACGCGGCTACGCCTGGCTGCTGGTCAAGAACCTGTCGAGTCTGACCCGCGAGGCGGAAATGCGCCTGGACGCCATCGCGGAACACCAGGAACTGGGAGCGGGCTTCCACATCGCCTCCAGGGACCTGGAAATCCGCGGAGCGGGCAATGTGGTGGGCAAGGATCAGTCCGGTCATGTGGCTGCGGTGGGTTTCGATCTATACAACGAACTGCTGGCGCGGGCGATCCGCCAGCTCCGCGGCGAGGGCCAGGCGGCGGAGGTGGACCCGGAGGTCAGCATTCCCGTCACCGCCCTCATTCCCGAGCGCTACTGCCCGGATATCCACGAGCGGCTGGGATATTACCAGCGCATGTCCTCGGCGGCGTCGCTGCGGGAGATCGAGGATATCTGGGATGAACTGGCGGATCGCTACGGCGCGCCGCCCAATGAAACCCGGAACCTGCGCGATGTTTCGATGATCAAGGTATTGCTGCGGGAAATGGGCGTCCGCGAGTTGTCGGTGCGGGGTCCGCGCACGGTGATCGCGCTGGGGGAAAAGGGCGCGCTGCGCCCCGAAGGGCTGGTCCGGTATGTGAACGACGCCAGAAACGGCGCTTCCCTCACGCCGAAAATGGATCTGGGCTTCCCCACGCCTTTTCCCGGCGAGCCGGAAAAGATGCTCTCCGGTCTGATTGACAGGTTGCGGGGGCTGGCGGCCCATGCTAGTAGCCCCTGACCCGGAACTCATGGATTTATCAGGATTTCCGGACGATCCGCTGGAGAAATCACGATGAACGGGAGAATCTTCTGGCTGTGCGCCGCGCTGGCGTTTTCCACCGCTGGATGTGAAAAGAGCGATCAAAAGGACGCCGCCGCCAGCGGCCAGGACGGCAAATCCGCCGCATCCGGAACCGCCGCCTTTTACGAAGCGTTGTGCGGCGACACGGGCGCCAACCAGGAAGGCCCCGTGGTCATGAAGGTGGGCAAACGCGAGTTTCACGCCGGCGAAATCGCCGATCGCATCAACGCCTTTCCGCCTTCCGTGCGCGCGACCTTCGCCGCCTTCGAGCGCCGCAAGGAGTTTGTCGAAGGGCTGGTGAAGGACGAAGTGCTGCGCCAGGAGGCGTGCGCGAAAGGTTTCCACAAGAATGCGTCCATGATCGAGCGGGCGAAGGGCGATCTGGCCCAGGCCGCCATCACCGAGGCCTTCGAGAAGAAGAATCAGGACAGCCTGGTCAGCGACGCGGACGCGAGGAAGTACTACGAGGAGAACAACGCCGAGTTCAACCAGCCGGAGGCCCTTCGCGTGGCCCATATCTTCCGCAAGGCGGACCATGCCGACGCCAGGGCCTCGGCCGCCGCGAAAGCCAGACTGCAGGCGGTCGCGGGACAACTCGCCGCCCGTTTCCGGGACCTGCCGTTCATTGAAAAAACCGTGCGCGATCTCAGCGAGGACGAGGGAACCAAATCATCCAACGGCGACCTGAACTACTTCACCGCCGCCCAGTTGACGGAAAAATTCGGCGAGGATTTCGTCAAGGCCGCCTCCGCCTTGAACACCCTGGGCGAATGGACGAAGCAGCCGGTCAAGGGCAAGGACGGCTGGCACCTCATCCGCTTCATCGGCCGCCGCCCGGCGGTGTCCCAGACCTTCGAGGACAGCAAGGACCGCATCCGCAAGATGTTGTACTTCAAGAAGCGCGAGCCCGCCATCAAGGAATGGATTGACGGCCTCAAGAAGAAAACCAGCGCGTCGCTGGATGAAAGCCTGTTCGATCCCATTCGCGCCGCGATTCCGCAGGGCAAGGTCACCCCCACGGCCGCCGCCGAGCCGGAACGCCCCATGACCCTGTGCGGCGAGCCCGTTCAGTCCGCGGGCAAAACCCTGTACAAGGTGGGCCGGTTCACAATCACCGATCAGGATATGATCCAGCGCTTCACCGGCATGTCGCCTTACGTGCGCGCCAATTACGCGCGGCCTGACGCGGTGAAGGAATACATCCACTCGATGATGCAGCTTGAGGTGCTGGCGCAGGAAGGCTGCGCGCTGGGCCTGCATGTCAATCCGGAATTCATCCGCCGCATGCAGGCGGACCTGGTGTACCGCTTCACCTACGACGAATTTGAACGGCGCAACACCAAGGACCTGGTTTCCGATGACGACGCCCGCAAGTACTACAACGACAACGTGAAGGATTACCAGAAGGATGAAACTGTGCGCATCAGCCACATTTTCCGGTCTGTCAATGCGGCGGACCCCAAATCCGGCGAGGCGGTGCGCGAGGGCATGAAGCGGCTGCACGCCCTGATACTCAAGAACAAGTCCAACAACGCCTTTTTCGGGGCGATGTCCGATGACTATAACGAGGATCAGGAGTCGAAGCCTTACAAGGGCGACCTGCGCTACTACACGAAGCAGGAATTGACGGAGAAATCCGGCGCCGCGGTGGCGGAGGCCGCCTTCTCCCTCAACAAGGATGGCGAGCTGTACAAGGAGCCCGTGCGCGGCGACAAGGGCTGGCATCTGATCGTCTACCGGGGGCGCACGCCGCCGGTGAAAAAGGAGTTCGAGGACGTGAAGGACTCGATCAAGAGCCGCCTCTTTTACCAGAAACGCAACGACATGCAGAAAGCCTGGCTGGACGGCCTGCGCGACAAGGCGGGCGTGACCATCAACGACGAGGCCCTGAAGGGCGTCAAGCTCAACCATGATCAGGACGCCCTGGTGAAGGAGCTCAAGGAATCGGGGGCGCCGGGCAAGATCATGAAGGCCACGCCGATCACCAAGGAAGAAGCGGACCGCATCATCAGGGAGAATGAGGCCCGCAAGCAACAGCCGAAGTAATGCCGGGCCTGTCAGTCACCCGCGGAACATGGGGGAGGGCGGCGCTGCTGGCGGCGCTTTTGGCGGGCTGCACGCCCGATCCGGCGCCGGTGGAAAAGCCGCCGCCGTCCATCCGCATCAACAACCGGGTGATTCCCGCGGCGGTGGTGGAAAGCGAATGGAGATCACTGGTGACTGGAATTCCGGGCGGAGCCATCGCCGAACCCGCAGCGGAGAAGGTGCGGCGTGACTTCGTGGAGCGTTTTATTGACAGACAACTGCTGGTTGGCGAGGCGATGAAACGCGGCGTCAAGGTGGAGCAGAGCGATCTGGACAACGCCGCCTGGATTCTGGGCGCCGGGTATCCCGATGAGAAGGATTTGCAGGCGCACATGAAAGCGCGCGGCGTCGTCCCCCAACAAATCCGGGAAGGCGTGCGCGAACGTTTGCTGGTCCACCACCTGCTGCACAAGGATGTTTTCGCGAGGGTGCTGGTCACCGACGCCGAGATCGCGGCTTATTACGAGCAGAACAGCGCGGAATTTCAGCGGCCTGAACGGGTTCACGCCCTGCAGATCGTGGTGAAGAACGAATCCGACGCCCAGGACCTCCGCCGCCGCATCATGAAAGGCGAGCCGTTCGAGGAACTGGCCCGCCAGTTCTCCACCGGTCCCGAGGCGGAGCGTGGGGGCGACCTGGGCACTTTCGCGCGCGGCGTCATGCCGCCGGTATTCGACGAAGCCTGTTTCGCCCTGCGCAAGGGGGGGGTAAGCCCGGTCTTTCCCAGCGATCACGGTTTTCATATTTTCAAGGTGGCGGACCGCTATCCCGAGTTCAAACCCGGGCTGGATCAGGTCAAGGAAAAAATCCGCACAAAGCTCCGCCGCCGCAAGGAGCTGCAAGCGGAAAAGGAACTGCTCGACAGCTTGCGCCGCACCGCCTCCATCACGGTTGACCCGGAAGTGCTGTCGCGGTTGAAATGAGGCCCATGAAGCGTTCTGGCGCCCCGCGCGCTGCGGGACTGGTTCTGGTGTTGGCGCTGCTGGCGGCGTCCGGCGCCGCATTGGCGCGCATTGTCGAGCAGATCATCGCCTCGGTGAATGACGAGATCATCACCATGACCGACGTGCGGCAGCGCGCCACGCTGATCGCTCCGCGTCTCGGCATCGCCAGCCTCGACAACCTGTCGAAGGACAAGCTGTATGTGCTCTACGCCGATATCCTGGACGAACTCATTTACGAAAAACTGATGAAGGCCGAGGCCAAAAAGCAGAAGCTGGAGGCCGCCGATGACGATATTGACGGAATGATTCAGGAGACCGCGAAGCAGAACAACATCACCCTGGATCAGCTCAAGGACGCGCTGGAGGCCGGGGGCGTCTCGATGGAGTCCTACCGCGACACCCTGCGTTCGCAGATTGAACGCGAACGCCTGATCGGCATGAAGGTGCGCTCGCGCATCAAGATTCCCGATTCGCGGCTGCAGGCCTATTATGAATTACAGATGAGGAAAATGAAGCTCGAAGAGGAGGTTCAGGGCCGTCATATCATGCTGCGGATCGGAACGGACATGGATGACGCCGCGCGCGAAGCGGTGAAAAAGAAGGCGGAGGACCTGCTGACGGCGGTGCGCAAGGGGGCGGATTTCGGCAAGCTGGCCCGGGAGCATTCGGAAGACCCCAGCGCGGCGGGCGGCGGTGATTTGGGATGGCATGGCAAGGGCTATTTCTTCGAGGAAATGGAAAAAGCCCTGTTCAGCCTGAAGGAAAACGAGGCCACGCTGATCAGGAGTCCTTCCGGCTGGCACGTGGTGCAGGTGACCGGCCGGCGGCTCAAGGGCGCGGCCCCGTTTGATCAGGTCAAGGAACGCATCCGCGAGCGGTTGATGCAGGAAGAGATCATGACCGAGACCAAAAAATATCTCGATGGCCTGCGCGAGGAGTCCCATGTGGTGGTGAAAGTGGACTACCGCAAAATGGCGGGTCTGGGCGAACCCCTCAAGGCGCCGGATTCCTCCGCGAACGCCGGAGGGGAGATTCCGCCGCCGGTCCCGCGGCCGGACGGCGAGCCATCCGATACGGCGGATTCTCCCGGCGGATTTCCCGAAGCCCCGCGCCTGAAACTGAATTTTGGTTCTGGCGCTCCCGCCGGCGAATCGCCATCCGGCGGCGGACTGCGCGCTCCCAAACTGCTGGAAAACGCGCCGGTGACGGCCTCTTCCACGTCCAGGCCATGAGTTCCCCGCCGCGCATTGCCCTGACCATGGGCGACCCCTGCGGCGTCGGCCCGGAAATCATTCTGAAGGCGCTGCCCCGGCTGAGGGAATACGCGAAGCCGGCCGTGTTCGGCGATCCAGGGGTGCTGGAGCGGACGGCCCGTCAACTTGGGCTCGCGCCGCCCGCCGGGGATGAATTGCGCGCCGCCGGCGAACTGGCCGCGGAGGATGCGCATCCCGGGCGCGGATCGCGGGCGGCGGGCGAGGCGCAGGGGCGGTATATTGACTGCGCCATCGCCGCCTGCCTGAACGGCGAATTTGATGCGCTCGTCACCGCGCCCATCAACAAATACTGGCTGAACCAGGGCGGATTCGATTTTCCCGGGCATACGGAGATGCTGGGAGATCGCTGCGGCGGATGCGCAACCGCCATGCTGATGGCGGGTCCGCGCCTGCGCACGCTGCCGCTGACCGTTCATGTGGCGCTGTCGGAGGTTCCGCGCGCGATCACGCGGGAATTGATCACGGGGAGCGCGCGCCTGCTGCATGCCGCCCTGCGCGAAGGCTTCGGAATCGGGAAGCCGCGCATCGCCGTGGCGGGGCTGAATCCCCATTGCGGCGACAACGGCCTCTTTGGCGGCCAGGAGCAGCAGGTGATTGCTCCGGCGGTGGCGCTGTTGTCCCGTGAAATGGACATTTCCGGACCATTCCCGGGAGACAGCGTGTTCACGCGGGCGCTGCGCGGCGGCTTCGACGCGGTGATAGGCATGTACCACGACCAGGCGTTGATTCCCGTGAAACTGCTGGATCAGGGCGATGTGGTGAATGTCACCCTGGGGCTGCCGTTCCCGCGCACCAGCGTGGATCACGGAACCGCCTATGAAATCGCGGGGCGGGGAGCGGCGTCCGAAACCAGCCTGCTGGCGGCGGTCTCCCTGGCGGCGCGGCTTGCCCGGAACCGCGGCCGCATGATCAACTCGGGAACGTGAGCGGATTCATCAGCATCCGGGGCGCCCGCACCCACAACCTGAAAAATATCAGCGTCCGTTTTCCCGCGGGTGAACTGGTGGTGATCACCGGACCCTCGGGATCGGGAAAATCCTCGCTGGCGTTCGATACGCTGTTCGCGGCGGCCCAGCGCCGCTTCATCGAATCCCTGTCTCCCTCCGCGCGGCAGTTCATCGCCCAGTTGCCGGACCCTCCCGTGGACGGCATTGAAGGGTTGCGTCCGGCGGTGGCGGTGTCGCAACGCCGCCCGCCCGCCGGCGCGCGCGCCACCGTGGCCACGCAGACGGATATCCACGATTTCCTGCGCGTGCTCTTCGCGCGGACCGGCGATGCAAGCTGTTACTCCTGCGGCGCGCCGCTGAGGGCGTGGAACGTGGCGGCGATCTGCGACGAACTGACGGCGCTGCCAGACGGGGAGCGGGTGATATTGCTGGCGCCGCTGCGCGAACACCCGCGATCCACCATCCGCGCGCTGTTCGATGATCTGGCGCGCCAGGGCTTCACCCGGGCGGAGATCAGCGGCGAAATTTTCGACCTCGGCGAACCGCCCGCGGAAGCTTTGCTGCCGGAAAAGGCGCGGGTTTCGATCGTGGTGGACCGCGCCGTCATCCGTCCCGGCGTGCGCGCCCGCATCGCCGATTCGCTGGAACTGGCCCTGCGCGCCGCCAATGGCGTCGCAGGCGTGTTGTGCGGCGGCCAAACACGCTATTACAGCACCAGCCCCTACTGCGCCGCTTGTGATATCCGTTATCCGCCGCTGGAGCCTGAACTCTTCTCCTGGTTCAGTCCGATGGGCGCCTGTCCGGTCTGCGGGGGGACCGGGCTGCAATCCGCGCCGCCGGATCAGGAAAGCCCGGACAACGATGGCGCGGAGGAGTCCGCGGAGGAAGCGCCCGCCGCGTTTCAATCCCGCCATTGCCCCTCCTGCCTGGGCGCGCGGCTGCGCATCGAGGCGCGTCATGTGCGGGTCAATGGCCGGGCCATCCACGAACTGGAAGGGATGAGCCTGGATCAATTCGCCGCGGACATGGACGGCTGGAATTTCCCCGCCAGCTTGGAGGCGGCCGCCGCTCCGTTGATGAAGGAATTGCGCGGCCGCGCCCGCTTTCTGCGTGAACTGGAGCTTGGGTACCTGACCCTTGATCGCTCCGCGCGCGCTTTGTCCGGCGGTGAAATCCAGCGGCTGCACCTGGCCACGCAGATCGGCGCGGGGCTTTCCGGCGTGTTGTACGTGCTGGACGAGCCCTCCATCGGGCTTCACCCCGCCGGCGTGAGACGGTTGATACAGTGCCTGCTGGCCCTGCGCGACGCCGGCAATACGGTGGTGGTGGTGGAGCATGATTTGGATATCATCCGCGCGGCCGGCTGGGTGGTGGACATGGGTCCGGGCGCGGGAAAGCGGGGCGGGGAAGTGCTCGCCGGGGCCGCTCCCGCGGGGCTGGAACAGAATCCCTCCAGCGTGACCGGCCCATGGTTGTCGGGAAGGAAGAGCTTTCCCGCCCGATCCGGCAAGCGAAAATCCGCCGGGAAGCTAATCATCAAGGGCATGACCGGCCACAACCTGCGCAATGCGGAGATGGCCATTCCCCTGGGCATGTGCGTCTGCGTGGCGGGGGTGAGCGGCGCGGGCAAGTCATCCGCGGTGATGGACACGCTGGTTCCGGCGCTGCGCGCGCGGCTGCATGGCGGGGCCAGCACGGGATTGCCGTACAGGTCCATCGCCGGCGCGAACGCCGTTCAGCGGGTGCTGGTGGTGGATCAATCTCCGCTGGGACGATCGCCGCGTTCGTGTCCCGCCACCGTGCTGGGGATCATGCCCCTGCTGCGCGAACTCTTCGCCGGACTGCCCGATGCGCGGGCGCGCGGTTATGGCGCCAACCGCTTCTCCTTCAATGTGCGCGGCGGGCGCTGCGAAAACTGCCAGGGGCTTGGCGTGCGCCGCGTCGGCATGGTGTTCTTGCCGGACGCCTGGGTGATTTGCGAAGCCTGCAATGGCGCCCGCTACAACCGCGAGACCCTCGATATCCGTTATCGCGGCCACTCCATCGCCGGTATTCTCGCCATGTCCGGCGAAGAGGCCGCCCGGCTCTTCGCGCCAATCCCCGGCCTGCGCGAACGGCTGGACATGTTATGCGCCGTGGGTCTGGGGTATCTGGGCCTGGGTCAGGCGGCGCACACGCTTTCCGGCGGAGAAAGCCAGCGCCTGCGCATCGCCCGCGAGTTGGGCGGCCCCGGGACCGGGCGCGCCCTGGCGGTGCTGGACGAGCCCACCACCGGCCTTCACCCGGATGACATCGAACCGTTGCTGAATATTTTCGAGATGCTGACCGCCAACGGCCACACGGTACTGGTGATCGAACATCATCTGGCGGTGGCGGCGTGGTGCGATCACCTCATTGAATTTGGTCCGGAAGCGGGGCCCGGCGGCGGCCAGGTGATTTTCTCCGGACCTCCGGCGGCCGCGGCGTCCCACCCGGAGAGCCGGATGGGGGCCTGGCTCCTGCCCTTTTTGCCCTTGGACTGAATCCGTCCCCAATGGTAGGAAAATTCCACCAGCCATCAAGCCCTTCAGCGAAAGGCGAATCCGCATGCCGCATGCCGAACAACCGGACCTGTGGGACCCGTCGAAAATTCCGCTGCACGGCGTGAAAAAAATCTTCGTGCTCGACACCAATGTGCTGCTGCACGATCCCCACGCGATTTTCGAGTTCGCCGACAACGACGTGATCATCCCCATCTACGTGGTGGAGGAGATAGACACCTTCAAGCGCGAGGCCAATGAACTGGGACGGGCCGCCCGCGCCATTTCACGGAACCTGGACAACCTGCGCCAGACCGGTCCGCTGAACAAGGGCGTTCCCCTGCCGGGCGGCGGCAAGCTGCGCGTCATGTTCACCGGCAAGACCATGCCTCAGTCGCTCGATCACCGGAAGGAGATGGACGACAAGATTCTGGCGGTCGCGCTGCTGGTGCAGACCCAGGAAACCCGGACGCCGGTGATCTTCGTGACGCAGGACACCAACATGCGCATCCGCGCCGATGCGCTGGGCCTGATGGCGGTCAACTACCTGAAGGGCCGGGTGGATATCAATGAGCTGTATACCGGCTGGCGCGAGGCGTACGTGGCGGGAGAACTGGTGGATCGCTTTTTCGAGAAAGGCCAGCTTCCGCAGGAAGATCTCGGCCCGCTCAATCCACCGCTGTCGGCCAACGAATACGTACACCTGATTGATCAAGGCTCGCACAAACATTCCGCCCTCGCCCGCACCGACAAAACCCGCCACACCGTGGAGGCCATGCCCAAGGGACGCGAGGCCTGGGGGATCCGTCCGCGCAACCGCGAGCAGAGCTTCGCCTTTGATCTGCTGCTCAACGACGAGATCAAGCTGGTCACGCTGGTCGGCAAGGCGGGCACGGGCAAGACCCTGCTGGCCATCGCCGCGGGTCTGCGCAAGGTGGCGGACGACAATGTGTACCACAAGCTGCTGGTGACCCGGCCGATCTTTCCCCTGGGCCGCGATTTGGGCTACCTGCCCGGAACGGTCGAGGAGAAACTCAATCCCTGGATGAAACCCATCTTCGACAACATGGAGTTGATCATGGGCGCCTCCCGCGAGACCCGCGGCGGCGCGCGCAACTACTCGGAATTGATGAACCAGGGACTGCTGGAGATCGAGGCGCTGACCTACATCCGCGGCCGCAGCATTCCCAACCAGTTCCTGATCGTGGACGAGGCGCAGAACCTGACCCCGCACGAGGTCAAGACCATCCTGACCCGCGCGGGCGACAACACCAAGGTGGTGTTCACGGGCGACCCCTACCAGATTGACAATCCGTACATGGACAGCAGCAACAACGGCCTGACCATTCTGGTGAACCGTTTCCGCGGCGAATCCATGGCGGGCCACTGCACGCTGGTCCGCGGCGAGCGATCCCCGCTTGCCGAACTCGCCGCCAATCTGTTGTGAGTCAAGCGGGAATGGAAGCCGCCGCCCTGGTCCTGAGGGATTCCAGAGCCGTCCATGCAACTCCCCTTCCGGGCGGTCACGTCTTCATGATCCAGCGGTGGGGCAGGCTCAGCATGCCCATATGCGGGCGATCGGAAGTAATGTGCAGCCGCTTGAAGCGCGCCTGGCGGTCGTAGGGCGCCACTCCCTGCGAATCGTAGACCGTCGCGAAAAAATCATAGAAACCCGGCGCCAGAGGCAAAATATCAATCTCCAGCACCACGGTGCCGCGCCCCGCTGCGGTGGGAATGGTCACGCCATCGAAGCTGTTGGCCTGCGAGATCATGGTGGTGCCGTCGAGGTGGTGCAGGTGAATATGCAGCACCGGGGGCGGCACGTTGGGATCGCATTCGTAGTCCACCTCGATGCGGCAGGGCGAACCGGCGGGCAATTCGTCCGGATCTCCGCCGCCGGGACCGGAAAAACGGGCCGCCGTCAGCACCACGGGCGGTTTTCCCCCTTCCCCCCCATGTTCCCGCCAGAGCGTGGTCTTGAACTCCTTCTCGCTGCGGTTGGCGATGGCCTCGTAATATTTGTCCACGACGGTCTGGGTGTCGCCGATTTCCACGATGCGGCCCCTGTCGAGCAGCATGACGCGGTTGCAGAGCGTCACCACCTGGTTCATGAAATGGGAGACAAACAGGAAGGTTACGCCCTGATCCTTCAATTCCTTGAGGCGGCTCAGGCATTTCGCTTGGAAGCTGATGTCGCCGACCGCCAGCACCTCGTCAATCAACAGGATTTCCGGGCGGGTGAACACAGCGATGGAAAATCCCAGGCGCACGTACATGCCCGACGAATAATGCTTGACCGGCTCGTGGATGCGCTCCCCCAGGCCGGAAAATTCGATGATGTCATCCACGGCTTTCGCCGTCTCGGCGCGCTTCATGCCCAGCACCGCGGCGTTGAGGAAGATATTGTCGTAGCCGGAAAACTCCGGATGGAATCCCGCGCCCAGTTCGATCAGCGGCGTCACGCGGCCGCGCACGTCTATCCGGCCGGTGGTGGGAACAGTCACCCGCGCCACCAGCTTGAGCAGCGAGGATTTCCCCGCGCCGTTGACGCCGATGACGCCGAAGGTCTCTCCCTTGTGAACGGAAAAGCTGATGTCCTGCAGGGCGTAGGCGCCCGTCACATTGGCCTGGTGGCCGTGCAGCAGGCGGGCGATCAGTTCGCGCGCGCCGGGTTTGGCGAAGGCCTTCGACACGCCTTCAAAGCGGATGACCGGCTGTGCGGCTTCAGAGGACATCGGGAAAGACCGGCTCGATGCGTTTGAAAACAAAATATCCGCCCGCCAGCGCGGCCGCGGTTCCGGCGATGGCCATGCCCAGCGGCAGCGGAGGGGGGATCTGTCCCAGGCCGATGCATGCGCGCAACGATTCAATATACCCCGCCATGGGATTGAGGAAATACAGCACGCGCCATTTTTCCGGAATCACCGCCGCCGGGTAAAACACCGGGGAGAGGTACATGCCGATTTGCAGCAGCAGCCCCAAGCCGTGGCCCACGTCGCGGAACAGCATGTTGAGGGCGGAAAACAGCAGCACCAATCCGCTGATGAACAGCAACACGCCCAGCGATACGGGAATGGCCAGCAGCCAGGTCCAGTAGGGGCCCACGCCATGGATGAGACAGAGCGCCACCAGCAGGACCAGGTTCATGCCAAAATCGGCGAGCGCCACCAGCACCTGGGTCAGGGGGAAAATCTCGCGCGGAAAAGCGGATTTGCACAACAGGCTGCCCTGGGCCAGCAATTGCTCGGCGCCCCGGCTGACCGAGGTGCTGAACCAGTTCCAGGCCATGAGCCCGATCAGCACGAAGATCGGGTAGGGCATGTGGACGTGGGGAATCTCCAGCAGCGATCCGAAAACCACCACGAACACCGCCAGTTGGGACATCGGCTTGAAGACAGCCCACAGCCCGCGCGCGGCGGTCTGCTTGTAGCGCGCGGCCAGTTCCCGTCCGGTCAGCAGGCTGAGCAACTCCCGGTGGCGGTACAACTCCTTGAGGGCGGAAATCACGGGCGCGTTATACTGGAAAGCATTGCGGGATGGAAATCCATGTTTCATAATGAAGCCATCCGGTCCGGCGTGCCGCTGGGGGGTCCGATGGCGTCAGAACTGCAGAAGGAAATCATGGGTTATCCGTTGCTCATCACCGGGCACGACAACCGTTTCCGCGCCCGTTTTCCGGACTTTCCCAATGTGACGGCCTCGGGCTCCAGCATCGCCGAGGTGATGGAGCGCGCCGCCGAGGCGCTGGAGTTGCACCTGGAAGCGGTGCAATGGGTGCGTTCAGGCCAGGTCAGCACCGGCGGAGACAGCGAGGAATAAGGCGGCGCGGGCCGCCGCTTTTCATTGGCGCGTGATATCGTCCCGCCGCGCCGCGGGGCCGCGAACCAGGGCGAACGGAGTTGGCGGCGATATGATTACGCCACTTTTTCGCTGGGGCGATTGGGATTGAAGGCCTGAACCGAGCGCATTTTCCGTTTGATGAATTCGCGTTTCAGGCGGCTCAGGTATTCCACGAAGACGATCCCGTTCAAATGGTCAATTTCATGCTGGAAGACGATGGGCAACACGCCATGTTCCTGCATGTTGATATCCTCCTCGCGGGTTTTTCCCTCCAGGTCCATGTAGCGGACTTTGATCCGGGCGAAGCGTTTCACCTCTTCCCGCACTTCGGGCACCGACAGGCAGCCTTCACTATAGACGGCCTCGCCTTCCCCGCCGGTGATTTCCGGGTTGAGGCAGGTCTGCAGACGCGGGGCTTCCCCCTCCCGGGCCGGGTCAATCACGATCATCCGCACCGGCGCGCCCACCTGAACCGCTGCAAGGCCAATGCCTTCCGCCGCGTACATGGTTTCCGCCATGTCTTCGGCCAGCTTGCGGATTTCCGGGGTGATTTCGCGGATGGGCTTCGCTATCTCCTTGAGCCGCGGGTCGGGCCATTTCAACACTTCCAGCAACGCCATGGGCAACCTAGTTTGGGCTCCGCCACCCGGCGGAGAGGTATATGGATTCAGTCTAACCAGCGCCGCCGGGTTTTCCAAGGTCCCGGTCTGGAAGAAAAACCCACCCAGGCAGGAGGTTCCGCTCCGGAA
This sequence comes from Myxococcota bacterium, assembly GCA_022072125.1. Lineage (GTDB taxonomy): Bacteria > Myxococcota > JAJVIH01 > JAJVIH01 > JAJVIH01 > JAJVIH01. The sequence continues at coordinate 18,723 of JAJVIH010000046.1, read as the reverse complement.
GGCCGGTTTCCGGTATCCGGATGAAATCCGGATGTCGCTGCTTGACCGGGGGCGCGCGGATCGGTTACAAGATGAATGCCAAAGTACGGGTGCGATTCAGCGCGCAGAGACCGAAGGGTGCCGGAATCAGCGTTTTACCGAAATGTGGATTCCGGCATTTCCTTATTTGTCTTTTGGGCGTTGATACGTGCTGATGAGCGCTTAACCACGACTCACCTCTCTGGGAGGAAACGGGAATGAAATTGAAGCAACTGTGGATGGTCGCTCTCGCGGCTGTCGTCGCGGCAGGAATGACCGCATGCGGTGGTGATACCACCGCGACCGATACGGACTCTCCTGGTACTCCGACGGACGCCGGCGGAGCCAAGGACACTGGCGGCGGCGGAACGCCCGATACTGGCGGCGGCGGAACCGATGCGGCCGCTCCGGACTCCACGACCGGCGATACCGGCGGCGGCGACACCGGTCCGAAGCCCGAGTGCGAAATTGACGACGACTGCCAGCCGGGGTTTGTGTGCAAGGAAGCCCAGTGCGTCAAGCTGTGCTCCGCCGACAGCGACTGCAAGGCGGGTGAAATCTGCAACGTGGTGACTGGAGAATGCGCTCCGCCCCTGTGCTCGACCGACAACGAATGTGGCGCCGGCAAGTGCTGCGAGTTGGGCAAGTGCGGCGAATGCCCCAAGCCGGCCCCGGCCTCCTGTGAAGTCGTGACCCCCGATGGCGTGATCACCGAAGGCGCCGAGCGGCAGTACAGCGCGGTGGCTTTCGGCGGCGACAGCGCTGTGGGCCGCGTGGAGTTCGAGTGGTCCTCTTCCGACACCGGCGTGGCCTCCATTGACGCCAAGGGTCTGGCGAAGGGCGGCTCCAAGGCTGGAACCACCGACATCAAGGCCAAGATCAAGGGCGGCGCCGACTGCAAGAACGTCTCCAAGCTGACCAACCCGGGCAAGCCCGCGGCTGGCGTCAAGGTGGTGGTGCGTTCTGAAATCGGCGGCAAGCCCGTGGCCAACGCCGACGTGGTGGTGGGAACCGCCAAGGGCAAGACCGACGCCAATGGCGTGGCCGAGATCGCCGGCGGCAAGCCGGGCGATGACGTCCATGTCTTCGCGGCGGATTACGCCTATGTGTCCGTGCTCGGCGGATCGGCCTCCGACCTCGTGGTGGTGCACCTGCCCGCCAACGACGTGATGAGCCAGACCGGCGGCATGCGCGGCAACATGGACTACAGCAAGGCCAAGAATCCCCAGAACGAGTTGAAGCTGGCGATTGTCGGCGTGTCCATCGGCGGCAACCTGGTTGACCTCAACCTGAATATGCTGCTGGGCTCCAGCATCCCGACCCCGCTCGCCTGCTCGACCTTCGGCCTCAACGACACCGTTGATCTGCCGGGCGCGCTGGTGTTCGAGGCTCAGGGCTTCTGCGAAAAGGCCAAGGGTGAATTTTTCGTGGAAGGCGCCCCCGGACGCCGTGTGGGCTGGGCGGTTGGCGGCACTGTCGCCCTGTCCGAGGTCACCAAGCTGATTGACGTCCTCGGCCCGGTGCTGGGCGGCGGCGGCGGCGGCGACCTGCCCATCGGCACCATCCTGGCGGCGGTGCTTCCGCTGTTCGCCAACTTCAGCCACGCCATCGAGTCGGATCTCCTGGTTCAGCACGCCCCGCTCAAGGCCGGCAAGCCGGACTATGACAACGCCACCGCGTTCCCCAAGCGCACCGCCAAGTTGACCGCTCCGCTGGGACTGAACGTCAAGATGAAGCTGGCCAAACTGCCCACCCTGGGCGGCAAGCCGGTTTCCGGCGCCCTGGTGCTGGTTGGCGCTCAGGACAAGGACCTCGGCATGGTTCCGCTGGGACTTGGCGCCGCCCTCGACTCGCCTGAACAGGGCGTGCCGGGCGATGGCGTGATTTCCCCGCCCAAGGGCAACAAGTCCCTCAAGGATGGCGAACTGGGCCTGAACATCGCTCCCCAGCATGGCGGAATCGTGAATCGTCCGTACGGCTACATCGTGCTGGCGGCTCCGATTGACGCCATTGGCGGCAGCAGCGGCTTCAACATCTCCGGCCTGGTCCGTTGGTCGGACAAGGTGGAGCGTGAAGTTGACCTGTCCAGCAGCAACTTCCTGGGCTTCGGCGAGGGTTCGGCCTATGACCCCGCTTCCCGCAAGTTCACCCTGAAGGAAGGCTCCGGCTCCAGCTTGGTCCGCGTCGCTTTCGGCGACAACGACAAGAGCTGGGTGTTCTACGCCGCCAAGGGCACCGCGAGCATCACCGTGCCCGACGCCAAGGCGTTGGGTGTGGAAGCCCGCGGCACCGACAAGGCGGACAAGTGGAATGTCGAGTCTCTGAAGGTCAAGGGCGATCCCGCTCCGGGCAAGCTGATTGACCTCAAGAACAGCCAGAACCTGGATGACCTCAACACCGATCTGGAAGGCTTCAGCGTCTACCAGAGCCCGGCGAAGAAGTAATCCGGTCCACGTTCAATCCCCAACAACCCCCGCGTGGAATCACGCGGGGGTTGTTGTTTTGTGCGCCCCAGGTGAAGAAACCGTCTTTCCCCGTCTCTGTTTTCAATCTTCGCCATTCCGTCTGAATCGCGCCGCCGGCGGCCCGCGGCGGAATGGGGCGGCGATCTCCCGATTACACGGGATGATTTCCTCAAGCGCGGGATGGAGATCGGCGCGGGATTGAGGTTCGCCTATGCGATGCACGAACGATTGGCGCGAAGGGCTGATACAGGCGGATTGCGGACGGAACCGTTCACGGACCACGCCGCCGGCGGATGGTGATGGTCTGAGCGCGGGCGGTCAGATAATCCCGTACTTTTCCAGTTTGTAGTACAGGGCGCTGGGCTTGATGCCAAGGATGCGCGCGGTCTCGGTTTTGACTCCCCGGGCTTTTTCAAACGCCTTGAGAATGAGCTGGCGCTCCAGGTCTTCCAGAATGCGATCCAGCGGAATGTCCTCCTCGCCCAGCTTGACCATCTCCTCGACCTTGACCCCGCCCGTCTCCTCGCCCCGGATGAAGGGCGGCAGGTCGCGGATTTCGATGCGCGCGCCTTCGCAGAACACCATCATGTGCTCGACGATATTCTGCACCTCGCGGACGTTGCCGGGCCAGTGGTAATCCTGCAGCCGCGCCATCGCCTCGGGTGAGATTCCCGCGATCTGCTTGTGCGTGCGTTCGCGCAGCCGGGTGATGAAATAGTTGACCAGCAGGGGGATATCCTCCTTGCGCTCGCGCAGCGGCGGCAGGCGGATGGGGACGATATGCAGGCGGTAAAACAGGTCCTCGCGGAATTTCCCGGCTTCCACCTCTTTTTTCAGGTCGCGGTTGGTGGCCGCGATGATGCGCGCGTCCACGCGGATGGTCTCCTCGCCGCCAACCCGTTCAAACTCCCGCTCCTGCAGCACGCGCAGCAGTTTGACCTGCATGGCCGGCGATATCTCGCCGATTTCATCGAGGAACAGGGTGCCCCGGTCGGCCAGTTCAAAGCGCCCCAGCTTGCGCTTGATGGCGCCCGTGAACGAGCCTTTTTCATGACCGAAGAGTTCGGATTCCAGCAGGGTTTCGGTCAGGGCGCCGCAGTTGACGCGGATGAACGGGCCATTGGCCCGCGGCGACAGCTTGTGTACGGCGTGGGCGACCAGTTCCTTGCCGGTGCCCGATTCGCCCATGATCAGCACGCTGGAATCGGCGCCGGCGACCTTGCGCACGGTCTCCATGACCCGGTTCATTTTTTCCGACTTGCCGACAACATCGTCGAGACCGCGTTCGGCCGCGTGCTCCGCCGTGAGCATGCGGTTGGTTTCGCGCAGGCGCTCCTGCTCGCGGCGCATGTCCCCCATCTCCAGCACGCGCTGCACCCGCACCCGCAACACATCCGGCGGAAACGGCTTGGTGATGAAATCCGCGGCGCCTTCCTTCATGGCGCTGACAGCGGTCTCGATGGTGCCAAAGGCCGTGATCATGATGATCAGGGCGCTGTCGTCCAGTTCGCGCACGGCGCGGATGACCTCCAGCCCGTCCATGCCTTCCATCTTGTAGTCGGTGATGACCACATCGGCGCGGTTGGCGCGCCAGGCGTCCAGGCCGTCGCGGCCGCTGCGCGCCGCCACCACCTGAAGGTCCATTTTTTCCAGCGTCTTCACGATGCCTTCGCGCATCGTGTCATTGTCCTCGATAACCAGTACCCGCTTGTTGCCGTTCATGGCGCTCCCTGGGATTCGGAGGAGGAGTTGATCCGTAAACCGGGTGACAGCATACCCCGGTCCCCGGGGAGTTTCACGCCCGCGCGCGATTTTTCCCCGCGGGTCTGGATGGCGGGGAAACCGGATGACGCGGACCGCCGCGATGCAAGCCCGGAACCGTGTGGCGGAAGGTTCCGGAATCTCTCCGTGAAACCGCGGGCGCCGGTCAGGGTGAGGTTACGCTCTTGTTGAGGAATGGGTCGCAACATGACCGGGATGGGTTTGCGCGCATCCCGCGGCGATGCCGGCGTGATTGTTCCGGATGAACAAGGATTCCGGGCGGTCCACACCCCGATCAGTTGGTGTTGATGACCTGGCGTCTCATGCGGGCGAGCGAACTGTTCGCCACCATGATGTCGTCGTCCGTATTGCATTGCTTGTCGGGGCCGCAGGATCGCACCTTGAACCCTTCGTCATTGGGTTCGAGCTGGTACGGGCTCCCCCACTGGTCCACCGCGGGATCCCGCCCCCCCTTGGCGTCGAAATTCTTGCGCAGAAAATCGGCGTAGTTGTAGGGGTACTGCATGTTGTTGTCGGCGAGGTAGGAGCGGACCTGGTGGAGTTGTTCATTCAACTCGATTTTTGTGGTTTCCGCCGCGAAAATGCTGGAGGCCTTGGCGACCGCGCCCTTGATTTTGTCCATGCCGCCGCCGCCTGCTGCTCCCAGAGCCACCACCGCGATGATTTTCGTCATCATACCCATGGGACTACTCCTGCGCGCTGATCTGGAGACGCCGGTCTCCGGTGCGTTCCAGGTTCATGGACATCAGGAAATTCGACGCCACGATGTCCAGGAACACTTCCTTGGTCAGTGAAAGCAGTTGCACCGGCGTCTTCGCCTTCACGTTGGCGGTGCGGGGGATATTCTTGAGCAGGGCGATCTCGCCGAAGTAGCTGCCTGGTTTGAGGGAGGCCACCACCTTTTCATTCGCCGGGGAATCGCCGATGGCGATGTCCACCTCTCCCCCTTGCAGCAAATAGAACTTATTGCCGATTTCCCCCTGGCGAATCACATAATCACCCGGGTTGGCGCTTTCAGGCCGCAGTTGCGTGGCCAGCTTGAGCAACTGCCCGGAGGAAAGGTCGCGGAAGAAATCCAGCGTCTTGAGATACTGAAGCATGCGCAGCAGGCTGGTCACCTTGTCCGGCGACAGATTGGCCTTCTGGCAGGCGGCGATGAAATCGTCGCGCTTCATGGCGAAGACCTCTGTATCCTCGGTGGCCAGCACGCTGGCGGTGCGGGGAACCTGTTGCAGCAGGGCGATTTCTCCGAATCCGTCGCCTGGCTGGAGCCGGGCCACCGTGCCTTCCAGGCCGGTATTGGAAGTGATGCGCACCTCCACGGCCCCGCGCCGGATGCTGTAGAACTCGTCGCCCTGATCCCCCTGCCGGATGATGTAGTTGCCCGCCTTGTAGGTGCGCAGTTCCACCGCGTGGGCGAGTTGCGTCAGGTCCGCGTTGGACATCGCCGCGAACAGGGGAATGTTGCGCAGTTCCTGGACCAGTTGGGCGTCGCCCGCCACGGCTGCGGTGGAGGCCACCTTGCCAGTCCTGCGCGCGGTGTCGAGTTTCTCCATGGTTCCGGCGGTGAGCAGACGCATCACTTCCCAGAAGAAGGCGAGCGCCACCAGCAGGATGGTCAGCGACAGCATGGCGAGCAGGATCAGATTGGCCGCGTTGTCCTGCGCATCCGGCGCCCTGCCGCGATCAATCCAGAATCGGACCAGGTAGTTGGCCGCCGCCATCGCCAGCATCACCAGGGCGCCGATGAACCACAGCAGGCCGTAAATGCCGGCCACCAGGTAAACCTGCTCGTTGTCGAACTGGTCCTTCCTGAAGAAGCGGGACAACAGCCGCTTGTGCAGGTAGCTGCGGAAATTGACCTGCCAGTTCACCCCCGGAAGCATCTCCGCGATCATCAGGGAGAGATCGCTCTTGCCCAAAAACGGGCAGATCGCCAGCAGCAGTCCGATGAAGGACACCAGCGCGGTCTGGCTCCAGAAAATATGGGAGCCGTCGTCTTCGGCGGTCATCATGAACATCAGGCCGAGAATGCTGGTGAAGACGTAGGACGTGATTCCCACCTGGGCGAGCTGGCGGCGTCCCAGGCGGCCGGTGATGAACACATCCCGCGTATCAACGCCCAGGAAAGGAACGAATCCGGTGAAGCAGAAACCGGCCGCGTGGATCTGCCCGCCCTGCTCCACCAGGGCCAGACCCTTGGCCAGTTCCCGGACGGATTGCACGAACATCACCGCCAGGATCATGGCGATCAGGCCCATCATGTAGGATCCGCTGACGCTGAACAGGTTCTCGGGCGCGCTGCGCAGTCCTGCCTCGCCCGCTTCGCGGTGACCCGTGGTGATAATGCGGCCCCCCGCGTAGGCGACCGTGAGCCCCAGCACGCCGAGCATGCCAATCCACATGCCCGGACGCATGAATTTTTGCAGCAGCCTGGTGGTGACCGGGTCATATATTTCCAGCCGGGTCAGGACGCGCAGGATTTTGCCGAAGATATTTTCCGGGGGAGCGGGATGGAGCAGATTGAGCTTGATGAGTTCTTCATCCGGATTCAGCAGCAGGCGGCGATCCCCCAGGTTGGCCAGCAGCGACATGATTTTCCGGATGCTGATCTTGCCGAACTTCTGCATGTACTGGTGGGCCAGATCGCCCACGGAATGCGAGCCGTCCATGAACCCGAGCAGGAACGCCTCGTCCGCTTCCACCTCGCAGTAAACGCCGTTGCGGGGCTCCTTGATCGCGACCGCGCCCTCGGGCAATGGAATCTGCTGGATGCCGGGACGCAGCTTGGGCTTGAATTCCTCCAGGTGTTCCGACATGAACGCCCCCTTGAATGGGAAGGTTAAGGGTCGAATCCTCGATAACCCTGCCCCCCATCCTTGTCAAAAAGATAAAGAATTTCCAGCCCCTTCCGCAGTGACAGGCGTCACGAGGCGAGCGCGCGCCCGCTTTCAACGGGGGCGCGGCGCCCGTTAGAAACGGAAACCCAGGCGGATGGCCACATCCAGGATGCCGCCGTCGAAATTCCGGCCGGCTTCATCCTGCACGATGAAGACCGAATAGCTCGTGCTCAGGCCCAGCACGAAATCGGTCATGATGAAGGGAATCGGAAAATTGAAGTCCGCCGCCGCCTTGGGACCATGGCCGCGCACGAACAACTCGGTGGGATGCTCCTGAAAACGCCGCCCGCGCATGTCCACAAGCTGGATGAAATGGGCGTCGTAGCCGAGGCGCAGCGCGGGATCGAAAACACTCTTCTTCGGCAGGAAATGGTAGGCGCCATCCACCCCCAGGCTGAAGCCGAAGAAGTTGTCGTTCACGAAAGCAAAGGGAACCAGCTTGTTGCCCGCGGCGGAAATATAGTCGCGCGCGTCCAGCCCGCGGAAGGCGAAGGACAGATCGGCCTCGAACCGCCCGGGCAGGAAAGCAAAGAAGAAGCGCGTGAACGGACCCGCCCGCAAATACCGGCCCAGCTTGCCGGTTGCGTAGCCGCCGCCAATATCAAACCCGAGAGTGAACAGCCGCTTGTCCCGGTTGTCGGGAAAACGGATGACCTTGGGAGGAGGAGGGATGCTGGGAGGAGGCGGACCGGATGGCGCGCGGAAGCGGTACTCGTGATGCATCCACCCGCCGCCGCCAGTGGAGGACTTGCGCCGGGATTGTTTCGGCTGCTTCACCTCCGGCGGCTCGGGCAAATCAATCCAGGCCGCGTAATCGGGCTCGAATTCCGCCACCCGTTTGGCCGCGGTCGCTTCGCGCCCCCGCGCGTCGAGCTGTTCCAGCACCTTGCGCGCATCCCCGGGATATCCGCCCACCTGGTAATAAAACCCGAACAGGATGATCTCCTGCATGGAAGCCTCGCCGTTGTTGACGCGCAGGCCCAGTTCGTCAAAGCGCCGCTGGTAGGTTTCGAAATCCCGCCACATGTCGCGGACGTTGTGGATTTCCTGGATGGCGGTCGGCGAACTGGCGATCGCTTGCGTCAGGTCGGCGCCCGCGCCGCCGAATTGTCCGGTGGCGAAGCGGGCGTTGGCGCGCAGGATCAGCGCGGGCGGATAATTCCGGTACTGTTTGTTGGCCTCTTCAAAATGCCAGAGCGCCTTGTCGAAATCGTTGACGCGGAAGGCGGCGGCGCCCAGGCTCAGGTGCTCCTCGGCGGTCAGGCTGATGTCGGCCGGGGCCGTGCTCGCGGCGGAGGTCGCGCCGGCGGCGGGGGAGGCGGTTTCCGTTCCGGTGGCGGCGGCCGGCGCCGGTGGCTTCGCGGCGGCCGCGCCGGCGATCAGAATCAGGATTGCCGTGAGGGCGGGTATGCTGCGCTGCATGATCAATGCTCTCGTTTCATCTGACGGGCCATCAAATCAATGATCGCCTGCTGGATATCCTTCTTTTCGTATATCACCGAATACACGGCGTCTGAAATCGGCATTTCCACCCCCAGGCGCGCCGCCAGATCATGCACCGACCGGGCGTTCTTCACGCCCTCGGCCACCATGGTCATGTCGCCCAGCACCTGTTCGAGGGTGTCGCCCTTGCCCAGGCGCTGGCCCACGCCCCGGTTGCGCGACAGGTGGCCGGTGCAGGTCAGCACCAGATCGCCCAGCCCCGACAACCCCATCAGGGTCAGCGGATTGGCCCCCTTGGCCGACGCCAGCCGCGAGATCTCCGCGATGCCGCGGGTGATGACCGTGGCCTTGGTGTTGTGGCCGAAGCCCATGCCGTCCACCGCGCCGGCGGCGATGGCGATGACGTTCTTGCACGCGCCCGCCACCTCCACGCCCGCCACGTCGTTGCTGATATAGGTGCGGAAAAACGGTGTGTGGATGATCCCTTGCACGCGCTTCGCCACCCGCTCCATATGTGCGGCCAGGGTCACCGCGGTCGGCATGCCCTCCGCCACTTCGCGGGCGAAGCTGGGACCGGAGAGGTAGACTAGGTAGGGGTGCAGCCGTTCCGGCAGGACATCCTCCAGCACCTCCGACATGGTCATCAGGGAGTCGTTTTCAATTCCCTTGGACGCGGAGACGATGGGGGCGTGGTCGGGCAGCCGCTTGGCGACGCCGCCCATGACATTGCGCACCACGTGGGAGGGGTTGACCTGCAGGATGCAGTCCGCCTTGTAGACGCAGGCCTCGATGTCGTTGGTGGCGCGCAGGTTGGCGGGCAGGGGCACGCCGGGCAGGTACTTCAGGTTTTCGTGGGAATCGTTGATCTGGCGGGCCACCTCGGCCTCGTAGGACCAGATCAGCACATCGCGTCCCTGGTCCGCCAGCAGTTTGGCGAGCGCTGTTCCCCAGCTTCCCGCGCCGATGACTCCAATCTTGAGGACCTGATTTCCGGTGGACATGGGCGCCTCCATGGATATGCGGAGTTATACGCCTTCCCCGGTCCGCCGCAACAAGGGGGGGCGGACGGAGGAATCTGGAAACCGCGCGAATCACCGCCGCCCCACGCCAGAACGCGGATCCGTTCACCCAGATAGCCGTCCAGGCTCCACCGGAACGCCTCCGCAGTTGACAGCGGGGTGACCCGCCGATAGCTTGCCCGCCCAATTGGCGGGACAACCCCGCATTGTTTTTTTCAGGATTTCTGGCCATGAACCTTATCAAACTGCCCGGAACCGCCACGCTGGCGCTGGCGCTGGCGCTGTTCGCGCTGGATGCGGCCGCCCAGAACGTCAAGATCGCCTATGTGGACCTGCAGGCCGCCCTCAGCGAGGTGGATGAAGGCCGGAACGCCAAGGCCGCCCTCAAGAAGGACTTCGACGAAAAACAGAAAACCCTCGACAAGAAGCAGGAAGAACTCAAGAAACTCAAGGAAGAATACGACGCCCAGGCCAACCTGCTGACCGTGGACGCCCGCCGCGCCAAGGAAACCGAACTGCAGAAGAAGTTCATGGAACTGCAGCAGCTCTACATGAAGCTGCAGACCGAACTCAGCAAGGAGGAGGGCCGCCTGACCCGGGAAATCTTCGGCAAGATGAGCATCATCGCCAAGGAGATCGCCGAGAAGGAGGGATTCGTCATGATCATGGAGAAAACCGACACCAATATCATCTACGCCAAGCCGGGAATGAATGTCACCGAACAACTGGTGCGGCTGTACAATGAACGGTATCCCTCCAAGGCCGCGGCTCCCAAGGAAGGCGAGAACAAGGACGCCAAACCGGAGCCCGGAAAAAAGTAACCTCGCGGAACCTATATGGCCGTCACAGCCCTGCGATCCTTCACCGCCGGCGAACTCGCCAGCATCTGCAACGGCAGGCTGGCGGGCGACGCCTCCCTCTCCATCAACGCCGTGGCGGCGATTGGCGAGGAAGACAGCGGGGCTGTCGCTTTCTATTCCGACCACCGCTACCGCGAGCGTCTGTTGCGCTCGAAGGCCGCGCTGCTGATCGTCACCCCGCGCGACCGCGAGGAGATTGACGATATCCTGCCCAATGCGGCCCTGATCGAGCACGCCCGCCCGGACATCGCCTTCCTGAAAATCGTGGCGGTGATGTTTCCCCCGCCGGAGGTGGAGCCGTGGATCGCACCCTCCGCCTATATCCACCGCCTGGCGGAAGTGGACCCGCGGGCGCGGGTGGAGAACAACGCGGTCATCGGGCCCCGGGTGCGCATCGGCGGCGGAACCCGCATCGGCGCCGGCGGCGTCATTGAAAATGACATCACCATCGGCGAAGGCTGCGATATCGGTCCGCGGGTGACCATCCATGGTTATTGCACCATCGGCGCCCGGGTGCGCATCGGTTCGGGATGCGTGATCGGGGCGGAGGGATTTGGCTTCGTGAAATCCTCCGAGGGCATGTTGCGCGGCGCCCAGTTGGGCGTGGTGGTGATCGAGGACGACGTGGACCTGGGGGCCAACTGCTGCATTGATCGCGGAGCCATCGGCGAGACGCGCATCGGCGCGGGCAGCAAATTCGACAACCTGGTGCAGATTGGCCACAACGTTCATGTGGGCAAGGGCTGCCTGATCGCCGCCCAGGTGGGCGTGGCGGGCAGCACCCGCATTGAAGACGGGGCGGTGCTGGGCGGGCAGGTGGGCGTGACCGGACATGTGACCGTGGGCGAAAACGCCGTGATCGCGGGCAAGTCGGGCGTCATCAACGACGTGGGTCCGCACTGCACGGTGGCGGGTTATCCGGCGGTGGAGCATTTCCGCTGGCTGCGCGGCCAGGCGATTGTCCAGCGCCTGCCTGAACTGGAAAAACGGCTCAAGGAACTGGAGAATCAGTTCGTCGCCGCCCGCCGCCGCTGACAGCATGACGCGCGGCATCCGGCATATCCAGCAGGTCCTGCCGCACCGTTTCCCCTTTCTGCTGGTGGACCGGGTCGAGGACTTCCGGGCGAACGAATGGATTCGCGGGTTCAAGAACGTCACCATCAACGAGCCGTTTTTTCCCGGGCATTTTCCGGAGCATCCGGTGTTGCCGGGGGTGATGACGCTGGAAGCGCTCTCGCAATTGGCGGGCCTGCTGGTATATGAATCGGGCGGGTACGATCCGGAGCGGGATTTGTTCCTGCTGACCGGTCTGGACAAGGTGAAATTCCGGCGCCAGGTGATACCGGGCGACCGGCTGGACATGGAATGCCGGATTCTGCAACAAAAACTGGGGGTGTGGAAACAGTCGGCGCGCGCGCAAGCCGGGGGAGAACTCGCGTGCGAAGCGGTCATCACCGCGCGGGTGATCAGGAAAGCGGAGTGAACAGGTCCAGTCATTCTCCGGTATGGATTTCCCCCCAGGCGAAAATCGCCGGAGACGCGATCATCGGCCCGGGCGCGGTCATTGAAGCCGGCGTGGAGATCGGCCCCGGCTGCGTGATTGACGCCCATGCGGTCATCCGCTCCGGGGTGCGGATGGGCCGCAAGAACCGCGTGCATCCTTTTTGCGTGCTGGGCGGGGAGCCGCAAGACCTCAAATTCAGGGGCGAGCCGTCGGAGTTGATCATCGGCGACGGCAACACCTTCCGGGAGTCGGTGACCGTCAACCGCGGCACCGCCCATGGCGGGGGCGTCACCCGCATCGGCGCGGGCAATCTGTTCATGGCCTATGTTCATATCGCCCATGACTGCGTCATTGGCGACGGCTGCATTTTCGCCAACGGGGCCACCCTGGCGGGCCACGTGATGGTGGGCGATCAGGCGGCTTTTGGCGGTTTCGCCGCCGTGGGTCCCTTCGCGCGCATCGGGCGCGGCGCGTTCGTGGCGGCGGGGGCCATGGTTCCGGCCGACGTGCCGCCCTGCGTGCGCGCGGCGGGGGACCGCGCCCGGCTGCTGGGACTGAACGCACAAGGCTGCCGCAAACTCGGCTGGTCTGGCGGGGCCATGGGGGCGTACCGGCAGGCCCTGCGCATCCTGTTTTCCACGCATGGAAGCCGCGAGCGGCATCTGGCGGAAATCCGGGAAAGCCTGGCGCGCCAGCATCCTGAAACGGCGGAACTGCTGGAGTTCGTGGCGGGCGGTAAAATGGGTCTGTGTTCCTGGCGCAAGAATCCCGGCGCCGTCCATCCCGGGGACGATGAGTGATCCCGCGCCCATTGGCGTGATCGCGGGCAATGGCGCGCTGCCCCTCGCGATTGTCCGCCGCCTGGCGGAGAACGGCCGCCCGGTTATCGTGGTGGCGCACGAGGGAGAGACCGATCCCGCCATCGCCGGCCTTGCGCCGGTCCGCTGGATTCATGTGGGACAAATCGGCGCGCTGACCGATCACCTTCTGGAGGCCGGCGCTTCCGCCGCGGTTTTCGCGGGCGGCGTCCGCAAGACCCGGCTGTTCGGCGGCGCGCGTCCGGATGCAACGGCGATGCTGCTGCTGGCGCGGCTCAAATGGCGCGGCGATAATTCCCTGCTGACGGCGCTGGCGGACCACCTGGAGTCGAACGGCGTCGCCGTGCGCGCCGGGCATGAAATCATTCCGGAGTGGCTGGCCGGGGAAGGTCCGGTGACCCGCCGCAAACCGGACGCCGCCGGGCGCCGGGACATCGAAACCGGCATGGAGATTTTGCGCGTGCTGAACCAGGCGGAGGTGGGTCAGGCCGTGGCCATCCATAAGGGCGTCTGTTTGGCGGTGGAAGCCATCGAAGGCGCCGACGCCCTGATCGCCCGGGCGGGACAGTTGTCCTCCGGCGGCTTTGTGCTGGTCAAGGCCGGAGGTTTGAACCACGACCAGCGCTTTGATTTGCCGGCCATTGGCCCGCAAACCATCCTCAACCTGCATGCGGCGGGCGCCCGGGGCGCGGCGGTGGCGGCCCGCCGCGCCTGGATCATTGAAAAGGAACGGACGATCGCCCTCGCCGATGACCTGGGATTGTTCGTCACCGGGGTCTGACCGCCTCCCGCTTCCATCCAATGAAGTCGCTCGCCAATGCGTGGCGTGCTTGACGTTCATTCCCGGGACGGTTATGACCCCGGGCGGGTGCGAGGAAACCACGTTTTTCTGGGGGATCATGTTATGTCCAACCTATTGACGGCCTGCGTGCTGTCTTTTTCCATTTTCATCGCTGTTCCGGCTTACGCGCAGGGCAAGCCGGCCACTGGGGCTTCCTCGACGGGGCCTGGCCTCAAATCCGAGTTGTGGGTCATGCATGTGGATCAGATGCCCGGCACATACCAGTTGCGCAATACGGCGTATTATCTGAACGATAATGTCATCGCCTTGCCCGCGGTCAGGCGGAACAAGAGCTTCCAGGCGACCAAAAAAATTGATATCGGAACGCATCGCATTCCCTCGGGCAGGCACCGTCTGGATGTGCAGTCGATCTATCGCGGAGAGCATGGATTGTTCACCTACCTGCGCGACTATGAATTTCACGTCCGCTCCACCCACGAATTCGAGGTGACCGACGGCGACAGCTACGAAGTGCAGGTGGTCAACTTCACCCAGGATGGTCTGATGCGTTTCGAAAAGCGTCCGGCCATTGAAGTGCGCCTGTTCAACAAGCGCACCGGTGTGACGGTGCCGGTCAAATCCTCCTCGACGTTCGAGATCGTGCCGATCCGCAAGGAGGGCGGCGTGGCCCAGGCGGCCCGCTGATCATCCTTCCGCGGTTTCACCGGACACCTTCTCCACGCGGCGTGCGAAGCGATTCCACGCAGCGTGGCTGTTTGCGGCGGGCGGATGGGACATCACCCGCCCGGCCAGCGGCGCGCGCGCGAGGGCGCGCAGAAATCGCGCGGGAGGTCCCCGTCCCCGCAGCAGGGCGCCGGTGAACCGCCAGAGATCGGCGGGGGTGGGCGGAACCGGGCGCTGATCCAGATTGGCGGTCATGCCGCGGGGGGTCACCAGGCCGCTTTCCATCAACCGCGCCAGTTCCTCGCCCGTCAGCCCCTGCGCCGCCCGGCGGAAGATATCCATCGCCGCCAGCACGCCGCTCCAGCGGCGGTGGAAGGATCGGCTGTAATCAAACGCCGCCGCCGGCGATCCCGGATCATCATGCCCCGCCAGCGCGTCCGCGAGGGTGCGGGCGGCGATCAGCGCCATGCCCACGCCGCTGCCATGGGCGGAAAAGACCTGACACGCGGTGTCGCCCAGCAGGAACAGGCCGGGGGCCGCCAGAAACACATGGGGATGGCGCAAGGGAATGGCCGCCGCCCCGCCGGACTCCAGTTCCCCAATCCACGGCTGCCGCCGGATGAAATCCCGCAGCAGTTCGCGGCCGGAGGGACCATCGCCCGCGCCGCCCGCGAGCAAATCCACCGTGCCGAGGTTGGCGTCCACCTGCACGCTGAGGGTGGAAAAACCGCCCGCCACGCCCATGAACGCCAGGCTGCCGGACGGCTTGACGCCGTGTTCGTCCAGAAACCGCAACGCGCCTTCGGCGGCCGCCACCCGCCGCACTTCCTGGGCGGCGGTGCAGATGTCGCGGCGCGCGACGGGCGGACAAAGGGCGGAGAGTTCCCGGTGGCGGCGCAGCAGGGCGCCATGCAGACCGGTGGCGTCGGCGAAGGCGCGGGCGCGCAGCCGCAGGGTGCGTTCGGGTTGGCCGGGAACGCGCTCCTGGGCGATCAAGATGGCGGGCCGGTCTCCATCGAACTCCAGGGAGTCAATCCGGGTCTGCCCGAAAAACCGCGCGCCCGCCTGTTCCGCCATGGCGTGCAGGCGCGCGATCAGCCGCCGCATGTCCACCGCATGGGCGGGATTTTTCGGGATGTGGATGCGTCCCTTGCCCGTGGCGGAGACAGCGGTCAGGGGAAAATCGCGGGCCAGCAATTCCGGCTCGATGGGCCTGTCAATGCCCGCCTCCGCGAACATCCAGGGGGGAACATAATTGACCCAGCGCGGTCCGGCGAGGTGGATGGCGCGCGCCTCGACCACGGCGACCTTCCGCCCGGCGCGGGCGAGGAAAGCGGCGGCCGCGGACCCGGCGACTCCCGCCCCGGCGACGACAATATCCGCCTCAACCTCGTGCATGGCGCCTGTGTTTTCCGGCGGGGAACCCGTGGTGTTTCTTCATGCGCGCCCCATCTCCACGCCCGTGAACATGCGGATTGCTTACACGGTCCGGGCCGCGGGTGGCAAACAGCCCGGGAGGCCGGGTTTTTTCCGGCCCGCGGCCGTGGAGCCATGGTTGCGGGCGGAAAGATCATCGCGCGCCGCCGCGCCCGGCGTCCGGCGTGCGGGAGCGGAAGACGCCCGGCGGATCAAAACCCGGCCGCGCCGGCCTACCGGACTCAAGCCCGTGCGCTGCTTGGCGCATGCGGGCCGCGGTGCTAATACACGCATCCAGTCATCCCATCACCCGCTGGAGCAGCCATGGCCAAATTCATCCTCGCCATTGATCAGGGCACCACCAGCAGCCGCGCGATCGTTTTCAACGAGGAACTGCAGGCGCTGGGCTCGAAGAATGTGGAATATCCGCAGATCTATCCCAAACCCGGATGGGTCGAGCACAACCCCCTGGATATCTGGAACTCCTCGGTCGCGGCCATCCGCGCCGCGCTCAAGGCCGCGAAAATCAAGGGCGGCGACATCGGCGTGGTGGGAATCACCAACCAGCGGGAAACCGCGATCATCTGGGACCGGGCCACCGGCGAACCCATCCACAACGCCATCGTCTGGCAATGCCGCCGCACCGCCGGTTACTGCCGCGAACTGACGGACAGCGGTTTCGAGGAGGAGGTGCGTTCGCGCACCGGGCTGGTGATTGACCCGTATTTCTCCGGCACCAAGGTCCGGTGGATTCTCCAGCGATCGAAATCCGTCCGGAGCGCGGCGGCCAGGGGCAGGCTGGCCTTCGGCACGGTGGACGCCTGGCTGGTGTGGAGGCTCTCGGGCGGCCGGGCCCATATGACCGACGCCTCCAACGCCTCGCGCACGATGTTGTTCAATATCCGCACGCTGGACTGGGACGACGTGCTGCTGAACAAACTCGAAGTTCCGCGTGAAATCCTGCCGGAAGTGCGGGGCAGCAGCGAGGTGGTCAGCACCACCTCGGGCCTGGACTGCCTGCCGGACGGCGTTCCCATCGCGGGCATCGCGGGGGACCAGCAGGCGGCCTTGTTCGGCCAGGGCTGCTTCGGCGAGGGCGAGGCCAAATGCACCTTCGGCACGGGCGCCTTTCTGCTGCTCAACACCGGCGCGCGGCCGGTGGACAGCAAGGAGCGCCTGCTCACCACGGTGGCCTGGAAGCCGGCGTCAGGCCCGGTGGTCTACGCGCTGGAAGGCAGCGTTTTCGTCGCCGGGGCGGCGGTGCAATGGCTGCGCGACAACCTGAAGCTCATCAAGACCTCCGCCGGAGTGGAAGCCTTGGCCCGGACCGTGGATTCCACCGGCGAAGTGGTGTTCGTGCCCGCGCTGACCGGCATTGGCGCGCCGTACTGGGACGCCTCCGCGCGCGGGGTCATCGCGGGAATGAGCCGCGACACCGGACCAGGCCATATCGCCCGCGCCGCGCTGGAGGGCATCGCCTTCCAGACCCGCGATCTGATCGCCGCGATGGAGCGGGACACAGGCCGCCGCATGAAATCCCTGCGGGTGGACGGCGGCGCGTCGGGCAACGGCCTGCTCATGCAGTTCCTGTCGGATATCCTGGATGTCCAGGTGGTGCGCCCGGCCCATATTGAAACCACCGCGCTGGGCGCCGCCTCGCTGGCGGGACTGGCCACGGGCGTGTGGAAAAGCCAGAAGGAATTGCTCCAATCGTGGAAACAGGGCGCGGCGTGGAAGCCTTCCATCAAGGCGGCCGCCCGCGAGCAGCACCTCGCGAAATGGCGGTTGGCGGTGCGGCGCGCCCGCCTCAACGCGGAAAGCTGACGCACCCCCGGGATTGTTCCGCTCCAGCCCCGTTCCGGCGTCCTGCGTTCCGCCCGGGCGTGACCAGGATGCGCCGCCGCCGTTGCAATGAACCGCCGCTTGTGTTCCCACTCCCGGGATACACCGGCCAGGGGCCGGTCTGGCGCTCCAGCCCGCTTCTCCGGGTGGATTGCGGCAGGCCCATGCATGCGGGTTTCCATGAGAACAGGAAACGACCTCCCCATCACCGTTTTTCTGTCCGGCTTGCTCCTGTTGGGCGCCTGCGAGGGACGCTCTTCCGTCTTTGACGGCGGAAACGCGCCTCCCATTCCGGTTCCGGACAGCGGACCGCGGGAGCCGCCGCCGGCCTCTTCCTGGCCGGAATTTCTGTATTCGGAAGACAAGGCCATTCTTCCCCTGGGCGGCGGGGCTTCGCCATCCATTTTCACCATTCCTCCTTCGGAACTCATCCTGCGGGCGGGGACCCATGAAACCGGCGTGCGCATGGTCCCCGGTTTCACGGGGACGCTGGTTCACGAGGGGTCCCACGCCGGGCGGCGGGAGATTCCCGTGCGCTCGCGCCTGCGCGCCGCCCAGAAATACGTGGGACTTCTGACCTGGCGGCATCGCCCGGGAGACGCCGGGGCGTTCGTCAGCGCCTCGGTGGAGTTGAACCGTGAATGCGATTGCATTGTCCTGGCGCTGGTGGGGGGACAAACCTTCCACGCCATTCCATTGCGGACAGGCCGTCCGGGGGTCTTGATTCCGCCGCCGGAAATCGCGGTGGAGAAGCTGATCGTGCGCGGTTCCCCGCCGGCGGGATTGCCCGCGGTCGCCACGGTCCGCCTCACCGGCGAACTGGATTTCGACGGCGCGGTCCTGGCGGATCTCACGTGGAACGGGCCGCGCCTGCCGGACAACTCCGCCGCAACCACGGCGGCGGGCTCTCTTTCCGGTTTCCTGCCGCACCAGAAATAACAGCGGATACTGGGCGCGAAAAAGCATTCATGTACCAGGCGGGCGGCGCCCATCGTTCCCTCCGCGGTTGGCGATTGTTGATGATGCGACCATGCTCGCATGGAGGTCCGCCTCCGCTGCCGCAAGGCAGCGGAGGCCCCGCCCCGCGCCAGGCCCGGGAGCGCGCCCGCCCGCATCCTGCCTCCACCAGCCCGAACGATCCCGGCGTCCGGCCGCGCGCGGGCGGATGATCCGGCCGCTGCCGCACGGGTG
>JAJVIH010000055.1 GCA_022072125.1 Myxococcota bacterium | reverse complement strand
TCCCTGATTATGGTGATTTTCATGGGCATCCGGAGAAAAATCGGCTTTCCGCTGATTTTCCGCGGACTTGCACGCGACCAAAACCCGCGCCCTGTCACCTTTTGTCACCATTCAAGGTGACACGCGCCGACCGCAAAAACCGTTCATTCGCGGTGGATGAACGGGGGATGAATCGCCCCTTCACGGGGATGCGCGCAGGCGTGCGGGGAAATGCGCTGGTGAGCGGGAAAACACGAGGGAACGATGAATCGTCAGCGCCGCGCAGGCGCGCCCGCCATCGAGGTGGAGTTCAGAGAGCGGGCTGGGAGAAACCGAACCCTGTCCGCCCGCCCAAGCCGGTGGCTGAGCAGAAATATTCTTCCACGAGGGAATTGACGCTGCGGGCCTCATTGCGTAAAGGGTCCGGTAACAGGTGCAGGCCCATGAAAACGATGATTCATGCCATGGTTCAAATGTCCCTGGCGGCGATTCTGCTGGCGTCGGCCTGCGGCTGCGCCGCCATGTTCAACCACGGCGGCGATGACCTCCGGATCAATTCAGAGCCCCAGGGCGCGTATATCCGGCATAATGGCGTATCCATTGGAAAAACGCCGATGACTGTCAGCCTCAAGGGAAATATCAAGGGCGCCGCATCCATCTATGACATTGAACTGGATGGGCATGAGCCCGGACGGGTGGTGGTGGAATACCATCCCGGCGCGGGCTGGGTTGTGCTCGATGTGGTGTCCTCGCTTTTCCTGTTGTGGATCCCGCTGATTGTGGACGCCGCATCCGGCGCCTGGATGGAGCCCTCCACCGGATCGCAGGCGTACGTGGTGCTCAAACCGCGCGGCGGAGCGTATCCGCCTGCGGCGCCGCCTTCGACCATCATTCAGGAAGTCAATGGCCCCAGACCGCCGCACAAAAAAGAGGGTGACGGACCCGGGGAAGAGAATACGGACCCCGCCGCTGATCACGCGGCGGAGCAGGATGACGAGCCCAAAAACCGCTCGCCGTCCCAGCGTGAAATGTTGCGCCGCAAAGGGATCAAATGAGCCAGGCCGGCCGGGCGTCCGCGGCTTTCCGCCGGATGGAGATCAATCCCGCGCCGTGGAAAGGGCTGATGGCCGTGGCGGCGATCGGTCTGCTGGCGGGATGCTCCGGCGCCACCGTGGATTGGGCGCGCAAGCAGAACACCACCAGCGCCTACCGCCGCGTGCTGATTGAAACCTCCGATGAATTTGAACGGAAAGAGGCCGAAAAGCTGCTGATCGCCCTGGAAATCCAGCAGGCGCGCAAGGCCAATACCATCAGCGGCTGGAAGCGGTATCTCGCGCTGTATCCCAAAAGCCCGTACGAGGACGAGGCCCGCGCGGCGGTTGAATCCATCCGCTACCAGCGCACCAGGGAAAAGCCGGGCCGGGCTTCTTACAGCCATTACCTGCTGAAACACCCTGACGGAAAGCACGCCCAGGAAGTGCGCGGCAAGCTGGCGGCGCTTGAAGCGGACGAGGCGATCAAGAACGGATCGCGCGCCGCCCTCTCCGCGTTCGTCATGAATTATCCGGATCACAGCCGCACGCCGGAAATCCGGGAGAAACTCGCGGAGCAGGAATACGCGGAAGTTTCGGGCAGCGCCAATCCCATCCATTATATCCGCTTCGCATCGAAACATCCGGGCACCCGTTTCGCGGCGCTGGCCCGCCAGGAACTGACCCGGTTGCGCTTCCGCCGTTTGTCGGGCTCTCCGTGGATGCTGGAACTCCAGCGGGCGGTGGCGGGAACCGGGCTGGAGGAAGACCAGTCCCAAACGCTGGAGGAGCGCGCCAACGCGCTGTCCGCCCTGTCCAACCGGCTGAAGGAGTGGAAACGCTTTCCCTGGGACGCTCCCGCCGCGACCGCCGCGGCGCGGCTGGTTCCCGGAGCGGCGACGCAAACCGCGGCGATGGAGCCCCGGGAACGGCTGGCGTGGGCGGCTCATCCCGCCATCGAGACGTGGATTGAGCAGGGCTTTTCCGCCGCCTTCCCCGGCGAGCGCCGCGCCGCATGGGAAGCCGCGCGGTTGCTGTCCGCTCCGCATTACGCCGCCAGCGCCCTCTACGCCGCCGGTTCGGACGCCGATGACGGCGTGCGGCTGCTTGCGCTGGAATATCTCGAATGGTTGTCCCAGCGGGATCGCCCGCGTTTTGACGACGCCATCGCCCTGGCGATTTCCCCCAGCGGGCTGTTCGCCCTGCCGCGCAATGCGGTCATCGCCTCGTATCTCTTTTCCGGGGCCCATGAAAAGGCGTGGGAGGAAGTGTTCGTCAATATGTACAGCCAGAATGATGATCTGGCGTTCCAGCACCTGCGCATCCGCGCCGCCGCCGGGACCCTGCGTTGCGTCGAACTGGACCCCGCCCTGACCCGCATCACGCGCCGGATGGACGAACTGTGGACCGCCCGGCTGCCGCCGGAACGCCTCGCCAACTGGGATGCCGGACGTGAACCGCTGGACGCCCAGCTTCTCGAAGCCGTGCGCGGATCGTTGATGATCACCGCGCGATCGGCGGATGTCATCGGGCAAATTTGGTCCACGCCGGGACACTGCAAGGACAAGCTGGTCAACATGGAGGCGCTCTCCTCGCTGCGCGCCCAACTCGCCGCCCGCAACGGCATCATTGACCGCTACCAGCAGAAGCTGGAGCCCGCGGGGCGCAATCTTCAGATCTCCCAATGGCTCGACATCGCCCGCGAACTGAAATCCGCGCCCGGCCTGCTCGGCCTTCCGGATGCGTGGAGGCCCGCCAACGGGCTGGATTACGCCCTGACCGTGCTGGCCGCGCTGAAGTGGCCGGATACTCCGGCGGGGGTGCGCGCCGGCCACCTCGTGCGTGACACGCCGCCGCCGCCGGACAGCGGCTATTGGGCGACGCCGCCGGGAAAAGATCCGTCTCCCGCGACGGGTTCCGGCGTTGCGGCGCCGCGCTGACACCCTGGCGGCGCCGGATTTTTTCCGTGTGTTTTGACGATTCCGATCCGGATTGTTATCATGCGCTCCGTTTCTGGGCCCATAGCTCAGTTGGTCAGAGCTGCCGGCTCATAACCGGCTGGTCCCAGGTTCGAGCCCTGGTGGGCCCATTCTGAATCGAGATGTCGCCGACAGGTTGTCCATACTGGCCGCGGAGCAAATGGGGGGAGCGATCCGGGGCGCCCGGTCAGCGATGCAGCAAGAACGCCAGCGATTCACAATCGGCTGGCGTTTGTATTTTGGCTTCCTTCCCGCCTTCCCAATTCCCATTGCTCCGAGGTGTCTCCCTTGAATGAAGAACTGAAATCATTGGTGGAACTCCAGAAACTGGACGTGCAGGCCTACGAACTCCGCGCCCAGGTTGAAAAACAGAAAAAATCCCTGACCGGAGCCTCCTCCCGCCAGAAGGAAGCCCAGGCCGCGCTTGATGATCTGGTGCGCGAACACGCCGGGAAACAAGCGTTCCTGCACCAGCTTGAAGCCCGCCACGCGGAAGAACAAGACAAGGCGCGGAAGTGGGAAAAGCGCCTCAACGATCTCAAGAAGTCGGCCGAGTTCGCGGCGTTGCAGCGCGAACTCGACGGCGTCCGCATCACGATGGAAGAGATCAGCGCCGAGATGAAGGCCACCCGCGAACGCCTGGAGGAGATCGTCCCCGAGATCGAAGCCGCGCGGGCCCGGCTGGAAGAAGCCGGCCAGGCGGTCTCCACCGAACAGTCCGGCCTTGATCAGGGCGTGCGCGATCTGGAGATCAAACTCGCCGCGTTCACCGCCGGTTCAGAGGCCCTCCGCAAAAAGGTCTCCCAGGAAATGCTGCGCAACTACGATTTCATCCGCACGCGCATCAAGGGCGGCGTGGCGATTGTTCCGCTGGTCAACAAGCGGTGCGCCGGATGCAGCATGAATATCTCTCCCCTGCTCTACAACCGCGTGGTCAAGGGCGCGACAACCGAGCGTTGCCCTTCCTGCCAGCGCTTCATTTATCTCCCGGAAGACGCGCCGCCCGCATGAAGCGCCCGCCGCCGTCACCTGACTACATGGAGCGGGCGCTGGCTTTCCTGGCCGGCATGGAGCCGCTCGAACTCACCCAGAAGGCGTTTCCCGGCATTACCCGCGACATGCTGCGCAACGCCTTGATTGAACGGCTTGGGCTGAAAACCGGCGACACGCCGGGCGCGCCGCCCCCGCCGGCAGGCCAGGCGCCGGGAAACCGTTCTCCCGCCGGAAAAAAAACCGGTGAGGGGGATGACCGGGAATGGACCCTGTACACGGACGGCGCCTGCCGGGGCAATCCGGGACCGGCGGCCATCGGCGTATCGCTTCAGTCGCCGGATGGCGTCGAGGTGGTCGAATCCGGGGCGATCGGCGTGACCACCAACAACGTCGCCGAATACAAGGCGGTGATCGCGGGGCTTGAACGCGCGCTGGCGATGGGCGTGCGGCGCCTGCGGGTTCTGGCCGACAGCCAACTGGTGATTCAACAACTCAGCGGCGCCTACGCGGTGAGAAATCCGGCCATGAAAACCCTGCACGCCAGGGTCAAGGAACTGGAAAAACAGTTCGGCGGCGTCACCTACGAACATATCTACCGCGAGAAGAACCAGCGAGCCGATCAATTGGCCAACCAGGCCCTGGACAATTGGCGAAGGTGACGGGCGGCGGCGCGGCCATTCCATTCCCAGGGAGGGAAACCGTGCGGAATCAGTTCACGCGGCGGGACATGGTGTATTTGCTCCTGACCGGATTTTTTGTCTCCAACGCCATCATCGCCGAGGTCACCGGCGGCAAGCTGATTGAGATCAACCTGGCCGGCAAGGTCATGCTGGCCAGCGTGGGCGTGTTTTCCTGGCCGGTGGTGTTCATCATCACCGACCTGGTGAATGAATACTTCGGGGTGCAGGGGGTGCGCCGGCTGTCGTTTGTCACCGCGGCGCTGATCCTGTTCGCCTTCGCCACCCTCTACGTGGCGATGATCCCGCCCGCGGCCGCGCCCAGCCCGGTCAAGGACGACCAGTTCAACGCCGTTTTCGGCCAGGGCATGTGGATCATCGCCGGCAGCGTCACGGCTTTCCTGACCAGTCAGTTGATTGACGTGGTGGTCTTCTGGTTCTTCCGTTCCCGCACCGGAGGCAAGATGCTGTGGCTGCGCGCCACCGGCTCCACGGTGATCAGCCAGCTTGTGGACACCTTTATCGTGCTGGGCATCGCTTTCTGGCTGCCGGGATTTATTTCCACCAGCGACTATATCAACATCAGCCTGACCAACTACAGCCTCAAGCTGGCGATCGCGGTGGGAATGACGCCTGTCATTTACCTGCTGCACGCCATCGTGGACCGTTACCTGGGCGTTCATGCGGCCCAACCGGAAGGCGCGGGGGCGAACGGCAGTTCCTGACCGGAGGGCCCGCCCCTTTCATGCGGATCGCGGACGGGCCTTGCGCCTCACCGCAATTGCTTCTGGCGGGAGAGGCCGCGCTTGCGCAAGACCGGCTCCAGCAGGGCCGCCGCGCCGGGGGAAAGATTGGCCGCCGCCGCCAGCACGCCGCGCGATCGCGGCAGCATCACCTCGACCGGCTGGTTGATCAGGATATCATCCAGGATCGCGCGGACGATCTCGCCCGTGTCCAGCGTGCGATCGCCCGAGAAGGTCAAAGCCGCCTGCGGATAATCGCGCTGCAGATCGAGCATCGGCGTCCGCACCGCGTCCGGACACAGCACGCTCACGCATATCCCATGCCGGCGAAGCTCTTGCGCGGCGGCGAGAGAAAACCCCCGGATGGCGAATTTGCTGGCGCTGTACAGCGACAGCCCGGGAACCGGCGCCACGCCCGCCAGGGAAGCGATGTTGACGATATGCCCGCGCCGCAGGGGGATCATGGCGCGGGCGGCGGCCTGGACGCCGAAGATCATGCCCTTGGCGTTCACGTCCATGTGGAGGTGGACATCCTCCGCGCCGGACTCGTGGGCGTAACCGGGTTTGAGCACCCCCGCGACGTTCAGCAGCACATCCAGGCGGCCAAAGAGGCGGCAGGCTTCGTCAATCAGTTCCGCCCAGCGGCGGGAGTCGCGTACATCCTGGCCGCGCGCCTCCACCTGGGGGGCTCGCCAGCCCGCGGACTCCGCGATGGCGAGCAGATCGTTCTCCCGCAGATCGGTGACCATCAGCCTGGCGCCCCGGCGGACCAGTTCCGCCGCCAGTTCCCTGCCAATGCCGCTGGCGCCGCCGGTCAGAAAAAACGTGGTGTCGTGAAAATCCATGGCTGCTCTCTCCAGTCAGATCAACGGAAACGGCGGCGGCGCCAGAAGCCCGTCCAGCCCCTCCAGTTCCCGGAAACCAAGGGCGAGGTTCATATTCTGCGCCGCCTGCGAGGCCGCGCCCTTCAGCAGATTATCAATCGCGCTGACCATCGCCACGTGACGGCCGTCTCCGGAAACGGCGAAGCCGCCCAGGCGCGCCCCCGCGAAACCCGCCGCGCCACGCGGCGTGGGCATGGCGCCGTCCACGTGAATCAGCGGTTCGCCGCGGTAAAACGAGCGAAACCGCTCCATCAGTTCCGTGGGCTGGACAGGGTTCTTCATCGCCGCGCCGATGGTCATGCCAATGCCGCGAAAGAATGGGGCCACATGGGGCAGAAAAAACACGGGCGCGCGGAGGTGATGGCTGATCTCGCGCTCATGTACATGCCCGGCAAGCTGGTAAGGCAACAGGTTGCCCTCCAGCACCTTCAAATCATTGCGCGGCGAGGGCGTGGCGCCCGCGCCGCTGTAGCCGGACACGCCAAAACAGTGCGGCGGCCCGGACAGCCATTCCACAACCGGGGCCAGGGCGAGTTGCGCGGCCGTGGCGTAACACCCCGGATTGGCGATGCGCCGCGTCCCCTGGAGCGAGCCGCGGTGCAGTTCCGGCAGGCCGTACGCCCAGTTTTCATCGAAGCGGTGATCCGCGCTCAGGTCAATCAGCACGGGGGCGGGATTCCATTTCTCCGCCGCCTCCACCCAGGGAGCGGACTGGCCATTGGGCAGCGCGAGAAAGAGAACATCCAGGTTCAGGCCGCGGGCGTTGTCCGGCTCCCCGGCGGAAAACCGCAGATCCCCCCGCCAGAAATCCAGCACCGCGGAAAGCGGTTTGCCCGCATGCTCGCCAGACGTGGCGAACACCACCTCCACCCCGGGATGGCCGGCGAGAATCCTCAGCAACTCCGCGCCGGTATATCCGCGCGCGCCCGCCAGCCCCACCCGTTTGCGCGCGCCTGCTTCAACCATCCGCCTCTCCGTGATCACGCAGCGTGGGCGGCAGCGAAAGCGCGTGTTCGATGCAGTTCCGCACCTCCTGGAACGAGGAGACGCCGTACCAGAACACCACCCACTCCCGGTTTTTCCAGGAGCCCTCCGCCTGCTCGAAGTACCAGGGATTGATGGGGTTTTTCACCCGCGCGCGCCAGAACAGGCGGGGATTCTCGCGTTTCATCCGGTTCCAGATGGAGCCGCCGATGCCAATGCCTTGCGCCTCGGTGGTGACCGCGAATTTGTCCAGATACGGAATATCCCGCTCCATCGTGACAATCGCGGTGGCGCGATAGGATTCGGCCAGGTAGATGCGGTAAGGATTCTTGCTCTCGAAATACCCGGGGGTGAGTTCGCGGCCAAAGCAGGTTTCCAGCAGGTGAGCCAGACGTTCGCGGTCCAGTTGATCAAAGGATTTCAGGCAATCCACCCGTTCGCCCAGCCGCACCAGGGTGCCCGATCCCTTGTGGGTGAAAAGCTCCTTCGCCAGGTTGTCCGGATGGGCGATGGACACCGAGGCGTGACCGGGCATGTTGTCCAGCAACGCCTTGATCTCCCGCAGCTTGAGGCGCATGCCCGAATGGACCCACGGCTGCGCCATCAAATCCTCGTACTCCTCGCGCAGGTTGATGACGGAAATCTGGTTCTTTTGCTCATCCAGCAGGCCGCCGGTTTCCGTGAGGTAGATGACCTTGTGCGGCTTGACCGCCAGCGCCAGTTCGCGCGCCGCCACGTCGGCGTTGATGTTCAGAATCTGTCCATCGGCGGTCTCCCCCACCGGCGCGATAACCGGCATCAGGTTGGCGCGGATGGCCGCCTCCACCGCTTCCAGCCGCACGCCGCGCACCTCGCCGACAAGACCCAGGCGGGCGTCCGCCAGGCGTTCGCAGGCGAACACCCCGCCCAGAACCGGACGCGCCCGCGTGCCCATGCGCTCCAGCGCGTCGGCCAGCTTCAGGTTGGTGCGCTCGAAAACCTGCCGGGCGATGGTCAGCACCTCGGGCGTGGTGACGCGCAAGCCATCAATTTTCCCGGCGGGTATCCCCGCCTCCTCGACCGCGCGATCGAGTTGCGGACCAGCGCCATGAATCACGATCGGATGCAATCCCACGCGCGACAGGAAGGTCAGGGACGACGCCAGCGAATCCAGGCTGGAGTCAATGATCTGGCCGCCCACCTTGATGATGGCGAATTTCTGCGAATCCACCGCGCTGTAATGCTTGAGGTACTGTTCGACCTCCTTGCGGCCGCCCGCCGCGCTCAACAACCGGACAATGATATCCTGCTCGTTCATCCCGCTCATCCTCCGCGCGCCTCCTCGTCCAGAATCCGGATATAGGTCTCCGCCGCAGTTTTCAATTCCGGCAGGGCCACCCATTCGTCATCCGTATGGGCCTGGGCGATGTCGCCCGGTCCATACACCAGCGCTGGCAGCCCGCTGGCTGAAAACAGCGCCGCTTCAGACCAGAAATCCACCGGAGCCGCAACCTGCATGCCCAGCCGGCGGGCCAGCGCCTCCGCCTTCTCCACGGGCCGGAGCCCGTCCGGACGCGCCGCGTCCGCCGCCGGCAGGGATGGGCCAAATTGTCCCCGCTCCCAGCACACGCGATCCGGGTTCTCCGCAAGGGATTTCAGATCAGCCTCCACCTGTTCCGGAGCAACCCCGGGAGGCGGCCGGAACGCTAGGCGGACCACGGCCTCGCCCGCGATCATGTTGGATTTCCGCCCGCCCTCGAAAACCCCGATATTCAACCGGATGCCGGTCATGCCCAACGAATGCAGGTGGTTGCACCGTCCCGCATGATCCAGCGCGCGCGAACACCAGCGCACCGCCTCATGCACCGCGCTGCTGGTGAGAGCGCGCTCCGCCGAACCATGGCCGGGCACGCCATTGAAACGCGCCGTCATGCTGGCGAACCCGCGGTGGGCCAGGATCGCGCGGTTGAGCGTCGGCTCCGCCACCACCACGCCGTCGAAGCCTGGCCGGCCCTGCAAATAATGGTTGATGCAGACGCCGTCGCTGCCCTCTTCATCGGTGGAGAACAGCAACGCCGCGGGACCATCCGACCGCCGCACCGCCGCCAGCATGGCCGCCGCGGCGCCCTTGATATCGCAGGCGCCCAGGCCGGTGGCGCGGCCGCCGCTCACCAGCAAATCAAAGGGATCGCGCGTCCAGCCTTCGCTGTCTGGAACCGTGTCGAGGTGAAAATTGAACAGCAGGCGCGGTCTTCCGCGAACCGCGAGCACATTGACGCTGCCCGCGCCCAGGTCCTCGATCCTGACCTGAAAATCCGGCTCCAGCCGTTGGGCCAAGTATGCGCAGACGCCGCCGGAATGGATGTCGCGGGGCGGGTTGCGGGTGTCAAAGGCGACCAGCGCCCGCAAATGCGACAGGATTTCTTCCAGCAGGTTGTCCATGGTCATTCCCCGCGCGGGCGTTCATGCGGAAAGCACGCGCAACGCCTGTTCCAGATCGGCGATCAGGGAGCCGCCGTCTTCAATTCCCACCGCCATGCGCACCAGATTGTTCTTGATTCCCACCGCCAGCCGTTCTTCCGTGCTCAATTCGTAGAAGCTCATCAGGGCAGGCTGTTCGATCAGGCTTTCCACGCCGCCAAGGCTGGGGGCGATTCGCGGGATGCGGCAGGCGTCAATGAAACGGGAGACCTCTTCGAGATCGCCCTTGACCTCGAATGACACCACGCCGCCGAATCCTCGCATCTGCCGCGCGGCGATGGCGTGCTGGGGGTGGGATTCCAACCCGGGGTAGTAGACGCGCTCGATGGCGGGATGCTTCTCCAGAAAACGGGCGATGGCCAGGGCGTTGGCGTTCTGCCGCTCCACCCGCAGGCTCAGGGTTTTCAGGCCGCGCAGCAGCAGCCAGCAGGCGAACGGGTCGGGCACTCCTCCCAGCACCGAGAGCATGTCCTTGACGCCGGCCACCAGCGGCGGATTTCCCGCCACCGCGCCCGCCAGCAGGTCGTTATGGCCGCCCAGGTATTTGGTCGCCGCGTGGATGACCAAGTCAATTCCGTATTCGATGGGCCGGGAGTTGATCGGGGTGGCGAAGGTGGCGTCCACGATGGTCTTGACCCGGTATTTCCGGCCGATGGCGGCGAAGCGCTCCAGGTCCAGCACATTCAGGTAGGGATTGGTCGGCGTCTCCGAGAACAGGACGCGGGTATTCGGCTTGATGGTGGATTCCAGCCGGTCGTAATCGCCGCAGGGAACCACGCTGACATCCACGCCAAAGCGCGTCAGCACCTTGGTGCAGAACTGGCGGGTGCGGCGGTAGCTGTCATCGGTGATGATCATGTGGCCGCCCTTCGAGAGAAAGGCGAAGAGCGTGGTGGTGATGGCGTTCATGCCGCTGGAGAAAACCAGCGCGCTGCCGGCCCGCTCCAGGGCGGCGATTTTGCGTTCGACCACGGCCTGGGTGGGATTGCCGTAACGCCCGTATTCCTCGCGTTCGATACGGCCCTCGTGGTGGTCGCACAACTCCTGGGTGTCCGCGAAGGTGTAGGTGGCGGTCTGCGCGATGGGGGTGACGAGCGCGTTGCCGGCCTTGGAACGGCGTTCTCCGCCGTGAACGCTCAGGGTGGAAAAGGCGTCCGGGAAGCCGTCCCCGCTGATGGGAGGATTGTCGTCCGGCCGGCTCACGTCAGAGCGACTGCCCCGAGGACAGCCCCTGGAACATCGCCAGCATGCGGCGGACCGAGCCTTCCAGGTTGTAGAGCGCCTGCAGGTCCTTGCGGCTGATGGCGTTCTGCGACTGGATCAGCAGTTCATCGGTCTTGGTGAGGATTTCCTGCCCGAAATCGCTGGATTTCAACTGGTTTTCCACCTTGGGCAACAGGACCTGGATTTCATTGAGCATGGTCTCCAGATCATGCCGTTTCATGGTGAAGGTTTCGTTGGTCCGCATCTCCAGCAGGTAGTCGCGGTTTTCCTCGACCATCTCGCGGATTTCATCGGCGGACAGGGCGTTCTTGGTGTTGACGGTGATCTTTTGGCGGATGCCGCTGTCCGCGTCCTGCGCGGAGACCGATACAATGCCATCCCGGGAGATCGAAAAGGTCACGTTGATGTGAATGCTGCCGCGCGGCTTGGGCGGCAGGCCATCCAGCGAAAACTCGCCCAGCAGTTCGTTGTTCTCCACGCGCTCGGCCTCGCCCTGCAGCACGATGATCTTCACCTGGGTCTGGTCGTCGCGGACGGTCGTGAAATTCTCCGTCTTCTCGACCGGCACCGCCGTATTGGCGGGGATGAGCACGCGCACGTATCCGCCCGCCACCGCGATGCCCAAATCGTGCGGGGTCACGTCCACCAGCGTGGTCCCGCTGATATTCTGCTCGGTCAGGGTTTCCGCGCAGGCCGCCGCGCCCAGCGCCACCGCTTCGTCGGGATGGACGCGCTTGTTGGGCTCCTTGCCAAACCAGTCCTTGATCTTGCGGTGAACCAGCGGCATGCGGGTCTGGCCGCCGACCAGCAGCACGTCATCCACGTCATCCATGCGGACGCCCCCGCGGGACAACGCCTTCTGGATGATGTCGTAGGTGCGATCAATCAGATCGCCGGTCAGGCTCTCCAGCGTTTCCCGCTTGAGCGTGGTTTCAAAGTTGATGGGCTGGCCGGTTTTTTTATCCTTGGTGAGGAACGGCAGGTTGACCAGCGCCTCTTTCGCCGAGGACAGGGCGATCTTGGCGGACTCGGCCGCTTCGCGCAGGCGCTCCATCATCATGGGGTCGCCGTCCGTGTCCACTTCGGGGTGGACTTTTTTGATTTCACCCTTGAGCCAGTCCACCACCCGGTCATCGAAATCCACGCCGCCCAGAAAGGAATCGCCGTTGACGCCCAGCACTTTGAAGGTGGCGCCGTTGATTTTCAGAATGGAGATATCGAAGGTGCCGCCGCCCAGATCATATACCGCCACGGTGCTGTTGAGGTCCCGGCCATATCCATAGGCCAGGGCGGCGGCGGTGGGCTCGTTGAGGATGCGCAGGACATTCAGCCCGGCGATTTTGCCCGCATCCACGGTGGCCTGGCGCTGGTTGTCGTTGAAATAGGCCGGCACGGTGATCACCGCGTCGGTGACCTCCTGCCCCAGCGCCTTTTCGGCGATCAGGCGCATCTCCTGCAATACAATCGAGGATATCTGGGGAATCGAATAGGTATAGCTCTGGATGCGGACCCGCACGTCGTTCTTGGGCCCCTGGACAATGTTGTAGGACAGCTTCTTGGCGAGATCCTGGATCAGTTGGGAATCCCAGTCACGGCCGATCAGGCGCTTGGCGGCGTATACGGTGTTGACCGCGTTGGTGATGGCCTGGCGTTTGGCCTTGAGACCGACCAGACGTTTGCCGTCGGCGGTCACCGCCACCACGGATGGAGTGAGTTTCTGACCCTCCGGATTGGCCAACGCCTCCGGTCCGTTGGGTCCTACATACGCCACCACCGAGTTGGTGGTTCCCAAATCAATGCCAACCGCAATTCCCATGACAGTGCAATTCATACCCGCACAACCGCGGGCTGGCAAGAAGACGGGGGCGCCGGGCGTTCAAGCCGCTTTCCGGAAAAGCCCTGGCGAATTTCATCGCCAGGGCCGGCATATGGCGAAGACAGGCGATATCTTCCTCCAGGGATGGTTTGACCCGGCTGGCGGGGACGACTATAAAGCCGCGGCCATTCGGCCCAAGGGAATCAACCCGTTCGCATCCGGCGCGCCGGAAGTGGGATCCCCATGAAAATTCACGAATACCAGGCCAAGGAATTGCTGAAAAAGGTTGGCGTGGCCGTGCCCAACGGCATTGTCGCCAACACGCCCGATGAAGCCCGCAACGCCGCCCGCCAGATCGGCGGCAAGGTGGTGGTCAAGGCGCAAGTCCACGCCGGCGGACGCGGCAAGGGCGGCGGCGTCAAACTCGCCAACAACGAGGACGAAGCCTTCGCCCACGCCGGGAAGATCATCGGCATGCAGCTCATCACCTACCAGACCCGCCCCGGGGGCCAGAAGGTCAAAAAAGTGCTGGTGGAGGCGGCGAGCAATATCGTCAAGGAATACTACGCCGGCCTGACCCTGGATCGCGAAACCTCCCTGGTCACCCTGATGGCCAGCACGGAAGGCGGCATGGACATCGAGGAGGTGGCGAAGAACCACCCGGAAAAAATCCACCGGGAGGCGATTTCTCCGCTGACCGGGCTCAACGCCTTCCAGGCGCGCTCCCTGGTCTACAAACTCGGCATTCCCGCGGCCAGCCACGCCCGGGCGGTGAAATTCTTCCAGGCGCTTTACCGCGCCTACGTGGAAACCGACGCCTCGCTGCTCGAAGTCAATCCGATGATCCTGACCGCGGAGGGGGATATCTTCGCGCTGGACGGCAAGATGAACTTCGACGACAACGCCCTCTTCCGCCATCCGGACATCGCGGACATGCGCGATCTGGATGAGGAGGACGCGAAGGAAGTCGAGGCTTCCCATCACGATCTGTCCTACATCAGCCTGGATGGAGCCATTGGCTGCATGGTCAACGGAGCCGGGCTGGCGATGGCGACCATGGACGTGATCAAGCTGTACAACGCGGAGCCTGCCAACTTCCTGGATGTCGGCGGCAGCGCCGATCAGGCGCGCGTCACGGCGGCGTTCAAGATCATCCTGTCCGATCCGCGGGTGAAAGGCATTCTGGTCAATATCTTCGCGGGCATCGCCAAATGCGACGTGATCGCGGCGGGCATTGTCGCGGCGGCGCGGGAAGTTTCGCTGAACGTTCCGCTGGTGGTCCGGCTGCAGGGCACCAACAAGGAACTGGGCAAGAAGATACTCGCCGACAGCGGGTTGACCATCATCGCGGCGGAAACCCTGTCCGAAGCGGCGGAGAAAATCACCGCGGCGGTGCGGAAATAACTGGAGGCCTGACGCCATGAGCATTCTCGTCAACAGGAATACGCGGGTGGTGGTGCAGGGCATCACCGGTTCAGCCGGTTCCTTCCACGCCCGGCAGATGATTGAATACGGAACCCAAATTGCCGCGGGCGTCACCCCCGGCAAGGGCGGTCAGACATTCGACGGCAAGGTTCCCATTTTCAACACCGTCGAGGATGCGGTGAAGAACGAGGGCGCCAACTGCGCCATCATCTATGTGCCGCCCCCCTTCGCCGCGGACGCCATCATGGAATGCGCCGCCGCGGGCGTCAGCCTGTGCATCGCCATCACCGAGGGCATTCCCATCCTCGACATGGTGAAGGCCAAGCAGTTCATCTCGAAATATCCGATGCGGTTGATCGGCCCCAACTGTCCGGGCGTCATCACCCCGGGCGAGTGCAAGGTCGGCATCATGCCGGGTCCCATTCACAAGCCGGGAACCATCGGCGTGCTGTCGCGTTCCGGCACCCTGACCTATGAAGCCGTGGGGCAACTCACCGCGCTGGGGCTGGGTCAATCCACCTGCGTGGGCATCGGCGGCGACCCGGTCAACGGGACCAACTTCGTGGATATCCTGACCATGTTCCAGAACGATCCCGGCACCGAGGCCGTGGTGATGATCGGCGAGATCGGCGGCAACGCCGAGGAGAAAGGCGCCGAATACATCCGCCACCACATGAACAAGCCCGTGGTGGCCTTCATCGCCGGACGCACCGCCCCGCCGGGACGCCGCATGGGTCACGCCGGCGCCATCATCTCGGGCGGCAAGGGAACCGCTTCCGCCAAGGTGGAAGCCCTGCGCGAGGCCGGCGTGACCGTTGTGGACAGCCCGGCCGACATGGGCGTCACGATGGCGAAGCGGCTCGGCCGCGCCTGACAGGATTGAGTTTGCATCACCCCCCCAACAACGACTGAAGGAGCAATCAATGGCAACGGAACTGACGCTTGGAATCATCAAGCCCGATGGCGTGCAGAAGGTGCTGATCGGGGAAATCGTGTCGCGCATCCAGAAGGCGGGACTGCGGGTCATCGGCCTGCGTCTGACCCACCTGAGCCAGCAGGAAGCCGAGGCGTTTTACGCCGTACACAAGGCGCGGCCCTTCTACGGCGACCTGGTCAGCTTCATGATCCGGGGCCCCGTGGCCGTGCTGGCCATCGAAGGCGAAAACGCCATCGCGCGCTGGCGCGAACTGATGGGCGCCACGGATCCCGCCAAGGCCGCGCCGGGCACCATCCGCAAGGATTTCGCCTCCAACATCGAGGAAAACACGGTGCATGGATCGGACTCGCCCGCCACCGCCGCCGTGGAAGTGCCGTTTTTCTTCCGCACCACGGAACTGCACCGGCAGGGATAGCCCTTTTCCTGTCTGTTCGCGCAAACCGGCGGCCTCCATGGCCGCCGGTTTTTGATTTTACCGGGCGCGGAGGTCCTTCGCGCCCGGCAAAAAAGGAATATGGAAAAAGAAACCCGGGCCGCCTCAAGAGGCGGTTATTTCTTGCGGGCGGAATTGGCGTTCCGGAACCCGGGCAGCAGGTAGCGGATGATCATGTCCACGGTTTCGGGGATCAGTTCCTTGCCGGCGCCGGCCACGTCGTCGAAGCGGACCGCCCGCAACAGGGTGCCCTCAATCAGCGTGTAAATCACCTCCGCAGCGCGGGCCGGGTCGCGGGACTGGAGTTGATCCTTGTGCATCGCAATCAGCGCCTCGAAGATCTGGCGGACGCGCCGCTCCTGACCGCGCAGATGATCTTCAAGCTGGCGGTCGTTGAGGCCGATGCGCAGGATTTCGCGCTCCAGGTTGCGGCGCGCGAGCAACTGATCCCATGCCATGCGGATGGAGCCGTCGAGAAAGCCGCGCAGCGCATCCAGCGAGGTGATGCGCAGGCTCAGGTGCTGGGTCAGATCCGCGGACATGGAATCCACCACGGTGGCGTGAACATCCACCAGCAGCACTTCCTTGCTGGGATAATAATGGTAGAGCGTACCCACGCTGACGCCCGCCCGCTCGGCGATCTCCGCCATGGCGACTTCGTCAAAGCGCCTGGTGCGCAACAACTCCAGCGCCGCCTGCCGGATTCTTTCCAGCGTGCGGTGGGCCCGCGCCTGTTGCGGGCGGCGAACGCCATCCACTTCGGTGGCGGGGGAAGAAGTCGAACCCCGTAGCTCCATATTGCACCCCAATGGACTGAACAGGTTTCAGTATACACCAGAGGGCCGGGTTGGCTGTCAAGGCGCTCAGGTCAATCGGTCAATTGGCCGGGATCAGCGGATGCGTCCATTGCTTCCATCTTTTCTCTCCCGCCGCCGCTTCCTCCGGCGGCAGGCGCTTCCCCCGGAACCCGCCCCGCCATCGCCGGCGTGACGCCGCCTTATCTCTTTACGGCTTCTGGCGGCGGGCGCCGAGGGCGTGACGCCAACAGGGATCGTGGCCCTGAAGATACAGCCTCGCCATGTTCAGCGCCTGATATACCGATGTCCGCCGCACCTGAGGACGCCCGCCGCCCAGGCTGAAAACTTCCTTGCGGTGGAATATCTCCGTTGCGGTGGCCAGGGCGAAGTGAACCGTTCCCACGGGCTTTTCCGGTGTTCCGCCATCCGGTCCCGCAATCCCGGTGATGGCCAGGCAAATGCCGGCCCCGGTGCGGGACCGCCCTTCCCTCGCCATGATTTCAGCGGTTTCCTGGCTGACCGCGCCGTGGGCCGCCAATACCGCCTCCGGCACGCCCAGCAACGCCGTTTTCAGGGCGTTGCTGTAGACGACAAACCCGCCCACGAAACAGGCGCTGGAGCCAGGGCGCTCGGTCAGTTCCGCCGCGGCCATGCCGCCAGTGCAGGATTCCGCCACCGCGATGGTTTCGCCCTGCTGTTTCAACAATTCGCTGACCACCGCGCCAAGGGTCTGGCTGTCTTCGCCGAAAACCGCCAGGCCGAGTTTCTCGCGGGCCTTCGCGGCCATGTCATCCACCGCGGCGCGATCGCCCCCGCGCGACACCAGCTTCACCCACACTTCCGGGTGGGAGGCCCGGTATCCCACCGTCACGCGATCCGCGTATTCGTTTTCCAGATCGCCCAGAATGGACGCCAGGTGGGACTCGCCGAAGCCGTACACGCGCAGGGTCCGGCAAACCACTTGGCCCCTTCCCGATCGCTCGCGGATGAACGGCAGGACGCGCTCCTGCATGAACAACTGGTATTCGCGCGGAACGCCGGGCAAGGCGAAGACCTCGCAACGGCCCACGGTCAGACGAAAAGCGGGGGCGGTCCCCGCCCGGTTGGGCAGGACTTCGCAGCCGCGAGGCAATATCGCCTGCTTGCGGTTGATCTCCGGCGCGGTGAATCCGCGGGAGCGGAAAAGCTCCTGAATCCAGAGCCAGATATCCTCGTGATAATCGAGGGGGACCCCGGCCGCCCCGGCCACCACTTCGGAGGTCAGATCGTCGCTGGTGGCCCCAAGGCCGCCGCTCATCACCAGCACATCCGCGCGGGCGGTGATGTCGCGGAGCATGGCCTTGAGTTCATCGCGGTTGTCGCCCACGGTGTGCAAGGCGCTGGCCTCCAACCCGGATTCAAAGAGCTGGTTGGCGAAAAATACGGTATTGGTGTCGGTGCAAGAACCGTTGAGGACTTCGTCGCCGGTGGAGAGATGTTCAATGCGCATGATGGTGGTTCACCTCACCGGGGAGGTTATCCGCGCGGAGACCTTCCCGCCACCCCCGCGGGGGAGATCCGGCCGGATCCGCGCGTCAACCACCAGGCCGGGCTGATCCCATCAGGGGAAGCAGATCCGCGATGGCGTCATGGGGAAGGCCGTGTTTGCGGGCCCCGCGAACGATCAACGCCACATAGTCCGGATGGGGTTTCAACCCGGGGACGGAGGTTTTGGCCCGGCAGGCGAAGCACTCGCGCACCGCGCCGGATTTGAGCCTGACCGTAACCCGCATCCGCTCGTGATCCGGTTCCGCCGCATCCAGTTTGGCGGCCTGTTCCGGAGAGAGCGCATACACCACGCCCCACATCACATGGCCCGGCGCCGCGGACAGGCCGCCGCGTCCGTATCCCGGGTGCTGGCGCGACGGGCTGTCGAAAACCATCCGCCAGTTCCGCAATGCGGCCGGACCCACCGCCAGCATGGGACCGCACGCCTGCGCGGCGGTTTCGGGATCCATGAATGAGGCGTACGCGAAGAAATGCTCGCGCATTCGTGAGATCAACTCTTGGCGGGATTCTTGCTGTCTTCCGCTTCGGTGATGCGGCCCTTGGGCGGAGTCACGTCAATTTCATCCTGTCCGGAGGTGGACCGTTTGAAATTGCGGATGCCTTCGCCCAGGGCGCGTCCCAACTGGGGAATCTTGTTCGCGCCAAAGAGAATCACGATCACCAGGGTCAACAACAGAATTTCAGTCCAACCCAGCATGGCATATCCTTTCCCCACGACCGGTTGCATCCTACCGGACCCCGGCCTCCCGGGCAAGCATCCGGCGCGGGAATCGCGGCGTGCGATGGCCGGGGCGAACAGACCCATCGCGCAATGGACTGAAGCGCGAAGCGTTCCGGCGGCGCTGCAACGCCGCATATCCCATCCGCTTGCCCGGACCGGATCGCCGTGGTACTGACCCGGCGGCGTGAATATCCTGTTTGAACAGCATTGCGCGCGCCTGATGCGCGCCGTCCTGGCTATCGTGGCGATGGCGGCGGCCGGGTGTTCCTCTCCCGGATTGAGCGGCAGCTACGCCGAAAACGCCAAGCGCGCCTATGACGAGGCCCTCGACACCCTGGATTCCGGCTATTACAAGGAAGCCATAGACTATTTCACCCACGTCAAAAGCAAATTTCCCTACAGCAGCTACGCCACCCTGGCGGAACTGCGGATCGCCGACGCCCAGTTCAAGCGCGAGAAATACATTCTGGCCGCCGACGCCTACGAAATGTTCTACCGGCTGCATCCGCGCCATCCCGAGGCCGGATACGCCCTGTATCAGGCCGGCGAATCGCATTGGGAGCGGCGGCCCAGCGAATTTTTCATTTTCCCGCCCATCCATGAAAACGATCTGGAGCCGGTGGCCAAGGCGGTGACCGCCTACCGCAACTACCTGAAGATATTTCCCGATCACACCCTGGCCGAGCAGGCCCGGAAACGCATCGAGGAAGCGCGCACCCTGCTGGCCAAACATGAGATGTATGTTGCGGAGTTTTACGTCCGGCGGGACATGTGGAAAGCCGCCGAAGGCCGCCTGAGAGGCCTGCGCGCGGAGTATTCGGACCTGCCGCTGATCCGCGAGGCCCTCTTGTTATTGGGGGACTGCTATGTCAAACTCGATAAGCCCGATGAAGCAAGGGAAGCGTATGGGGTGCTGGCGCGCCTGTTTCCTGACACCAGTGAGGGACGCGGCGCCCAAAGCCGGCTCGCCGATCTACCGCCTCCCCCCGAGAACCCTGCTGACCCAAGGAATTGAGCCCCATGGATGAGGATCTGAATCATCACATCAGCCTGGCGAAGGAACTGGTCGAGATCAACGAATACGCCAAGGCCGAACAGCATGTCGCCAGGGTGCTGGAAAAAACCCGCGCCTTCGCCGATGTCCACAACCTCCGGGGCGTCATTTATTATCAGACCAACCGGTTGCCGCAGGCGCGCGAAGCTTTCGAGGAAGCCCTGTCCATCAATCCGCGCTACACCGACGCCGCGCTGAACCTGGTCATCACCCTCAACGAACTGGGGCATTACGACGAAGCGGTGGCGGTGTCCCAGCGCATGGGCGGAAAAAGCAACCGCGCCGGCAAGGAAGACCCCTTTGTACGCGGCAAGATCGCCAACATGCACATGGAAATCGGCGACGTCTACGCCGCCAACGCCATGTACGCCGAGGCGGTCGAGGAGTTCAACAAGGCCCTGCGGCTGCGTCCCGAGTTCCAGGATATCCGCGTCAAGCTGGCCCAGGCGCGGCTCTCCATGGGGGACACAGCCGAGGCCGAGCAAATCCTCGCGCTGGTGGTCAAGGCTTCTCCCAAATACCTGGATGCGCGCATTCAGCATGGCGTGGTGCTCAACACCCTGGGCCGCACGGACGAGGCGCGCGCCGAGTGGGAAGAGGTGCTCAAATATGAGCCCGGCAACAAAAAAGCCGAGATGTACCTGCGCATGACCGCCAGGTGAGCGCCCGCTCGAAGGCCGGCGTCATCACCCCGGACATTCCGTGACCCCTCCCCCCGCCATCGTGCTGGTCAGCGGTGGACTGGACAGCGCAACCACCCTCGCCATCGCCCAAAGCGAGGGATTTTCCGTTCATGCCTTGAGCATGGATTACGGCCAGCGCCACCGCATTGAACTGGAATGCGCCCACAGGGTGGTCCGGGCTGCCGGGGTCCGGGAGCACTCCATTCTGACGCTGGATTTGCGATCCTTCGGCGGTTCGGCGCTGACCAGCGAACTCGCGGTTCCCAAGGACAGGGCGGCGGAAGACATCGCCCGCGGCGTCCCGATCACCTATGTGCCCGCACGCAACACCATCCTGCTTTCGTATGCGCTGGCGCTCGCCGAGGTCAAAAGCGCCCAGGATATCTTCATCGGCGTCAACGCGGTGGATTATTCCGGTTACCCGGATTGCCGGCCGGAATACATCGCCGCCTTCGAACGCATGGCCAACCTGGCCACCAAGGCCGCCGTGCAGGATGGCCGTTCCCTGCGCATTCACACGCCGCTGATCGCCTGGACCAAGGGGCAAATCATCCGCCGCGGCCTGGAGTTGGGCGTGGATTATTCCCTGACGAGCAGTTGTTATGACCCGGCGCCTGACGGCGCGGCGTGCGGCAGATGCGACTCCTGCCAGCTCCGGCTCAAGGGGTTTGCGGATGCGGGCGCCTGCGACCCCATCCGGTATTCCCCCGCCGTCTGACGCGCCTGGCCGCTGCCGGCTTTGAAACGCCGGAGGGGGTGCCGCCATCGTCCAAGGCGATCACCATGAAGGTGCGGACCATCCGCGGGTAAAAAACGCGGGCGGCGCGGCCCGTCTGTCTCCCAGATGCTGATACCGCGTTTCTGCTGCATTTGACCCTGATGTGCTTGACAGGGGTGGCCCCCCACTCCACAATCCGCGCCCGTCCGGATACGAAAGTCCCAGGATATCCTGCTCTCACCACCTGTTCCGTCGTGAAAGGCCTGTTTATGGCGACCGCGCCCAAGTCTGCCCCCCCTGCCCGCGCCCGCCGCACCAGTTCCAAAACCAGCGCGAAAAACACCCGGTTTCAGGAAGTGCTGCGCTCGCTGCCCTTCGCCCGCGAACTCAACGCCACGGAGTTGAACGAGATCTCCTCCATCTGCACCGAGGTGCTGCTGAAACGGCATGAGTACCTGTTCCGGGATGGCGATACCGGCGACGCCTTCTATGTCCTGGAGGAGGGCCTGCTGGAGGTGGTGAAAGCCACCGGCGACGACCAGACCGAACACCTGCTGGCCTCCCTGACTCCGCGCTGCGTGGTGGGGGAAATGGCGATCATCTCGCGAGCGACCCGTTCAGCCTCGATCCGCGCCGGCGCCCCCAGCCTGCTGGTCCGCGTGGACGCCCGGCAATTCCACAAACTGCTTGACGAAGGCAATATCGCCGCATACCGCATGATCCTGGGCTTTGCCCAGGTGTTGTCCAACCGCCTGCAACTGATGGACAAAAAACTTGTGGAAATGCTTCACAAACAGAAGGAAGACGAAGGGCTTCAGGAATTCGCCAAATTCAAGGCCCGGCTTGAACGCGACTGGTCTCTTGACGACATCTGAACCAGCCCGGCCGGCGTGGCGCGCGCTCGCCGCGGTCCTTTTGCTTTCGCCATTGCCCGCGGAGGCGCAATCCCCTGCTCCGGCCAATCCAATGGCGCCCGCGGACCTGCGCTTGAGCACCCGGTGCCCGGAGATATTCCCCAGCCAGCCCGCGGACATCACCGTCCACCTCAGCGCCAGGCGATCCATCGAGCACCTGGCCTATGACGTTGAGGAAAACCTGGGCAACAGGGGGTTCCTGCAACTCCAGGCCCTGGGGCCGGATGATCAACCCCTGCTTTACACTCATCCCGCCGGGCAATTTCCTGACACCGGGGCCACCGCCGGGCCGCGCAGACTGGACGCCCACGAAAGCCGGGATATCCCCATTTCGCTGGGTTCATGGTTCCAGCTTCCCGCCAGCGGAACCATTCAGGTCACGGCGTCGTACCGGCTGCGATACCGGGAAGGGAAAATCCCGGGAGATGTCCTCCTGAAAAGCGATCCGCTGAAAATCCGGATTCAGCCCGCGACCCGGGAGACGGTGACCCAGGGACTGCAATCCGGCGAGCCCGCCATGCTCCGGGCGGCTTGCGAAAATGTGGCCGCCGCCCCCGGCCAGGACACCGCCGATCGCCTGCTGGCGTTGCTCGATCACCCCGACACCCAGGTGCGCGGCGGCGCGGCGGAAGGATTGCGCAAACTCAAATACGCTCCGTCGCTGCCGGTGCTGCTGGAGCGCCTGCGCCAGCATTTTCCGTCCGGGACCACCGAACGCTTCCGCATGGTCACCGCGATTGGAGCGTTAAGCCGGAATCATCCCGATCCCCTGCTGGCGGCGTTGTCCGCGCTGCCCAATCCTCTTCCCGCCGGACAACGGGAATACGCCCTGTCCCTCTATTCCGCGCTGAAGGAGGCGGCTCCGCCGGGCGCGCTGGAAAAATTCATGTCCCTGCTCCGCTCGGACGATCCCGCCGCGCGCATCATCGCCGCCGGGGGATTGGAGCGCATCCGCGACCCCGTGTCGTTGCCGCCGTTACTGGAAGCCTGCCTGAAGGAAAACGATCCGCGGGCGATGACCGCTATTTTGGGCGCCGCCGCCGCATTCGAGAGCGAAAACGCCATGGATTGCTTCCGCCACGCCCTCACGAAGGGGCCGCGGGAAGCCCGCGCCGAGGCGGCCATTCAGGCGAAAAGCCTGCACAATATGGATATCCTGCCCGAGTTGTTGCCCCTGTTGCGCAGCGATTCCTGGCTCGAACGCAAACATGTGATTGCAACCCTGCACGCACTGACCGGGCGGAAATTCCCCTACCAGTATGATGCTCCGCCGGCCGATCGCGAATATCAGGCCACGCAGTGGGAAACCTGGTGGAAGGACACCCTGGAGGCGCGCCGCAACCCGCCCCATTCCATGATGAGCAACGCCATTCACTTCGCCGCCGGAGCCATCGCCTTCGTGGTGATCTTCAAGATCATCATGGATTTCGCATCATCCGCGTCATCCCGGCGGCGGCGCATTCCCGACGCCCGCTCCTTCATCAAGCCCGCCGGGAAAGATGATCCCGATCCGCGGGCGTGAAGCCCAATCCGCTTCATGTTGAGTGGACCACCAGGCTCGCAGGCCCCCAATGATCGCACGCCCGCGATCCCGCATCCACTCCTGATCCGCAAAAACATCGCCCTTGCCGCCTGATGGCGGCGGAGCAGGTTTGAACAAACCGGGACGCCATCGTGGCGCGATGGAATCCGTACAACGGGACGGCGCGCCGGATCAGGAACTCTGGAAACCGGCCACCTTCCAGGAGTCGCCATCCTTGATCAACCACAAACCAATGGTGCGCGGCGGACCCTTGGAAACGGTCAATTCAACCTGGGCGAATGCATGGGCGGGATCGGCCTTCCCTTCTATCCACGACGCCAGTTCCTTGGATGCGTCCTTGGTCTTGAAGGCGTCCCAGGTCATGAAATCCGTGGACTGGATTTCGACCACGGGCTCGGCGATGGCCGTCACGCCCGTGGTTGATCCTTGACGGACATCGGGGCCTCCGCTCGGAACCACCTGCGGCTGCATGCTGCTGGCGTGCTGGGCCTGCAGCATGGATTCGTAGCCGACCCGGACCAGCGACTGGATATCCTTGGTGTCCTGAACCGGGTCTTTCTTGTTGAAGTAAAGCGGACGGGCGCTGTTATCGGCGACCACGGCGCTTTGCCCGCGGTATAGCGCGGTCAAAAAGGTATGAATGGTCTGGCGCGCGGTGTTTTCATTGTCGGGGGTGGCGCGATCCGCATCGCTGACCGAGGCTGTCGCGGCGGCGCATCCGCCGGAGATGGCGGCCATGACGGCCAACGCGGCGGAAAACAGAATTTTTTTCATGGTGTGACCCTTCCGTAAGTTACCCTTCCACCAGGGATCGTAGGTCGCCCGCCGCTAAAGTCAATCATTTGCCCATGCCCTGAACGCGCTGGAGCGCGATTTTGTGATCCGGAACATCCTGCAACACCGCCTGATAGGCCTGCGCGGCTTCCCGCAGGCGGCCCTGACGCCACCACAGCGCCCCGAGGTT
This sequence comes from Myxococcota bacterium, assembly GCA_022072125.1. Taxonomy (GTDB): domain Bacteria; phylum Myxococcota; class JAJVIH01; order JAJVIH01; family JAJVIH01; genus JAJVIH01. Next base: position 25,185 of record JAJVIH010000055.1, on the reverse strand, counting down.
GTTATAGACTTCATAAAAAGCCCCGCCAGAAGATACGATGGCGCGCAGGTTCAGGGCTTCCGCCGCGGCGGACTCGCCCGCATACATGCAGAAGAGCCCCAGGGCGTAATCCCCGTTGGGAAAACGCACCTGCTCCGTCCATGCCTGAAGCCAGAAATTCAGTCCTGCCCGGGGCCGGGGCGACCCATCGAATCCGGGCCAGGGACGCGGCGGTTTTTCCACCTGCCGGAGCCGCAATAGCGGTTCATGCGCGTGCGGCGGCGCTCCCGCGGCCGCATCCGGATGGAAGCTGAACACCAACGCGGCGTGATCGGCGTAATCCAGCCGCCAGCGCGGAGAGGCGAGCAGTTCCTTCACCATCAGAGGATGAATCAGCAGGGTGGAGTGAACAAAAACCCGTGTTCCGTGGCGGCGCATGCACCCTTCCAGCAGATCCAGCCGGGAAAGGCAGGTCAGATATTCCTCAAAAAAACGCTCGCCGGCGAGTTCCAGCCGTCCATCTATCAGGTGCGGCATTTCCGGAACCGCCCACATCAGGTATCCGCCATGATTGATATGGTTGAATATGCGCCCCTGGCCGTGGCGCTCGCGCAGGAACCGGGCGGCGTCCACGGGAAGTTTGTTCCGGTTTTCAGAAAGGCCGAAGCGTTCCCCGCGGCGATCAACCACATACCAGGCGTCGTTGATGATCAGCGGGGCGATGGCCAGCGCCAGCGCGATGGCGAGAATGGACGGCGCCATGTCCAGCCGGGCGCGCCACCCGGCGAGCTGGCGCGGCGGATTTTCCATCCAGTCCGCGCTGGCCAGGAATAACATGGGCAGGATCGCGATCACCACCAGCGGAATATTGCGGATCATGCGGAAGGCCAAGGGCAGGTAAAGCAGGGCGAGCAGCATATGCGTCCACTGGCGCTTGCGGATCAACGTCCAGGCGGCGGGGATCATCAACAAGACCAGCAGCCGGAAGGTCCACACGGACGCCATGGGATAAAATGGAAACCGATCCGTCAGGTTGAGCTTGAACGGATTCGCCTCCAGTTCGGCGATCTCCCGGGCGAAGATATTGCCGCTGCTGAAACGGGTGAGCAGTTCAATGGGGAAAAACAGTCCCTTGAAGCCATAGGGATTGATCACTCCCATGGCGAACGACCCCGCCGCGATCTTCGCCAGCCGCCAGTCCGGACGCCGGGTCTCCAGCCAGCCGCCGAGGAAAAACGCCCCTTGCGCGGCGAGACCAACCGGATACAGCGCGTGGCAATTCGCCCAAAGCAGATGGATGGCGGGCAGGACCCACCACTTCAGCCTGCCGGTCTGGCGGTAGCGGTGCAGCAGGAACAACTCCGCCGAAAACAGCGCGTACGACAGCATCTCGGGGCGGATTTCAAGGCGGATTTCCACCGCCACGACGGACGCCAGCAGCAGCAGCGGCCCCCACGCGGCGTTCCCCGCCCGCAACCGCGCGGCCAGCAAGGCGAAGCCAAACATCGCCACGGCCAGAACGGCAGTCAGGGCGATGGGCCCCGCAACGCCGGCTAGCCGGTACAGGGCGGCGGCCAGCACCTGAAAGCCCCAACTCGTATCGGTGTAGGCGTGATCGCTCATGCCGAAGCTGAAGGGATCGGTCCTGGGCCAGCCGCCGCCGTTCAGGATGTAATCACCCGCGCGCAGGTGAAAACCGGTGTCGTTATCCCCCATCTGGCGGGCCGCGAACAGAACGGCCGCGGCGAGAACGGAGAACGCCGCGATCCGCCATAACCACGCCGCAAGCGGCGATCGCGGCGGGGCTCCCGCTGTTTCCTCCGCGGGCTTCGCCGTCTGGAAAAGCGCCTCTCTGGACGCCGCCGCTCTCGACTTCTGTGTTTTCACCCGTCCGCTCCGGAGATCTTCCGCGTTATCGCGGGATGAATCTCCGGGGGCAAGTTATTTCTCCCGGGCCGGGCCAGTGACAGCAGGCTTCCGCAAGGTTACGATAATCCCGGCATGAGGATGTTGGAGCATCAAACGGATTTGTTCTCGTTCATCCAGCCGGAGGATTTTTCCCCGGTGTTGGTGAACACCCCTCACTCGGGGACCATCATTCCGGAAGAATGCGCGGACGAAATCGCCTGCGAACGCGCCGTGATGCTGAGGGATACCGACCTGTACACCGATCAACTCTACGCCGGGGCGCCGGCCTTGGGCTGCACCCTGATGTCGGCGAGGATTTCCCGCTACATCGTGGACCTCAACCGTCCCGCCGGAGACGTGGACGCCGATTCGGTGGAAGGCTGGACAGCGGCCGCGCCGCCCGCGCCGCGCGGGATGATCTGGCGGCTTTCCACCAACAACGAGCCGGTGCTGCGCAAGCCCCTGACCCGCGAGCAGTACCGGCGGCGGCTGGATGCGTATTACCGCCCCTATCAAGACCACCTGCTGGCGGCGCTGAAGACCATCCGCGATCGCCATGGTTTCGCCGTGCTGGTGGATGGCCATTCCATGCCCAGCGTGGGGCGCGCCCAACACAGCGACGAGGGACGGCGCCGCGCGGATATCGTTCCGGGCGACGCCGATGGCGCTTCGTGCGGCGGATCGCTGACCCGCCTGGTGACCGGCCATTTCCGCGGCTGCGAATACAGCGTGGCGCTCAACGACCCCTACAAGGGCGGTTTCAACACGCGCCATTATGGCCGCCCGGCGGAACGGATTCACGCCATCCAGATCGAACTCAACCGCGACCTCTACATGGACGAAGAAACGCTGGAAATCCGATCCGGCGGCTTCGCCCGCCTGAAAACCGCGCTGGAAGGATTGCTGCGGCGCATCAACCTGTGGCGCCCATAGCCGCGCTCAATTCATCCATCATCCGGTTCCAGAAGGCTTCGCGGCTGAACCGGCGGGCGCGGTAACGCATCAGCGCCGGATCGTTGGGTCCATGGTCTTCAAAATAGCGGATCGCATTGGCGAGGGAATCCGCCGTCTGCTCCCGGAAAAACACCCCGGTCGCCTCGCGCCGCCACTCCTCGCCGCTGAAAACGCCGTCCACCGAGTCGAGCACGCCGCCCGCCCCGTAGGCGATCACCGGGGTTCCGCAGGCCATGGCTTCCACCGGCGCGATGCCGAAATCCTCCAAGCCGGGAAACAGGAAGGCGCGGCAGGACCGCATCTCCGCCCTCACCTCCTCGTTGGTCAGCCGGCCCGTGAACTCCACGCCGGGGCCCGCCATCCGGCGCAGTTTTTTCAGTTCGGGCCCATCGCCCACCACGCGCAGGGAACGCCCGGTTTTTTTCGCGGCGGCGATGGCCAGGTCCACACGCTTGTAGGGCGCCAGCGCCGACACCACGAGGTAGTGATCGCCGCGCTTCGCGGACGGATCGGGGGCGAAGAACTCCGTATCCACGGGCGGGTGCGCCACCGCCGCGGCTTTTCCGTAGCGCCGCTGGATGCGCTGGGCGACCTCGGTGGAGTTGGCGATGTAGCGATCCGCGCGGTGAACGGACCCCTCTTCCCACATGCGCAGATAATGGGCGGCGGCGGAAACGCCCCAGCGCGCCAGGCCGCCGTCTCCGCTGGCGCCGAAGTATTGATCAAACAGGTCCCAGACATACCGCATCGGCGTGTGAATATAACTCACATGCACGCATCCAGGCGGCACGATGACCCCGCGCGCCACGCAATGGCTCGATGACAGCACGAGATCAAATCCGCCGAAACGGAATTGTTCAATGGCGAAGGGAAACAGCGGCAGGTAGCGGCGGTAATGTTTCGCGGCGCCAGGCAGGTCCTGAATCAGCGAGGTGCGGATATCGCGGCCTTCCAGTTGCGGGGGCAACGAGCCTTTGACATGGGCCAGCGTGAACACCGGCGCATCCGGAAACATCAGGGCGAATTCCATCAGCACCCGTTCGCCGCCGCGATAGCCCGTCAGCCAGTCGTGAACCAGCGCCACGCGCAGGCGCCGGAGATCACCGGGGATTTCCATGGGTGTGCCGGTATTCACTGGATGGTCACCTGGCGCAGCGCGATGTGATCTTTCTCTTCCCCCGTGCGGTTCATGCGCAACATGCGTATCCCTGACCGGGGTTCATACAAGCCTACCACAACGGAATAGGTTCCCGGGGGAATATCGCGCGGAACCGTCCAGCGCCATTCATCGCGAAAACGCTCGCCCACGCACCAGCGCGAAGGCGGATATGTCCCGCCGCCAGGCGGGTGGTCTTCCTGCCATTGGCCGGGAGACGCCGTCCGGATATGCACAAAGGCCACGGCGTCCCGCACCGGCGCGCGGGCCTCCCAAACCAGGTGGCCCATCATGGAATCCCCCGGCCTGAGCACTTCCTTTTCCAGCCCGTAGCCCAGAAGCGCCATACCGCTGGAGAACACCGCCTCCTTCGGGACCGTGGGCTCCAGCAGCCGGAGCGCGGCCTCCGCTTCACGCCGTTCGCCGGCCTCGCCGTGCTCCGCCATCAGCTTCAGCCCCTCCACACATCCCGGATTTTCCCCGTGAAGCTGGCGCGCGGCGTCCAGCGCGGCGGCGATCTGGCCGGAAGCCCGCAGCCAGGCGATCCACTCGCACATCCACTCGCGCGGAATGCGCCCGCCGGCGAGGACCTGGTTCCAGCGCTCGCGGGCGAAGGCGAGTTTGTCTTCCAGCCGGTATTGGCGGGCCAGAAACAGGTTCGCCTGCATGCCGTTGGGACCTGCTTCCGGTTCGTCAATCCACCATTCCCGGGCGTCGGCCGCGCGTCCCATCAGCCAGAACCGCAGGCCCAGGCGGACCCGCACGCCGGAACTCCGGATTTCCGCCTGGTGGTGGATGGCGGGCCCGTCGTACAGGGGGTCCAGCGCCACCCGGGACAGGTAGAGATCGCCTTGCTCGAATCGCCCCTGGTCCCATTCCAGTTGCGCGAGGGATATCCACGCCAGCGCGGGAGGCCCCTGCCGCGACGCCCGCAAATACCAATCCCGCGCGCCATCCGGATCGCGGGACTGGAGGGCGCGGTCGCCCAGCCAGCGTTCGATGGAGCCGTTGAAACGCCGCGATCTGAGCAGGCGGTTGCGCTGGACCGCTTCACGCGCATGGATTTCAAATGCGGCGGAATCTCCCCGCCCGCGCGCCCGGGCGGCGTCCAGGCCGGCGTTGCGATAAAGCAGAATCGCGGCGCCGCCGAGCGCGAGCACGGGAATCATCCCCAGCATCAACGGACCAGGGGATTCGCCGCGCCAGATCACATGGAACGCCAAGGCGAAGCCCGCCAACTGGAAATACGCCTGGCGGGTCAGGCGCAGGCTCTCCAGCGATTCGCCGCCAAAGGCCAGAATCTGCGCCGCCGCCAGCGCCATGGCCGACAGCCCGCACAGCACCCACGCCCAGATGACCGGTTGCGCCTGATTCCGCCCGCTGGGAGAGAGCAGCGTGAGCGCCCACGCCGCTGGAAGCAGGAATGCGCCGCCCGCCGCCGTCCAGAAGGAGAATTCTCCCGCATCCAGAACCAGCAGGGCTGACGCGCCGCCCGCCCATGCCAGACCCGCGCATCCGGCCAGCATGATCTCGCGCAGGCATCCCGGAGGCGTTGTCAGCAACCGCGGCGACAACGAAAGCAGCCCGGCCGCCCCGGCGCACAGGGCCAGCAGCCGCCATGCCGGTTCGGACACAAAAGGCGCGCACAGCACCGCGCCGCAGAGGGTCAATATGACCGGAAGCGGAATCATGTCCCGGCCCATTCCGCCGCGGCTTCCCGGTAGACCTCAAAGGTCGCGCGCGCCGTGGTGTTCCAGTCGAAGCGTCTGGCTTGCGCCAGACCGGCTTCCCGCAGTTGGCGGCGGCGCGGCGCATCCCCGATCAGGTCCTTCCAGGCGCGCGCCCAGGCGGCGGCGTCATGGGGCGGCAGCAGCACCGCGGCGTCCCCCGCCACCTCGGGCAACGAAGCGGCGTTGGAGCAAATCACCGGCGCGCCGCAGGCCATCGCCTCCAGCACTGGCAGGCCAAACCCCTCGTATTCCGAAGGGAACAGCAACACCGCCGCCGCCCGGTACAGGCCAATCAGTTCATCCTCGCTGACCATGCCCAGTCCTTCCAGCCAAGGCGAAGTCTCGCCTCCCAACCGCTTCAGCCCGTCCGCGTCCACGCCGGCGATGCGCAGGCGCGGCTTCACTCCGCTTTCCAGGAGGGAGCGTTGCGCGGCGATGAGCGTGCGCAGGTTCTTGTGCGGCTTTTCTCCCGCCACCGCCAGCGCCCAAGGTAATCCATCTTCCGGCGGTTTTTCGAGCGGAGAATAACGATCATGATCCACGCCATTCCAGATGACCCGGATGTGATCCTCCCGCACGCCCGGCAGCGCGGCGATATCACGGGCGGTATGATGGGAGACCGCGATGATGCGCGCGGATCGCAGCGCGGCGGTCCGGATCATCGCCTCCGCATACGCGCGCGCGGCGGGACCCGGCAGATATCGCGGAAAGCGGAGGTGGATCAAATCGTGAATGGTGGAGACCAGCGGACCGCGCCGCGCCAGCGGAATATTGTAATGCGGACAGTGGAAAAGCGCGCCAGACCAGGCCCGCACGCGCGGCGAGACCTGTTCGCGCAGCGAGTAGATACCAGTTCGATCCCCGATCACGGGCCCCGTGAATCGCGGCGACGCTTCACGGATGAGCGCCGGGTCTCCCACCGCGCCAATCCTGATTCCCTCCGCGCCGCCAGCCCGATCCAACAGGTTCTGGATGGTCCGGCCAATGCCGGTGTGGCGGATCATCCGCGCATCCACCAGCACGTTCATGCCGGCGGCTCCCGGAGCTCCTGCGTGGACGACGCCAGCCCCAGGCCCAGCCAGAACCAGACATCCAGACGCCACAGGGTCTGGTTGAACTGGAACATCACGCCAAACACCAGCGCCAGATGGAGCAGGAAGAGTTCGGCGCGCGCCCGGCCTTCCGGGATGGCGGACCATTTCAGCGCCCGCCAGTGCAGGCGGAAGAGCGGAATCAGCAAGGCGATCAGCCCCGCCGCCATGAGCAGCCCCCCTTCCGCGAGAATCTCCGCCCACAGGTTGGCGGGGACCACTTCCCATGCGGTCTGGCCCGGCTGCAAAAATCCGGGAAGCAGATACGCCGGATTGGCGAAGAGAAATTCTCCAAAAGCCCCGGGACCCACTCCCGTCAACGGAGAAATTTCAAACAGCACGAGAGACTGATCAATCGTGGCCAGGCGCGGCGCCGTCGAGGTAGGCTCCGAGGGGTCCAGCGCGGCCGACAGAAATTCTCCCGCCACGCCGGCATAGCGATCTGAAATCATGAAAAGCGCGGCGGCTCCAGACGCCAGCGCGGCGCCGATCATCAACGGAATCACCCGCGGCAGGCGGCGTTGAATCATCTCTCCCGGCGTGAGCAGGCGCGCGCAGAAATACGCCGTTATGCATGCAAGGCCCACCCATCCTGAACGCGAGAGCGTGAACGCCAGCACCACGGAGAGAAACAGCGCGGCGGCCATCCAGCGGGATGAGGCCCCGGGCCAACCGCCGCGCAGCCAGAACACCGCCGCCATTGCGATCACGGGCAATTGGCCGAAAGCGAAATAGGAAGGCTCATAGTTGAAGCCGTTGATGCGCGCGAAACCGCCCACCGCCGAATGCAACAGGATTTTCTCGCCCGCGATTGCATGCGCCGCCGCCTGAAACACGCCAAACAGCGCTGAAAACACGGCCCCCGCCGCCAGCCAGACGAAGGCGCGGCGCAGCCGTTCGCCGGTGCGCAGGAAATACCCCGGCGCCAGCAGCAGCGCGATCACGTCAAAGGCGCCCCAAAGGAAATAGCCCAATCCCTTGGCGGGAAAACCCGCCGCCGTCAGCGCAATCATCATGGAGATCATCAGCGCGGCCGCCCCCCAAAGCGGCCCCCTCCACAACCGCCAGGGGCGATCATCCCGGCCCAGCAACAGCGCGATCACCCAGTGCAGCGCCGCCAACCCGAAGCACAGATGCGCCAGGCGGAAGGTGAACCCGCCCGCGTCCAGCGTCAGGATGCGATCAAAAGACAGGCTGAACGCCCCCGCCGCGAGCAGGGGCAGCGGCGCCAGCCAGGACGCCAGCAGGCACGACACCACGCCGGCGATGACAAGCGGAGTTCCGTCATACGCCGCGCCAGCCAGCGCGGCGCAGGCGGCCGCAGCGGCGGGAACGCTCCAGTACAAGGCGGATCGCGGCGGGTTCGCCGTGTTCATGGCGGGCTGGAACGGGCGCCGGCGCGCACCAAAGCGGCCGCCACGGCGATCATCAGCCCGGCGGCGGCGGCGCCCAGCGTGATCAACATGCGCCGCGGGCGGATCGGCCGGATCGCGGCGTCCGGAGCATCCAGCAGCGCCGTGGGCCGGGAGTACATGGCGGTCATTTTCAGCACCGACTCGTTCAATTCCTTGCGCTGCTGCATCAGGAGCTTTTCCTTTTCCAGCAATTCATTCTGCTTGAACACCAGGATGGCCGCATTGCTCGCATCGGTGGAGGCCCCGGTCCCCTTCGCGGCCGCACGCAACTGCTCCAGTTCGTTCCTCACCGTCTGGATGGACTCCTTCAGGTCCTGTGTCTGGGACCGGTAAAATTCGATGGCGCGATCAAAACGATCCGCATGCTCCGTGCGGATAGCCGATGCGGCCAGTTCAGCCAGCTTCACCGCGTCCTGTGGGGTTGGCCCGCGCATCTGTGTCCGCACGGCGCTGGATCCATCCACCACCTTCGCCTTCCACTCCATGCGTTCGGCGTCTTCCCGTTCATCCGGGGTAAGTTCGCGCTTCAGATGCGCGGTCCAGATTTTCAGCCGGAACGGCAGGCTCTCCAGCCGCGCGGTCAACGCCGCCGGGTCTTCCACCGCGCCGATATCCTTCACCACGCCGACCTGAATCACGGCATGGGCCTCATACACGGGCTTGATCAGCAACGACACGCCCAGGCCCGCCGCCCCCGCGAACAGCGTGATCGCCGCGATCTGGAAGCGCGCGCGCGCCAGCGCCGCCCACGGCTGGGCGGCGGATGACGGATCCCCGCCCGTCACGGAATATGACCCTGAATCATTCATCGCCCGGGCGGCCTATATCCGTGCGGAACTGCGCGCCGGGAAACCGCACCTCAGCCGCCGCGCGGTAAACCCGCGACAGCGCTTCGTCCATGGTCTCCGCGTGGGCGCAGAGATTGAGCACGCGCCCGCCATGGGTGACAAAGCGCCCCTGCTCATCCCGCCGGGTTCCCGCGTGAAAGACCACCACGTCCTCCCGGCTTCCATCCTCGCGCAACCCTTCGATGACCGCGCCCCTGACCGGCGTTCCCGGATAATTTTCCGCCGCCAGCACCACGCAGACCGACACGCCCTCCCGCCATTTCAGCGGCTCCGCGGGCAACTCGCCGCGCGCCATGCCGGCGAGCCAGGGAACCAGATCGCTTTCCAGTTGCAGCATCAGCACCTGGGTTTCCGGATCGCCAAAGCGGCAATTGAATTCCAGCAGCATGGGGCCCTGCCGCGTCAGCATCAGGCCCGCGTACAACACACCCTGGTAAGGAGCGCCGCGCGCCTTCATTTCCCGCAGAACGGGGCGGATCATCAGGTCAATCCATTCGCGATCGTGTCCGGACGAATGATTGGGCGTGGGACAAACCGTTCCCATGCCGCCGGTGTTGGGACCCTGGCCGCCATCGCGCAGCCGTTTGTGATCGCGCGAAGGCGCAAGCGGGACGACGCGCTCTCCATCCGTGAACACCAGAAACGACAGTTCCGGACCGGAGAGTTTTTCCTCCAGCACCACGCGGGCGCCGGCATCCCCCACCACGCGATCAATCATGACCTGGCGGATGCCCGCGATGGTCTCCTCCGCCGTGGCGGGAACAATCACGCCCTTGCCCGCCGCGAGCCCATCGGCCTTGACCACAAAGGGACGGTTGGCGCGGCGGACAAACGCCATCGCATCTTCCGCGGAGTCGAACACGTTGAAGGCCGCGGTGGGCGCGCGCGCGGCGGCCATCACTTCCTTGCTGAACGCCTTGGAGCCTTCCAACCTCGCCGCGGCGGCCGATGGACCCGCCACCAGAAACCCGCGCTCGCGCAAACGATCAGCCAGCCCTGCGCAAAGCGGCGCTTCCGGCCCCACCATCACCAGATCGGGACGCTCGCGCTCCGCCAATTGAACCAGGCCGGCGATATCCTCCGCGGAAACCGCTTCGCAGCGCGCCACGCCGCGCATGCCATCATTGCCCGGCGCGGCGACGATCTCCCTCACCAGGGGACTCTGGCGGATTTTCCAGCACAGGGCGTGTTCGCGGCCGCCCGCTCCGATCACCAACACCTTCATTGGAGGGGATTCCATCAGTGGCGGAAATGGCGCATGCCGGTGAAGACCATGGCGATTCCGTGCTCGTCCGCCGCGGCGATGACTTCCTCGTCGCGTACGGAGCCGCCCGGCTGGATCACCGCGCGCGCGCCCGCCGCGGCCAGCGCATCCAGCCCGTCGCGGAACGGAAAGAAGGCGTCGGAAGCGGCGGCGCAGCCCTTCAGTTGATCCGCAGGCGCTTTCATCACGGCGATGCGGGTGCTATCAATCCGGCTCATCTGGCCCGCGCCGACACCCAGGGTTTTCGCGCCGGTGGCGAAGACGATCGCGTTGGATTTGACATGCTTGGCCACGCGCCAGGCGAATTCCATCGCCTTCCATTCTTCTTCCGTGGGCTGGCGTTTGGTGACCACCCTGCATTCGCGCGGATTGATCCGCCCGCTGTCCCACGACTGCACGAGCAGCCCGCCCATGACGCGGCGGTAATCCTGTCCGGGAACCGCGCGCGTGTCCTGTCCCATGCGGATGACGCGGATATTCTTTTTCTTCTCGATCAACTCCAGCGCGGCCGGTTCAAAATCCGGCGCGGCGATGGCCTCCAGGAAGGTGGAGGACAGTTCCTTGGCGGCGTCCAGCGTGACCACGCGGTTCAACCCGACCACGCCGCCAAACGCCGAAACGGAGTCGCACTCCCGCGCAGTGACATAGGCCGCCGTGATGTCCGCCGCCGAAGCCGCCCCGCACGGATTGTTGTGCTTGATGATCACCGCCGTGGGCGCGTCGAATTCCAGCGTCAGCCGCCATGCGGAATCAATGTCGAGCAGGTTGTTGTAGGACAACTCCTTGCCGTGGAGTTGCTCCATCGCGGCGAGACCGGAAGGCCGGCCCGGCTCCCGGTAAAACGCGGCGGTCTGGTGCGGGTTTTCGCCGTAGCGCAGTTCTTGCACACGCTGGAAGGACAAATGCAACGACTCGCCATGGCCCTCCATTTTTTCGCCGCCCGGCCCCCGCGCCGACAGGTAATTGCTGATGGCCCCATCGTAGGCCGCCGTGTGGGCGAAGACCTTGCGGGCCAGCAGGAAGCGCGTGGCGGCGGTGACGGCGCCGTGCTCCTTCCATTCCCGGATCACCACCGGATAGTCCGCCGGATCGGTGACCACGGCGACCGACCCGTGGTTCTTGGCGGCGGCGCGCAGCATGGTGGGGCCGCCGATATCAATATTCTCGATGGCGTCGGCGAAGGAGGCGTCTGGTCTGGCGATGGTCTGCTGGAAGGGATACAGGTTGACCGCCACGATCTGGATGGCCGGAATCCCGTGTTTCGTCATCTGGGCGGCGTGCTCCGGATCGGAAGGAACGCCCAGCAGGCCGCCCGCCACCTTGGGATGAAGGGTCTTGACCCGCCCGTGCAGAATCTCCGGAAAACCCGTGTAGTCAGACACATCCGTCACATGGATTCCGGCCTCGCGCAACGCGCGCGCGGTGCCGCCAGTGGACAGGATATGGAAACCCAACTGAGTCAGTTCGCGGGCGAAATCCACCACGCCGGTTTTATCGGAAACGCTGATCAGCGCCTGTTTGGGGGCGTTATTCATGGCTCATGATCCTGGGTGAGAAACTTCCGGCGCGGAACCTAGCAGAGGCCCGGACGGGGCGGCAACTGGCCCGGAGGAGCGTGGCGGACTCAACCAGCCCCGGCGCGGCGCCAACGCATCCAGACCAGCGCCAGCAAGGCCGCGGCGAGAAGCCATCCCGGGGTTCCAGGCGGACGGGAACCGGCGTTGCAGCCGCATCCTTCCGGCGGAACGTCCCCATTGGCTTGCGGGGCGGCGGCCGGGGCGTCCGTTCCAGGATTCCTGACGGATTTTTCACATGCGCCTTGCTCCGATCCAGCGGGGCAGGTCCACTCGCCAGACTTGCATACGGCTTCCGCCAGTTCGCCGCCCGCGCAGCACGCCGCCGGCTCTCCCGTGCATTCCGGCGGCGCCGCGCCGCTGTCGCCGGAAGGCTCGCCACCGTCACCGGAGCCCGCGTCCGGCTGCTCCGGATCGGCGGGCGGCAGGGGCGGCACATCGGCGACGCATTCTCCCGCCTCGCAGCGCGATCCATGCGGACAACGGATGGTCAGGCAGGGCGAATCAATGCAGGAACCGCCCATGCACTCCCTTCCAACCCCGCATTCGCGCTCGCAGGGGAAGGGAACACATTTGCCTTCGGAACAGATTTCATCGGCGTTGCAACCCATGTTGAAGCAGAGATCATCCCTGCATTCGCCGCCCCGGCAAACCTGGTTCCCCGAACAACTGATGTTGTGACATTTCGCCGCCAGGCAGACCCCGTTCTGACAAGACTCTCCGGGCAGGCAGGATACCCGCGCGCAGGGATCGCCGACGCAGGCGCCTTCCACGCAGACCTCGCCGTCCGGACAACCACTTTCGTAGCAATCGCCGCGATAGCAGGCGCCCTTGCGGCAAGTCGAACCGGAGGGGCAACTCACCCCGGCGCAGGGGTCCTCGCATTTGCCGGTCTTGTTGGAGCAGACCTGGCCCGCGGGGCAGGTCTTGTTGTGGCATTCGGGCAGGCAGAATTTCCCCTCTTCAAGCTGGGTGCAGGCGGAAACCCCCGGACATTCGCCGGTGGAGCAGCGGCGGCGGCATTGCCCCTGCAGGCAGACTTCTCCGGCGGCGGGGCAGGTTGCGTTGTTGTCAACCACGCCGTCGCAGTCGTCATCCCGTCCGTTGCATTCCTCGGAGGGCGGCGGGCCGCAACCGCCGCAAACGTTGGACACGCCATTGTCCACCACGCCGTCGCAGTCGTCGTCCTTGTAGTTGCAGATCTCCCGGCCCTCGACGCCTTCCGGAACACATTGCGCCACCCCGCCCTGGCATTGCTCGCGCCCGCGTCCGCACACGCCCTTGCGGCCGGTGGCGCAGACGCGGTTGGAAGAGACCCCCTCGTCCACCTGGCCGTTGCAGTTGTTGTCCACGCCGTCGCACAACTCCTGCGGATATTCCCACTCCACGGTGAGGTCCTTCACCGCGGGCAGGAAGCGATCGGCGTCGTTGGAGAACAAATCCGCCTTGATTTCCAGATAGCGGCCAATGGCCTTCAGCGATCCGCCGGGCGCCAGTTTTTCCCAGGCGCCCTGCCCCGGCTGGGACGCGGCGCGGGCGTAGATGGTCACACTGCTGCGGCCGGGAGTTTCCGCGTTCCAGGTGAAAGGGCCAATCGCCTTCGGCGCGCAATTGAGATCGTGGTTGACGGTCCATACCCCTCTGCCGGATGGCGAAATGCGGTTGAATTGCGTACCCGTCATGTCGCTGTAGGTGTATGGTTCGCGCCCCTGGGTGGGAAAGGTCCCCATGACCTGGCCGTCCGCCGCCCGGATTTTCACCGCGCTGGCGCCGCGCATGTTGACCGCCCAGATATATCCCGCGCCATCGAGCGCCACGCCGACGGGACCGTTCATGCTCTGGGTGACGAAGAACATGCTGTTACCGGTTTTGGGATCAAACTTGGACAGGCGGTTGCCGCAGTCGGCGTTGGCGTCATTGCAGGACAGGGCCACCCAACCGTTGCCGTCGCGATCAAAGGCGATGCCGCGGCCCATCCCCCGGCCGTTGTTGAGGCGGCGCTCCAAGTTGACCGCGCCGGTCGCCGGATCAAGCCTGTAAATCGAGCTTCCCTCCCATGAGGCCGCCCACGGGTTGTCCTGATGATCCACGGCGATGCCGTACGGCGCCTTGCCCGCGATCGGCGGCGATGTCCAGGCGATCTGACCGTCCGCCGCGTTGAATTTCGTGACATTGCGGGACTGCGGAGACTTGGGGTCCCAGAACTGGCTGTTGGCGACGTAAATGAACCCCTTGCTGTCGGCGGCGGCGCCGTAGGGCTGGCGGATGTTCTCCACCCGCTGCAGCACCTCGCCGGTGGTGGGGGACAACTGCGCCATCAGGTTGCAGTCCCATAACCCCACCCAGATGAACCCCTCGCGATCCACCGCCAGCGCGCGGGCCACGTTGCACCGCCGGTCAATGCGCGATCGCCACACGATTTTGTCCGAACCCGGGTCCAGCTTGGCGACCGTGCCATCCTTGCGGCAGGCCGCGTAGGCGAATTGTTCGCCATCCACCGCGGTGCGCGACGGGTCGTTGCAGACTTCCCGGTACATGTGGACCAGCTTGCCGGTCGCGGTCTCCAGTTTGCTGACGGTGTTGTCCGGCGAATTGGACACGTAGATATAGGGCGCGTCGAACTCCGGCTTGCCGCGATTGAGGGTGAGTTGGTCCGGGGGCGTGGAGGCGTTGGTGTTCTTGTGCGCGCCCTTGTCGAAATCCGCGGTGGAGGTCCAGACCCTTGATTCCGCGAACGCGCCGGAAGCCCCCGCGAGGAAGACAAACGCCCCAACCGCTCCAACAATCATCTTCATGGCTTCGCCCCTGACCGTGAACCGCGCAATTTCATCCATTCTCGCCGGTTGTCCCGCCAGACCGAATACGACAACCGGACGATCACATGATCACACGGTTGGGGCGATTTCAAAAGAGGAAAACTCTCCGGCGGGCGCCTCCGACACCTGAATTTCATCCACGCGGGCGGCGGGCGGACCCTTTTCGCATTCGCGCAAAAACTCCTCGATCGCCCTGGCGCTCCCCTGGACGCGGGCTTCCACGCGGCCATCATGGCGGTTGCGAACCCAGCCGGTCAGACCGGATTGCCGGGCGGTCTCCCGTACAAACGCGCGGAAGGACACCCCCTGCACCCGGCCTTGAACCATGACATGGATGGATCGTTCGGCGCTCATCATTGTCACGATTGACTTTATCGCGGCGGCAATCCGCCAAGCAGCCGTTTTAACTCGTTGCGCGGGCCGCCAATGCTGGCGGACACCCGTTCGGCATGGCGGGTTCCGGCGCCCCAATGGGCCAGCAGGGCCTGCTCCGCCGCATCGCCGAGCGTGAGATTCTGGCGCGCCACGTTCTGCAACAAGTCCAGCACTTCGCGGGCGGTATTGCCGTTGTCCAGTTCCTTGCGCAGGGACTGCATGCCGCTCATGTTGTCCACCAGTTGGTTCTGCAAACCGGTCAGGTTCTGCTGGCCGCCCCGCTTCAGCGCCATCTGGATTTCCAGGTTGCACGCCAGATTGAGTTTCACCGCCGCCGCCAGCACCTTGCGGGACTCCGTCAACACCCCCGCCCCAGCGAGACCGCTGGTATCCCCGCCGCTTCCGGCGCCGCCCGCCTGTCCGCCAAAGGACAATCCAGCGCCGCCCGTTCCGGTTTCCACCCCCTGGTTCTCCAGCGACGAAGGCAAGATCGGCGGCGGGGCTTTCGCCGTTCCTTCGCCCTGCGCGGGCGCTTCCGCCATCGAGGGAAGCAATCCCGCCGCCTGGCTGGCGCCGTCTCCGCCGGTTCCGCCGCCGCGTACTCCCGCCAGTCCCCGATCAGGCGGCAAGGTGCGATCAGTAATCACCAGATCGTTCCGGTGGGCGGCTGATCCTCCCGGACCACCCCCCGCGGGCTGGCCTGGCTGACCAACCGGAGAAAAATCCGCGCCGGGGACCTTCCCGGCCGGAGCCGGTGACGGCGCCCAATCCGCCGCCGCGCCAGAAACCGGGCCGCCGGAACCCGGAGATTTCCCCAGACTCCAGACTGCGATTCCGGCGATCACCATGGCGATGGCCGCCAGCGCGACTGTCACGGCGGGTTTCATGAGAGTGGGGCTATCACAATGCGCCGGTGGGAGGTCAAGCCTTATCGGGGACGCATCAGGGCGGGCATGGCGCCGCCGGTGGCCTCGATGTACTGCTGCAGGGTGTCGTTGGGATCAAACACCAGCGGACGGACGATGGTTTCCAGCCCCACTTCCTTGACGAAGGGATTGAAGGCGTCGCGGATATTGTGCGCGTCACGGAACCGGCGCTCGGCGGTCTCCATTTGCAGGCGTTCGGTTTCGTTGAAGGACCGCGCCACGCCCTGCCAGAAGGGCGCCGGAAAACGGAACTGTTCGGCGAACCACACGACGGATTTGAGGTTGCCGTGGTAGAAGAAATACCAGCCGTAGCCCATGCCTTCGTAGGCCATCTCCAGCGAACGGGGGCCCGAGGCGTTGATCTGGCCAAGCTGGGCGTTGAGCCAGCCGCTGGTGATATGGGGCAGAACGGCGGGGTGAACCATCATCCAGCCGGTGGCGAAGGCCAATGGCCCGTGCCACGGATCGGGCAATTCCCGCCACGCCGTGTCGAGGTGGAAGATCTGCAGCGGCGGCTTCTGCTGCAGGAGGATTGAATAACGTTGAATGAGGTGGCCCGCCTGCAGGGCGAAACGATCCGCATCCCGCTCGCCGATCCAGGCCTTTTCCAATCCGGTGAAGTTGTCGCCATACACCCGGTGCGCCCCCGCCCCTGTCCCCAGCAGTTCCATGACCGGGTAATGGCGGGTCGCCGCGGGCGCCATGCACTGGTCCAGCGGCATGGCGGCGCGATCGCGGACGCAAAATTCAAACAGCCCGGAGGCCCGCCCAAACTGGAAAGCAGGTTCATCGTCCCGTGACAGGAACGGGGTCTGCCCAATGACCACCGCCTGATGAAGGGGATGATTGGCGTTCAGGCCATATCGCCCTGTCCTGCGGCCCAGTTCCAGATGGTAGGGCGCGGCCATTTCCCGCGCTGCGCCCTTGTGAACCCCGCCGGCGCCCGTGAATGCGAAAACCGCCATGGCCGCGAGCGACGACAGGAAAACCGCCGCCGTCATGGGGGCCGCAATGGCCATGGCCCGCGTGGATATCTGGTGCAGGGCGCGGGCCAGCAGCATGATCAACACCAGGATCAACACGCTGGCGGCGTCCGCGGCGCCGTTGCGGCCAAAGGACAGCGCCAGCACCCCGCAGGATACGCCGAACACGATCAGCAGGTAGTTGCGGAACAGGCGGCGCAACGCATTCCCGCCAGACTCCGCCGCCGGCGGCTCCACCGCCAGCGCCCAGGCGATCACCCCCACCCCCAGCAGCAGCAGAATGGCGTGGGACTGGATCAGCGGACGCCATTGCATCCAAACTCCCTCCCCGCCCCTGCCCAGCCAGAAGGTCCAGAAGCCCCAGAATTCCTCGCGCAAAAAAGGATCGCTCAGCAGCCCCAGGGGCCCCTGTCCAGCCCAGGCGCCGGTGGAAACAATTCCCAAAAGGCCCAATAACAGTCCGGCGCCCGCGCCGCCCAGCGCGGCGAAACCATTGCCGTTGGCGCGCCAAGCGGCGGGAAGCGACAGGAACAGGGCCAGGTGGCATATCGCCACCGGCAGACCGGCGGGGTGGGCGGCCAGGCCCCATCCGTTGACCAGGCCAATCAATACGGAGAGCAGCCCCTGCAATCCCCTGGACAAGGATGGCTGCATGGGCCTGCTTTCGACTTCCAGCAGAAGCGTCCACAGAGCCAGGGGCCACAGCACGGCGGGAATGAGCACATAGGGACCGGCGCTGGCGAAGCGAAGCTCCTCCATGGCCAGCACCGGCGCGCCCAGCAGATACATGGCGCACAACAAATGCCCCGCCGCGGGCGCGAACCACTTGCGCGCCACCACCAGCAGCGCGCTGAAATTGAGCAGGGAGAACAGCAGGGCGATCATCCGGCCGCCGGTCAAACCGAAATCAAAACCAGCGGGGATTCCCTTCAACAGCGCCAGCAGTTGCGCCATGGCCGAGGACGCGGGGTCCATTCCCAGCACCCATGCGGGAGCGGGATTGCCCATGGAGAGCGCGCGGGCGGTCTCCATGAACAGGCTCTCGCGCGGCGTCCACAGGCTATCCTTGATCAAGAAGAAAAGGGCGCCGCGCACGGCGGCGAAGGTCATCAGCCAGGGGAGCCACGCCGGCGGGCTCTCAATGATGTCAATCCAGGCGCGGATTTTTCCCGCCAGATCGCCTTCCCGCACCGCCTGAAGCGGAGCGATGGGCAACTCCTCCGGCGCGCCTGGGGTCACGCCGGCCGGGTCCGCTTGGACATCCGGCTGCTGGACGGCGTTATCCGCCGGGTGTTCTTCGCCGTTCATGTGCAATCACGTTGTCCAGGTGTTATGATGGAGGTTCACGTTCCCGTTGTCTGGACGGATCGCCCCCACGCCCCCTGGAGTGTCAGGCTCGGCCCATGAATCATCATTCTTCTATCCTGTTCCGGCTGGTTTTTCCATCATTCGCAATCGCGGCGCTTCTGGCGGGTTTCCCCGCCGCCGCCAACAAGGCCGCCGGCCCATCGGACGCCGCCGGACGCGAGGTGGTGCTGCAAGCCATGACCGAAGAACTGGATCGTTCGATGAAACAGCTCAAGCAGGACCATTTCGAGGATCCCTATTTCATCCTGTATTCCATCCGCGAAAACCGTTCGACGGAAATTTTCTCGAAATATGGATCGGTGATCGCGGAATCCGGCGGACGTTCCCGCGAACTGCTGGCCAACGTGCGGATCGGCGACTACTCCTTCGATAACACCGTGGACAAAAGCGGGGATTTTTCGTTTTCGTTCAGTCCCGGCTACCGGGCGCTCCGCTACATTCCGCTGGACGACAACAAACAGGCCATCCGCAACTCCATCTGGCTGGTCACCGACGAGGAATACAAGGGCGCGCTCAAGGCCTGGTACGAGAAGAAGGGCAAAAAGGTGAGCCAGGTCGAGGACAAGGATTTCAAGGCCAGTTTCAGCCGGGAAAAACCCCAGGTCTACCGGGAAGAATTCCGCGATCTGAAGGTGGATACGGAAAAAGCCCGCGCGCTGGTGCGGACCCTGTCCGGCGAATTCGCCGGCCACCCGGAAATTTTCGACTCGATGGTGCAGTTCTCCGCCGTCCAGAACATCCGCTGGCTGGTCAATTCGGAAGGAACCCGGCTGATCACTTCCCGGACCATCTTCGGCCTGCAGGTTTTCGCATATACCCGCGCCGATGACGGCATGCTCCTCGACAATACCGCCGCCTGGTATGGAGAGACCTTTGAAGACCTTCCCTCCACTGGCGCGTTGCAAGAGGGCGTTCGCAAGGTGATCCGCGAACTGCTGGCCCTGCGCCAGGCGCCGCTGCTCGACCCCTACACCGGACCCGCCATCCTGCTGCAGGAAGCCACCGGCGTGCTCTTTCACGAGGCGGTGGGCCACCGCCTGGAAGGCGAACGCCAGAATGATGATCGCGATGGACGGACCTTCAAGGGGCAGATCGGCAAGCGCGTGATTCCGGAGTTTTTGTCGCTGGCGGATGACCCCACCCAGTCCAGCCATGGGGCCGTCAAACTCAACGGCTGGTACCGCTACGACGAGGAAGGCGTTCCCGCGCAGCGGGTTCCGCTGATCGAAAACGGCGTGCTGAAAAACTACCTGATGTCCCGCAAGCCGGTGGGGGCGATGGTGCAGTCCAACGGGCACGGGCGCGCCCAGGGCAACCAGAATCCCGTCGCGCGGATGGCCAACCTGATCATTCAGGCCGGCGCCGCCCATTCGGTCAGCATGGCCGATCTGAAAGCCGCGCTGATCGCCGAGATCAAATCCCAGGACAAACCATACGGGCTGATGATCCGCGAGATCTCCGGCGGCTCCACCAACACCAGCACCTACGGCTACCAGGCTTTCAAAGGCAGCCCCAAGATGGTCTACCGGGTCTTCCCCAACGGGCGCGAGGAACTGGTGCGCGGGGTGGAGATGGTGGGCACGCCGCTGACCAGCATCAACAAGATCAAGCTGGCCTCGCGCGAGACCCAGGTGTTCAACGGATTCTGCGGCGCCGAATCCGGGTACGTGCCCGTCTCCACCGTGGCGCCCGCGGTGCTTTCGACGGAGATTGAAGTGCAGCGGGTCAGCACGGAAGCGGAAAAACCGCCCGTGCTTCCGTCGCCCTGGACTTCGGGCAATAGCGCGAAGCCGCCCTCTTCGCCCTGATCGCTTCGCACCATTCCGGAAAGTTTGGGGCGGCAAACCTGACATGCGCGTTGCCCCCGTTGATCCGGGTGAGGCGGAGATTACATCCTGTGCGTCAGCATGGGGATGAATGTGAAAGCCGTACCTTCCATCCGCATCCGGAACATGAACCGGCGTCCGGTGAATTCCGGCGGCGACTATGTCCTCTACTGGATGACCACTTCGCGGCGAGCCAACTCCAATTATGGATTGCAGCGCGCGGCGGAGCACGCGAGCCGTCTCAAAAAACCGCTGGTGGTGTTCGAGGGACTGCGCTGCGGACACCAGTGGGCGGCCGCCCGCTACCACCATTTCGTCGCGGACGGCATGCGCGACAATCAGGCCCGGTTTCATGAACATGGGGTGACCCATTACCCGTGGATGGAGCCTTCGCCGGGTGCTGGCAAGGGCCTGCTCCAAGCGCTGGCCCGGCGCGCCTGCGTGGTGGTGGGCGATGATTTTCCCGTGTTCTTCCTGCCGCGCATGACCGCCGCGGCGGCGAAACTGCTGGATGTCGCCTTCGAGATCGTGGATTCCATCGGCCTGCTGCCGCTGCACGCCAGCGATCAGGCGTTTTCCAGCGCGTATGCATTCCGCCGTTTCCTGCATGAATCCCTTCATCTTCATATCCCCCAGGCTCCGGAACCGGATCCCCTGTCCGCGGCGGATTTCCCGCGCAAGAGCGCCGGCCTGGACGGCGTCCGCAAGACCTGGCCCGCGCTGAAAATGAACACGCGGACCTTCCTGAAGGATTTCCCCATCAATCATGGAATTGGTCCGGGCGTCTTTCGCGGCGGAACCACGGCCGCCCGCGAGCGGCTGGAGGTTTTCCTGAACACCGGCCTTTCCCGCTACGGCGAGGAGCGCAGCCATCCTTCCAGCGGCGCCGCCAGCGGCCTCTCCCCCTGGCTGCACTGGGGACATATCTCCGCCCACGAAGTGTTTCAGCGGGTGATGGAAAAGGAAAACTGGGATCCTTCCAGCCTGCCCACCCGTGGAAACGGACGCCGCGAAGGTTTCTGGAAGGTCTCCTTGTCCGCGCAGGCGTTTCTCGACGAACTCATCACCTGGCGCGAACTGGGCTTCCACTACTGCGCGCACAACCCGATGTACGACCGGTGGGAGTCCCTGCCCGCGTGGGCGCGCGACAGCCTGACGCGCCACGCCGCCGACAAACGGCCATGGATTTATGCGCTGGAGCAACTGGACGCCGCCGCCACCCACGACGGCATCTGGAACGCGGCCCAGCGCCAACTGCTGCGGGAAGGTTTCATTCACAACTACATGCGCATGCTCTGGGGGAAAAAAATCCTAGAGTGGAGCAGTACCCCCATGGAGGCGCTGGAAAACATGATCGAGTTGAACAACCGGTACAGCCTCGATGGACGCAACGCCAATTCATACAACGGCATCTTCTGGGTCATGGGGCGCTTCGATCGTCCGTGGGGTCCCGAACGCCCCATCTACGGAATGGTGCGTTATATGAGCAGCGCCCAGACCGCGAAAAAATTCCGGCTGGCGGAATATCTCGCACAGTATGCGGCTTGATTTATTGACTCTGGCGGCGCTCCTTGTCACGCCCGGAGCGGCGGAAGCATCGGCGTTGTTTGAACTGGCGGGCGATCCCCACGCGCTCAACAGCCTCAACGCCCGGGTGCTGGAAGGCGGCTCCGTCACCGCATTCTTCAATCCCGCCCTGCTTCCGTGGAACGCTAAGTCGTTCTCCTCCGGGGCGGCGGCGCTGGGATACTGGAACAACATCTCCTATGGAGAACGCCCGGCGGGCGCGGAGATTCCCGATTCCATCTACAACGCCCGGCTGGCCCGGCCGGCGAACGGCGATGCGCGCCTGCGCTTCCGGCCCTACCCCACCGCGCGCACCCCCGGATTGCGCGGTTCGGAAAACCCCTCCAATGCGCACCTGTTTCTTTCCATTCATTCCACCGCGCATCTCGTCGAACGTTATCTCTCCTTCGGATTTTACGCCTGGCTTCCCGCCCATGCGGTGCAGGCCCAGCGCCCGTTTTTCGTGGATGAGCGGGAACAGTTTTTCTCCAACTCGCTCAAGCCGGAACTATGGGGTGACCGCCTGGAAACCAATATCCTCGGCTTCGCCCTGGGAAGCCGCCCGCTGGACTGGCTGGCGGTTGGCGCGGGGCTGACCATGACCACCCATTCCACCGCGCGCACCAGCATTTACATGCCCGACGGCAGCCAGCAAGACCGCGCGGAAATCAACGCCGAAGTGGTCGTCAAGACCTCCTTCATTCCGCATTTTGGAATCGTGCTGGAGCCCGTTGATCCGCTGCGGCTGACCGCCACCCTGCACATGCCCTTCAGCAGCCGGGTGGATGGCGAAAGCACCATCCGTTTCTGGACGGATCAGGACCGCCGCGCCGCCGCGGATGGAACGGACATCACGGCATCCCAGCCCGCGCGGCAGGAGTTCGAGTTCACCTATGGATCGTCGCCCTGGCGGGCGTCCCTTGGCGCGGCGTGGCGCGGCGGCGCCCAACTGGATGACCAGGGATTCACCTGGACCGCCGTGGCCCATCTCCTGCTCACCACCTGGTCTGGCTACAGGGACCGGCGCGGAGCCAATCCGTCTCCGGGGTGGTCCAACACCCTCACGCCATCCATCGGCGTGCGCCTCCAGTGGTTCCCGCACGCCTTGGGGATCGATCTTTCCTACTCTCCCTCGCCGGTTCCGGCGCAGACCGGACGCTCCAATTACGTGGACAATGACCGGCTGGCCGCCGCCATCGGGTATGAGGCCGCGTTTGACCTGTTCGATATTCCCTGCGCGGGCGGGCTGAACCTGCAACTTCAGCACCTGCTGAAACGTTCCCACGTCAAGGACCCGGCGCAAATCCCCGATGAATTTCCGGACAGCGTGAACTTGCGTGACGGCCAGTTCATTCCCGCCTCGGCGGGATTGCAGACCAACAACCCCGGATACCCCGGCTTTTCCTCCAGCGGATGGATGGCGATGGCCGGGGCCTCGTTCAAAATCTTTTATTGACGGCCCGCCTGCGATAGACCTTCCATTCGCTGGTCGCTGGCGGCTCTGGAGGAGCCCCCATGTCCCGCTGGATCACTTCCTGTCTGTTCCTGTTGCTGATGGCTTGCGGAGAATCTTCATCATCCAGACCCGATGGCGGCGCGCAACCGGATGGCGGCGCGGCGGCTGACGGCGCTCCGGACACGGCCGGCGGCGCGCTGAATTTCCCTCCCGCCGTCGAAGGGGTCTGGGCCCAGTTGCAGGTCAACGGGGCCATCAACAAACTGCCCTTCATCGGCGATGTGAACGCCAGGACCTCGTCGGTGCTCAAGGTCGCCCTGACGCGCAACGGCGCGGACCTGACGGTGAAATCCGAGGTTTGTTCCATCGTGATTGACAGCGGAACGAAGGAAATCCAGACCATCCTGACGGACGCCTTCGTCAAATCAATCCGCGTCCCGGACAAGTCCGCCCGTCTGGAAAAAACCGCGGACGGCGTCCTGTTCATCCAGCCCAATGTGCCGGAAATCCGGGGGGCCCGGTTGGAAAATCCGCTGGACCCGCTGCCCGCCGATCCCAATGACCCGCGCGTGATTGATCAGGATGGCGATGGCAAACCCGGCCTGACGGTCCGCCTGGCCGGCCTGGTCAACGGCGAGGTGTACGTGGTCCAGCGGGCCAACGCCGCGCTCACGGGAACGGTTTTCTCCCTGGATCGCATGGACGGCGTGATTGACTGGAGCGAACAGCAATCCATCGTGGGGGCCAGCGATGACCTGCTCAAAACCCCCAACGAAAGCTTCCCGGACAAGTCATCGAGCTTTTTCCGCATGACCCGGATCACCCCCGATCGCACCTGCGCGCAACTTGCGGCGGAGCAGAATACCCTCTTTGAGCGCTGATTCCGCCATCTCCCGCGACAGTTTTTTCACGCCGCGCCGCAAGGCGATTCTGGCGATGATGGGTCAGACCCTCATCGCCTCCGCCGGATACCTGGTGATCCAGGACGCCCTGCGGACCGTGCATCCGCTCACCCTGGTCACATTCCGTTTTGGCGGCGCCGCCCTGCTGCTCTACGCCATGAGCAAATTGACGGGGCATCTGGCGCCGGTTCCATGGCGGGCGCACCGCCAGTTCATGTTGCTGGGCCTGCTGGGCGTCACGCTCAACCAGTCCATGTTTTTCCTGGGGCTGGCGCAGCCGGGAACCCAGCCGGAACACGCCGCCATGCTGTACGCCATGACGGGCGGATTCGCCTACCTCGCCGGTCTGCTGCTGGGAACCGAGCGGTGGCGCCTGGTCCGGGTGAGCGGCATTCTGCTGGCCATCACGGGCGCTTCGTGGGTGCTGGTGGACAAGGGCGTGGACTTCGCCAGCGGCAGCGCCAACGGCTATCTCATTCTGTTCGTGGCGGTCATCTTCTGGGCGCTGTATGGCGTATTGGGATTCGGCGCGGTGCGCGCCCATGGCCCGCTGAGAACCACCACCTGGGCGATGGTCTACGGCGCGCTGTTCTATTCGCCTTATGGGGCGTACCGGCTGTGGACGTTTGACTGGACCCTGCTGACGCCCAATGTCCTGCTGGCGCTGGCCTGGCTGATCATCCTGACTTCCGGGGCCTCGTTTTACTTCTGGTACTACGCGCTGACGCGGCTGGAGCCTTCCCAGGTGGCGCTGTTCACCACCCTGCAGCCTCCCCTGACCGCCCTGCTGGCGTGGATGTTCATGGGCACGCCCATCACGCTGACCCTGGTGTTGGGCATGGCGCTGGTGATCGCGGGCGTCCGCCTGAGCCAGAAGGGGTGATTGCCCTTCCCTCGCGCCCAGCGGAAAACCTGTTTGACGGGCCTCTGGGGCGCGCATCCCCTCACTTGCCAGCGGAAAGCCGCGCGGCCTATGCTTTTTCGCGGACGTCCGCCGCGTCACGCGCATGGTTTCCGGCGGCCGTGATCACGCCATGCCCCGTCTTGA
>JAJVIH010000042.1 GCA_022072125.1 Myxococcota bacterium | reverse complement strand
CGCATGCGGATGAGCGCGCGGACCCGGACCCGGAGAAAAAAATCCCGGGCGATCCCGCGGAAGATCTTTGACAACCAAATAGCAAGCGAAAGCGGGCGGAGGAAAAAACGCCCGTTGTTGAGAGCAGGGTGGTGGGGAGAGGGGGGGGGTGAAAAGAATATGGTCTCTTCAGCCGTGGTTTTGATAGGGTAACGGCCTGCGGTTCCTGATTCCCGGTGTTTCTTCCAGGGATGATGGAACCACCGGATTGACAGGTTTGATATGCGCGCCGCCGTGATTCTGTGGTCCTTGTTGCTGGCCGCCGGGCTGACCGGGTGCGCGGCCCATTCGAGGAGCGGAGATTCGGTATTTCATGCCGGCAGGAATCGCCAGCATTGGTGGGTCAGGGATTTGTCCGGCGGGTGGGTGGACGCCTTTGATCCGGCGGGCCAGGATCGCCTGGTGGCGGCCGCCGCAAGCTGGATGAAGGATGACGCCCGGGACACCCTCCCGGAGCCGGATCGTGACGGGAAGCCGTCCGTCTGGGTATTCGTGGACGCCGATCCCGCTCAGGTCCACGAATTCATGCGCCGGATTCCCAGGGGGGTTCGCGTGTTGTGGGATCAGGAAGCGGCGGGGCTGGCGGCCATGGGATTCCGGGAAATACCCGTGGTTTTTGAAGTCAACCGGGGGGAGATCCTCAAAATCGAAGCCATCCGGAAACCGGCGTCTGAATGAATGGCCGGCGGGCTGGCGGCGGGCCTGAAGAATCGCCAGTCTGGGGCAGGTTGTGTTTTTGACGATCCCCCCATGAGCGGTTATCTTGCCCTGCAGTTGCGGGAGAAGGATTCGGTTTGCCCCAGTTGGTGCTGAAATTGCCGGGTGGAGCGGAACGCGGGGTGGAAGTCACCACGCAGGGCATCGCCATTGGCAGGGATCCAGTCTGTCAACTCCAGTTGCCGGTGGATGATTACCTGGCCTCGCGCAATCATGCCCGGGCGTTCAGTGATCGCTTCAGCACCATCATCGAAGACGTGGGCAGCCGCAACGGCACCTTCGTCAATGGGCTGCGGACGGGCAGGGCGGTTCTGCGGGAAGGCGACGTCATCACCATCGGCAAGCAGACGCTGCTCTTCCGCAACTCCGCGATGGTCTTCGCCAACTCGGGCGAGACCCCGGCGCCGCCGGAAAGCATCCTGTCCCGCCATGTGGACGCCTACGTCGCCTCCCAGGCCTCCGAGGCGCAACCCGAACCAGCGCCGCCGGGGCTGTTCCGGCACGAACCCAAGGGCAGCCTGCTTCAGCGCAAGCTGGAACTGATCACGAAGCTGTCGGGCAAGCTCAATACCGCCGTGGAAACCCGTCAGGTGATTGAACCGGCCGTCAAGAATATCGCGGAATTCATGCACGCGGACCGGGCCTACCTGCTCAATGTGGATGAAAAAACCGGAACCGTGCTGTCCCCCGCCGTGGTGGTGTTGAATCCCTTCGAGCCCGGCGTGGTCTCGATGTCCTCCACCATCGCTAGCCGGTGCATCAATGAACGCTCGGCGATCCTGGTCCGGGATCTGCGTTTTGATCCCAGCATGCAGGACGCCCAGTCGGTCATCAGCCAGGGCATCAACACCGCCATGTGCGTGCCGCTGCTGGCCCGGGGCGGGGTCCGCGGCATCCTTTATGTGGATCGGCGGGCGGGCAAGGCCAACTTCGATGAAGACGACATGGACCTGTTGATCGCCGTCAGCCACCAGCTCGCGATGGCGCTGGAGCGCGATCGTCTGGTCGAGGAAATCCGCAACCAGGAGGCGCTGCGCGCCCATCTGGGCAAATTCCTCGACCGCAAGGTCATCGAATTCATCGAGAGCGTGCCGCCCGGCGAACGGCAGAAACTGCTGGCTCCCAAGGAGACCATGGCGACCGTGATGTTCTCCGACATCGTGGGGTTCACCACGATTTCCCAGGGCAAAACCCCGGTGGAGGTCGCCCATTTCATCAACGAATATTTTTCGGTGATGACGGACATCATCTTCCGGCACAATGGCACCCTCGACAAATACATCGGCGACGCCATCATGGCCGTCTTTGGCGCTCCCATCCCCGGCGAGCAGGATCACGCCAACGCCGTGCGCGCGGCGCTGGAGATGATTGACGCCCGCAACAACCTGATGAGCCAGCACACCATGCACCTGCAGCTCAACCACCGGATCGGCATCAATACGGGCCCCCTCGTCGCGGGTCAGATTGGCAGCCCGCACCGCATGGAGTATGGGGTGCTGGGAGACACCGTGAATATCGCCAGCCGGATTGAGGGGAAGGCCGAGCCCAACTCGGTGTTCATCACCGAGGCCACGTACAAACTGGTGAAGGGCCAGTTTGAATGCGAGGATCGCGGCTTGTTGCAGGTCAAGGGACGGGACCCGGTTCATGCCTACAAGGTGTTACGCGCGCTCTGATTCAGGCTGATGGAATGAAAATCTGCCCCTCATGTTTCGCCGGCAATGAAGACAACGCCCGGTTCTGCATCAAATGCGGCGCCGTGATCGAGGGCGTCGCGCCGTCCACGAATTCGCCGCCGCGCGGATTTTCCGGCATGGGAGCGGGCGGGGCGGGCGCCCTTCCCGCGGCCCGGCCGGAGCCCCCGGTCAAGGTGGTGGTGGTTCAACCAGGCAGCGGTGAAAACCAGATCAGCACGCCGGTTCCCGCCATCCAGATGATGGAACTCGAACATCCCCGTCCGCACGCGCCGTCGCCCATGAACGTGGAGGCGGACGGCTTCGTGCTGGAAAGCGTGCCGCCGAGCGCACCGCCGCCCGCCAACATGCCCGTCCCCAGCGTCAGCGACATGCCGGCCCTGGGAAAAGACCCCGGCGCGATTTCCCGGCCCACCGTGGATCGCTACCTCAACCGGGTGATCGACAAGCGGTACCGGGTGCTGCAATGCGTGGGCATCGGCGGCATGGGCGCCGTGTTCAAGGTCGAACACACCAAGATGCAGAAGATCATGGCGATGAAAGTCCTGCGCACCGACTACACCGGCACGCAGGACCTGCGCACCCGCTTCCAGCATGAAGCGCGCGCCGCCAGCCGGCTCACCCATATCAATACGGTGAGCGTCTTCGACTTCGGCGAAACCGCGGAAGGCGACCTCTTCCTGGTCATGGAATACCTGAACGGCATCACCATGGCCCAGTTGCTCGAAAAGCAGCGCATCATGGATGAAGTTCGGGCCGCCCGCATCGCCATCCAGGTGTGCCGATCATTGGCCGAAGCCCACGATCACGGCATCGTTCACCGCGACATCAAGCCGGAAAATATCTTCCTGGTCTCGAACCGGGAGGGACGGGACTTCGTCAAGGTGCTGGATTTCGGCGTCGCCAAGCTCAACTGGATGAACGAAAGCGCCTCCGTCAGCATTATCGGCACGGTGATGGGAACGCCGTACTACATGGCTCCGGAGCAGGCCAAGGGCAAGGTGATTGACGGCCGCGCGGACCAGTATTCGCTGGGCGCGACGCTGTTTGAGATGGTCACCGGCGCCCCGCCATTCAAGGGCGCCACCGCCATGGAGGTGTTGATCGCCCACAACACCAGCCGCCTGCCGTACTTCCGGGAGGTCAATCCGAATCTGCATGTCTCGCCGGAGTTCGAAAGCATCATCCGCCGCTCGCTGTCCAAGAAGCCGGATGAACGCTTTCCCACCGTGCTGCAAATGGCGACCGCGCTGGAGGAATATCTGCAGAAAACCTCGGCGGCCTCGGCCCCGCCGGTCATTCAGGCGGTTCCGCGTCCCAATACCCGGGAATTTGATGAAATGGACGCCCGGGTGGCCGGCCGCGCTGACTGGGAGAGTTTCGAGCGCAGGCTCAAATGGTCGGCCTGGCTTCGCAACGGGTTCATCTCCCTTGCGCTGCTGGGCGGCATGGCGGCCGCCGGATATTGGTACTTCCAGAACCAGTCCCAGACGCTGACCACCTCGGAAATCGAACCCAACGACGACCCCGGCGGCGTCCGCAAATACGGACCTATCACCTTCGGGCCGCAGGGCGTGACTGGCGTGATCGGAACCGCCGGCGACAAGGACCTGTTCCTGGTCCGCGTGCCGCCCGGCGAGAGCAAACTCCGCGTGGTCCTGCATGGCCCCGCCGATATCAACCTGGCGCTGGCCCTGTACAAAAGCGATGGCGCCAACACCCAGCTCATCGTCAGCCAGCAGGAGCAGGAAGCAGGCCAGGCGGAAATCATTCCCAACCTGCATGTCAGCGCGGGGGATTATCTGGTCACCGTCAAGGAGTCAGTGCTGGCGGGCAACAAGCCGCTGGCCACCTCCCAGGAGCCGTACAAACTGACCGCCGAACTAAGCCCGCTCACCCCCAAGGACGAGGTGGAGCCCGAGAACAACACGCTCCTGACGGCGCAGAAGAACACCCTGAGCGTCAATTCGTTCTTCAACGGCTACCTGACCGATCAGAAAGACGAAGACTGGTTCGCCGTGACCATCAACGATCCGGACAAGGGCCTGAGGATTGAAGTCACCCCGCCCGGGGGAATGGATGTCGGCCTGCGCGTCCATACCGCCGCGCGCACGCTGTATTATGTATCCGGACAGATGACCACCGATGGCCTGTGGGACCACGAGAAAGGCTCCAGGCCGGAATCCATCGTGCTGGACCCGCAGAAGGTGGGCAGTCCGTTTTATGTGCAGGTGACGCCCATCCAGACCAAACCGGATACGGAGACCTATGTCATCCGATCCGAGGTGACTGATTTGCCGCCCCGCAAACCCGAGGACGCGCCGGAGAAATAAGGGATCACATCCCCTCCAGTTCCCGGACCAGTTGGGCGTAGGTGCGCCAGCGTTGCCTGGTTTCGTCCGTGGTGAGGTCGCCGCGCAGCCGCATCACCCCCCAGGCGCCAAAGCGCAGCGCCGCCCCCATCAGGATCATGGCCTTGAGCGCCCGCGCCTCCCGTTCGCCGAAATTCTTGCGGTAGTATTTCACCATGCTCTGGTAAAAATACATATGCGTCTTGCTCCACACCTTTTTCGATGAGGCGTTTTCGATGTGGACCACCGTCACATCGGGAACAAACCAGATTTCCCAACCCGCCCGCTTCGCCCGCAGGCACCAGTCCACCTCCTCGAAGTACATGAAGAAGCGCTCGTCCAGCGGGCCGATTCGCCGCACGGTTTCGCCGCGCAGCATCAGACAGGCGCCCATGGGCTGGTCCACCTCCACAAGTTGGTCGTAGGTGAAATCGCCCATCATGTAGTCGCCGATCAGCGGGGCCCTGGGAAACACCTTTTCCAGGTAGGACATGGTGAAAAACGCCCCCATCATGGATGGAAAACGCCGCACCGACTGCTGCAGCGAGCCGTCGGGGTAGGTCAGCCGCGGCCCGCACGCCCCCGCCCGCGGATGGGCTTCCATGAAGTCAATCAGGCGGTCCAGCGCGCCCGGCGGGGTCACGGTGTCGCTGTTGAGCAGCAGGTAGTATTGGCCCCGGGATTCCCGCCAGATCTGGTTATTGGCCTTGGCGAACCCGAGATTGTCCGTGTTGGCGATGACCCCAACCGCCGGGTATTTTTCCATCGCCATGGAGACGGTTCCATCCTTCGAGTCGTTGTCGGCCAGCCAGATTTCAAAGGGATGGCGCGTCTGCTGGCTGACCAGGGATTGCAGGCAGGCGTCCACGATGCCGCGGGTGTTGTAGCTGACAATGCTGATGGTCAGCATGGGCGCTTCCGCCCGGCCATCGCCGCCAATGACGCTGGCGCGCCGCGGCAGTCCATGACCGGGGGAGGCGGCGGGGTGCTTCTCATTCATGGCGCGGCAGGATAGGGCGGCGGCGGCCCGCGTTCAAGAAAGCAGGGCTTGCATTTGCATGGAACCTGATGTTCAATCAAAAGGTTGAATGTCACGGGTGGTTGAAGATGTCCATTGATGTGGCCCCGGAAATCGTGATCGCAAGGCCCCGCGCAGAGGTCGCCGCGGTGATGTTTGATCCGTCGCGCGACCGGGAATGGACCCGCAATGTAGTGGCCAGCCGGGCGTTGACTCCCGGCCGCCTGCGCGCGGGCTCACAGGTCGAGCGGACGGTGCGTTTTCTGGGGCGGCGGTTCAGCTATCTGTACGAGGTTATCGCCGCGGAAGAGGACGTCTTCGTGGAGATGTTGGTGAACGAGCCTTTTCCCATGAAGGTCCGCTATGAGTTGTCCGATGCGCCGGAGGGAACCCGGGCGCGCATCCGCGCTGCTGGCGACGCGACGGGTTTTTTCCGCCTGGCGGGGCCGCTGATGGCGCCCATGGTGCGCAAAAGCATCGAAGCGGATTTGGCCGATCTGAAAAAACTGGTGGAATCCAGCGCCGCGAAATGAATGGGAGCACACTCTGGTCCGCCCTGTGCGGGGCGCCGGGGCAGAGCCGGGAATTATTTGAACTCCAGCGCTTCCAGTTCGTTGAGGAGGTAAACCACGCGGTATACGGTGGTGATTCCTTCCTCGTCGCCCTTGCCCAGTTCGCTGATCAGATCATCCACGGTTTTCTTGCCGTCCATGTGGCGGGGCACGCGGCTTTCGCGGGGCAACAGTTTGAGGCTTTCCAGATCCACGCTGGGATTGCCCACGTATTTGACCGGGCGCTTGTCCAGGTCCTTCAGCGCGCGGACGAAATCCGGCAGGGTCATGTAGATGCGCACACCCTCGGTGATCAGCGCGAAGGAGCCAATCCCCAGCGGAATGACCTCGGCGTTGGTGGTGGCGTTTTCAAAGTAGGAGTATTTGCCCTTTTTCCAGCCGAAGATCTCCAGGGTTTTTTCCTTCACCTGCTGGGCGAGCAGGGAGAATAGCTGATGGGCGGGCAGGGCGTTGATGGCGAGCAGGGCGTCGCCCAGGCGTCCGCCAAACTGTCCCAGCGCGGAAAGCGCGGCGTTGAGGTGGCCGCGGGTGATGGCGCGTTTGTTGACGAGGTATTCGCCGAGCAGTTCTTCCTTCAGGTTGGATCGCACATATTCGGGGAAACCGTCGCGCAGATACACTTCCTTGATGACCTTGTCGCGGGTCAGCACCAGCTTGCCGGTCACGCGCGAGGCGGCGAAGCGGTAGAACAGCTTGGTCGGCGAGACCTCGGTGAAGGTGCCGGAATATTTCGGCTCCAGTTCGCCGGTCATGGACTGGCCGCCGCCGGAGGCCGCCTGGTTGGAGGGAGGTTGGGGCGGAGCGGTGGGCGGAACGATTTCGATGGGGCCCAGGTTGGCGCTGATACGATCCAGCACATCCGAGTCGAATTTGAACTCGGTGATGGGCAACCAGTCCTTCTGGTTCTTGCTGATCTTTTCAGTCAAGTTGAGCTTGCCGTTGCGCCCCATCTCGTTGATGTTGCGGGCGTCCACGGGGCCCAGCAGGTGCCCGCCGGCCGTGCGGATGAAAAAGAAATCATCCTTGGAGCGGATGGCGGTGGGGCTGCGTTCCGCCGCCTGGGGAGGGGGCGGCTGCTTGGCGGGAACCGTCACCCGCGCCGAGATGGAGGAAGCGGGTTGATCGGGCATCGAGGTGATTTCAATTTCGTTCAGTTCGATGGCGCTGACGGGCTGTTCGGGAGAGGACTGCTCCCGGACCTGTTTTTTCTTGGCTTCGAGTTCCTTGCCCGCGGGAACCGGCGGCATGACCTCCTTGTCGCCCGACACCTGATCGGCGAAGAGGCTTTTCATGAAGGTCGCCAGCATGCGCTGCGAGGTCCGCATGCCGTTGTTGAAGAGATAATCGGTCAGGTCATCGCCAAAGTCGGCGGCGCTCTGGTAGCGCTTGTCCTTCTCCTTGGCCATGGACTTCATGATGATTTTTTCAAGCAGCGGATTGAAATCGGCGCGGACCTCGCGGGGGGCGGGGAAATTGGCGTCGCGGATTTTGATCAGGGTTTCGAGATCGGTTTTGCCGGAGAAGGGCTTCCGGTTGACGGTCAATTCGTACAGGATCACGCCCGTGGCGAAGAGGTCGGAACGGTAATCCAGTTCGGCGCCCACCACCTGTTCCGGGCTCATATAGCCCATGGTTCCCTTGATCGATCCGGCCTGGGTCTGCTGGCGGCGGTGGGCCGCCTTGGCGATGCCGAAGTCCGCCAGCTTCACCATGCCGTCGTAGCTGATGAAGATATTGGTCGGGCTGATATCGCGGTGGACCAGGTTCAGGGATTCGCCGTTGGGGCCCTTGGCGGAGTGGGCGTAATCCAGCCCCTTCAGCGCCTCCACGATGATGTGGATGGACAACTCCTCGGGAATCTGCATCTTGTTGTAGTAGCAGCGTTCCGTGACATCGAAGAGGTCCTTGCCGCGGACGTACTCCATGGCCATGTAAAGCTGGCCGTCCACCTCGCCAAGATCAAAAACCTGGACGATGTTGGAGTGCATGAGCGCCACTGTGAGCTTGGCCTCGTCCACGAACATTTCGATGAAGGTCTTGTCGCGGAGCAGTTCCGGCAGGATGCGCTTGATGACCAGGACTTTTTCAAATCCCTGGGCGCCGATGGACTTGGCCTTGAAAATCTCGGCCATGCCCCCGTGACCGATCTTCTCGAGCAGGAAGTACTTGCCGAACGATAGCGGTGGATCGAACTTCTTCACCGTGGGGCCCTGTAACGGCGGTTGCATCCGGGCCAAGGCGGCGGCCAAACCCGGCGTGCAACAGCTACTCCATTTAACCGTGCCACTTTACGATAACGACCAATTGATCACAAGAACCTTGAAGCATGGATGCGTTGCATTTTGCTGCAGATCAACAGGGTTGCGGGTTCCGGGCGGGGAATTGTTTTCCGTGGCGCAAACCCGCCGCAAAGGGATCGCGCCACCCACTGCAAAAGGGTGGTCCGGATGGCCCGGGAAGGAGCCGGACCTGTTCCCTGACCCATCCTTTTGACGCGAATTTCCAGCCCCGCCACGGCATGCAGCCCGGGGCGGGTTTGAAAATATCCGCCGGGATAGTCTGGAGCGCTGCCGGCCCGGAAACGGGATGAACGCCAGACCCTACCATCCCGTCCGCTCAAACGGTCCTACTGTTGAAAACCGATGACGCCGAGGTGGCGTCCGGTGCGGCCCCTGTCCCTGCGGTGGGAGAAGAACAGGTCCGGCCGGCTCCATGTATCCATGTGAATGGACTCGATATTTTCAGCCCGGACGCCCGCCTCCAGGAGTTGGGCGCGGTTGGCGGCCTGCAAATCGCAACGCCAGCTCCCATCGGGATGCGGAGTGGTGAAAGCGGGAAGGGCGCTGGCGACATCCTGCCCCACCTGGAAGGAGTCTTTGGAGATGGCGGGGCCCATGCAGGCGGCGATGCGCGGCGCCTCCGCGCCGGCCGCGGTCATCATCTGGATGGCGCGGGCCAGGACCCCGGCGGCGGTTCCGCGCCAGCCCGCGTGTACGGCGGCGGCGACGCGCGCCTCCGGATCCGCCAGCAGGATGGGGACGCAATCCGCCGTGCGCACGCCCACAAACACGCCTGGCCGGGCGACGACGATGGCGTCTCCTTCAATGCCGCGGGTGTCCCGGGGACCGCTCGCGCGAAGCAGCGGAGACTGGGTGTCCAGCATATGCGGCCGGTTGGAATGCACCTGCAGAATCGTGCGGATATTCCGGGCGTCCATCCCAATCGCGGCGGCGAAACGCCGGTGGTTCTCCGCGACATGATCAGGCGCGTCTTCCACCCCAAAACCCAGGTTCAGGCTGTTCCATGGCGGCGGGGACACCCCGCCCACACGGGTGGAAAAACCATGGACGAGGCCGGGGATTTTCCCCAACGTGGCGCCAAACAGGACGGAAACCGCGGACATTCCGGCAGCGTAGCCTTGCCCCGGAAGAGAATCCAGCCCCACCCCACAGGATTGACATTTGCCCATGGCGAACCTATGGACCCACCCCATGAGCGGCTCCCAATCCAAACCTGACGTGGTGGTTCTTGGCGCGACGGGATACACCGGCAAACTGGTGTGCAACGAACTCGCCAAGGCGGAAATTCCTTTTGTGCTGGCGGGACGGGATCCGTCCAAACTGCATTCGCTGTCGGCGATGTTCCGGGCCAAGCCGGATTTCCGCATCTTCGATGCGACATCAGAAACATCAACCCGCGATGCAATAGGCGGCGCCCGGGTGGTCATCAACTGCGCGGGCCCGTTCAATGAGATGGGGGAACCGGTGGTGCGGGCCACGCTGGCCGCCAAGGCCCATTACCTGGACACCACGGGCGAACACAGCTTCATGCGCATGGTGGATGACAAATACAACGCCCAGGCGGTCCGCGACGGCGTGGCGATCATCAACGCCATGGCTTTTGAGTACGCCCTGGCCGATTGCGCCGCCGAACTGCTCAACCGCAAGATGGAAGGGCCGGAGAAAATCGCCCTGACCTATGCCGTCAAGGCCGGATCGGAAGGGGGGCCGGGGGTGTCGCGCGGGACCATGTTGTCCATGATGGGCATGCTCAAGGCGGGCGTGCTGGCCCGGGTCAATGGTCAATGGGTGACGGAGGGGTTGGCGGAACATACCTGGCAGGCTCAATTCCCAGGCCCCCTGGGCATGCGCCAGGCCATATCCATGCCGGGGGCGGATGCGATTCCCATCGCCCGGCATGTTCCCTCGGCGAAAGACATCCGGGTGTATTTCATCGCCAGCCCATGGCTGGTCAAAACCGGCAAATACGCCATTCCCGCCGTGAAGGCCCTGCTTTCCACTCCCGTGGGGCCGCTTGCGAAATTATGGGTGCGGCGCGCCGCGCCTCCCGGACCCAGGGAGCAGGCCCGCAAGGAAACCCCGTTCAGTATCCTGCTGGAGGGATTCAAGGGCGAACGCAGGAACAGCCTGCTGGTGGAGGGCAGGGATCCCTACGGTCTGACGGGGGTGATCGCCCGCATCGGCGCCCAGCGTTTGCTGGAATGGAACGGCCCGGGCGGCGTTCTTTCTCCCTCCCAGGTGGTGGATCCCGAAGCCTTTTTCAGGCAACTGGAGCCCAAGGGCGTCAAACTCGTTTACGTCTGACAGGCGCGCAGAAGCTCCCCCATGTCCGCCACGCGCGGCCGGGCGGGGATGCGCCGGATATCCCAGCTTTTCAGCAGTTCCGCGGGTTTCAACCGGGCTCCCGGTTCGCACAGGCCCAGCCCGGAGGCGATCCAGCCGGTGATTCCGCCGGGGCTGGCCCCTTGCTGCTTCAATTTCCATATGGATGGCGCCTGGTGGCGTTTGGCCAGCTTTTCACCGTCCGGCCCCAGCAGCAAAGGCATATGGGCGTAAACGGGAGCCTTTCCACCCAGGGCGCGGAGCAGCAACAACTGCCGGGGGGTGTTGAACAGCAAATCCGTCCCGCGCACCACTTCCGTGACGCCCATGGCGATGTCATCCGCCGTCACCGCCAGTTGATAGGCGAAGTAGCCATCCCCGCGTTTGAGAACAAAATCTCCCGCCCCGCGGCTGACCTCCTGACTGACGGGGCCTTGAATCAGGTCGTGGAAGGCCGCGGTTTCCGGCTCCACCCGGAAACGCCAGGCCGGCGGGCGTCCCCGAAGCTCCAGTTCGCGGAAGCGTTCAGGGTCCGGCGCGCGGCAGATTCCCGGATAGATCAGGGCGCCATCCTCCGGGTCGCGGGGCAGGTTCAATTGCGCAAGGAACGATCGGGAGCAGGCGCAGGGATAAGCCAGACCCCGGTTGATCAGGCGATCCAGCATCTCCTGATAAAATCCGGTCCGCCGGCTCTGCACATAAGGCCCATGGGGACCGTCCACGCCTGGGCCTTCATCCCAGTCCAGCCCCAGCCAGTCGAGGGTTTCGATCATCCGCTCCGCCGCCCCGGGGACCACCCGGGCGCCGTCCACGTCTTCGATACGCAGGATGAACCTTCCCCCCTGGGCGCGCGCCGACAGCCAGGCCAACAACGCCGTCTGGATGGTTCCCGGATGCGGATCGCCCGAGGGAGTGGGAGCAAACCTGCCGCGGATTTTCATGGTTGGTGGCAAATGGGATTGTTATGCTACTAGACGAAACTCTCCACCGAGAATGATCCGGAGCCGTACATGACCGCAAGCAGCCGCACCTGCGACATCGCCATCATCGGCGGGGGCATCATTGGATGCTCCATCGCCCATCATCTGTACAAACTGGGCGCAAGGGACGTGCTCATGCTGGAACGCGAGGACATGATCGCCACCGGCTCCACCGGACGCAGCGCGGGCGGGGTCCGCCAGCAGTTCGTCACCCCCGCGAATATCGCCTTTTCCCTCCATTCGGTGAAGGTTTTCGAGCGCTTCGCCGGGGAGATGGACAGCACCCTGATCTTTCACCAGACCGGGTATCTGTTCTGCGCCCACGACGAGGCCACGCTGGACACCCTGAAGAAGCTGGTCGCCCGCCAGCGATCCCATGGCGTGCCCGTGAGCATCGTTCCGCCGGAGGAAATCCGCGATCTGGTGCCCGGCATCGAAACCGCCGACCTGACCGGCGCCTCTTTCTGCCCGACCGATGGATTTCTCGATCCGTATGAAGTGGCGGCGGCGTATTTTCGTTCTGCCCGCCGCGCTGGGCTGCAGGCCGTGTTTGGCGCCGAGGTGACCGGATTCGACAGGCAGGGAGACCGCATCACCGGCGTGCGCACACAAGATGGCGTGATCTCCTGCAATACCGTCGTTCTGGCGGCGGGCGCCTGGACGGGGGCCGCGGGCAAAATGGCGGGGGTGGATATCCCCGTGGAGCCGGTGCGGCGGCAAATTTTCGTCACGCATCCCATTCGCGGTCCCAGGGGCGGCTTGCCGCGCATCCCCCTGACCATTGACATGAAAACCGGGGTGTATTTCCGGCGCGAGGGCGGGGGATTGCTGCTGGGCTGGGCCAATCCGGATGAACCGGCCGCCTTCAATTTCCGCGTGGACTGGGATTATATGACGCGGATTCTGGAGATGGCGCTGCCGCGCATGCCCATCCTGGAGCAGGCGGAAATGATGCGCGGCTGGGCGGGGCTCTACGATACCTCGCCGGATCACTGCGGCATCCTTGGCCGGGTTCCTGGGGTGGACAATCTTTACGTCGCCAGCGGATTTTCCGGTCATGGCATCATGCACTCGCCCGCGGTGGGGTTGTCGCTGGCGGAGTTGATCCTGGACCAGCCCACGACACTGGATATCAAGCCCTTCAGCCTGGAACGTTTCGCCACAGGCGAACTGTTGAACGAAACCGCCGTGATTTGATGGGGCGTGCGATGAAGAACAAAACCATCAACGATGGTGATTGGCCATGAGCGGGAGCCGGGCCGCCTTCACGCCATCAGCCTTCCAGTTCTTCGAGGTATTTTTCGGCGTCCATGGCCGCCATGCAGCCCATTCCCGCCGCCGTGACCGCCTGGCGGTAGCGGGAGTCGGCCACGTCTCCGGCCACGAACACCCCAGGAATATCCGTGTGGGAGGTGTTGGGATGCCGGTGCAGGTAGCCGGTTTCGTCCATGGGAAGCTGGCCCTTGAACAACTCCGTATTGGGCTGGTGGCCGATGGCGATGAAAATTCCCTCGCAAGGGAGGTCCAGGGTTTCGTTATTCCTGATGTTGCGCAGGCGGGCGTGGGTGACTTTTTTCCCCTCGCCGATGACCTCTTCCAGCACGGTGTTCCAGATGAACTCGATCTTCGGGTTCCGTTTGGCGCGGTCCTGCATGATCTTGGAAGCGCGCAGTTCGTCGCGGCGGTGGACGAGGTAGACCTTGCTGGCGAAACGGGTCAGGAAATTGGCCTCTTCCAGCGCGGTGTCACCGCCGCCCACCACCACCACGGGAACATTGCGGAAAAAGGCCCCGTCGCAGGTGGCGCAGGCCGACACGCCATGCCCCATGAACTGCTTTTCGCTGGGCAGGCCGAGCAGCTTGGCCGTGGCTCCCGTGGCGATGATCAGGGTTTTGGTCCGGATTTCGCCGTTGTCGGTGACCAGACGGATGGGGTTTTCCCGGAGATGGACCTCGCTGCAGTCGCCGAAGACAAAGCGGGTTCCGAAGCGCTCCACCTGGGCCCGCATGTCCTCCATCAACTGCGGCCCCATGACGCCCTCGCGGAAGCCGGGGTAGTTTTCCACTTCGGTGGTGATGGTCAATTGTCCGCCCGGCTGCATGCCTTCCAGCACGACCGGGTTGAGGTTGGCGCGGGCGCTGTACAGCGCCGCGGTCAGTCCGGCGGGACCCGAACCCAGAATCACCACATTCTCCACTTTGTTATTCTCCGCCATGACCTTGGGTTTCCTCTCATTCAGTTGGATGTGAATTTCACCTGTTTCCACGAGATCGCCGCTTCCCCGCCATCTCCGCTGACACGGATCTGGGCGTTTTCCGGCAGGGTGCGGGTTTTCAACACCGCCAGGCCGATCATTTGGCCATCGGGCCGGCGGGCGGCGCTGGTGATGCGTCCCACCTCTAGATCGTCGTGGATCAGGGGGGCGCCGGGGCGGATATGCTCCGGTCCGGACACATGGACCAGATGCCGCTGAACCTTGTCGTAGGTATCCAGCCGGGCGATGACTTCCTGGCCGGTATAGCAGCCTTTGTCCCAGGAAATATACTCGGCCATTTCCAGTTCATGGGGATTGTATTCTTCCGTCAGTTCGTGGCCCGGCGCCGGAAAACCGCTTTCAATCCGCAGCAGTTCATGGGTTTCCACGCCGCAGGCGATCGCCCCGGCGGACAACAGGGCGCGGGCCACGCCGGCGGCCTGTTCCAGCGCGGGTGTCAGGATGCGCACGCCATCGCCGCCGAAGCCCCAGGTGCGGATCAGGACCACGGGCGCTCCCGCGATGGCGGCGGTCGCCGCATGGTGGCGGGGCAGGGCCCCCACATCCGCGCCGCAGAGTTGATGAACCAAGCCCAACGCCCCGGCGCCAGTCAGCAGCAACAGGGCGGTGTGTCCGGTCTCCACGGCGATTTCGACCTCCTCGCGGAAGACGAAGCGGTCAATCAGGTCCCGGTAGGAGATATCCTGTCCCGGATGGGTGATGTACCACAGGCCGTCTTCCAGCCGGACCAGTTCCCCGGCGCTGATCATCCGGCCCTTGGCGGTGACGGCCGCGCTGGCGTTGCCCTGGAAAGGCTTGAGCCGGGAGACATGGTTGGTGGTCAGGCGGTGAAGCAAATCCGCCGCGTCCTTGCCGGAAAAGCGGACCCGTCCCCACGCGCTTTGGTCGAACAGGCCAACGCCTTCGCGGGCGGCGATGGATTCCTCTTTCAACCCCGCAAAGGATGCAGGTCCTTGAGGACCCATCCGGGCGCCCAACTCCGTCCAGATTGTGTCGAGGTGAACAGCCATGCATACGCTCCAGCGGAATGAACCCCTCTTCCGCGGGAAATTGAACAGTCTATAACCTTGCGGCCATCCACTGGCAATGTCCGCAAGATGGAGGGTGGCGGCGGTTTTTCCCTTCGGCTATACCGCACGCCCGGAACCGGCTGGTGTTTTGACGGATATTCAGCCAGGAGCCCAAAGATGAAAGCCATCACGTACGAACGATATGGACCCCCCCTTGAGGTGCTCTCGCTCCGGGATATTCCCAAACCCGAACCTGGCAGGAATGAAATCCTGGTGCGGGTGATGGCCTCCAGCGTGAACCCGGCGGACGGGTACATGACCACCGGAAGCCCGTTTCCGATCCGGTTGATGGCGGGGCTGTTCAAGCCACAACGCCCCACCCCGGGAAGGGATTTTTCCGGCGTGGTGGAAGCGGTGGGGCCGGCGGTCCGGGATTTCAAGGCCGGCGACGAAGTGCATGGAGAAAGCGAACGGAACGGCGCCTTCGCGGAATACCTGTGCGTTCCCGAATCCCAGGCGGGCTTGAAACCCGCCAACCTGAATTTCGAGGAGGCGGCCGCCGTTCCCCTCGCCGCGGTGACGGCGTTGCAGGGGCTTCGCGACTCCGGAAAGCTTCAGCCAGGCCAGCAGGTGCTGATCAACGGCGCCGCGGGCGGGGTGGGCTCCTTCGCCATTCAGATCGCCCGCGCCCTGGGCGGAGAAGTGACGGGAGTTTGCAGCAGCCGGAACGTGGAGGCGGTCCGTTCCCTGGGCGCGGCCCGCGTCATTGATTACTCCCGCGAGGATTTGATCACCTGGGGCGGGGAATACGATCTGATTCTGGACCTGGTGGGGAACCGGTCCGTTTCCGATTGGCGCAAGGTGCTGAAACCAAAGGGGATATTCGTCGCTGTGGCGGGCGCCATCAGCAGTCTGTTCCGGGTGTTTCTCATGTCGCTGCTGGACAGGCGTTTCACGGTGCTGGCCGCCAAACAGACCCGGCAGGACCTGATGGTTTTGAAGGAAATGTGTGAATCCGGGAGCATCAAACCGTGTATCAGCCGCCGCACCGGTCTTCCGGACGTGCCGGAAGCCCTGCACCGGCAGGGGGAAGGGCATGGGCAGGGCAAAACCGTTATCCGGATTGCGGTTCCATGGAGCCGCGGGGGCTCATAAGTTTGATCCGGACCCCGTGGGCGGATAACGTGGCCGGACCATGGTCGTTGGAGTCGCCACCGTCACATTGCAGTTGCATGGCTGCTCATCCCTCAAGGAAAAGCGGGGAATCATCAAGAGCCTGATCGCCAGGGTCCAAAACAAATTCAATTGCTCCGCCGCGGAAGTGGATCGCATGGACAGCCATGAGATCGCCGTTCTTGGGTTCGCCAGCGTGGGCAATGAAACGGCCTTTGTGGATTCCGTCATGCGCCATATTTTGAATTATGTGAATCAGGTGGAATTGGCGCAGGTGATAGACGAGCGTTCCTTTGTGGAACATATCCGGATGGACGACTGATGCCCCCCCCCAAGGAGAAACCTTTCCGCCGGGCGGATCGCCTGGGCGATCGCTTGAAGGAAGAACTGGCCCGGCTCCTGCTGATGGAAATCAAGGACCCCCGGCTCCATGGCGTGGTGATCACCGCCGCGCGCATGTCCGATGATCTGAAAACCGCCCGGGTTTTCTATTATCCTCCCCAGGGCGCCGACCAGAAGGCGATTGAAAAGGGACTGGCCTCGGCTTCCGGCTTTCTGAAGTCCGCTTCGTCCAAGGCCCTGGGGTTGCGGTTTACTCCCAGTCTCACTTTCGAGTATGATGATTCCATTGACCAAGGCAGCCGGATCGAAAAGCTGTTGAGCGAGGCGGCGCAAAAACAAGGGGGCGCCCATGGAGACACCAGTTCATGACGCGGACCGCATGCGGGTGGCGGAAATCCTCCGCAAGTCGCGCCGCATCCTCCTGACCACCCACGCCAGGCCGGACGCCGATGGCATTGGCAGCGGGCTGGGGCTCTGTCTGGGCCTTCGCGCCATGGGCAAGGAAGCCTGGATGTACAATCCGGATGATATTCCCGCCCACCTTCAATTTATTCCGGGCCGCCAGTACTTCACCCGCATCCTGCCGCGCGATCTGTTCGACGCCGTGGTGCTATGCGACGCCGCGTATTTCGACCGGGTGCGCAATGGCTTCCTCACCCAGGTCAAGCACCGGCGCGCGGTGGTGATTGACCACCATGACCCGCATCCCGATCCCCGGGTGATCTCCTGGGTGGATCAAAACGCGGGCGCGGTGGGCGAAATGGCCTGGTTGCTGCTGAAAGACCTTCAGGCGCCCATCAATTCCGAGACCGCCACGGCGCTGTATGTATCGCTGATATCGGATACGGGTTCGTTCCGCTATGAGTCCACCACGCCCCGCAGCATGCGGATTGGCGCGGAACTGCTGGAGGCGGGGGTCAACCCCTGGGCGGTGGCCTCGCGGCTGTATGAATCCACCCCCTTGCCGAAGATGAAGCTGGTCGCCCGGCTGATTGACGGGATGAAACTGTCCCCCTGCGGGCGGGTGGCGGCGTTTGTGATGACGGAGGAGTTGATTCGCGCCACGGGCGCGTCCGAGGATCATCTGCAGGGGGTGGTCAATTACGCCCGTTCCATCGAGGGCGTCGAACTGGCGATGATGGTGCGGGAGGTCGAAGGCGGCTCGGCGGTGACCATCCGCTCCCGGGGCAATGTATCCGCGCTGGGATTCGCGGACATTTATGGCGGCAAGGGCATGCCCAACGCCGCCTCGTTTCACCTGGGCAGGCCCGTGGAACAGGCTCTCGACAGCGTGTTTGAAACCGCCCTGCGCATCGCCGATGGCCAGTCCATGCCCCTGGCCGAAGCCGCGGAATGACCATGGAACGCCTCACCACGTTCAACCTGAAGCGATGGATTGACGAGCACCGCCATCTGCTCAAGCCGCCGGTTGGCAACGCCCAGGTATGGAAGGACTCCGAATTCATGGTGACCATCGTCGGCGGCCCCAACCAGCGCACCGACTACCATGTGGACCCGGGCGAGGAGTTTTTCCATCAGATTGAAGGAGACATGATCCTGCGGGTGATGGAAGACGGCAAACGGGTGGATATCCCCATCCGCGAAGGGGATATTTTTCTGCTGCCCGCCTTTGTGCCCCATTCTCCCCAGCGCAAGGCCGGGACGGTCGGCATGGTCATTGAACGCCTGCGCCGGCAGGATGAATTGGATCACCTGCGCTGGTACTGCGACAACTGCGGCGCCATCATGCACGACGCCAGCTTTCACCTGACCGATTTGACCACCCAGTTGCAGCCGGTGATCGCGGCCTATTACTCCAGCGAGGAACTTCGCACCTGCAAGTCCTGCGGCT
The DNA here is from genome assembly GCA_022072125.1 of Myxococcota bacterium. Lineage (GTDB taxonomy): Bacteria > Myxococcota > JAJVIH01 > JAJVIH01 > JAJVIH01 > JAJVIH01. The sequence goes on along the minus strand of JAJVIH010000042.1, from coordinate 34,215 downwards.
GGAAATTCACCCCGCCGGCGCCGCTCTCCGCGTGAAGATAGACCTTCACACCCACATCCTGCCGGAAAATTGGCCCAACCTGCGGGAGAAGTATGGGTACGGCGGCTTCGCCTCCATCGAACATTGCGGGGAATGCCGGGCCCGTCTGGTGATTGACGGCAAGCACTTCCGCGATATCGAAAGCAATTGTTGGGATCCTCTCCGCCGCATCGCCGAATGCGACGCCGCGGCGGTGACCCGTCAGGTGCTGTCCACCGTGCCGGTCATGTTCAATTACCAGGCGCGTCCGGAAGACACCCATGATCTGTCCCGCTTTCTCAATGATCACCTGGCGGGCGTGGTTGACGCCCATCCCTCCCGTTTTCATGGGCTTGGAACCCTGCCCATGCAATCGCCGGCGCTGGCCATCCGGGAACTGGAGCGTTGCGTCCGGGAACTGGGGCTGTGCGGCGTGGAGATTGGAACCAACATCAACGGCAAAAACCTCGACGATCCGGGGGTATTCGAGGTGCTGGAGGCTGCCGCCAGCCTGGACGCGGCGGTGTTCGTTCATCCCTGGGACATGCTGGGGCGCGAGCGCATGCCCCGGTATTTCCTGCCCTGGCTGGTGGGAATGCCCGCCGAGGAATCACTGGCCATCTGCTCGGTGATTTTCGGAGGCGTGCTGGAGCGCCTGCCCGGACTGCGCATCTGCTTCGCCCATGGGGGAGGGGCGTTTCCGGGCACTTTGGGGCGGATCGAACATGGCTTCCATGCCCGTCCGGATTTGTGCGCGGTGAATATCCAGCGGCCGCCGTCGGCGTACCTGGGCCGGTTTTATGTGGACGCCCTGGTCCACGATGCGGAAGCCCTGCGCCAGATCGTCCGGCTGTTTGGGGTCAACCGCGTGGCCATGGGCAGTGATTATCCGTTTCCGCTGGGTGAACACCCGCCCGGACATCTGATCGAATCCATGCCCGATCTGGATGATCCCGTCCGCGAACAACTGCTCTGGAAAACCGCCCTGGACTTCCTCCGCCCGCGTACTGCGGAGACCACCGCGCCAGCCGTTGCGCCCGGACAAGCGCATCATCCGGCCTGACCCCTTACGGACATCCGGGCGGCTGTTCCCGCAATCCGTTTTGGAAGCGGCCGGCGGCGCCCGGCGTGAAGTTTGCTCACTATCTTTCCTTGATTGGGCTGGCGGGCTGGTGGTAAGGACTGCCTCCCCATCGCGGGAATGGTCCCGCGGATGATACGGAACAAAACGCCCTTCGGGGCGCCGGGCCTTTGGGCGCCGGTGGTCATTCGGGAGTTCATCATGGCTGACACCAAAAAGAAGCCCGCGGGCAAGCCCACGCCGCTTCAAATCGTCAAGAACAAATTCGGCGGCAAGGAAGCTCTCGCCAAGGAGATCGCTCCACACCTGATCCGCAAGGAAGGCGAAAGCCAGGAAGACCTGGTCAAACGCCTGAAGGGGCAGAGCAACACCGTTCTGTTGCACCTGTACGAGGTCAACCAGAAGATCGCCAAACTCGGCGGCCGGGAGAAGGTTGCGGACGAAATTCTCAAGAAATACGGGCATGCCACAAAGGGCGTGGACAAGGATTACCGCGCCAGGCTGTTGACGTATTCCAGCGCCCGCCTGCTGGACATGTTGAAGAGTTCCGGCCGCAAACTCGCCTGACCGCCGTTTTGCCGCCTGTCCATTCCATCCACGCCGCCATCCGCTTCGCGGATGCGCGGCGTTTGTCCGCCGTTATCTCCGCCAGAACGGATTTCCGCACAATCCCCTGTAAGCCGGGGAGGCCTGCTTGAGCCGCGTTCATGGCAATCTCATGGGCCTCAAGCCCGCTCAGATCAAGGCGCTCGAACGGACATACCGCCGCCGCGCCGCCGCGGATGAGGTGATCTCCGCCGAACTGGCCCGCCATATCGCCGGTATTTCAGCGGAAACCGGCCGCCAGGTGGCGGTGCTGATTGATCGCGAAGGGCATGTCCGCTTTGTGGTGGCGGGCGACGCCCAGAAGATTGAGATTCCGGATTTGGGCCGTTTCCGTGCGGGCGCCGGCCGTTTCCGCGGCCTGCGGCTGGTGCATACCCATGTCCGCGGGGAAGACCTCACGCGGGACGATCTGACGGACCTGGCCCTGCTGCGCCTCGATCTGGTGTGCGCGCTGGTGCTGGACAAAGACGGGGCAGGGGAGATCGATCATGTCCACCTGGCGCATATCCTGCCCGCGCAGCCCGCCATCCCAGGCCGGGAGACCCAGGAATCCGGCGAGCCCTTTGGCTATTACATCTGGCGGAGCGTGGGAGAAATGGACCTGAGCTTCTCCGGATGGATCGCGGCCATTGAGGAGGAGTTCGGCAAGCGCTTCGGCGCTGTCAAGAGCATGGACACCCTGCGCCGGGCCATCTTGGTGGGGGTGCGTTTCGGCAAGCAGGGCAGCACCCCGGAGACCCTGGCGGAATTGCGGGAACTCGCTGTCAGCGCCGGGGTGGAGGTGGCGGAAGTCATCCTGCAGAAGCGCCCGGCTCCCGACCCGAAATACCTTGTCGGGCGCGGCAAAATGGAAGAACTCGTGCTCCAGTGCATGCGGCATGACGCCAATGTCATCGTCTTTGACCACGACCTGGCGCCTGCCCAGGCCCGGGAAGTCCAGAAGATGACGGATGTGAACGTCATTGACCGCTCCCAGTTGATCCTGGAGATTTTCGCCCAGCGCGCCCGCAGCGCCGATGGCAAACTCCAGGTCCAGTTGGCCCAGCTCAAATATGAATTGCCGCGTATCTCCATCAAGCAGTCGGGGCTGTCGCGCCTGACTGGCGGCATTGGCGCCGTGGGTCCCGGTGAAACCAAGCTGGAAATCCTGCAGCGCCGGGTCCGCGACCGTATCGCCAGGCTGGAAAAAGAGATCGCCAGGCTGTCCATGCAGCGCGAGGTCAGGCGTTCGAAGCGGCGGCAGGCGGGCCTTCCCGTGGTGGCGATTGTCGGCTATACCAACGCCGGAAAATCCACACTGATGAATGCGCTTACAGGGGCTAACGTATTGGCGGAAAACAAACTTTTCGCGACGCTTGACCCCACCAGCCGGCGCCTGCGCTTTCCCCGCGAACGCGAGGTGATCCTGACCGACACCGTGGGGTTCATCCACGATCTGCCCAAGGACCTGGTGACGGCGTTCCGCGCCACCCTGGAGGTGCTCTATGAGGCCGACCTCCTGTTGCACGTGTTGGACATCAGCAATCCCCGCATGGATCAGCAGGCCGCCTCGGTGGAGATGATCCTTGTGGATATGGACCTGGCCAATACCCCGCGCCTGACCGTGCTCAACAAATGTGATCAAGTTCCGGCGGAACAGATCGAATCCCTGGCGGAGCGTCTGAAGGCCGTGCCGGTCTCCGCGCTGACCGGCGAGGGACTCACCCGGTTGGCGCGCTCCATTGAATATACCTTGTGGCGTCAGGGAGTCTCGGAACTGGAAGACGGCTCTTCCTTCTCCGGTGGTGTCCGCCGCGTGCGCGAACCCGGGTAGGTCAATGATCGGGCGCCGTGGACGGCTTCCCCCCGGGAAGTTGAGGCCGGTTACGAACGCACCACGGTGCCGGTTTTTTCACCCTTGACGATGCGGAGCACATTGCCCGGGGTCCGCATGTTGAACACAAAGATCGGCATGCGGGATTCCTGGCAAAGGGTGATGGCGGTGGCGTCCATGACGTTCAGGTTCTGCTTGAGCACCTGAACATAAGTCAGTTCGTCATACATTTTGGCGCTGGGGTCTTTCATCGGGTCGGAGGAATAGACCCCGTCCACCTTGGTGGCCTTGAGGATCGCCTGGGCCTGGATCTCCATGGCGCGCAGGCTGGCGGCGGTGTCGGTGGTGAAATAGGGGTTGCCGGTGCCCGCGGCGAAGATGACCACGCGGCCTTTTTCGAGATGGCGGATGGCGCGGCGGCGGATATACGGTTCGGCCACCGCCTGCATTTCCAGCGCCGATTGAACGCGCGTCTGCACCCCGGTGGCTTCCAGCGCATCCTGAATGGCGAGGGCGTTGATGACCGTGGCGAGCATGCCCATATAGTCGGCGTGGGCCCGGTCCATCTTGTGCGCGCCCTGGGAGGCCGGCATGCCGCGAAAGATATTCCCGCCGCCGATCACCAGCGCCACCTCCACGCCGTGATCGTGTACTTCCTTGATTTCACGGGCGATATCGGCCAGCACCTTGGGGTCGAACACGTTGTCGTTTTTAGAGCCCTTCAGCGCCTCCCCGGACAGCTTGAGCAGGATGCGATGAAAAACCGGTTTTCCGCCGTTGTTTGCCGCCGTCATGGGCCTTCCGGGTCAAAGGGTTCAGGGGCAGAAAAAGGCCGGGATTATTTCCCGGCCTGCGCAGCCACTTCCGCGGCGAAATCGGACTTTTTCTTTTCGAGGCCTTCGCCCACCTCGTACCGGACAAACCGGCGGACGGAAATATTCTCGCCGATCTTGGCGATCAGGTTTTCGGTCCGCCGCTGAACCGTGATCTCCGGGTCCTTGACGAAGGGCTGGTCCAGCAGGGCGACTTCCTTGACCCATTTTTCGATGCGGCCATCCACCATCTTGGCGCGGATATGCTCGGGCTTGCCTTCCTCGGCGGCCTGGGCCATCAGCACGGCGCGCTCCTTCTCGATGACGGCGGGGTCCAGTTCGTCGCGGCGCACCACCAGGGGCTTGCTGGCGGCGATCTGCAGGCAGATATCCTTGACATACTGCTGGAAGTCCTCGTTTTTGGCCACGAAGTCCGTCTCGCAGTTGACTTCCACCAGCACGCCGATGCGTCCGGCGCCATGGATGTAGCTGGAGATCACGCCTTCGCTGGTCACGCGGCTGGCCTTTTTGGCGGCGGACGCGATGCCTTTTTCGCGCAGCCAGTCCACCGCCTTTTCGATGTTCCCGCCGGTGGCGGCCAGGGCTTTTTTGCAGTCCATCATGCCCGCGCCGGAAATCTGGCGCAGTTCCTTCACGGATTCAGCGGATACTTCAGACATGGAAATTCTCCTCGTATATCGTGCGCGGAATCAATCAACTGGCGGTTTCGGGAACGGCGGCGGGTTCAGCCGCCGGTTCGCCGCCGGCCTCGTCCAGACCGGCTTCAATTTCGTTGTCCACCGCCTTGCCCTCGGAGCGCTTCTCGGTGCGGGCCTTCTTGAAGACCACGGAAACCTTGCCGCTTTTGCCCACGGTCTTGCGTTCCTCGGGCCGGGAGGCCTTGCGTTCGGCATCCGACTCGGCGCGGGCGCGGGCGCGCTCCTCGTAAACCGTGTTGCCTTCGGCGCAGGCGTCGGCGATCTTGCCGATGAACAGGCGCAGGCTGCGGATGGCGTCGTCATTGCCGGGGATGATGTAGTCAATATCATCCGGCGGGCAGTTGGTGTCCGCCAGCGCCACGATGGGAATGCCGACGCGGCGGGCTTCCTGCATGGCGATATGCTCCTTGTGCGGATCAACCACGAAGACCGCCGCGGGCAGGGCGCTCATCTTGGAAATGCCTCCCAGGTTCTTGCGCAGCTTCTCCAGTTCACGCATGAACAGCAGACCTTCCTTCTTGGTCATGCGGTCCAGTCCGCCATTGGACAGGTCTTCCTCCATGGACTTCAGGCGGTCCACGGAGCCTTTGATGGTCTGGAAATTCGTGAGGGTGCCGCCCAGCCAGCGGTTGGTGACGTAGAACTGCCCGGAACGCCCGGCGTTTTCCCGCACGACTTCCTGGGCCTGCTTCTTGGTGCCGACAAACAGCACCTTGCCGCCGTGGGCGACCGTGTTGACAACGAACTGATAGGCGTTGCGGAACAGCGGCAGCGTCTTGCGCAGGTCAATGATGTGGATGCCGTTGCGCTCGCCAAAGATGTACGGCGCCATCTTGGGGTTCCAGCGGCGTTTCTGGTGGCCAAAATGAACGCCGGCTTCCAGAAGTTCCTGCATGGAGATGACGCTGCTGGGGGCGCCAGTGGTAAGACCCTCGGTCATTGGATTTTTCCTTTCGAGTTAAACCTCCGCTGACCTGATAACGGGCCGCGTTCACCTGAAACAGGCACTCGGGCGGTCCTCGGAACAGCGTGCGGGATATGTTGACCGTTCAGAAGGAGCGAAAAACCCCATCCAAACGGGCGCGACTGTCTAGCACAACCAGAGGGATTTGGCAAATCAGATTTCCGGTGAGCCTGGGGGAAGAAGGCATGGTTTTCACCGGCTCAGGGACGAGGAGGCTCCCCATCGGACGGAAGCGAATTGGATCCATACAGAACCGAACCGGTTGGAGCCCTGGAAAGGTTTGGTGGATGACGTACATGCAGGCCCAGTTGTCCAGGTTCGCCATCGAATGAATCTTGAAAGACCGGCCCGCCCCTCCTTTCCACCATCATGTCGCATAATATAGATTATGTTAACTTTTATATCATATTGAATTTGCAAGGGTTTTATGGCTATCCGCCTGTCCGTGGCCTGACGCCATGGCGGTGATCTTCCCTCCCCGTGTTCCGGTGAAAAGCGGACCGGCGTGTGTCTGGTCGCCCGCGTGGCTTCAGGGGGGTCGGTCTTGGGGTTTCCCGGTGTGGAGATGTCAACCTGGTGTCTGACGCTTGCGCCGGAGTTCGATCAGGTTCAATTCCTGCTTGGCGGACATGGCTCTTGGGTTGATGGCCAGCGCCTTTTTGTAACACTTCTCCGCTTCCGGGATGTTATTGGCCAGCTTCTGCACATGCCCCAGGTATGTGTACGCCAGTTCCAGCCAGTTGGCGATGGGGTATTTTTCGTCGTTCTTGATGTTCGGCTCCAGCCGCTTGATGATATCCATCAGCCGTTCAATGGCTTCCTTGCGGCGGACGGGTTCCGGAACGCTTTTGTCGTTGAAGCGCGCGTACACCAGGCTGATCATGGCGTCGTCCCGCTCGGGATTGGTTTTGATCAATGATTCAAAACGCTCGATGGCGGTTTCAATCTTGCCGGCCATCAGGGCCGCGTTGCCCTGCCGCATGATGGACTCCTCGGTCATCTGCGGTTCGGAACGGTTGGCGGGCGCCACTGGCAGCGATGAGTTTTTTCCCACCGCGGTGGATGCGGAGACGCTTGGAAAATTGCCGCTGGCGTGGGTTCTGGGCCTGGTTTCGGGCGGCAACCTGCTGACGTACTCCCTGCGCTGGGGCTCGTCCACCAACACCTGATAAGCTTGGGAAATCCGGGCGAAGATTTTTTCCGCCAGCGCGGCGCAGGCTTCGCCATGGGAGTGTTTGACCCGGTCCGGGTGCAAGCGGGCCGCCAGGCCAAAATACGCCCTTTTGATCGCGGCGGCGTCCGCCTCCCTGTCCAGATAGAGAATCTGAAAATAGGTCAACTTGTCGAGCATGCCCAAGGCTTCCTTGAGCTTTTCCTCGGTTAAATCAACATGGAAAAGATCCAGCGGGGATTTCGGCGCTGCAATCGCCGCGATTGGCGTGGGCGGCGTACCCGCCGGCCGGGCGGGCGCTTTCGCGGGCGGCTTGTTCGCTTCTCCACCTCCCGCGGCCGGAACTGAAACCGCCACCGGCCTGTGAGGCGGAGTGGATGGCGTCCGGCTCGTGGAATTGGGGTTGGAATCATCCTTGGGAGCCGCCGTTGGCTCCGCGAAGCTGATATGCTCCAGATTCCATAGCAGGTAAATGATCCGGCAGGCTTCTTCTTTCTTGCCCGACATTTCCGTCAGGGTCTGGATGGTGTCTCCCACCGTCCGGCTGGGGACGAGGGCCTGCACCAGGCGCAGTTCACGCGCGTTCAGGTTGAGTTTTTCCAGAGGCAGATAATCGTTTTTCAACGGCTTGATGCGGTGCCGCTGGTACCGTTCCAGGGCCTTTTCCACCCGCTCTGGATTGGAGTGCGCGCGGAGACCCTTCATGATGCTCTGCCAGGTTTTGATGCCCAGCGGGATGGTGCCCGGTGGAACACCTTCTCCATGGTGGAATTCAAATTTGGCGTCTTCCCAGGCGAAAACATCCTCCAAGCGGCTTGCCACGAATTCCGCCAGGGCCTCGTAGATCAGGTGCGGTGAAACCACCTGCATCGCGATCAGGGCGTCTCCAAGCTGGCCGCCCTTTTCCTTTTGCCGCTGGATGGCCGCATCCAGATGAGGCCGCTGGATCACGCCCTTGCTGACCAGATACTCGCCAATCCGGTCCTTCGGATCCGTGGAGTCAATGCGCTGAGGTTCGCCCTGTTCAAAGAAAATCGTCTTGGTGGTGTCCTTGCCATACAGGATCAGTTTGCCCCGCTCCTTCTTGGTCGCAAGGCGATAAAGGACCTTGGCGAAACCCACGTCCCGCAACTGACCTTGCATGGCTGGAGCAAGCGCATTAGCCATGCAACCCTGGATCGCCTTTCGATACGATTGAAATCATTTTTTTGCGAATCAGCACGCCCAACACATTCTCCGCTTCGGCGCGGCGCATGGGAGCCTGCTCCACGATTTGTTGTGGCGCCTTGCGGTCTCTTACCATCCGGATGATCGCTTTTACCCCCTCCGGGGCGATCTGTTCATACAGGTGTAATTTTTCCTCATTATATTCCAAAAGTCCAGCGTTAAGTATCGAATCCTGGAGCAAGGAAGAATTGATGGCGTTGACCTCGCTGCACGCGCCCTCCAGCAAGGACAAGGCCGGGCCCTCCAGGTTCTCCACCCACAGCCCGTGAAGCGGCGACCAGGTGAACTCTCCGCCTTCCCAGGTCAACAACTGAACAAGCGCCTCGTCCCCCGCCGCGTTTCCGCCCTCCTCGACCAGCGCCCCGCGCAGTTCGCCTTCGACAAAATGCAGGGAGCCTTTTCCCAGGATTGTCCCCACCTTGAGGATGCCCGACATGCGTTGCGCCAACACAAAACGGATGACGTGCAGCAGCCCGGAAAATTCCAGTCTGCCTGAAACTTCCGCCTGAGAACCGAATCCAAGTTGGGTTTCCAGACTCACCAACGGAGTCAGGCTGAGCTGGATGCGCCGCACGATGGAATCCAGGGATGACGCCTTGCCGATATAGTCGTCGGCGGAGGCTCCGGTATCATGCTTGCGCAGCAAATCCCGGTGATGGGGCCTCACCATCATCAGGATGAACGGGGTTTCGGAGACCCGGCGATCCTGGCGGAGCAGCCAGCAGAACTCCCATCCGTCCATTTTGGGCATGCGGATATCCGACAGGATCAGCGCCGGGCGGTGCTTGATGACGGCGGCCAGCCCTTCCTCGCCATCCGCGGCTCGAATCACTGGAAATCCCAGTTCCTGCAGACCGACGGCGATGGACTCGCTTTCCTCCGGGTTGTCATCCACCAGCAGAATGGAACGGGTGGCGGGTTTGATCTCCTCCAGCGCGGCCAGCCGGGGAGCGCCGGGTTGCACATCGTGGCTGTCTCCCTCCTGGCTTGGCGGCTCGCTGGTTTCATTGAGGAATTGATCCTCGGGACGGATGTCCTGGCGCATGAACATGGTGGAGGGACCGCCCAGTTCATTGAACTGGAACGCGCCTTCCCGCAACTGGCGGATTTGTTCGAGTGCCCCGGCGTCTTTCCGGTCTCCCAGAAAGGCCATTTGCGGCAAGCCCTGGAAGAAGGTCACACGGCCCTGGGTTGAACTGGTCTGGATCAGCAGGATGCCGGTTTTGCCCTGCTCGGACAGAGTGTCCGCCACCTTGTCATAAGCGGTATTGGAAAAATCCCCCCGGAACGCGCCTTCGCGGAACGGCAGGCTCTCCAGCAATCCGCGGGCCTTGGCCGCCACGTCCTCCGGCTGCACCGGCTTGAGGATATAATCCACCACGCCATAGCGGAATCCCTTGATGCGATCCTGCATGTTGGCGCGGGCGGTCAGCAACATGACCGGAATGGCGCTGGTCTGCGGAATGGACTGCAAGCGGCTGATGACCTGGTAGCCGTCCATTCCATCGAGGATGATGCCGGAGATGATCAGTTTGGGAGTGGTTTTGGCGGCGGCCTTGACGGCGGTTTCGGCGTCCCGGAACACCAGCACCTGGAAACCGGCGCCCGTCAGGGCGGAGGCTATCGAATCCAGCGCCTTGGCGTCGGTGTCGAGCGCCGCCACCAGGGGCTTGCCGGTGAGACGTTTTTCCGGAGAGCCCGGCCACAGGTAGCGCGAGTAATCATCCGGCGAGATTTGCGCCCAGAGATCGGGCAGTTCGTGGAGCGGCCGGAATTTTTCTCCCGCCGCCGCCAGGTGGTCTTTTTCGGTCAGGCGCTGGGCCTGGGCCATGGCCTTGAGCGCGATCAGATCAAAGGGTCCGAGGGGCTCCTGGTTCGGGCCGAGCAGGTAATAGGAAGGCCCTTGGGGCCGGGCGGCTTCCAGGGAAATTTTTCCGCTTTCCACCGCGTCGAGAAACCGCTTTTCCTCGCCGATTTCCGAGACGAACAGGTTCTGCAGGATGCGCGTCAGCCCCTGCGCGCTGATGGCGGCCTTGCCCTGGCTGAACAGGTATTCAAGGATATCCTCGTTAAATTCCTCGGCCGTGGCGTAGCGTTTGTTGGTTTTCTTCTGGAGAGCCTGAAGGATAATCTTTTCCATCCGGGGATGAATATCCTCCACGATTTTGCTGGGTGGAGTGATCTTGGCTTCAAGGGTGCGCTTGAGCACTTCCATGTCCGATTCGGCCTGGAAAGGCGTTTGACCGCAGTACAGTTCGTACAGAACCGATCCGATGGAATAAAGATCGCTCTGGCCGTTCAGCGGTTCAGCGCGGATCTGCTCCGGGCTCATATAACCCAGGGTTCCGCGGAAGGAGCCGTCGCTGGTGATGGTGGGCAGCGTGGACGCCTTGGCGATGCCGAAATCCCCCAGTTTCACCTTGCCATCCCACGACAGGAAAATATTGGCCGGGTTGATGTCCCGGTGAACCATGTTGAGGTGTTCCCCGGATTCATCCACCGCGGCGTGGATATGTCCAAGGCCCTTGAGCGCCTCGATCATCACATACAGGGAGACCTCTTCCGGGATCGGTTTGCGGAATCGCCTGGCGCGGTTGATCAGCCGGGCGAGGTCCCGTCCAGCCACGTATTCCATGGCGATGAAGTACTGGCCGTCGCGTTCGCCATATTCATAGACCTGCACGATGTTGGGATGTTTCACCCGCGAATGCAGCCGCGCCTCGTCGAGGAACATCCACACGTTTTCCTCGTCTTCCGCCATGTTGGGAAGCATGCGCTTGACCACCACGTCGGCCGAGTCCTGGGAACGGCGGCCGCGGAAAATCTGGGCCATTCCACCCTGCCCGACCTCTTCAAACAGGATGAATTCGCCAAAACGGATGGGTTGTTCGAGAAATGGCATGAGAAATCGGCCCCCGCGCAGCATCACGACGCGCCGTCAATCTAGCGCGCCATGGGATGTCCTTCAACCGCATGAACCGCCATGATCACGGCGCGCTGAGTTCCGGCTCAATACGAATCACCTGGGCCGGACCGCGCACATATTCCTGTGCGTTGATGATCTTCAGCGCGGCCTGCACCTTGTGTTCATGGCTTTCATGGGTCATGAAAATGACCTGCACCGCATTGCCCTGGGACGAACTGCGGTCCCGCTGGATGACATCCGACAGGCTGATGCCCCGCTCTCCAAACACGCTGGCGATGGAACCCAGCACGCCCGAGCGATCCTCCACCTGGAATCGCAGGTAATAGCGGCATTCGAGGGCGCCCATGTCCATTTGCGGCGGCGATGCGTGCGCCCTGCCCCAGAGCTGCCGCGCCGACAGCCGGGCCGGCGAGTCCGCCATCACATTGCGGGCGACATCAATCAGGTCAGCCACAATGGCCGAGCCGGTGGGCATGGCCCCCGCCCCGCGTCCATATAACATGGAGGGTCCCTGGGCGTCGCATACCACGAAAAAGGCGTTCAGTTCGCCGTCCACCGAGGCCAGCAAATGCTCCTTGTGTACAAAGACCGGATGCACCCGCACATCCAGCCTGCCAGCCTTTTGACGGGCGATTCCCAACAGGCGGATGGTGTAGCCAAATTCGTCCCCATAACGGAAATCATCCAGTGAAATCGAGCGGATGCCCTCCACGTAGATATTCCGCTCGGGGATATTGGCGCCAAAACCCAGGTTGGTCAGGATGCTCAACTTCTGCGCCACGTCATTGCCGTCAATATCCATGGATGGATCCGGCTCGGCGAAGCCCAGGCGCTGGGCTTCCGCGAGAGCGGATTCAAAGCTGGTTTTCTGGGCCTCCATCCGGGACAGGATGAAGTTGCTGGTGCCGTTCATGATCCCGTACAGGGAACTCACCCGGTCCGATGACATGGCTTCGCGCAGGGTGCGGATGATGGGAACCGCTCCCCCCACCGCCGCCTCGAAATACACATCCACGTCGGCGTCGTCGGCGAGGGCGAAAATCTCTTCTCCATGAGCCGCCAGCAGGGATTTGTTGGCGGTCACCACGTGTTTTCCGGCCCGGATCGCCCGGGAGACAAATTCGTGGGCGGGTTCCACCCCGCCCATCACCTCCACCACCACCGGAATGGAAGGGTCTTCCAGAATATCCTCGATCCGGGTGGTGAACTGGATCTCCCGCGTGGCCGGATCCCGGGGTTTGCCGGTGTCGCGCACCAGCGCCCGGGTGATGCGGAGTCCCGCCCCCAGGCGGCCTTCAATGATTTCCCGGTTGGAGTTCAGAATGCGCGCCACCCCTGAACCGACGTTTCCCAACCCAAACATGCCCACATTCAAAATCCTCATTTCGTCCACCTTTCCGATGTGTTATCGTCGCGGTTGTGGTACATTCCAACCCGAACGAGGTTCACTCCGCCGAACCCACAGGGGAGCCCATGCGCCGCAATCCACTGCTGACACCCATCCTTGTGGCCGCCTGCGCCACATTCCTGCCATTCACTTCACACGCGGCGGGGCGCGAGGACTGCGAAATCCCCAACATGATGATTGTCCTCGACCGTTCCGGGTCCATGAAAGACAACAACAAATGGAGCACCGCCGTCAACGCGCTCAAGACCGTTGTCAACACCCATGGACAGAAACTGCGGTTCGGGTTGTCCATGTTTCCCCTGGGGCGCACCAAATGCACGCCGGGAGGAGTGGATATCGCCGTGGGAGAAAATACCGCGGGCGCCATTACCTCCCTGTTGAATCAGACCCGCCCGGAAGGCGATGGCACCCCCATTGCCGGCTCCTTGCAGACATTGATCAACTACCCGGGCTTGCAGGATCCCAACCGCCGGAATTTTATCCTGCTGGTGACCGACGGCGGCGAAAATTGCGATCGCGCCGGCCGGACCGCCCCTATCAATGTTGTCAAACAACTCGCGGGGAAAAACATCAAAACCTACGTGGTTGGGTTCGGCGCCGGAGTTGATCCCACTACCTTGAGTCAAATGGCGGTGGAAGGCGGCACGGCCCGTCAGGGAAATCCCAAATATTATCAGGCGGATGACGCCAACACGCTGCTGAAGGCGCTGGATTTCATCATCACCGAATCCACCAGGGAAATCTGCGACGGCCTGGACAACGACTGCAACCTCAAGATTGATGACATCGCCCCCCGCGCCTGCGAGGGTCTCTGCGGAAAAAAGGGCGAGCAGGCCTGCATCGCCGGCGTGTGGAGCCAGTGCAGCATTCCGCCCAAGGGAGAGGAAGGAAAGCCTTGTGAAATTCCCGGCGCCAAGGGGGTGTGCAAGGACGGCGTGTACGAATGCGATCCCGCCGGGAATGTGGTCTGCAAGCCCAAGGGACAGTCTTCTCCCGAGGATTGCAACGGCCTGGATGACGATTGCGATGGTCTGGTGGATGAAGGAGACGGGCCCGGAGGATTGACCCGTCCCTGCGGCGGCCAATGCGGCAGCGGCTTCGAGAAATGCATCAGCGGCAAATGGGACGCCTCTTCCTGCACCGGCCAGGCGCCCACCAACGCCTGCCTGACCTGCGGACCCACCCCCGGCGAAATCTGCGACGGCAAGGACAATGACTGCGACGGCCAGTATGACGAAGGCCCCGTCTGCCCGATTGGTTCGGAATGCATTGGCGGGGACTGCGTGCGCGCCTGCCGATCGGGCGAATGCCCCACGGGCAGGGTTTGCCGGGAGATTGATGGCCAGAAACTGTGCATCGCGCCGGAAGACGAGGCTTGCCTGACCACCAAATGTCCCATTGGACAATCCTGCGTGGATGGCCAGTGCAAGGACATGTGCGAAGGGGTCGTCTGCAAGGATGGCCGTGTGTGCAGCCATGGCTCTTGCGTCGAGTTGAGCTGCTATACCCAGGGTTGTCCGGCGGGCGAAAGCTGCGCCAACGGCGCCTGCGCCCCAGACCCCTGCGCGGCGGTTTCCTGCCAGCCGGATGAGTTCTGCAAGGGAGGTCAATGCGTCAAGTCCTGCGCTGGAACGCAGTGCAAGACCGGCGAGAAATGCCAGGACGGCGCCTGCGCCGAGGATCCCTGCGCCAGCCAGTCCTGCCCCTCGCCGGATGTTTGCATCGCAGGGAAATGCCGCCCCAACAAATGCCTGGAAGTCTTCTGCGGAGCCGGCCGCGTCTGCGCCGATGGAAAATGCGTGGATGACCCCTGCCTGAACATCAAATGTCCGGCAGGCTCCTGGTGCGTGAATGGCCAGTGTATCGCCAATTCCCAGGTGGAGCGGCCCAATCCCAATCCTCCGGACGCGGGAGCCCAGCCCGCTCCCGATGCCGGTTCCGATGACGGTTCCGAACCTGACGCCGGGCCTGAACCCGAAGAGGACGCATCAATCCCGGGCGGCGATTCCCCGGATGGCAAGGCTTCCGGCGGAGAAACGCCCGGCCCCGGTCAAACCCCGGGCGATGGCCTGACTGCCCCCATCGCGCCCGGCGGGTGCGGTTGCGGAATGACCCCCGCTGGATCCTCCGCCCTGCCCGTCAGCCTGCTGGCGCTTGCGGCGGTGATCATCCTGAGGCGGCGGCGCATGGACACCCGGCGGATGTTTGGCTACAAGAAGGCATGAGCACCAGCAGCGACTGCATTTTCTGCAAGATTATTTCCGGAGCGATTCCCAGCCGGAAAATCTTCGAGGACGGCCAGGTATTCGCCTTCCATGACATCAGCCCGGTGGCGAACGTTCATTTTCTGGTGGTTCCGAAGATTCATATTCAATCCCTGAACCATCTGAAGCCGGAACATGAAGCCGTCATGGGGCGGATGCTGCGCGTGGGCTCCGCCATCGCCCAGGACCTGGGGTTGGGTGAAAGCGGATACCGGACCGTCATCAATACAAACGCCGACGCAGGCCAGACGGTGTTTCATATCCATCTTCATGTGATTGGCGGGCGGCCCATGGGATGGCCGCCTTTCGGGAAGTAAATCCGCCGCATGGCTGGCCGCCGCAAACATGTCAATCCATTCCATTTCCGGGCGCATCCGGAAGGGATTGATCTGCCCGCCGCCCTGCCTTTCCCCCCACCCTACGAGGTTCATATTGGCGCGGGAAAAGGCGATCTGGTGCTGGAACTGGCGCGTGAAAACCCGGGCACGCCATTTATTGGCCTGGAAATCCGCGATTTTCTGACAGACGGCGCCAACCGCCAGGCGGCGGCCCTGAACCTGAAAAACGCCGTGTTCATCAACTGCAATGTGAATATCTCCCTGGACCGGCTGTTCGCGCCAGAACAGGTGCGGCGTTTTGATATCCGTTTTCCGGATCCCTGGTTCAAGAAACGGCATCACAAGCGCCGGATGGTCAACTCCCGCCTGGTCGAGGAGATGGCCCGGCAACTGATTCCTGGCGGGGATATCTTCATCATGACCGATGTGGAGCCGCTGTTTCATGAAATGGCGGCCCTGCTCTCCAGCCATCCATCTTTGGAACTGGCGCCGTGGAACGCCGGTATCATAGCTGGTGATACTCACTGGCAGCGGCATAAATCCCGCACGGGCGCGGAGATTCACCACGCCCTGTTCCGCAAGACCGTTCCCTCTGACCAGCGGACCGCATAACCATGAATGGAAGCGGCCCTGGCGGCCATCAGGATACCCAATGACCTCGCCCAAGAAAGCCCTGTCCGCGAAAATGCTGACCTTCATGGAAGGCGGTTCGTGGATACGCCGCATGTTCCAGGAAGGAACCCGGCTGAAGCAGCAGCATGGAGCGGACAAGGTATTCGATTTTTCCCTGGGCAATCCCGCCAACGAACCGCCCGCCCTTTTCATGGAAAACCTGCGGGCGCTGGTTCACGATCCGGCGCCGCATATGCACTCCTATATGCCCAACGCCGGTTTTCCCCGGGTGCGGACGGCGCTGGCGGAGCATCTGAGCCGCGAACACGGGTTTCATTTCACCGAAAACCATGTGCTGATGACCGTCGGCGCGGCGGGGGCCCTGAACTGCGCGCTCAAGGCGATTCTCGACCCGGGCGACGAGGTCATCGTGCTGGCGCCCTATTTCGTCGAGTACAAATACTATATTGACAATCACGACGGGCGGATGGTGGCGGTCAAAACCACGCCGGATTTTCTGCCGGATATCGCCGCCATTGAATCCGCCCTGACCCCCCTGACCCGGGCCATCATCATCAACTCCCCGAATAATCCCACGGGCAGATTGTACCCGGAGCAGGCAGTCGGTGAACTGGGAAAACTGCTGGCCCGCCATTCTGAAAAACTGGGGCGTCCCGTATACCTGATCTCGGATGAGCCCTATGTGAAAATCATCTATGACCACCAGAAGAATCCAAGCGTATTTCAGTGTTATCCCAATACAATCCTGTGTACTTCCTACTCCAAGGATTTGGCGCTGGCGGGCGAGCGGATAGGCTTCGCGGCGGTCCATCCCCAATGTGAAGTGGCTCATCACCTGTTCGACGCCATGGTCTTCGCCAACCGCATCCTCGGTTTTGTCAATGCCCCGGCGTTGATGCAGCGGGCGATTATGAACCTGCCCGGCGCGCCGGCCGATATCGAATGGTACCGGAAGCGGCGGGACCTCTTCGTCAACGGCCTGCGTTCCTGCGGGTACGAGGTTCCGCCGGCGGAAGGCGCGTTTTACCTGTTCCCCAAATCCCCCACCCCGGATGACATCGCCTTCGTCAACGAACTCAAGGAAGAACTCATCCTCGTGGTGCCGGGCGCGGGATTTGGCGCCCCGGGCCATGTGCGCATCTCCTATTCCGTCCCGGAGGAAACCATCCACCGGGCGTTGCCGGGCTTCCACAAGGTCGCACGCAAACATGGATTGTGCTGATGCCCCGGAAGAAGGCAGACCCCAAACCGGTCATCCTGAAAAAGCGGAAGGATGATCCCGGCGCCGTTCCCGCGCCGCCGCCGTTGTCGGCGGCCTGGCTGAACCGGAGGCGTTCTTCCGCCAGTTCTCGCGGCCCCAGTCTGACCGTGACATTCACAGGCTGGGATGATGAAGGCGCGGCCACCGGCATGGCGGATGGAAAACTGGTTCATGCCGCGGGCGGCGCCCCGGGCGGAGCGGCCATTGTCCGGATTGAACACGAATCCCCGCATTCCGGCGAACGCTGGGGAAGCATCGCCGGATGGAAAAGCAAACCCAAAGGTCTTGTGGATCCCCCCTGCGCCGTATACGGGTTTTGCGGCGGATGCGCCCTGCAACACCTCGACAGAGAGACGCAAATCTCCTTCAAAACCGCAGCGGTACAACAGGCTTTCGCCGGATATGAATCCCTGGCGGAAGTTCCGGTGGAGGTCTGCCGGCCATCCCCCCGCGATTACCGTTACCGCAACACCGCCCGCTATGTCTGCACGGTGGATGAGCAGGGAAACCTCTATCTGGGGCAGTACGCCAAAGGCACCCACGATGTGGTTCCCACGGCGGAATGCCATATCCACCCCTGGATACTCAACGAGGCGGCGCGCAAATTCGCCGATTGGGCCCGGGCCGAACTGGAGAACGACCCCGGTTTCGGGGTTGCGTTGCGGCGCATCCGGCATTTCGTGGTTCGTCTGGGTTACCAGAACGAATTGATGGTGGTGGTGGTTTCGCTGCCCGGGGAAATCCGCCAGTTGAGATTCCTGTACCGCCACCTGTCTTCCATTGAAGGGGCCGTGATCTCGGGCATTGTTCACAATATCCAGCCCGACCCATCCACGGATGTGATCTTCGGGCCGGATAACCACCTGCTCGGCGGGCGGGACAGCCTGGATGTCCGGATGAACGGCCTGACTTTTCACGTCTCGGCCATGTCATTCCTCCAGGGCAATTACATGCAGGCCGAATGGGCCTACAAGGAGATCAGCGATCGGGCGGCCGTGAAGCCGGGAACATGCTGGGTTGATCTCTATTGCGGCGTGGGTGGGATATCCCTGTCGGCGGCGCGGGCGGGGGCGGTGGTGCAGGGATATGAAGTCAACCCCCATGCGGTGCGCGACGCCATCGCTTCCGCCAGCCTGAACCGGTTGCTCAACGCGCGGTTTGAAACCATGGATGCGGCGGCGGCGTTTGAAGACATCCGGGCGAAACGGCTCAAGCCCAGGGTGGTGTCGGTGAACCCGCCCCGGAAAGGCTGCGGCGCCCTGGTGCTGGATGGCATCCACCAACTGGCGCCCGAGCAGGTGTTTTATATGTCTTGCAATCCGGAATCGCTGGCGAGGGATCTGGACCTGCTGGTCCAACTGGGATACGGCGTCCAGTGGGTTCAGCCTTTTGATATGTTGCCGCAGACCCGGCATGTCGAGGTCATCGCTCACCTTCGCCGCAAGCCATCGTAGGGCGCTGGCGTTTTGGATAACCGGGCTGGCTGTCCTGGCGCTGGCTGGCTGCGATACCTTTTCCCGGCAGGCCAAACTGGAGTTGGACCTTGCCTTCGACATCGCGGAAAACGGCGATCTGGCCCTTTACCGGGAACGGCTGACCAGCCTGGCGGACAGATATTCCGGATCGGAAGTGGGCAATCAGGCCGCGGCTGAACTGGGGATCCTCGACCGGCTGGAGAAGATGCCCTTTCCCGAGGCGGACCAGGCCGCGGAAGCCGTGGCCACCCTGTCCCAGAGCGTGGTCCCCTACTGGCGCGGCGAACAATCAAAAACGGAATTGCAGGAACACGACCGGGTGGAACTGCCCTTGATCCGCGAACCCATCAATAGCTTCCATGGACTGGTCGAATTGCCGCTGCGGCTGCGCCAGCGCCCCCCCCGGGCGACCGGCTGGAAACGCCCGGACCCTGCATCCATCCGGTCCGCCATGCAATCGCGGGTCCGGGAACTGACCCGGGAGACCATCCGGGTGGCCATCGCGGCGCGGGCGATTTTCCTGAAGAACAAGGAATACAAACTGAATGACGCGCCGCTGGGCTCCAATTTCAACCATCAGGTTTTCAAGCTGACCTATATCCCTTCGGGCTGGGTCAAGGACAAAGGTTATCAGACCTACACCGCCGAGGTGATGGACAGACAGCACCAATACTATATGATCGTCAACGACCGCTTGGAGTTCCGTCTGGTGCTGAAACCGGACGAAGTCGCCCGGCGGCTGCTCAACGACGATCGCACCCGGTTTGAAAAGACCCTGGAGCCCGTTCCGTGACCCCTGTCCGCGCCCTGGCGTTCATTTTGTTCAGCGCCGCCGCCATTTCGGCCTGCGTGGATGAACTGCGTTATAAAACCCTGTTTTGCGGCCCGGGATATGTGGAAAGCGGCGACCTGTGCGTGCGCGACCCTTCCTGGGCGGGATTTGACGGCGCCGCCACCCTCCCTCCCTGGAACCGTCCGGCGTTCGACGCCGGTCTTCCCGGCGGTGATGGGGGCGTGGCGTCTCCGGATGCGGGCCGCCCGGCCACCTCCACCGTCACGGGGGCTGATCTGGGGCTGACGCTGGAGAATATCCAGCCCGGAGATCTGGTGGCGGGCCCCCGGGAAATCCGGTGGAGCGTCAGGGAAGGCGTCACCATCGCACGATCCATCCTGACAGTAGGCGGACAACCCGGCGATGACAAAACCGGCTCCAGCGCGCGTGGCGTATTGCTGCTCAACTCGCGCAACTGGGTGGACAATCCCTACGTCATCGAGGTGCAGGTCATCTCGGATCGCAATCTGTCCCAGCAAATCCAGTTGCCTTTAATCCTTGACAATACGCCGCCGCGCCTGACGATCCTCGGCCCGCTGGACAAACAGAAGATATTGCCCGGCAAGGGCCGCAAACTGGAATTGAATATCCAGATTGAAGAGCGTCATCCGGGCCCCTTGCGGGTGAATATCGCCGCCGGCAAGGACAAATCGGTTTCCCGCGAGGTGGCGCTGAATCAGCCTCCCCCCGATGGGCTGGTGCAACGCACCGTGGAGTTTTCCAATGAAGAATTGGGGATTGACACGTTCACCCAGGATTCCACCGCGATGTCCATTGGCGTCTTCAACGAAGACCGGGCGGGCAACCAGGCTTCCGTCACCGCCGTTTACGATGTCTCCGTGGTGCGCTGGCGCTGGGTGTCGGAAGGCCGGCTGGTTTTCGCGCCAAGGCTGGCTTCCACCACCGGGGAGGTCTTCATCGTCGAGGAAATGCCCGATGGAAGTCTGCGCATCTCCCGGCTGAACCCGGCGGATGGCGGCGTCCTGAAAAGTTTCACCCTGCCGGGAACACATCAATCCTTCTTCACCGCCACCGATGGAACCGTGGTGGTGCTGGGGCGCGTGGGCGGCGCCAGCGTGGTGACGGCGGCCTCCCCCGATGGCAAGGTGCTGTGGAACCACACAGCCCCTGCCGGACTGGAATTGAACAGCCCGGTCCTCGATCCAAAAGGCGACCGTCTCTACCTGGTCCAGGCCAACCGGTCCAGTGGGGGCGCGGTGATTCAGGCGCGGGCGCTGCGGGACGGCGCCATGCTGTGGGAATACCCGTTGGGCGGCACGGGGTTCGCCCCACTGTATGTCATTGATGACCTGATTTACTGCGGCGTCACCTCCGCCGAAGGCTGGAACACCAGGCTGACGGGAATTGGCCGCGATGGCAGGAAACGCTGGGAATATGAGGTTCCCGGACCGGGCGGCGCGGGCAAGGCGGTGTCGTTTGGGTACTCCTTTGTCCTCAATGGCAACCTCTTCGTTTGGGAACTGGATGGCCGGAGCGGAACCTCCACCCGGGTGGACGCCCTCAATCCCCAGAATGGCCAGCGGCGATTTTCGGTTTCTGGCGAAGGCAGGATAATTCCCGGATTTTTCGGCGATCCCTTCGCGCTGGTGTTGCAGTATCCGGGCGCTTCAAACGGCATGGTTCGCCTGCAGGCGTTTGAACCAGGAGACGCCCGCAAACGCTTTGATCTGACCTTGCCCCGGGAAGGGCAAATCGCCTGGGCCCCATCCCGGTATTTTTACGCCGCCTACGGCGACGGGATCGATCAGTATGGCATGGCTGACGGCTCCAAACTCTGGAGCAAACCCTTGAAAGGAAGGCTTTCGTTCCATGGCGTGGATCGGACTTTTCTGTCGGAGCCCGCATCGCAAGTCAACCGGGACGTGGCCATCTCCCTGATGTCCGGCAGCGGAGACCTGCTTTGGACCTACCGCGCCCGGACCGGGTATTTCTTCGCCAGCGGACTCTATGGAAAGAACGGCGAGGTTTACCTGGCCGAGTCCGATCCCCTTCTCACGCCCATCCGGCTGATCGCCCTGTCCCCGGCCGATGGCAAGGAAATCTGGTCGCTTCCGCTGGATGGTCCCTTCTCCGTTGGCTGGGATGGAACCATTTACCGCCTCACCCTGGACGCCAATGGCCGGATGATCGGGGTGGACGCCATCACGCCGTGACGGAATTGATCCAGGTCATTGCCACGGAAAACAATCCATGGCTACTGTGGTCCTTGGCGGCGGCGCCTGCGTTTGCCTGCTTCACGGAACAATAAAGAAGCCGTCTGTAGACACCCGTCAGACGGAAGGATGAAGAAAATGCCAGCCAAAACTCCCCGTCCCGCCAGTGATCTGGCCCGCCATATTCTGGTTCCCCTGGATTTTTCCGAGGTCAGTCTGGACGCCGTGAAATACGCCGTCAAACTGGCCCGGCTCACGGATGCGCGGCTGACCCTGCTCTATGTCCACGATGGCGACGCCGCGGCGTTGGGCGTCAGCCATGCCCTGGAAGGGCATCCGGCGCCGCTTTCCGCCATCAAGTCGAGCGTGATGGAAGCCTACAACGCCAAGCTGGAGCGGCTGGCGGGTGAAGCCGCCCAGGGGATCAAGGTCTCCCATGACGTGGCGTGGGGAACGCCGCACAAGGTGATCGCCCGGATGGTCAAATCCCTGGACGCGGACACCCTGGTGATGGGCTCCCATGGCCGGGCGGGGCTGGAGCGCTTCATGCTGGGCAGCGTCACCGAACGGGTATTGCGCAGCGTGAATATCCCCATCATCGTCATCAAACCTTCTCCGTAGACTTTGCTGCTGGTCTGTAATAACATGCAACACTTGCTGAAACAGGAGTGAACGCCATGAAGATTCAGAAGATTCTGGTTCCGGTGGACTTTTCCGCCAATTCCCGCCCCGCCATTGACGCCGCGATCAGCCTGGCCCAGCAAACCGGCGGCAGCGTCACCCTGGTTCATGTCTCGGAAATTCCCGCGCTGATCGGCGGCGGACCGCTCTCCGCCGAGGTGCCCGCCACCTTCAATTACGCAGCGGTGCGCAAGGCCGTGCTGGAGCAGGTCGAACGCCAGTTCAAGGAACTGACCGCCAGCCTGGGAGTCCCCGTCGAAACCGTGACGAAGGAAGGGGTTCCTTTCAATGAAATCATCCATACCGCGGAAAGCATTGGCGCTGACCTGATTGTCATGGGCACCCATGGCTATACCGGTTTCAAGCACCTGCTGATTGGATCGGTGGCGGAAAAGGTGGTGCGCGGCTCGCCCATCCCGGTGCTGACCATCCGGCCTCAAGCCGCCGCCAAGGGTCAGTAAATCCGTTTTCGTGCCCTCGTAGCTCAGTTGGATAGAGCAACCGCCTCCTAAGCGGTAGGCCGCAGGTTCGATCCCTGTCGAGGGCGCATGTTATTTGTGCGAACCCAATGCCTGAAAAAACGCCTGGCAGCCGGGGGCTCCCGGCGTTCCGGGTGATTCAGGTTATCAAGGCGTTGATTGCGGATATGCCGGATCCTTCCCGTTCCAAAAATTCATGACCCCGAAACAGAAAACCATCCTGTTTGTTGTTGGCATGGCGGGGGTGTTGCTGATCTTCATTCTCCTGGGGATGGCGGAAGGTCCGCCGCAGGTGCCCCAACCCAAGATGCCGCCGGATATCTACAATCAGCACAAGGTCAACGACAACAATGCCTGCATCCGTTGCCACGGCGTTCCGGCGGGGAGCACCAGCCCGGTGAGCGGGGTGAGCCTGACCCTTCCGGCCCGGCATCCCAATCATATGAATTGCGTGGCCTGCCACCTGCACAAAGCCTCGCTGCAATAAACATCTCCTTACCGCTCCTGCAAGCCGGTCACGGCCGCCTGAATCATCCGCCGGGCGGTGGCGATGTCGCCGGCGCGGGGTTTCAGGGCTTCATCGTGTTCCAGGCGGCCGTTCAGGGTGTCGGCGGCGTCCAGCGCCATATAGGGATCATGCTTGGCCAGCCCCAGCAAGGCGGCCCCTACCCCGTACAGTTCCGGCTCCGCGAGAATTTTCTCCGCGGCTTCTTCCAGATCTTCCGCCTCCAGGCTGCCGGGCGGAAGCAGTTCCAGGGCCGCCGTCAACTGGCCGAAGCCCTTTCCCTGCCGCAGCAACCCCAGAATTTCCGGATAGGCATGCTCGCCAAACCGCCGCACCCCCTCCACGGCGGCGCTCCAGAGCGGGGTGAAATTTTCTTCCCGCAGCAATTCAAATAGTGGAGGGATGGCCTGCATGTCCTCGACAAGGCCTGCTGTCACCGCCGCATTCCGGACAATCACCTGCTGGCTGGGCTGGGCGCGCAATTGCCGGTCGCGCAGGATGCCAACCACATAACCCGTCAACTCCAGACCGTGCTCCCGCCACAGGTCCGCGTCGTCTCCGGGGTGGTACTGGGGACGTTGCAAGGCTTCCAGCAGGGCGATTTCCTGGCGGTCCAGTTCGTCGGGTGGGGGGCCGTCCATCTCCGCCGCCCGCTGGACCCATCCGGCGAACCACCCCTTGCGGATGCGCTCCCAGCGTTGCAGTTCATGGGCGGGTTGTCCCAGCGGAAAGCCGAAATCATGGTCTCCGGTCAGCGCCGCCACCCCATGAAACAACAGCGCATAGCGATCCTGGGCGGCCTTGGGCAACTGGTCATGAACCAGCCCGGGAAACGGCGCGCCGGCAAGAAACAGCGATCCTGCCAGGGCGGCCTCCCGCTCCGCCTCCTGATCACGGCCTTGAAGGGCTGCTTCCGCCGACCGCAGGATATGCAGGTTCAGATCGCCGGCGTCCGGCGTCATGCCTTCCCGCCAGATCAGGAGCGCCTGCACAAAGACCGGGGACCCGCTGGATACCGTACGCGCCAGTCCGGACATGATCGTCATGTAGGCGTCCTCCTGGCCTTCCAGCATCGAGTCCCGTTCCTCTTCCGGTTCCAGGGCGAACAGGTAGCGGGCTGCGTCCGCGTATTCCAGGGCGGTTTTTCCGTTTCCGGATTCCATGACGCCCAGAATCAGCGCCTTGCATAACAAGCCGGTGGCCGCGGCCGGATATTCCATGCCCCGCCACCGGGCCGCCCGCGGATCGCCGGACTGGATCAGTTCCAGGTAGTCGAGGTAGCGATCCACCGTGAGCAGTTCCTGAAAATTGGCGAAGTACTGATCGGCGTCGCGCGGATAGAGATATTGAAGGTTCATGTCAGGGCGTCCAGCCAGGCGGCGATGCGTTGTCCGGCCATCGTCAAACCGCTGGTGTAAAAATGATCGGCTTCGGGGATGATGTCCACTGTCCAGTTGAATTCGTGGGATTCGCCGAATTGCTGGAGCACGCCGGGGGGAGATATCCCATCCCGCGATCCGGTGATGGACAGCATGGAAATCTTCAATGATTTTAATGGGGTAAAGTCGAGCATCTCCAGTGGAGGTGAAGCAAAAACCAGCCCGGAAATCTGAAAACGGGTATTGTGCAGGAAGGTCTGCATGGCCGCCCACGCGCCGAAGCTATAGCCAACCAGCGCCACTGGGCGGCTAGGCCAGGAGTCCGCCATGAACTCGACAGCAGCCAGGCCGTCTTCCCAGACCTGGTCAAGTTCCGTCTCTCCGCCCTGGCTGGCCCCCACCCCATGGTAATTGAAGCGCAGCGAGGCGATACCCTGGCGGTGGCATTGCCAGGCGATCTCCGGAACCAGCGGGGTATCCATGCTGCCGCCATAATGCGGATGGGGGGAAAAGATCACGGCCATCACGCCGGGGTGATTCCCCCGGTGGAACAGCCCTTCCAGGCTGAGGTTCCGCGATTGAAATACCGCTGGACGTTCCAGATATTGGTTCGGTGCGACCATGATGGAGATCAGCCGGTGGGGGACGGAAACACCCAGATTTCCATATCCATCCCGGGGCGATTCCGCAAATGCGCCCTGGCGGGATGCTCGCCCTGCCCTGAATGTGTTCCCAAAATATTCCGGGATTCAAACGCCAGGGCCGCCAATGGGGGGGCCACTGGCGCCTTGAAGCGCATCAAGACGGGGGATCACACGTTGCCGCGGACGCCCTTGTTGGAAATCAGCTTGTCCAGATCCCAAACCGCCTCTTCGCGGCTATACATGGCCGGGACGTGGATGCCGGTATCCATCCGGATGGCGTCCTTGGGGCAGGCCTCGACGCACATGCCGCAGAAGATGCAGCGCAGTTCGTCTATCACGAAGACCTCGGGGGCCTTTTCCACGTTCGGGTCATCCACTTCCTTGGCGATGATATGGATGCACTGGGCCGGGCAGGCCGTCGAGCACATCATGCAGGCGACGCATTTGGTGCTTCCATCCGGACGTTTGGTGAGGCGGTGGGCGCCGCGCCAACGCTCCGAGTAGGCGATTTTCTGTTCCGGATACTGGATGGTGCCGGTGTCGCCCTCTTCCTTGTCGCCGAGGAGATTCCGGAAAAAATGCTTGGCGAAGACCCCAAATCCCTTGGCGAGCGCGGGAACATACAGACGCTCATGCCAAGTCATGTCATCGGAGGCGTCGGAGATATACGTCTTGATCTCTTTCTTGCTCTCTGCCATGGCGCATGCTCCCGTGGTTAGCGGATGATCAACAGAACAATCCCGGTGACCACCAGGTTCACCAGCGCGGCGGGAAGCAGCATCTTCCAACCCAGCTTCATCACCTGGTCATAGCGGAATCGCGGATAGGTCCAGCGCAGCAGAATATGGAACCAGCAGAGGATGAGGATTTTCATGGTGAAGACCATGAGGCTCATCAACAGCTTGGCCAGTTCCGGGCCATTGGACAGAATCAGTCCCAGCACCCCGCCCTTCGGACCCAGCAGGCCCTCGGCGCCGGAAAGCAGCGCCAGACCGGCCCCGCCAAGAAATCCGCCCGCGGCGATGGCGAACTGAATCCGGGGGTCGCGCAGCGGCAAACCCAGCAGGGTGATGACAAAGAACACCAGATAGGCGGTGGAGATAAATCCGCCAATCCCCACCACAAGGGGGTTGTAATAGGCTTCCGAAGAAGCCCAGGGCAGTTGCCATCCGCCAAAAAACAGCACGGCGAACAGGCAGGCGCCCGTCACCACCTCGACGAACTCGCCGAGGTAAAACATGCCGAACTTCATGCCCGAGTATTCGATGAAATAACCCGCCACCAGTTCGGATTCGGCTTCCGGCAGGTCAAACGGGGCGCGCTTGGTTTCAGCGAAGGCCGACACAAAGAACAGCAACGCGCCAAAGGGCTGCATGAAAATGCCCCAGCGTGGCAGGAAACCCAGCATGGTTCCCTGTTGGTATTCCACGATATCAGACAGGCGCAGGCTGCCCACGGTCATCATCAGGCCGACCAGGGTCAGGCCCATGGCGACTTCATACGAGATCAACATGCTGGAGGTGCGCAGCGAACCCAGCAACCCGTATTTGTTGTTGGACGCCCATCCCGCCAGGGTCGAGCCGTAGACGGAAAGTGAAGCAAAAGCAAAGAGGTACAAAATTCCGGCGTCCAGGTCGGCGACCTGCATGGGAATCTCGTGACCAAACAGGTTGACCCGCGCGCCCAGCGGGATCACCGCCACCACCGCGAGGGCGGGAAAGACCGCCAGCCA
The DNA here is from genome assembly GCA_022072125.1 of Myxococcota bacterium. Classification (GTDB taxonomy): domain Bacteria; phylum Myxococcota; class JAJVIH01; order JAJVIH01; family JAJVIH01; genus JAJVIH01. Next base: position 7,073 of record JAJVIH010000042.1, on the reverse strand, counting down.
TGGACTGACAAAATGGAGAAATTTTTCTCCCCGCGTGGGCATGAAGTCTTCCTTGAAGATCATCTTCAGGCCATCGGCCAGGGGATACAGCAGGCCGTTGAGGGTGATGGATTTGCCCGCCAGTTCAATGGCGGCGCGGTTGGGGCCTACCCGATCCTGCGCCAGCGCGCTCCACTTGCGTTCGCCCCAGGTCAACAGCGGGGCGATGCTCATCAACAGGCCAATGGCCAACGCCACCATGACGAGCCGGATGATCACTTCAGCCAGGGTCATTTCAGCTTGCTCCTTACGCCGCCGCCGCGGGCTGATTCAAATCCAGCCCAAGGGAGCCGATTTTTTCCCAGGTCAGACCATTCAGGGCTGGGGCCGAGGCGGCCAGCGCCGCGAAAGCCTCGCCCGCATTCTTGAGAGTGAAGGAAGGGCCCTGCCCCATCGCCACGGCCAGTTCGTGAAGCGCGGCCACCCCATCCAGGCTTTGACCCAGGGGGTTCAGGCCCTGGTTGAATTTCTGGATGCGGTTGAACGCATTGACGAATGTGCCTTCCCGTTCCAGCAGGCTGCCCAGCGGCAGGACATAATCCGCCACCATGGTCAGGTGGGATTTGTTGGCCGCCAGCACCACCAGCAATTCCAGCCGGGACAGCACATCCGAATCGTTGGAAGGCAGGTCAGGGCCGAATGACACCACCGCCTTGATTTCCCCTGCGCCGATCTTTGTCAGAACCGAAGGATAATCGAGGAGGCTGATTCCAGCCGCGTCAAAGGCGAGTTGCACGCCGGCGCGGTTGGGATTCTTGTCGCTGACCCGCAGGATATTGTCCTGGACGCCATCGGCCTTGCCAATCAGAGCGACGGTCTGAACCCGCAGGATATCCTTGCAGAAACGGGCGAAGGCCCAGGCTTCTTCATTGGAAGCGTCCGCGGAGATGAAGGCCGCCGTGGGGAATGAACCCGCCAAGGGCTTCAGCTTGGCCGCCACCTGGGGCAGCAGTTCCCGGGTGCGGATGCGTTTTTCGTGGCCGCGACCCGCATGGCCAATCAGCACGCGGTGATCATTGATCCACCGATAGGTCATCCGGCCTTCGTCACAGGTCCAGGACTTGTTGACCGCCTCATTCTCCCGGGGAAGATAACGGTAGGCCACGCCTTCGTGATGGTGGATTTCGATGTTGCAACCGCGCGCGCATCCCGGACAAATGCTGGGGGTGCGGGACAGGAACCACACGCGCTTGTGGAAACGGAAGTCATCATTGGTCAGGGCCCCAACCGGGCAGATGTCCACCACATTCATGGAGTATGGGTCATCCAGCGGCTTGTCCGGATAGATATCAATGATCGAATGATCGCCGCGCTCGAACATGCCAAGCTGGGGATTGCGGGCGACCTCATCCATGAAGCGGACGCAGCGGGTGCATTTGATGCAGCGCTCCTGGTCCAGAACCACATGGGGACCCAGGCGTTTGGCCTTGTCCCCATGGACCTTGGTTTCCTTGAATCGCGGGTGATACTGCCCATGATCCATATAGTAGTCTTGGAGCTTGCACTCGCCGGACTGGTCGCAGATGGGGCAGTCAATCGGGTGGTTGACGAACAGGAACTCCAGCACCGCCTTCTGGGCGTTCAGGGTCTTTTCACTGCTGGTTTTGACCACCATTCCCTCGGCGGCCTGCGTGTAGCAGGCGGGCATCATCTTGGGCGCCTTCTCAATCTCCACCAGGCACATGCGGCAGTTGGCCGGCGAGGAGAGGCGCGGATGATAACAGTAGTGCGGAATGGTGATTCCCAGTTGTTCGGCGGCTTTGATGATCGGAGTGCCGCTGGGAACTTCAACTTCCTTGCCGTCTATCGTCAGTTTGGGCATGGCTCATCCGTCAAATCGCATGAAATCAGCGGTCAATCTCTCCGCCGATCATATTGATGGAGTCGAAAGTGGGCACCAGGTCCGCGAGCAGCGCCCCGGTGATCATGGTGGGCAACGCCGAAAGGTTGGCGAAACACGGCGGTCTCACCCGGACCCGGTAGGGTTTGCCCTTGCCATCGGAGACAACATAAAAGCCCAGTTCGCCATTGCCCCCTTCCACATAGGAATAGGCTTCGCCTTTCGGCACCTGAATGCCAAACATGATATGCATGAAATGGTCCACGGTGCCTTCGATGGAGCCATAGACCGACCCCTTGTCCGGCAGCGCCAGGCGCGGGTCATCGGTGATGAAGGGACCATCGGGAATCTGCGCCAGGCATTGGTCAATGATGCTGACGGCGTATTTGATTTCCTGCATGCGGACGACGTAGCGGTCGAAATTGTCGCCCTTGGCCCCCACCGGCACGTCGAACTCCACCCGATCATATACCAGGTAGGGAGATGCCTTGCGGATATCGAATTTGACCCCCGAGCCACGCAGCATGGGACCCGTCAGGCCGTAGGCCATGGCGGTTTCCCCGTTGATGATCCCGGTATTCCGCATGCGATCAATGAAGATGCGGTTTTTGGTCAACATCACGTCCACATCGTGGAGCATGGCCAGGACCAGGCTGCGCACGGGTTTCCACTTTTCGGCGAAATCCAGCGGCAAATCGTTCATCACCCCGCCAATCCGCACGTAGGAAACCGTCAACCGGGCGCCGGTGATGTCCTCGATCAAATCCCAAATGCGATCCCGGGCCTTGATCATATAGAAGAAGATACTCAATCCGCCCAATTCCATGGCGGTCGCCGCCACGCAGGTGAGATGATCGCAGATGCGGCTCATTTCGGAGATGATGGTGCGGATATACAGGGCCCGTTCGGGGACCTTCACTTCCGCGATTTTCTCCACCGCCATGTAGAAGCCGACGTTGTTGATCAGCGGCGAGACATAGTTGAGCCGGTCGGTATACGGAACGACCTGGGTCCAGGTGACGTTCTCGCACATCTTTTCAAAGCCGCGGTGGAGATAGCCGAACTCGATATCAATCGCGAGGATGGTTTCGCCATCCAGTTCCACCGTGAACTTGGAGGTGCCATGGCTGGCAGGATGGGAGGGCCCCATTTGCAAGGTCATGGTGGAGGTGGGCAGTTTACGGACAACTTCCTGCATGTGAATCCGTCCGGATGATCAGTTCTGCGGTCCGATCAGGGGTTGCCGCTTGTTGACCGGATAATCTTTCCGCAGCGGATGGCCCTGAAATTCCTCGTACATCAGGATGCGGCGCAAATCCGGGTGTCCCTTGAACTTGACGCCGTACATGTCCCATACCTCGCGCTCGAACCAGTTGGTTCCCGGCCAGATATCCACCGAGGTGTCAATCACCGGGTCGTTTTCCGGCACCCGGGCGCGGATGCGCAGGCGGTGATTGTGGGTCACTGAGTAGAGATGATAGACCACCTCGAAGCGGTCCTGGTTGGGATATCCAAGGTAATCCATGCCGCAGACATCCATGCAGAACTCGAATTTGAGTTCCTTGTCGTCCCGGCAGAACTTGAGGATTTCCTTGATCTTCGCGCGCTTGACAATCAAGGTGTCGTCGCCGGCGTTCGAGTGTTTGTCAATCACCTCGGACGCAAACTTCTTGGCGACCTTTTCGAGCGCCTTGACGCTCATGACTGTCCTCCCATGGCGCGGTGCTGGCGCGCCTCCTCAATCTGCTGGGGCCCCAGAATGCGTTCGGACAGTTCCGGGCGCTCCTTCATGACCTTTTCCTGCAAGAGCAGAAGGGAATCGAGAACCGCTTCGGGCCTAGGCGGACACCCGGGGATGTACACATCCACCGGAATGATGGTGTCAATGCCCTGCACAGTGGCGTAGTTGTCGTAGAAGCCGCCGGTGGAGGCGCAGGCGCCGAACGAGATCACCCATTTGGGTTCGCACATCTGATCGTAGACGCGGCGCAGGTACGGGGCGAGTTTGTGGTTGACCGTGCCCACCACGAACAACAGGTCCGCCTGGCGGGGCGAGAAGCGGGGGAACTCGGCGCCAAAGCGGGCGATATCGTATTTCGGGGCCCAGGTCGCCATGAATTCCATGCCGCAACAGGCCGTGACGAAGGGATACTGGAAAAACGAGTGTTTGCGGCCCCAGTTGATGGCCTGCTGGAGAAATTGGATGGCCGCGTCCGCGCGGGTGACGTAAACATCCTGGCCGAATGCGTTCATGTCTTGCCTGTTCATGGCGTCATTCCTCCCACTCAAGGGCGCCTTTTTTCCAGACATAGGCCAGGCCGGCGACGAGAACCGCGATGAAGATCATCATCTCGACAAAGGCCAGCATGCCCAGGCTCATGAACTGGATCGCCCATGGGTAGATAAAGACAATTTCAATATCGAAGAGAATGAAGAGAATCGCCACGATGTAGAACTTCACGGAGAAACGCTGGTGCAGCGAACCCCGCGAAGGAGATCCACATTCAAATGGCTCGCCCTTCTGCTTGCTCGGCCGGTACGGACCCATCAATGTCGCCAATGTCAGCATGGACGCGGCAATCAACCCCGCCAATGCAATGATCATCAGCATTGGATAATACTGCGCAGGCATGTCCTCCACCTTCTGAAACCGGCACGCACTATCTATAAAATCAGGTGTGGTGTCAATCGCAATATCAGGATGTTCACGCCTACTTGAAGGTCAGAATTTCCCCTGCCCGGGAAGAAAATTTGCTGTTGGAGATTCCATCCGCCGCTGGTATAACCATGCCGGTTTTCGCCACGGAGCCGGTTTGCCCCATCCCTACCCTTACAAGGTTCTGTCCGCCAGCGAAGTCCGGGTGGTTCACGCCCTGGCGGAGACCTGTTGCCCGCCAGGACAGATCATCAAAACCACCCCCGCCGGGGCGCTGGTGGCTGAACGGGTGGACTGGTTTCTGGAAGCCGCTCCGGTGGAAGGGCGAACCGCCTTCCGTTTCGCCCTGCTGGCGCTTGAATGGTCGCCGGTGTTCCGCCTGCTCGCCCTGAGCCGGTTTTCACGCCTGCCTCCGGAAAAACGGGAAGTCCAGTTGAAAAGCTGGTCTGGCAGCCGGGTGTGGCTATGGCGCAACCTGCTGAAACTGCTCATGGCCCTGGTGGTTCCCGCATACTACGCCGATGATCAGGTTTCCGGCCAGACCGGCTTCACCCCGCCGGGAGGACGGCCATCCCGCTTCCTGGCGGCCTGGAAGGAGCGCACGGGGTCATGAAGGAACTGACTTCCGCGGGATTTTTTGAAGGCAAAGATATCAGCCAGGACACCCGCCTGCGCACGGAAGTATGCGTGATCGGCAGCGGCGCGGGCGGCGCGGTGGCGGCGGCGGAACTGGCGGCGCTGGGCCACGACGTGGTGGTGATCGAGGAAGGCCCTTATTTTCCGCCAGAGTACCTGAATGGCCGGGATTACGAAACGATGCGTGATCTCTACCGGGAAGCCGGCATGACTGTCGCCATTGGCAAACCGGGCATCCCCGTGCCTGCAGGCAAATGCGTGGGCGGCACCACGGTTATCAACTCCGGAACCTGTTTCCGCCTGCCCGCGCGCACCATAGAGAAGTGGCGGCGCGACCATGGCCTGCGCGACTTTTCAGAAGAATCCCTCGCCCCATATTTCCAGAAGGTGGAGGAGAAGCTGGGGGTTTCCCCCGTCACCCCGGAGACGGAGGGCGGGGTCGCCCGCATCATCCGGCGCGGCGCGGACAAACTCGGCTACAGCCACCACCCCCTTCAGCGCAACGCCAAAGGCTGCGAAGGCCGGGGCACCTGCGCCTTCGGATGCACCAAAAGCGCCAAGCAATCCATGCTGGTCAGTTATCTTCCCGAAGCCATCGGGCATGGAGCGCGGATTTTCGCGGATTCCCGCGCCGAGCGCCTGCTGCTCTCCGGCAACCGGGTATTCGCCCTGGAAGCCCGGGTGAAACACGGCGCCGATGGACACCGGCCGCCGCGCCGGCTGGAAGTTCGCGCGGACGCCTTCATCCTGGCTGGCGGAGCGATGATGACGCCGGTTTTCCTTCAGAAAAACCGCATTGGCGTGCGATCCGGCCAGGTGGGGAAAAACCTGACCATCCATCCGGCGAGCAAGCTGGCGGCGTTCTTTGACGAAGATGTGTATGGCTGGAAAGGCGTTCCCCAAGGGTATTGCATTGATCATTTTCGAGACGAAGGCCTGATGTTCGAGGGCGCGTTTCTGCCGCCTGGATTGGGTTCGATGGCCCTGGCCTCGCTGGGAGCGGAACACAAGGCGCAGATGGAGCGCTACAAAAACCTGGCGGTTTTCGGGTTCATGGTCTCCGACAGTTCAACGGGCAGCATCCGCCCCTACCGCGACGGCCGGGCGGCCATCCGCTACGACGTCAATGCGCGGGACATGGACCTGTTCAGGCGGGGCATCCTGATTTTGACGGAAGTCTTCTTCGCCGCCGGCGCGAAAGAGGTTTATCCCCCCATCCACAACATGACCTTCCGGTCCATGGATGAGGCGCGGTCGCTTCTCAACCATCCCTTGCGTCCGGATGACGTGGAAATGTTGTCATTCCATCCCCTGGGCACCGCGCGCATGGGGCTGGACCCGCGCTCCAGCGTGGTGGACCCGCAACTCAAGTCCCATGAAGTGGAGAATTTTTACGTGGTGGACGGCAGCATCTTCCCAACTTCGCTGGGAGTGAACCCGCAATTGACCATCATGGCCTTCGCCACGCGCGCGGCCGAGGCGGTGAACACCTACCTGCGCCAGCTTGGTTCGGTATACAAAGCCGGCGAAAAACTGGCGAAGTCGTAAGATAGCGGATCATCATGCACCCCACGGCGTCCATGCTGGTGAAACTGGGGATCGCGGGCATCGCCGCCGCCATGGCGGCGCTGTTCGTGGTGGAAATGATTTTCGCGGCCCAGGCGACCGGGCGGCCGGTCAACCGGGTGGCGTTGCTCACTTCCCTGGGGGTCACCCTGTGGATTGGCGCGGCGGGATACGCGGCGGACTCCGGAATCCTCCTGCAATTCGACCTGCGTCCTCCCCCGGTCGCGGGACTGTTCGCCGCCACCATCGCGATGGGGATCATTCTTGGTTCTTCCGCGGCGGGCGACATGTTGGCGCGTGGATTGCCGCTGTGGGTGCTGGTGCTGGCCCAGTCCT
>JAJVIH010000005.1 GCA_022072125.1 Myxococcota bacterium | reverse complement strand
GCCATGCAGTATCCGTGCTGCAACACGCCCCTCTCCCGGTTCGTATTTTCCGCCCCAGGTTCGATCCCCGGCGCCCGCCTCCCCCCGGCTGAAAGCCGGGGGGAGGCCAAAGCCCCGCGCGCGGGCGCGTACGCGCCCGCCGCCGCCCCCCCACCCGCGCCCCATGGCCGCCGTAGGCGGCCCCCGCTCCGCGTCTCGCGCGCGGCGCTCCGTCCGGCGCGCGCGGCCGCGGACGGGCCGGTCCCCGGCGGTCCGTACGGGCATGGCGTCCGCATGAACCGGGGACCGTGGGGCGCGGGGCTTTGGCCGCCGCCTTCCGGCGGCGGCGGGATTCGAGGTTCGATCCCCGCGGACGGGTTTGCCCTTCCCCGGCCTCTGAGGTAACCTCGGCGCCAACATAGGCAGGCAAGGCTCCCAAAACCGGACCATGAGCAACTGGCGAGACAAACTGGACCGAATGAACCGCGAAGCGCTGGAGAAAATCGCGTCGCGGCTGGCCATTCCCAATCGCCGCACCCTCGGCAAACGGGTTCTGCAAAACCGCGTGGCGAACGCCCTTGACCAGCTTGGCCAGTATTCCGCCAGCATCGTTCATAATCTGTTGGACCAATGGGACACCCAAGCCTCCGATATCGAGGAGACATCGGAGATGAGCAAGTCCAGCCGTTTCGGGCCCGGCGCGGAGGAAGAATCCTCCAGCGCCGCGCAAGACAACACCTCCAATCCCAGGATCACGCCCCGGCCGCTCCCGGAAGCGGCCAGTCCGGAGGACGCCGCCCGCGCCAGTCCGGTGGAAACCATGGCGCCCGCCCCGGAAGCGGCGCTGGCGATTTCCTCGCCCGCGCCTGCCAGCCCCGCCCCGGCGGAAGCCGCCGCTTCCATCCCGCCGGAGCAGGAAGCGCGGGCTGCCGGCGGCGCGCCGGAGGGGGCTGTTTTGACGTCCGCGGAAGATGTGTCCGGCGATGAAGCCGCCGTCTTCGATCCGGCCGTCGCCAGCAAATATTTCCTGGCGGAGGAAGAAGCCGCGGCGGTCGCGGATTTTGATCCGCCAGGCGAGTTGCCCGGGTCCTACGCCCGCAACATGATCTACTCGCTGGTCCGCGATCCCCGGACCATCTACTTCTGGTGGGACCTGGACCGGACGGTGCAGGATCACCTGTATTTCAACCGGACGGCGCGGCTGCGCGTCAGCTTCGAGCGCGCGGGCCTGCACGCTTTCCATGTTCCGCGCTTCGAGCCGGAAAAGACCATCGAATTTCACGGCGGGCCGGGCGAATACTATTTCGCCGCCGAACCGGGCCATGTGTACCGCGCCCGCCTGTGGCTGGCGGCCGCCAGCGGCGGGGAACACCTGCTGGGCGAATCCAACTGGGCCTCCACGCCGCCGGAAGAAATCTCGACCATCACCGAAGACATTTTCAACCGCTTTCCCGATCATGTCCCCTATCTGGAGGCCATGACCTGGTGGCCGCTGGCGGTCTCCCTGATGGGCCGCGACGCCGCGCGGGCGCCCCATTCGGCCATGCCGTTGCTGCGGGAGATGCTCGACTGGGCGGGCGCGCACCGCATGGCGTCCGGAGCCCAGCCGTCCGCGCCGGTCTTGCCGGCGGACTCCGCCGCATGGCCCGTTGTTCCGCCGTCCGCGCCGGAAAAGCCGCATTCCGCCACGTGGTTTCTGGGCGGCTCCGAGCGGGTGTGGCGCGGCGGCGCCAGCGAATTTTCACGCGGGCTCACCTGACCTTCGCGTCTGGTGATCCTTCCTTCTCCATTCGCCGGGAGCCCGCGCCATGACCATTGGTTATCTGTCCCTTGTCCTGCACGCCCACCTGCCCTTTGTCCGGCATGCCGAGCACGAGCATTTTCTTGAGGAAGACTGGCTATACGAGGCCATCACCGAGACCTACCTGCCGCTGGTCCAGGCGCTGGACAACCTCGCCCGCGACAACATCTCTCCGCGCCTGACCATCACCATCTCTCCGCCCCTGGCGGCCATGCTGCGCGACGATTTGCTGCGCCGCCGCTACCAGCGCTTCCTCGGCCACCTGATCGGGTTGGCGGAAAAGGAAGTGGTCCGCACCCGCGGCGACGAACGCTTCGAGCCGCTGGCGCGCATGTACCTGGATCGTTTTCAGGGCGTCCGCGCGTGCCTGATGGATCGCTGCAAGGGCGATCTGCTCGAAGCCTTCCGCGAACACGAGGAGCATGGGCGCATTGAAATCGGAACCTGCGCCGCCACCCACGGTTTCCTGCCCTACATGCAGGCCCATCCCGAGGCGGTGAACGCCCAGATCCGCATCGCCGTGGAAAGCCACCGCCGCCATTTCGGCCGCGATCCGCGCGTCATCTGGCTGCCGGAATGCGGCTATTACCCCGGCCTCGACACCTTCCTGCGCGACGCCGGGCTGCGCGCCTTCTTCATGGACACCCATGGCGTGCGCCACGCCATCCCAAGGCCGCAACTGGATGTTTTCGCTCCCCTCTACACTCCCGCCGGCGTGGCCGTGTTCGCCCGCGATCCGGAATCCTCGGCGCAGGTCTGGAGTTCCCAGGCGGGATATCCCGGCGATCCCGTCTACCGCGAGTTCTACCGGGACATCGGCTGGGATTTGCCCCTCGACTACATTGGACCGTGGGTGCAGCCTGGCGGCGCCCGCAAGAACACCGGCGTCAAATACTTCCGCATCACCGGACGCGGCCAGCACAAGGAGCCCTACCACCCCGGCTGGGCGCGCGATCGGATCTGGGATCACGCCCGCCATTTCATCCGCGGCCGGGTGGAGCAATCCTCGCGCCTCCAGCAGGAATACGGCCGCGCTCCGGTGATCGTGGCGCCTTACGACGCCGAATTGTTCGGCCACTGGTGGTTCGAGGGCGTGGATTTCATCGAGGCGGTTTTTCGCGTGCTGAAGACCGAAGCCCCCGGCCTGAAGGCGACCACCCCATCCCTGTATCTGCACCGCCACGCCGCCCACCAGACCGCCCTGCCCGCCATGTCGAGTTGGGGACACAAGGGCTACGGCGAGGTCTGGCTGGGGCGTCCCAACGACTGGATTTACCGGCACCTGATGGCCTGCGAAACCCGCATGATCGAACTGGCCAACCGCCATCCCGCCGCCGATGGCCTGCTTCGCCGCGCCCTGAACCAATCCGCCCGCGAATTGCTGCTGGCGCAGTCATCCGACTGGGCTTTTATCATGACCATGGACACCGCCGTCCAGTACGCGGAGAAACGCTTCCGCGCCCACGTCTCCCGGTTCAACAAACTGTACGGACAGATTGTCTCCGGACAGGTGGACGCCGCCTACCTCTCCGCGCTGGAAGGCTACGACAATATCTTTCCCTTCGTGGATTATGGCGTCTACAACAGCCGGGCCCTCGCCGCCGCCTCTTGGAGGGCCGCCGCATGAGCCACGAGGAACTGATCCTGCGGCTCTCGCAGTTGTTGTCCCTGCCGCCCGCCCACGGGGGATTGCGCCGGGACGGCGAAGGCTTCGCCCCGCTGGACGAAGCGGTCATGCTGCTGGCCGGCCGCGGGCCGGGGCCTTCCGCCGAAGAACTGCGGGATTTCCTGAAAACGCCGGATCAGGCCGCGCGCTTTGAATTGCGCAACGGCCATTTCCGTCTGCGCCCCTGTCCCGCCGCCGTCCGCCAGGAAAAGGAAGGCAAGTTGCAGCCGGTCTCGCCCGCCGCCGTGCTGTACTACGCCACCTCATCCCGCGTGGCGGAGAAAATCCGCCGGGCCGGGGTGATCCATCCGCCCCGGAACGCCGGGTTGACGCCGCTCTTCGGCAGCGAGGCGGAAGCCCTGCGCATGGCCGGGCGCCTGCGCCGGGGCCAGCCCCGCGTGCTCTACGTGGATGTGCGCCGGGCCGTCTCCGCCGGCCAGCGCTTCTGGGTGGACAGCCGCAACCGCTACTACACCCACGACCTGCAGACCCGGTACATCCTGAACATGCAGCCGAATTTCCGGCACGAGGTGTCCTCCGGCGCGGTGGTGTCGCGGGTGAACGCGGAGGGCATCCAGTTCGCCTTGGCGCGGGTGGAGCGGCGCGGGCGCTGCACCTGGGAATTGCCCAAGGGCCATCTGGAGCAGGGCGAAACCCCGGCGGACGCGGCCATCCGCGAAACCCGCGAGGAGTTGGGCATCGCCGAGCAGCCGGAGATCATTACCTGCCTGGGCGAGGTGCGTTACGGCTACTACACGCTGGAAGGCAATCCGCACCTGAAGACGGTGCATTTCTACCTGGTGCGGCTGCCCTGCCACGAGGTCTGCTTCCATCCGCAGGAGGACGAGGGCGTGGTGGAGGTGCGCTGGTTCACGCCGGCGCAGGCCCTGCGCACGCTGGGCCACGACAACCTGCACATCATCCTGAACCGGGCCATTCAGTTGTTGCGCGCGGCCTGACTCCGGCCGCCCGGGCGGCGGGTGATATTCATCCCCCGCTCCGTCCTGTTGACCGCAGGGCGTGGAGGGGACGATGGCCCCGGGTTTGGGGGTCGCGGGGCGCGCAAGGCAATGGGGATGGGACGGCTTCGCGGCGCCGGGTCCGGCGCCGTTTCCCGGCTCCCCCAAAATTGATCGCTCCTGGCGGGCGTGCCATGCTCCGCCTCCAGCCGGAGCCAGTGGTGGAAGCCGTCGCGCCCATACAACCCAGGGAACTCAACCGCCCGCGCGTCATTGTGAAGGGCGGCGTCTACCTCTACCTGATCATCAACGGGCTGTATTTCTATCTGGCGTCCTACGCCCGCAACCAGGGCTTTCTCATGCCCATGGGCGGCATTGAATTTGTCCGCGCGCTGCTGGATTCGGGGTATTTGTCGCTGCCGCTGGTGCTGGCGGGTTCGTATCTCCTGCGCAAACGCCTGCTGCGCCCGGAAAGAATCGTGCGGCTGCTTCGCAAGGACCGGCGGCGCGGTTGCGGCGGATTGGCTGACGCTTACGTCAGCGCGGCCAGCATTGCGGAGATTCCCATGGTCGTGGGCATGCTGGTCACCCTGGGCGGCGAAGACATTCGCCACCTGATGTATTTCGGGATGGCGGCGGGAATCGGCCTGTTGGCCGCCTGGCCCTGGAAACCCGGTTGGGATGCGGCGGTCAAGGCGGTCAACCAGCATCCGGATGTGCTGGCCTGGCGCGATCCCGCCGCGAATCCGGGAGGGGCGGCGGAGACGCCGGATGGAGCCGCCATGGGTTCTGGCTCCCCAGCGCCGGCGGCGGACGAAAATCAACCGGCTTCCGGCGGCGGCGCGGCGGCGGAAGACCCCGAGGCTGGGGAGGGCGCCGCGCCCGGCTCTCCCGGACCAGGGGGCGAGTCCGGTTCATCCTCGATCAGCGGCTCGGACAGATAAATTTTCTTCAGTTCTTCCAGGTTCTTGCGGGTGGACGCCACCCAGGCGTCGTTGGCGCCCACGCGCTGGGCCATGTCCAGATTGCCCTCGTAGATGCGGATGGCCTTGCTGAGCAGAATCTGCAGCTTGCGGTGCAGTTCCTTGCGGTAGATCTGTTTTTGCGGCGGGGTCAGTTCCTCCGGAACCGGCATGGAGTAAATCGTGTCATAGAGGTCGCGGTACATGCCGCCGATGGCCAGCCCGGCATTTCCCGCCCACAGCGGATCCCCGTAACGGACCGCGCGCACATACAAATCCTGGGCTTCCAGCAGCAGGGCGGCCTTGGTTTCGAGTTGGCTTTCCAGCTTGTCCTTTTCGGAAGTCAGCGGCGCCTTGCGGTATTCCTGGTTCTTGATTTCAGCCAGGTAAAACGCGGCTTCGGCGGCGTAACGGGAGGGAATGATGGCCTTGCGGCTCTCCCGCCGGTGGATGGTGACGGCCTCGTTCAGGTGATGTTCCGCCTCCTTCATTTCGCCCAGGCCGAAATGGGCCCGGCCCAGCCGGGCGTGGGCCTCGATGATCGCGGAGGGAACCAGCCCGGAGCGCGGGATCAGCGCCGCGAACTGCTCCTTGGCTTCCTGCCAGCGCTCCTGCAGCAGGAAGACTTCGCCGCGGTAGAACAGGGCGTCCACCCCGGCGGCGGAGCCGGGCAGGAAGCGCAAGACCCTGTCGTATTCGGCGAGGGCGCCGTCGTAATCCTTGAGGTGGGTTTTGCACAGTCCCAGCGACAGGGTGGCCTGTCCCCACCATTCGCCGCTGGGATATTTGATCTGGTAACGCTCGAAAAGGGGAATCGCTTCCCCGCACTGGTTGTTGCGGCCCTTGACGGCGGCCAAGTGGTAGAGGGCGCTTTCCGCGTATTCGCTCTGGGGGTATTCGCTGTTGAGCCGGGAGAGGAAGCGGGCGGCCCGCGGGTAATCGTAATCCTTGAAGGCGGCCAGGCCTTTTTCATGCAGGGTGGCGTCATCGTAGGCGGCCAGTTCTGGATCCGCGGCCGGTCCGGCGGTGATTTTCAACTCCGGCATGGTGATGTCGCGCGGCTGTTCCTCATCCGGAAGGCCGGCCGGGGAATCGCCCTTGCGGGCGGCGGCGCAGCCTCCCAGCCCGAGGAGCACAAGCCCCATCGCCAGGAGCCGCCCCCGCCGGGGCGGCGGACGCCGGATGGATTTGCCTGGGGGACCTTCTGCGGTCGGGGTGAAAGCCATCCCGGAACCTCCGTCAGGAGTCGAGGGAGAACAGGACATCGGCGAAGCGGCGCAGGTCGGGCGCCGAGCAGACATCCCGGTCAAATACGGGCACGCGGAACAGGGGGGCGCCGGGGCCGGCTTTCTCCGACAATTCGCGGATGCGCCGCGCGTGCCTGCGCGCCAGCGATTGCTGGAGTTGGCTCAACGCCGCCAGTTCACGGCTGACAGACAACGGATCCGGTCCGGAAGTTCCGGGGGGCAGGCTTTCGCGGATCATTCCCGGCAAGGCGTTTTCAGGGGGCGGATCGCCCGGCGCCGTCACCACGCGGTTGATGACGAAGGCGCCGAAGGGCATGCCCTGCCTTTGGAGAATGTCGCGGAAGGCCAGGGCCTCTTCCCGGGCGTTGTCTTCCGGCGAGGTCACCAGCAGGAACATGCAGTCGCCCCCGCGCAGGATGGCCTTCACCCGGCGCGAGCGTTCGACGAAGCCCTCGTACATGCGCTCGAAGGCGAGCAGGAATTCCGCCAGGGCGTTGAGCATCTCCGCGCCGGTGAAGCGGGCCAGGCCGTTGATCAGCACCGAGTTGGCCGCTGTCAGCATCTTCTTGCCCGTGCTGCCGGCGGCCCGGTAGGGCTTGAGCAGCCAGTGTACGGCGTCATGGTCCAGCAGGTTGATGATGCGATCCGGCGCGTTCAGGAAATCCAGGGCGTGGGAGGTGGGCGGCGTGTCCAGCACGATCAGATCAAAGCGGTTGTCGTTGCGCAACTCGAAGAGTTTCTCCAGCGCCATGTATTCCTGGGAGCCCGCCAGCGAGGTGGAGAGGTACTGGTAGAAACTGTTGCGCAGGATGCGATCGCGGTTGCCGGGCGTGGCGTAGCGCTCAATCACGGTGTCCCACATGCTCTTCATGTCGAGCATCATGGCCCAGAGTTCGCCCCTGAAGCTCTCCCCCCCGCCGAACAGGGACGGTTCTATCCGCGTGGGAGAATGGGAAAGATGGGTCAGCCCCAGGGAATTGGCCAGCCGGCGCGCCGGATCAATGGTCACCACCAGCACCTTGCGGCCCGCCGCGGCGAAATGGGCGCCCACCGCGGCCGACAGGGTGGTTTTTCCCACCCCGCCCGATCCCGCGCAGATGATGATGCGTTTCTGTCCGGCGAGTTGCGCAAGCTTCATGGCGTCAATTCAACGATGGCCGGGGGCGGCTTGTCCAACCGGTCCTCCAGCTTCAATCGGAGAAGGGCTCCTGATCCGGGGGAAAACGGGCCGACAACATCGTGGCCACCGGCAGGGCGGCCTCGTGCTGCTCCTCCTCCAGGTTGATCCACGGGATTTCCACCACCTGATGCCTGGGCAGCCGCTGGCGCAGGATATCCATCTGCTCCTGCTGGCGGGCGAGGCGGATGGCGTGGCTTTCGACCATGCGGGCGGCGCCGTCCAGTTGCTGGATATTCCGGCGCGCGGCGGCCCAACGCGCGGCGTTTTCATAACCAGGCAGGACGCGATTGATGATCACCGGCCCCCCGGGAAGGCCCGCGTCGCGGAATTTTTTCTCGAACTCGAGGGTTTCGTTGACCGGCATTTCCTCCGGCAGGGTGACGAAGACCGACGCCGCGTCGTACGGACTGGAGAAATAATCCCACATTTTTTGGGCGTTCTCCTTCATCGGTCCGGGAGGCGTCAGTTCGGCGATCACCTTGGGCGTATGCAACAGCGTGTAGGCGTGCCCGGAGGCGGGGCAATCCACGATGATCAGGTCCGGCGGCGGCGTCCCCAGGTACTCTCCGGTCACCTGGTGGTGGTGCCAGATCTTTCCGGTCATGCAAAGTTCCGCCAGCGAAGGCACGGCGGTGAGGAAATAATCCACCAGCTTGTTGCGGAAGATGGTGCGGTAGAGCAGTTCGAATTTCAGCACCAGCAGGGCGTATTCGTGCATGCTCTCGCGGGGGTTGATGTTGGCTCCCCATATGCCTGGGGCCAGTTCGCGCGGCGCGTGGCCCAGCGGCGGCCCGCCGAAAATCGCCGGAAGCCTCCCCTGGGAATTGATTTCAAAGAGCAGCACGCGGCGGTTTTCGCTCGCCGCCCATTTGGCCAGCGCGGCGGCGGTGGTGGTTTTACCGACGCCGCCCTTGCCGGTCACGTAAATCGTGCGTTTGTTCAGCAGACTCCTCATGCGGGAACCTGCAATCCCGGGCGCAGGCGGGCGGCCAGGTGGGAAAAGACGCCATCGTGAAAAAACAGGCTCATATGCCCCGTGTGATTGACCCGCAGCACCTCGCTGGCGTGCGCCAGTTCGCAGTTCTCCGGCGGAAACACAATGCTGTCGTGGTTGGAGTAGATGACCGTCACCGGCGGCAGCGGACGGCCCTTTTCGCTTTCCGCCAGTTCCAGCAGAAACCGGCTCGACGGCACCATTTGCAGGGCGTTCGGGCCCAAGGCCAGCATCGCGAAGCGGGTTCCCTGATGGGGCGAACCCAGGGTGATCAGCCTTTCGACGTGGCCGTCGCCGCCCAGCCGCGCGATGTAGTGGCGCGAGGCCAGCCCGCCCATGCTGTGCGCCACGAGGATCACTTTCTGGGCGCCGGTCTCGCGGCGGATTTGCTCCACCCGGTCGCGGATTTGTCCGCCGTATGTCTCGATATGGCTGAACGGCGGATTCAGGTTCATGGAATAGAGCGGCCCCACCCCCAGGCGCCGGAGCCGGCTCATCATCACGTACCAGTTGGAGCGGTTCTGCAAATAGCCGTGGACGAACAGGATGGGCGGGCCGCTTCCCTTCCGGCTGAACAGGCTGTCCAGGTCGAGGAGCCCAAAGGGATACGCCATCAGGTTCAGCCAGGAATGCAATCCTTCGAGCGCCACGCCTTCCCAGAACTCCTCCGTGCGGACGGCCGGCAGTTCGGCGTGGAATGCATCATAACCCTGGGCGTCCAGCCGGCGCGCGCGGCGGTCGTAGATCAACAGGATATTGGACAGGAGCGCATGGCCGAAGCCGCACACGGCGGCGATGGCCGCCGCCGCCACGAGCAGCGAGAACAAGGTGGCGGCGAATCCGGTGAATGCTCCCATCAAGGCGGGTTCCAGCGCAAAAAACCAGCGGAGAATAGGGGCCGCTCCCCAGTCCGGTCAAGGGTTTGGGGGGTCAGTCAAAGGCGTTGTTCATCAACTCGCCGAATCCGCCGCCGCCCGGGACAATATAACTGTTGCTGGTCAGGCCGCTCTCCAGTTCGATTTTTTCGCCGGGAACCGCCGCCATGGCGTCCGGATGGGACAGGCCGCGGTCCAGCCGCCCGGCGTAAACGATCACATCGGGATGGCGCTCCCGCACGTGGCGCACATATTCCGGCGTGATGATCAGGTGGATGGCGATGATGCGGGCGGGATTCCCCTTCACCTCGTTCTTGTAGAACTCCACCGTCTTGCTGATGGTGCCGCCGGTGGCGCCCATCGGATCCGGCAGGAGAATCCACGCGCCCTCCACGTCGCCGCCGATCTTTTCGGTGGACATCCGGACGCCGGTGACCTTTCCCTGCTCGTCGGTGACGCGGCTCATCACCAGGTGATCCTGCCGGATATTCGCCGGGGTCATGATGGTGTTGAGGGTGTCGAAACATTTCGTCCCCGGCAGGATGCCCGCGCGCATGACATCCACCACCACCACGCGGGTGTTGGGATCCACCACTTCCTCGTCAAGCACCGCCGCCGGAGTGACGGCGATCATGCGCGTGGGGGCGTGGAGGCGCCGGGCGGGAAACTGTTCGGCCAGCACCCGCCCCAGCAGGACGCCGTAACATTCCCGGATGAAATGGTTGAACAGCGGCTGGCCGGTTTTTTCCTGACAGAGCGCGGCGAGAATACTGCGCAGGTGGCGGTCGTTCAGGATATGGAACTGCCCGCCGTAATAGTGGGCGATTTCTCCAGGGCGCTGGATCAGCTTCATGCAATACCTCGCGGTGCGACGGCGGCCCGCAATCTGCCCCGCCGGCCGCGGTTTGGCAATGGGCGCGAAGGCGGACTTCCATGCCGGCCTGGCGCGTGGCATCCGTCCCGCCTTTCCGCGGGGGAGCCGGCCATGCCAGTTCAGCGCGAACACGCCCGGTCCCGGCGAGGACAAATTCCGTCATTTCCCCAAACCGGGGACCCGCGAGCCCACCCATCCGTTTTTCCGGAACCGCCCCAACCGGGATGGGTTGCGCCGCCGCGGCGCAAAGGATAAATCCCGCGCATGAATTCCATCCGGTATATCCGTTATCTCTCCCGGGAAGAGCGGCCCCAGTGGGGCGTGGAGGTGCGCCCCGGCGTGGTCGCGCGCATGCCCGGCCCCCCATGGTCCAAGGGCAGTTTTCCCGGCGCGGAGGAATCCTTTGAAGAATGGCGGCGGCTGGCCCCCGTGGAGCCCACCAAGATCATCTGCGTGGGGCGCAACTACCTCGCGCACGCCAGGGAACTCGGCAACGTGGCGCCTGAACAGCCGGTGATTTTCATGAAGCCGCCCAGCGCCATCCAACATCCGCGCAAGCCGATCATCCTGCCCCGGCAAAGCGCGGAAGTGCATTATGAAGGGGAAATCGCGGTGGTGGTGGGCGCCCGCCTCAAGCGCGCCACCCTCGATCAGGCGCGGGAGGGCGTTCTTGGCGTGACCGCCATGGTGGATGTGACCGCCCGCGACCTTCAGCGCGAGGACAAACGCTTCACCCGCGCCAAGGGCTTCGACACCTTCGCGCCGCTTGGGCCCGCCCTGGTGACGGAACTCGACCTGACCCAGATCGCCATCACCGTCAAACTCGATGGCCAGGTGGTCCAGCAGGGCAATTCCAGCGACATGACCTGGTCCATTCCCGAATTGCTCGTGTATATTTCGTCCATCATGACGCTGGAGCCGGGCGATGTGGTGTCCACGGGAACTCCGGCGGGCGTCGGCCCCATGAAGGCCGGACAGAAACTGGAAGTGAATGTGGAGGGCGTGGGCGTATTGTCCAACCCCATAGAAGCCGAAGCCGCCTGAAGGGCGAATTTCCGGGCCGCGCCGGTCCGCTGTTTTCAACGAGGGAGCCATGAATTTCCAGACCGCCGAACGGCTGCGCCTGCTGCCGCCCTATCTCTTCGCGGAAATTGATCGCATGAAGCAGGAAGTGCGCGCCCGCGGCGTGGACCTCATCAGTTTCGGCATTGGCGATCCCGACCTGCCCACGCCGGAAGGCATTGTGCGCGAGGCGCAGAAGGAAGCCGCCAATCCGGCCAACCATCCGTATCCTTCCTACGAAGGCATGGCGGGCTTCCGCGAGGCGGTGGCGCGTTTTTACCAGCGCCGTTTCCAGGTCAGGCTGGACCCCGCCACGGAGATCACGTCGCTGATCGGCTCCAAGGAAGGCATCGCCCATTTTCCGCTGGCGTTCCTGAATCCCGGGGACGCGGTGCTGGTCCCCGACCCCGCCTACCCCGTGTATAACACCGGAACGCTCTTCGCGGGCGGGAAACCGGTGTTCATTCCGCTGAAGGAATCCAATGGTTTCCTGCCCGATTTGGAGGCCATCCCGGCGGATGTCCTGAAGGCGGCGAAAATCCTGTGGCTGAATTATCCGAACAACCCGACCGGAGCGGTGGCCCCGCCGGATTTTCTGAGGAAGGCCATCGAGTTCTGCCGCCGCCATCAACTCATCCTCGCCTATGACAACGCCTACAGCGAGATGACCTACGACGGCTATATCGCTCCCAGCATTCTGGAGTTCGACGGCGCGCGCGATGTCGCCATCGAGTTTCATTCCTTTTCCAAAACCTACAACATGACCGGATGGCGCGTGGGCTGGGCCTGCGGCAACGCCAGCCTGGTGGCGGGTCTGGGGCGCATCAAGACCAATATTGATTCGGGCGTCTTCCAGGCCATCCAGCATGCGGGGATCGTGGCGCTGGATCAGGGCGACGGCTGGATCCGCGACAACCTGAAAATCTGGACGCGCCGCCGCGACGTGCTGGCGGAGGGCCTGCGTTCGCTCGGCTGGGATATCACGCCTCCCAAGGGCACCTTTTATTTCTGGACGCGCGCGCCCAAGGGCCACAGCAGCACGGAGACCGTCAAGAAGCTGCTCAACGAGCAGGGAATCGTCACCACGCCGGGCGCCGGTTTCGGCGCCAACGGGGAAGGATATGTCCGCTTTACCTTCACCCTGCGGGAAGAGCGCATCAGCGAAGCCATCGAGCGCATGCGCAAGATAAAGTGGTAGTTTCCTCTACAGGACGGAGCCTGTTTCATCCATCAGACAGCCCGCCGGCCTCTTCAGGCGACGGATTGCGCGTTGGGCGGTTACGCCGGATTGCGCCGCGCTCCAACCGGATAATAACTGACGGCGATGCGGTTGCCGTCGGGATCGCGGAAGTAGGAAGTCCAGTCCGTGCGGCCTTCCACCGGGCAGTCCAGGGCGGCGAGCCGCTGTTCAAACACCTCCCGCTCCTCCGGGCGGATGGCGAAAGCGGTCAGGAACCAGCCGCTGTCAGGTCCATGGACATAGGGGCGGATGGTCTCGCTGGACTCGATCATCAGCACGATTCCGTCGAGGTCCAGCCAGATCGAGCGGATGGCCCCGCCGGAATGCCGGTGGGTGGCGAGTTCCTTCAGGCCGAACGCCTGCCGGTAGAAGATCGCCAGCCGCTCCGGGTCTGGGGAACCCAACGCAAGATGATGAATGCGCATGTCTTGACTCCAGCAGATTCAATGCCACATTGATACCCAGTCAAGGGCCATCCGCAACCGGTTGGCCTTCACGGGAGAACAAGGAGCGATGAAAAACCAGATCAAAACCATCATGCTGCTGGGCCTGTTGTCAGGCTTCATGTTGCTGATCGCCAGCCGCTTCGGCCCCACGGTGTTCTGGGGGGTGGCGATTTTCGCCGTGCTGATGAACGGCGTGATGTACTTTTTCAGCGACAAGATGGTGCTGATGCTGCACCGCGCCAAGGAGATTTCTCCGGAAGAAGATCCCGCGTTGCACCGGATGGTGGAAGAACTGTCCCAGCGGGCCGGGATCCCCAAACCGAAGGTGTATGGGATGGACGATCCCGCGCCGAACGCTTTCGCCACCGGCCGCAACCCGGCGAACGGCGTGGTCGCCGTCACTTCGGGCATCCGCCGTCTGTTGACTGACCGGGAGTTGCGCGGCGTCATCGCCCACGAACTGGCGCATATCAAGAACCGGGATATCCTGGTGGCGACCATCGCCGCCGCGATCGCCGCGATCATCACCAACCTGGCGAATATTTTCCAGTGGTCGGCCCTGCTCGGGGGCGGCGATGACGAGGAAGAGGGCGGCAACCCGCTGGGATTCATGGGAGCCATTCTGTTTTCCATCATCGCGGGCATTGGCGCCATGCTGATTCAGATGGCGATCTCCCGCTCGCGGGAATACCTGGCCGATGAAACCGGCGGCAGGATTTCCGGCGATCCGGAAGCGCTCGCCCTGGCGCTGGAAAAACTGGAGATGGGGGTTCACGCCATTCCCCACGAGGCCGCCCCGGCGACCGCCAGCCTGTTCATTGTCAATCCGCTGAGCGGACGTTCGCTGCTGGAATGGTTCTCCACCCATCCCCCGATTCCGGAACGCGCCCGCCGCCTGCGGGAACTGGCCGCCGCCATCCGCTGATTTCCGGTCGAATCACCCATCCACCCCGCCTCGGGGAGAGGCGGGGTGTTTTTGTTTGAAGACCTGGTTTGCCGGCGGGCGGCCGCGGGGAGGTGGGATACGCCGGGCTGCGAAAGGCCAAAAGGGACACCCTCCCTGCCTGCTCTGACGGTTCGGGCCTGAAAACCCTTGAATATGAAGCTTTTTCCGGTTCCCCTGACCAGCCGCGCGGGGGAAGTTTCCGGTTCTGGTTATTGGGGATGTTGACAGGGCTTCCGGGAGGCTTACACTGGAGTCACAGGGAGCGGATTTCCCTCCCCTGTCGGCCCTGCACGGTAAGCCCTCTCCGAGGTCCCCCTCCCCTCGGACCCGTAGCAGGGCCTTCTTTTTGGGCGGATTATTTGCAGACCGCCACCCCGCTATCCATGTTCACGCATTGCAGGCGGGGATTTCCGCAAATCAGCAGGCATTCTTCCGCGCAGGACAACGCGCCGTTCGCGCCTTTCACGCAGGTATGGCCTTTCCGGCAATCGGATGGGCTTGAGCAGGGGGCCCCCTGTCCGCCGGGTGAGCCGCGATCCACGCAGAATCCGTCCACGCAGCCCAGCGGCGCCGGGCATTCGCTGTCCCTGGCGCATTCCCGGCAGCGGAAAACCGGGAAAATTCCGCCGGTGCTCTGGCAGAGCGGCGCCTGTTTGGGACAATCGGAGTCCACGGAGCAGGGCGCCACCGCGGGAGGAATACATTGTCCTGTCCGTTGGCCGCAGCGTCCCACCCCGCAATCCATGGCGGTGAGGCAGTCCACGCAACGTCCGGTGAGGGTGTCGCAATATTGACCGGGACAATCGGATCCCCGCTGGCATCCGGCGGGACCGCTGTCCGGCGGAGCCAGATCTCCGCCGCCAGAGTCCGGAATGGGGGCGTCATCCGGGGCCTGATCACCAGGCTGGGCGTCGCCGGCATCGGGGGTGGCGGCGTCCCGTGGCCCGGAATCGCCCGCGTCCCGATCCGGGGAAGCGGCGCTGTCTTCCGGCGGCGGCAGGTCTTCCAGGGATGCATCGGTGGGAGAGGGCATGATGGGGGCGTCGTCCTGGTCCGCATCCGCGGGGGAGACTTCGGTTGAATCGGCGTCCCCGGGAGTTGAAGCGGAATCCTTGCTTCCGGCGTCCGTGATGGAGGCGCCCGCATCTTGTTTGGGTTTCAGCGGCCCGGGACGGATGGCTCCCGCCAGGCTGCATACCCCCCGGACGCAGACCTTGCCCGGCGGACAGGAACGGTCGGTTTCGCATTCAATCTCCACCGCCTGGAATGCGCCGCCGCCGCAGGACGCCAGCCACAGGCAAAGCCCGGTTATCCAAACGACATCGTGCCTGGAGATGGGGGACATACCGGCCATGTAACGCGAATGCTTGCGGCGGCGCAACTGCCCGCCGCGGGGAGGGCGCCGCCCATGCCCTTGAAAAGCTTGCGCGCCGCCGGGGACTTTCCATGGCGTTTGCCCCGGTAATCCGGGGGTGTCCCCCGGACTTCAGCCCAACGCCCCATTTGAATGGTCTAAAAACTTGACCCCCTTCAAAGCCGCGCACTAAATTGACATCAATATGCAGCAGAGGCTGGGGAATCATGTACTCCGGGGTGAACGGGGTCTCGCCCCTCACAGGAAGGTGAACCGGATGTTTCGAGTTTTGATCGCCGCGCTTGCAGCGGCGGGTGCGCTGTTGGCGGCCTGCGAAAAACCCAATGTCCTGATTTCCGAGCCGCCTCCCGTCATCACCATTCTGGATACGTCGCCAAGCGGGAACTCCACCAACGCCGATCCGTCAAGCCCGATCGTCATTGTGTTCGGCGTGGAAATGGACTCCGCTTCCTTCGGCAAGGGTTTGGTTCTGGAGAGCTTCGCCGGCGGAACGCGCTCGCCGGTGGAAATCCTTTCCGCCCAATACAGCGACACGACCAAAACCGTGGTGCTGACGCCAAAGAACCTGCCCATGGCGGAATGCACGATTCACATCCTGAAAATGACCACGGAGTTGAAATCCAAAAAGGGGGATGCGCTTCTGGCCAATATCGAAAAAAGGTTCCGGACCGGCCGTGTGGACGGCAAATTCTGTGACGGCAGTGGAATCGCCGACGCGGGCGCCCTGGATACCGGAGCCGGCGATGGCGCCGCGCCCGGCGACACCGGAACCACGGATGACACCGGTTCCGATGGCGGCCCCGCCACCGGCAGCGACGCCGCGATTCCGGGGGATGGCGGCGCGGCCACGGACAGCGACGCCGCGGTTCCCGGCGATGGCGGTGCGGCCACAAGCGGAGACGCCGCAATCCCTGGTTGATTCGTTCCCCAATCAACGGAATACAGCCGGTCTTCCATGGCCGGCTGTTTCATTTTCCGTGGCGCGGGGCGTCCGGCGGAGTTTGCATCCGCCCGGGCTGTGCTAATCTGAGGCCGTCAGACGCCCCGGGAATCCTTGCAATGTCATCCAGATCGGGACTGAGCGTGCGGCAGATGTCCATGGTGGATCGGCTGGCCAGGCTGGTTACCGCCAATCACATGGCCGCGCCCGCCATTTTCATGCTGGAGTCATCGCGGCCGCTGGCGCGCACCGGCTCCCAGTTGATGGTGTTTTTCGCTCCCATCGCGCACGCTTTTTTCCCGGCGGTGGATTTCAACGAACTGGCGCTTTTGCTTGACGAACCCCAGGCGCTCGATCTCATTCTCCAGTTCATCGAATATTTCGAGGAGGCGCGCGCCCAGGGGCGTGATCCCCTCGCCGTGGAGGCTCCCTATTTCCGCCCCGACCCACATGCCGCGCAAGCCTGAGGATATCCGTTCGATCCTCGCCACCGACTGCGGATCCACCACCACCAAGGCCATCCTCATCGAATACGACGAGGCCAACCGGGAATACCGCCTGACCGGCCGCGGCGAGGCGCCCACCACCGTTGAGGCGCCATTCGAGGATGTGACCCGGGGCGTTCTCAACGCCATCCAGGAAATATCCGAGTTGCGCGGGCGCCCGTTCATCGCCGGTGGCGCCATCCTGCGTCCGCAGCAGGGGGAAGCGGGAGCGGATATCTACATTTCCACCTCGTCCGCTGGCGGCGGCCTGCAGATGGTGGTGGCGGGCGTGGTCAAGAGCATGACCGCCGAAAGCGCCCAGCGCGCGGCCCTGGGCGCCGGCTCCATCGTCATGGACATCATCGCCTCCAACGACCGGCGGAAGCCCCACGAAAAAATCGAGCGCATCCGCCAGTTGCGGCCCGACATGATCCTGCTCGCGGGCGGAACCGACGGCGGAACCATCAAGCATGTGGTTCAGCTCGCCGAATTGATCAGCGCCGCCAATCCGCGCCCGCGCCTGGGACAGGGATACGACCTGCCGATCATCTATTCCGGCAACAAGGAGGCGCGCGAACTGATCCGGGAAATCCTTGGCCGTAAATGCGCCCTGCACATCACCGGCAACGTGCGTCCCGTACTGGAGATGGAAGACCTGGCGCCCTCCCGCGACAAGATTCACGACCTGTTCATGGAGCATGTGATGGCCCAGGCGCCCGGCTACCGCAAGCTGATGGACTGGGCGGATGCGCCGATCATGCCGACCCCGGGCGCCGTCGGCCTGCTGATTGAAATGGAGGCCCGCAAGAAGGGCGTCAATGTGCTGGGCGTGGACATTGGCGGGGCGACCACGGACGTGTTTTCGGTCTTCGATGGCGTATTCAACCGCACCGTCAGCGCCAACCTGGGCATGTCCTACTCCGTCTGCAACGTGCTGGCGGAGGCGGGCGTCGAAAACATCATGCGCTGGACGCCCATCGAAATTTCGCCGGAGGACCTGCGCAACCGCATCGCCAACAAGATGATCCGGCCCACCACCATCCCCCAGGGGCTGGAGGAGTTGAAAATCGAGCAGGCCATCGCCCGCGAGGCCCTGCGCCTGTCGCTGGTGCAGCACAAGGAATTCGCGGTGTCGCTCAAGGGCGTGCAGACCGAGCGCGACATCTCCCAGGCGTTCGAGCAGTCGGGAGGCGGCCAGACCCTGGTCAACATGATGAAGCTCGACATGATCATCGGATCGGGCGGAGTCCTGTCCCACGCGCCCCGGCGTTCCCAGTCCATGAAGATAATGATTGATTCCTTCCTCCCCGAAGGCTTCACCGAACTCACCGTGGATTCCATTTTCATGATGCCCCACCTGGGCGTGCTTTCGACCATCCATGAAACCGCCGCGCTGCAGGTTTTTGAAAAGGACTGCCTGATCCGGCTGGGCGCCTGCATTGCTCCGGTCGAGTCCAAACGCATGCGCGAGGGCGACGTGATGGCTCATGTGCGCCTGGAGATTCCGTCCTCGCAGGGCAAGCCATGGAGCGGACCCATCAGGTATGGCGAAATCATCCTGGTCCCCGCCACGTATGGCGAGCCCATCCGCGCCGTGGCGGAGCCCGCCCGCGGCGTGGACCTGGGGGCGGGACGCGATCAACCAGTGGAGAAAATGATCCACGGCGGCGTGGTGGGGATCGCGCTGGATGGCCGCGGACGCCGTCCCTTCCTGGACCTGCGGCAGGCGTCTGATCGGGTGGCGCGGCTGGCCCGTTGGTCCCGGGATTTTGACGAGTACCCGGAAGGTTGAACATGGCGAACGTATTCACGCCAGGGCTCAAGGTCAGCGAACGCGCGGTCATCCGCAAGGAGCGGAAACTGCCGTTGCGCGGCGAGGTGCTGCCCGTGACGGGCCAGCGCCTCAAGGCGGATGACATCGTGGCGCGCACCAGTCTGCCCGGCAAGGTCTTTCCGGTGAACGCGGCGAATATCCTGTCAGTCATGCCCGCCGAGGTTACCCATGTCTTGCGCAAGCGGGAGGGAGACGAGGTCGCCAAGGGCGAACTGATCGGCGAGTCCGAGGGTTTTCTGGGGTTCTTCCGCAGCCAGTTGGCTTCGCCCGTGGAGGGAACCATCGAGAGCATTTCAAAAGTCTCCGGGCAGATCATGCTGCGCGAGAAGCCGGTGGAAGTCGCCATTGACGCCTACGTGGACGGCGTGGTGGAGGAGCTTATCCCCGGCGAGGGCGTGGTGGTGAAGACCGTGGCCATGCAGATCCAGGGCATCATCGGCCTGGGCGGCGAGGTCAAGGGCGAGATCATGATGTTGGCGGCGTCGCCTGATGCGATGCTGGACGCCGGGGATTTTGGCGGACAGCACCGCGGCAAGGTGGTGGTGGGGGGCGGATTTCTGACGCGCGCGGGTTTCGAGCGCGCCCGGGAACTGGGTGTGAAGGCGGTTGTCACGGGCGGATTCCATTTCGACGACATCCGGCGCATTCTGGGGTATGAACTGGGCGTCGCCATCACCGGCACGGAGAAGCTGGGGACCACGCTGGTCATCACCGAGGGGTTTGGTCAAATCGGCATGGCGCGCCGCACCTGGGAGTTGTTGCGATCGCGGGAAGGCCAGCGCGCCAGCGTCAATGGGGCCACGCAGATCCGCGCGGGCGTCATGCGGCCCGAGGTCATCGTCACCTGGCCGGAAGGGACCGAGGCGGTGGATGAGCGCGGCCAGGAGGTCAAGGGGATTGACGTGGGAAGTCTGATCCGCTGCATCCGGTATCCGTATTTCGGGCGCATCGGGCGGGTGTCCGCGCTTCCCCATGAATTGCAACGGATGGCGTCGGAAACCATGGTGCGCGTGCTGGAAGTGGAGTTCGAGGGCGGTGAACGGGCGGTGGTTCCGCGCGCCAATGTGGAGGCCATCGAGGGAAGCTGATGAAAAAGCAGCTTGAAACCGCTGGCGTGCTGCTGTTTCTCGCGGCGGGGGTGATCCTGTCGGCGAAGCCCGGCAAGCCTGTTGGCGGCGAAACCGGCCAGGCGGAAGGACCGGCGCGCGCGGCCGCGGAAGCGCGGCCCGTGTCCATGCGGCCGGCGGAAGTCCTGGGCGCGGCGGATCGCTGGAATGACAGCGGCGACGCGCTGCGCCTGTTCGTCCGCCAGTCCGGAGACCCGGAAAAACAGGCGCTGGGCGTACTCGTCAGCGAAGGCGGCGGCAGCGGCTGGAAACCCGCCGCCGCCCAAGTGGTTGTCCACCGCGACCCGTCCGGCAAATCCACCGGATCGTTGCTTCCGGAAACCGCCGGGGAGATCAAGGACCAGATCACCCATACCCTGACCGCGCAGATTCCACCGGACAAGCGCGGCGTTTCCATGCGGTTGCGCGCGGTCACGCGGAATATCGCCTCCAACGGGCTGATGAATATCGCCGCGCTGGCGTTGACGCCCGATGGCCGCGTGGCCGTGGGGATCGAACTTTCCAGGGACGGCAAGGCCGGATTGATTCCGGACGCCTTCCGCCTCGACGCCAGCACCGCGGACGGTCCCACGCCCCTGCCCATCGCCGCACATCTGGTGTTTCAGGACAAAGACAAGGCGGTCAAGGCCCTGGAGGAGGAAAAAATCAGCGGGTTGGCGGGAGATGTGGTGTTGGTCAGCCTGCAAGCGGTTCCCGGCGGCGACAAACCGTTTATGCTGCGCGCCGGGTTCCTCGCCGCGTCCGCCCAGGCGCGGGATGAAATAGCGGTCTCCGGCCCGTCGCTTCCCGTGGCGGCGGAAGCCGCATGGTTCAATGGTTTGCGGCTGAACGTGGCGCTGCTGCTGGCCGCCGTGGCGGGGCTGATCTTCTGGTTCATGTGGCAGGCGAAACGGTCCGCCAACCTGTATGTGCGGCGCATTCCCGGCATTGACGCCATCGAGGAAGCGATTGGCCGGGCGACGGAAATGGGCCGCCCGGTTCTTTACGTGCCCGGCATTCTGGACATGACCAATATCCAGACCATCAGCTCCATGCTGATCCTGGGCAAGGTGGCCGAGATGGTGGCCGAATACGACAGCGACATCGTGGCCCCCAATATGATCCCGTTCGTGCGCGAGGTCGCCGCGGACGTGGTCAAGCAGGCTTATTACAACGCCGGCCGTCCGGACGCCTTCAAGCCGGAGTCGGTTCCTTATCTGTCGCAAGAGCAATTCGCCTTCACCGCTGGCGTCAACGGCATCATGCTGCGGGACAAACCCGCCGCCAATATCTATCTGGGCGGTTTCTACGCCGAATCGCTGATCCTGTCGGAAACCGGCTTTCAGGCGAAGGCGATCCAGGTGGCGGGGACCGCGGAAGTCACCCAGCTTCCCTTCTTCATCGCCGCCTGCGATTACACCCTGATTGGCGAGGAGCTTTTCGCCGCATCGGCCTATATGTCCAAGGACCCCCGCATGTTGTCCACGCTCAAGGCCGCGGATTGGGCCAAGATGCTGTTTATCGGCCTGATAGTGATCGGATCCGTCAGTTTGTCCCTGGGCATGCCGCAATTCAGCCAGTTCTTTGAAATCGCCGCCATGAAATGACGCCATGAAGAAAACGATCCCATTGATTGTTACATTCATCACCGGCGTGATCATGACGGTGGAATATTTCTCGCCCCATCCCCTGGTGCAGCATCCCAAGGCGGCGATTGAAAAATGGGGCATCTCGGTCATGTCCGCCATGATCGTGCTGGGCACGCTGAATATCCTGATCGTCAACCTCCCGCGCATCGTCCGCAAGGAGCGCGACTGGATGTACAAGGCGATCATGGTGGCGGCGATGATCGCCACCGCCGGGCTGGGTTTTTATGAACAGGGGAAATTCGACGACAAGGGGAGCTTTTCCAATTGGATGTTCACCCACCTGCTGGTGCCGTTGCAGTCCACCATGTTCGCGTTGCTGGCCTTTTACATCACCTCGGCGGCGTTCCGGGCGTTCCGCGCCCGTTCGGTGGAGGCCACGTTGCTGCTGGCCGCGGCCATCATCGTCATGCTGGGGCGCGTGCCCATTGGCGAATTGCTCTCCGCCAAACTCACCGGCGGCGCGCTGAACCTGCCGGACCTGGTGAGTTGGATCAACGACGTGCCCAACCTCGCCGGCAAACGCGCCATCATGGTTGGGGCGGCGCTGGGGGCCATCAGCACCGGCATCCGCGTGATACTGGGCATGGAACGTTCTTACCTGGCGGGATGAAGCCATGAACCTGCGTGAACGCCTGACCCATCTCGACCGCCGCTGGCTCTTTCTGCTCATGGGCCTGGCTCTCCTCGCCCCGTTGCTGATGCCGCTCAAATTGCCCTTCGCCCAGGACCGGATGGTCCAGGATATTTACGATGGAATAGAAAAAATCCCCCCCGGCAGCACCGTGCTGGTGTCAAGCGATTTCGACCCGGCTTCGGCCCCCGAGTTGTACCCATTCTCGGTGGCCCTGTACCAGCACCTGTTCCAGCGCGACATCAAGGTGGTGGTGATGAGTTTGTGGCCCGCCGCGCCGCCGCTGGTCACCAAAGCCATTGACGAGGTCAAAAAAGGGGTGGGCGGAAAGCCCGGTTTTGCAAACAAACAGTATGGAACGGATTACATCAACCTGGGATTCCGTCCCGGGGAAATCCTGGTCATCAAAAGCGTGTCCGATGACATCCGTTCGGTGTATTCCGCCGATACCCAGGGAGGGCGCCTGGACAGCTACCCCATCATGAATGGCGTCAACGGCATGAAGGATTTCGCCGCGATGATCAACGTGTCGGCGGGGTATCCGGGCATCAAGGAATGGGTGCAACAGGTCCAGTCGCGCTACGGCGTGCGGATGGCGTGCGCCACCACCGCGGTGGCGGCGCTGGACTATATTCCCTATTACAAGTCGGGGCAGTTGTTCGGCCTTTCGGCGGGAATGAAAGGCTCGGCGGACTATGAAAAAATCCTGGGCGTTGACGGCAAGGCCATCAGCGGGCTGGACACCCAGAACATCGGCCACCTGCTGATCATTTTCGCCATCGTGCTGGGCAACGCCGTCTACTTCCTGGGCAGGAGGAAGCCATGATGGAGACCATGGGCGCCTGGGTTGGGGTGGGGTTGACGGTGTTCATCCTGTCCTTTCTTTACAAGGACAACCCCTTCTACAAACTCGCGGAGCATATCTACCTGGGGGTTTCGGCGGGTTATTGGCTGGTCGTGGTGTTCCACACCAATATCCTCCCGGAACTGATCATGCCCTTGCGGGAATCCGGGGGCGATCCGGGAAAACTGGCCATGGCGCTCACGCCCATCGCGCTCTCGCTGTTGATGTTCGCGACCCTGTTCAAAAAGATCGCCTGGCTGGCGACCATTCCCATCGCGTTTGTGATTGGCGCGTTCGCGGGGGCGCAAATCATCGGTTTCGCCTCGTCGGATTTGATCATCCAGATTCAGTCCAGCATGCAGCCGCTGTGGGCGTCCGGCCAGACCACCTGGCGCGAGGCGATCAACAACTGGATTGGCTTCGCCGGCCTGATCTGCTGCCTGCTGTTTTTCTTTTTCTCCCGCGAGCACAAGGGCGCGTTGGGAGCGGCCTCGCGGGTGGGCATGTATTTCCTGATGATCTCCTTCGGCGCTTCCTTCGGCTATACCGTCATGGGCCGGATTTCCCTGGCGATTGGCCGCGCCCAGGAATTATACGATTACCACTACGCCACGCTGGTTTTCACGGTGCTGGTCGTGGCGGGAGTCTTTTTGACCGGACGGCTCCGGAAGCCTCCGGCTGAATCCGCGGAAATGAAACAGCCATGAAATTCCTTTCCAGTCTCTTCCGTTTTGGAAAACAGCCGGGCGACAGTCTGAGTGAAAGCCTGGATAAATTTGTCCCGGCCAATGAGTTGGAACGCGAACTGAAGGCCCTCTGCAAGGGCAAGGGCGACATGAGCCGTTTCCTCGACCTGTTGTTGCGTTCCAAGCTCTATACGCCCATGCGCGGCGACGCCAATGACGCCCTCGGCGGCAAGATGGATTTGATCGTGTCGGCCTGGGAGCGGCAGGGACAGATGATCCTGGCGTTTACTTCGCGCGCGCGCATGAACCAGAAGGAGAACCCCCACCTTCAGAACATGCGGACGGCGGTGCTGGTGGACGCCGACTGGCTGTTGTCCAGGGTTCCGCCCGAACTGGGGCTGGCGATCAATCCCGGCCTGGCGGCGGCCTTTTACATGCCCGCCGGGGAACTGGCCCGTTTCAAGGCCGATCTGGAAAAACAGGCGGAGGAGTCCCCTCCTCCGCGGGAATAATCTCCGTTTCCGGCGGCGCCCGGCGGGCAGGAGGCCATTCAGCAAGCACCAAGGTGGTCCGGATCATTCAACGATCAGTGTGTGGCGGTGGGCGGATTTTCACCCTTGAGCCGCCGTCCGCGGACCCAGACGCCCGTGATCATGGCGGGAGTGGCGCGGTAGATGAAACGGGAGAGCAGGGGCCGTTCCGGCAGCCGGAATCCCG
This sequence comes from Myxococcota bacterium, assembly GCA_022072125.1. GTDB lineage: Bacteria > Myxococcota > JAJVIH01 > JAJVIH01 > JAJVIH01 > JAJVIH01. Next base: position 31,015 of record JAJVIH010000005.1, on the reverse strand, counting down.
GCGGGCCTCCCTGCGGGTGCAGCGACTGGATATCCACCGCGATGAAATCGGCCTCCTCGCCGGGGAGCAGGCGTCCGCGGACGCCATGCAATCCCAGGGCGTCCGCCCCGCCCGCCGTCGCCATGTAGAGGGTTTCCTCCGGGGTCAGCGGTTCAGCGGCGGAGCCGTTGGCGCTTTTGTCCAGCGCGTACCGGGCCTTGGAAACATCAATCGCCGCGCGCATTTCATCGGGCATGAACGTGGTGGGGCCCGCCGCGATATCGGTGCCCAGCCCCACGCGAATGCCGTTTTGCAGCGCGGATCGAACGTGCATCATGCCGCTGCGCAGGAACAGGTTGGACCGGGGGCAATGGGCCACCGTGGCTTCCCGTTCCGCGAGAAGCCGCTTTTCATCCTCCGTGAGGTGGATGCAGTGGGCCAGCAGGGTGCGTGGCCCCATCAGTCCAAAATGATCATAGACCGCGCCATATGAGGAATGTTGTGGAAAGCGTTCCCGGACCGCGCGGATTTCATCCAGATTTTCAGACATGTGGGTCTGGACCAGCAGACCGTTGTCCCGGGCCAGTCGTCCGGCGGCGGCCATGAGTCCGTCGCTGCATGACAGGGCGAAACGGGGCGTCACGGCGAATTGCAGGCGCCCTTCTCCGGCGCCATGCCAGCGCCGGAACAGGCGGGTCATGGATGAAATCGCCTCTCCGGTGGATTCGGAATAGGGGCCCCCGGTGTCCATCAGCGGCTTCCCCATGGCGGCGCGCAGGCCCGAGCGTTCCGCTTCTTCAAAGGCGATATGGCAGGCGTTTTCGTGCAGGGATGTGTAGATCGCCGCCGCCGTGGTTCCGCCTTCCGTCAGTTCGGCGAAAAACCGGCGGGCGGTGTCGCGGGCGAGTTCCTCGTGGGAAAGCGCCGATTCCGCCGGGAAGATATGATGCTCCAGCCAGTCGAGCAGTTCGTGTCCATCGAGGGCGACCGCGTCGAGTTGGGCGAGGTGGAGATGCGCGTCCGTCAGGCCCGGCATGATCATCTGGCCTTCCAGAACAATCCGGCGCAGGCCCGGGGACCCGGCGAAACTGGCGGCGGAGGCGACGGCGGAGATTTTTCCCCGTTCCACGAGAATGGCGTGATCGGTCAGGTATTCCGCCCGGCGGGGTGAAAGCGGCCGCAATACCGGAGCGACATAGAGGTGCGGCTGATCCGGGTGGACTGACAACCGCCTCACCTCATGGCGCCGGCCGGATCAGGCCGCGGCGCGCTTGTCATCCTGCCCACCGGAACCGGGCGGCGGGGAGTCCTTGCCCTTGCCATCCTTGCCGCCTTCCCGGTCCTCGCGATCAGCGTAGTAATAATAGTACTGGCCGCCATAGTAGTAGCGGTATCCGTACTGACGGCGCTCGATATCCACTTGGTTGAAAATCACGCCCAGGATATTGGCCTTGACATCGCGAAGCCCGGAGACGACCCGCTTGGTCAGGTCGCGCGAGGTCTTTTCGGGCTGAACCACCACCACCACGCCATCCATGTGGGTGGCGATGACCAGCGAGTCGGCGACCGGTCCCAGCGGTGGGGAGTCAATGATCACGCGGTCAAACTTGTTGCAGGCCTCGTCAATGATGCGCAGGAAGGAATCCGTGTGCAGCAGTTCGGCGGGGTTGGGCGGGATGGATCCGACCGGGAGGATCCACAGGTTGTCCACCCGGCTTTTGATGACCACGTCGTCGAGTTTGCAGTCGCCCAGGATCAGGTTGCTCAACCCCTGGGTGACACGGGTCAGGCCAAACGCCTTGTGCAGCGACGGACGGCGCATGTCGCAGTCAATCAGCAGGGTGCGTCCGCCCGACTGCGCCATGGTGATGCCCATGTAGCAGGAGGTGACGGTTTTCCCTTCACGCGGGTTGGAACTGGTGATCAGCAGCCGCCGCATCGGCTTGTCAGGCGACATGAAGAGCAGATTGGTGCGGATGGATCGGCAGAATTCCGCCACCGTGCTCTTGGGATTGTCATGGATATAGAGGTCCAGATCGGGGTTGCGGATCTGGTCGCGGCGTCCGCTCTTGACCAGCGGGATCACGCCGATGACCGACAGGTTCATGGCCTCGATGTCCTGCACGCCCTTGATGGTGCTGTCGAGGGTTTCCCAGGTGAAGGCGCCGATCAGACCCAGCATCAGCCCGGCGAAAAAGCCCAGGGCGAGATTGAGTTGAACATTCGGCTTGGAAGCCCTGGTGGGCGCCAGGGCCGGTTCGAGGCGGCGGACGTTATTGGTGTTGAGCAGGCCCGCCAAGTGGGTTTCCTTCGCACGCTTGAGCAGCATGTTGTACAGGTTGCTGTTGTTCTCGGCCTCGCGCTTCAGGCGGTTGAATTCAATTTCTTTTTTGCTGGCTTCAAACACCCGTTCCCGTTCATTGTTGTACAACTGCAGGAATTTTTCCTCGATTTCAATGGTGGTTTTGAGCTTCAGCTCCAGGTTGGTGAGAATGGACCGGAGTTCCTTGTCGAGGGAGTCCCGGACAAATTTGAGCCGATCCCGGGTGGATTTCACCTTGGGGTGCAAATCCCCGTACTGGGATTCCAGATCGGTCAGCTCTTCCACGATGGCGGCTTCCCGGGCGCGCAATTCCCTGACCACGTCGCTTTGGCTCGCCGCCTCGCCAAAAATTTCCAGCCGCCCGGAGTTTTTGATGGTTTCCCGGATATTCTTGACCGTCTGCTCGATGGTGATGCGATCCGCCTTCTGGGTCATGTAGCGGGTGTGAAGCTGGTTCAGCCCTTCCGCCGCCAGTTTGTCGGTATCTTCCAGGGCGACGGTCAGAATATTGTTGTCCCGCTTGAAGTTGAAGAGGTCCATTTCGCTGTTGGAGAGGCGGACCTTCATGTCGGCGATTTGTTCGGCCAGCCAGTCCGAGGCCTCGCGGGTGATGGCCAGGCGGCTTTCCAGGTTATAGGTCAGGTACGTATCCACGATGGTGTTGGCGATCAGCGCGGCGCGCTTGGGATCGCGATCCTCCACAATGACCTGCGCCACCTTGGTGTCCTTGACCAGTTTGACCTCAATCCGCTTGATGAGAGACGCGGCGGTTTTCTGGACATTGTGGATTTTGTTCCGGCTGTCGGAAGGAATCTGGCCCAGATAGATGAAGTCCAGGTCCGCGTTCAGCCCCAGGCGCTCCACCACCCGCTCCGCGAGGGGGCGGCTTTTGATGATTTCAAACTGGGTGTTGAAAAATTCCTTGTTGGTGTAAAACTTGCCGCCGGATTCGTCCACCACCGATTGAACCTGATCGCCGAACACCTTGGGCGTGGCGGAGTCCAGAATCATGGTGCCCTGGGCGCGGTAGATACGCGGCTGTTTCCAGGTGTAAATCGCGGTGGCCGTGGTCGCCAGAATGATGAACACCAGCACAAAGCCCAGCCGCTTGCGAACGACAGTGAATATCTGCTTGAAATTGACGTTATCCGACAGGCCGCCCGCGGCCCCGGCCTGCATACCCGATATGTCTGTGGTTTCAGCCATTCCCAGTCCCGAAAGCGGCGCCGCCGCCTGTGTATCCAACGCGGCCCCTTACCATATTCCGGACTCGTCCACAAACCAAAGGGCCAGTTCTCTTATAATATCATCCCATCCGGATTCCCAGTGTGATCGCGGACACACCCGTCCCGTGAAAATCGAACGCCCCTTCCGGCGGGCCCTGCTCATGGGGCTGGCCCTGGCCATCCTTTCCGGTTGCGCCGAACCCGGAGCGGACCCTCCTTTCCAGTTCGACCGGGAGCCTCCCCGTATCGTCCGGACCAACCCGGCCGGGGATGAAACCAGCGCCGCGACCGGCACCTGGGTCACCGCATGGTTCAGCGAGGCCCTGGACCCCCGTTCGGTCAGCTCCACCACGTTTTCGGTTCACGGCCCCGGGGAGATCGCCGCCTCCGGGGAGGTTTTGTGGCGCCCTTCGGACTTGTCCCTGGTGTTCCGTCCTTTCCCCGGCCAGTTGGAGGACGAGCAGGCGGAATACCGGGCCGTCATCGCCAATGTCACGGACCTGGCGGGCAACCGGCTCCCCCATGAGACAGACTGGAAATTCCGGGTGAAAGGACGTCCGCCGCCGCCGGCCAGACCCGTTCCGGCGGACTATGCCCGTGATATCGCCCCGATCTTCGCCCAGGGGTGTAACGCTTCCGGCTGTCATGGCGGAGATGTGGTGAGCCGGGGCTTGAGACTCGATGGACCCGGTGCGCCCGGAAATCTGATTGGACAGCCCTCGTCCACGGGTAAACCGTTGATCCAGCCGGGAAAACCTGGGGAAAGCGCCATCTACCTCTCGGTCATTGGCGCGGACCCCATCATGCCCCCCGCGCCCGCGGCCCCGTTATCCACGGAACACCAGATTCTGATCTTCCGCTGGATTGCGGAAATGACGGCGGTCCCGTGACCATCCGTTTCCGGGCGCCATTGCTGTTGATCGCCGCCATGCTGGCCGGATGGCCGCCGCCCGCCCACGCCACCCGTTATTACCTGCATACGGAAACCACGGGAATCATTGACCAAATCGCCACCGCGGGGGCGGCGTTCTCCGGCGACGCGGCCGACGTGTTGTCGCGGCGGCGGGCCATCCAGACCGTCAATCTGGCGGTGGATGACATGACAGGCCGGGATTTTTCCCTCCGGCTGGAATCCGGATTCCGTTACGCCGCCGAGTTCGGGGTTATATCATTGGAGCGCGCCCTGTTGCCTGAACTCCAGCACAACGAATTTGATCTGATGTTCCTGCATCTGAAAGGCGAGGAATGGTTTGGCTTCCTGGGCTGGACGCTCGGACGCCAAATCCGCACGGATGTGCTGGGGTTCCATGTCTTCGATGGATTGACCGTCAGCGGGCGGTCCGCCATGGGTTTTGAACTGGAAGCCTGGTCCGGGTTCGCCGCCAAAACCGGAAGATTTGGATTTGGTCTCGGGGAGCCGGATGGCGTCCAGTCCAACGGCCGGGTGCAGGTGACCAGCGGCGCGGCCATCAATTACCTGGGCGGCAAGGGGATTCAGGTCCGGTCGGGTTGGCGGCGGGTCTTTGATGGTTCGATTGTCGAGGAACGGGGCGGCGCCGGCGTCAATCTGGAAGCGGCCCCGGAAACCCTGCGCGTGTACGCGGACGCCGTCTGGAATTTTTCCTACCGGTTGATGGACCGGCTGCTCGCGGGCGCCCGCTGGACCCCGGATCGCCAGTGGGCGGCCACGGGAGAAGTGTTCCATCATTATCCGCTGTTCTCCGCGGATTCGATCTTCGCCTACTTCAACACCCAGCCCTACGATGAAGCGCGCGCGCGGCTCGCCTGGTCCCGGGGCGATTGGCATGTCCGCGGGGGATACGCCCTGCGCCGCTTCCAGCAGCGGGACATCAACGAACCCGATTTGCCGGATCAGGACAGTTTTTCCAACGAATGGGATCACGGTTTGCTGGGCGAGGTGGGGTGGAGGCCGGAACATTGGGGGGGCAGTGTGGGCGGTTCGGGGCGCACGGGCTCTGGCGGCCATCAGCGGCTGTTCACCGCTGAAGGATATTACTGGTTCATGGATGACTGGTTTGGGCTGGAAGGCGGCGTCAACCACTACGGGTCCAGCCGCGACGGCGGCCTGTCGCGCGCGATCAGCGGGCTGGGCGTCAATCTGGCGGTGCATTACCGCCCGGACGGCTGGGTTCGCTTCAAGGTGCTGGGGGAACAGGATTTCAACAACCTGACCCGCTTCCGCACCCGGGTTTTCCTGGTGGCGGAACTGTTTTTTGGGGAGGGACGATGAAGTTCCGGACCATGCCGCGCTGGGTGATCCTCGCCTGCGCGGGCGCAACCAGTCTGGCGGCCGCCGCCGCGTTGGGGTGGCGCGGCCTGCCCGAAAACCGGAATTCGCCCTCGGAGATCATCTTCCCGCCGCGAAGCGCCGCGCTGAATTTCAGCCACCGGATTCACCTCGGCAAGGCGGGGATGAAATGCCAGGACTGCCATGCCGCCGCCTCCAGCACCCGTTCCAGCGATAACCTGATTCCGCGCGCCGCCCAGGCTTGCGCCAAATGCCACGCGATTCCGGCGGAACATCCGCGCGCCGCCGGCGGCGCCGTCAACCCCCGGGAATGCCGGTTGTGTCACGCGGGGGAGATCACCGGCGCCGGGCCGGCGGACACGGTGTTTTTCCCGCCGCCCCACCTGCATTTCAGCCACAAACTGCATCTCGACAAGGGAATGAACTGCTCCCAGTGCCATGCGGGGGTGGAGTCAACCCACCTCGCCACCCGGGCCCATCTGCCGAAGATGACCTCGTGCCTGGCCTGTCACGACGGACAAGCAGCCACCCAGCGCTGCACCGCATGCCATCTCGCCACTCCGGCGGGAAAGGTGAAGACGAGCTATCCCAATGGACAGCTATTGCCCTCCGGGGTGTTGCGGGGGGACGCCCATGCGCCCGGATTCGAACGAAGCCATGGTCCCGTGGCGAAAACCGGCGAGGCCTATTGCCAGAACTGCCACCAGCCCAATGATTGCCTCAAATGCCATGCCGGAATGATGAAACCCCAGGGCATTCATCCGGCGGATTACATCAGCCAGCATGCGGTGGAGGCCCGCAAGAACGCCATGGACTGCCAGGCCTGCCACCGCCAGCAGGGTTTTTGCATCACCTGCCACCAGCGCACGGGCGTGGCGGCCTTGGGAGAACTGACGCCGCGGGCGTTGAAAATCCACCCGTCTGATTGGGCGTCGTCATCGCCGGGCCTGGAGAAAAACGCCCATGTTCTGGAAGCCCAGCGCAACATGAACACCTGCGTTTCCTGTCATGCCGAGAAGGATTGTATCGCCTGCCATGGCGGAAAGGGCAGGGGATCGCGCGGCTTTGTCAATCCGCATCCGGCGGGGTTTGATCGCAACTGCGGATTCATGCGCAACCGCAACCAGACAGCCTGCCTGAAGTGCCATACCCGCCCCGATCTGGATCGCCTTTGCCCGCCCGTGGGGCCGTGAGCGCGGCTGAAAGACGCTGCTTTCCGGCGAACGCCCTCTATTCCACGGTCCCGCTGGGCATGGCGCGGTTGGATGCGCGGCCGGTGGAGGTTGCGTCCACCGCGATCAGGCCCGCGCCATAAAAATTCCCGATCAACTGGATGCCGCGTTCGCAGGCTTCCTGCGCCGGCATGCCGGAAGCTATCCAGTCGTACACGGTTTTGGACAGGAAGCGGCGGACGATCTCTTCTCCCACCCCGGTGGCGGCCACCGCGCCCTTCGGACCCGCGTGGAGTCCGCAGCCGATCAGGGGGGTGTCGCCAATGCGGCCCTTGAGCGCCAGCAGCGTGCCGCCGGTGGACACCGCGGCGGCGAAACGCCCCTGTTCATCGCGGGCGACCGCGCCGACGGTGTCTCCCAGCGCCTCGCCGATTTCCAGCGGAAAATTCCAGACATCGCGCAGGTTGACGCTTTTCCAGATTTCAAACTCCTCGTCATCCCCGCCGGCCAGACCCTTCAGCCCGCGGCGCGCCCAGTCAATTTTCCTGCGGGCGGTTTCAGTCGCCGGATCATGCGGCCCATAACCCAGCGCACGGGCGAAGCGCAGCGCGCCTTCTCCAGCCATCAGCACGTGGGGGGTGCGCACCCGCACTTCGTTGGCGATCAGCACGGGATTGCGCACGGCGGTCAGGTTGGCGACGGCGCCCGATCGTCCGTCGCCGGTCATGATCGCCGCATCCATTTCGATGGTCTGTCCGTCAATGCGGAAATTGGAGCCCGTGCCGGCGTTGAAACGCGGATCGTCTTCCAGATCGACCACGGAGGCGAGCACGCCATCCTCCGCGTTGGCGCCGCCCGCCAGGCGCGCGCGTCCCAGTTCCGCCGCCCGCTGGGCGCCGTCGTTGTCGTCCAGCGTGTGTCCAGCGCCGCCATGCGTCACCACTGCCGGTCGCACCATGACATGACCTCCTATTTTTTTCTGAACACGAGGGTTTTGACCCCGGATTCGAACAGCACGTCCATTTTTTTGTTGTCGCGGTGGCTCATCACCAGTCCGGCGCCAAAGGTATTGTGCTTGATGATCTCATTCACCTCGAAATATTCGGCCGGATTGTACAGGCGGGCCCGGTTGGCGTCGCGTCCGTTCATGCGCATATGCCATTCGCCCGTTTTCGCCGTGGGTTTCCCCGCCGGCCTGGAGAGCGGCGCATCCGCGGATTCGCCTCTCCGCCGCGCGGCGCCGGAAGGGTCCCGCCACACATGCTCCCACTGGCAGGTGTTGCATTTGACGCGCGCGGGCCGGGCGTCCACCAGCGCAATGATGGTATGGCCCAGCACCAGGTTGCAGTGTGCGCAATGGCACTCGGTATAACCGCCGGTTTTGTACATCACTCCGCCGTTTCCAGGATCGCGGCCGCGCCCATGCCCCCGGCCACGCACATGGTCACCAGTCCGCGCCGCAATCCGCGCCGCCGCAATTCATACAGGATCTGCGTGGACAGCTTGACGCCGGTCGCGCCCAGCGGATGTCCCAGCGCGATGGCGCCGCCGTTGACGTTGAGCTTTTCCTTGGGAATGCCGAGTTCGCGCGCGCAGCAGACCGCCTGGCTGGCGAAGGCCTCGTTCAGTTCGACCAGATCGATCTGGTCCATGGACAATCCGGTCCGCGCGAACAGCTTTTTCACCGCCGGGATGGGGCCGATTCCCATGATCGCCGGGTCCACCCCCACCACGGCGAAACCGCGGAACACGCCCAGCGGACGCAGTCCCCGGCGCCTGGCCTCCCGCGCGGACATCATCACGCATGCGGCGGAGCCGTCGGACAGGGTGGATGAATTGCCGGCGGTGACGCTGCCGCCTTCCAGAAAGGCGGGTTTGAGCTTGGCCAGGCCCTCCAGCGTGGTTTCCGGACGCGGGCATTCGTCACGGGTCACCTCGATCTTTTTTTCGACCAAGCTTTCGCCTTCCTGCGTCCACAGGCTGGTTTTGACCGCCGCGATCTCATCGGCGAAACGGCCCGATTGCAGCGCCGCGCCGGCTTTCTGCTGGCTGGCCAGCGCGAAGCGATCCTGTTCGGCGCGGCTGATTCCAAACTGGCTGGCGACATTTTCCGCCGTCATGCCCATGGTCGCGTAGGCGCCCGGCGTTTCCGCCATCAGACGCGGATTGGCCCCCTCCGCGGACGGGGCGTAGGCCATCGTGTGGGTCATGCTCTCCACGCCGCAGGCGACGCCTGTCTCCATCTCTCCCGAGGCGATGCGCGCCGCCACCTCCGCCATGGCGTGTAATCCGGAGGCGCAGGCGCGCGCCAGCGTGGACGCGGGAACGGAAGCCGGCAATCCGGCGAGCAACGCGCCGTACCGGGCGATGTTCTTTCCCTGCGGGCCTTCGGCGCGCGAGCAACCGCAGATCACGTCTTCCACGTCGCTGGGGTTGATTTCCGCGCGGCGCACCGCTTCCCGGATGGCCGCCGCCAGCAGGTCATCAGGACGGGTGTCCTTGAAAACCCCTTTGATCGCCCGGCCCACCGGGGTGCGGCATGCGGATACAATAACAACCTGTTCCATCATCAACTCCTCGCGCCGCCGGTTGCGGCGGGGGGCTTATACACCCGCCGCCGTCCGTGGAAAAGGTCCGCCTTCACGCGGATGCACGGCATGCGGGCATGGGGCGCGAAAGCGGGCCCCGGGCTGGTTTCCGGGAAGGCGGCGTCCCGCGCAATCCGTGAAGGGCGGCGCGGGAGTCCGCCGTCCGCGAAAATCATCTTCCGATTGCCACGCCAGACATGGCCCGCTATACTGCCCGCCTGTTTTCATCCACGTCACCGCAAACGAGGAGCCTGATATGTCTGAAAAGAAACCCACGGGCGGCTTGTATTACAGCCTCTCCGATGAACAGCAGCAGCTTCAGCAGACCGCGCGGGATTTTGCGAAGAATGTCATCCGTCCCGTGGCCAGACACCATGACGAAACTGGGGAATATCCCTGGGATGTGCTCAAAAAAGCCTTTGATCTGGGGCTGATGAACACCGCCATTCCGGAGAGCCTGGGCGGCGTCGGCCTCAACGTGCTGGACGCCACCTTGATCGGCGAACAACTCGCGTGGGGCTGTTCGGGCATCGGCACCGCCATTGAAGCGAACACCCTGGCGGTGGCGCCCTTGTTGTTCGGGGCGCAGGAATCCATCCTCAAGAAATACATCGCGCCCATGACCGAACAGTTGATGATGGCCGCTTACTGCGTGACCGAGCCGGGCGCGGGCTCCGATGTCGCCGGCATCAAGACCACGGCGGTCAAGCAGGGCGACAAGTACATCCTGAACGGCCAGAAGATGTGGATCACCAACGGCGGCCACGCCAAGTGGTATTTCGTGCTCGCCAAGACCGACAAGGACGCCGGCCACCGCGGCATGAGCGCCTTCGTGGTCGAGCGCGAGTGGCCCGGCGTGGTGGTGGGCAAGAAGGAATGGAACATGGGCCAGCGCGCCAGCGACACCCGCGCCATCACCTTCGAGAATGTGGAGGTTCCCGCGGCCAACCTCATCGGCGAGGAAGGCAAGGGGTTCCGCCTGGCCATGGCGGCGTTTGATCACACCCGTCCGCTGGTCGCCTCGGCGGCGGTGGGCGTGGCGCAGGCGGCCATGGATTACGCGGTGGAGTACGCGAAGGAGCGCAAGACCTTCGGTCTGCCCATCGCCGCGCACCAGGCGGTTTCCTTCATGATCGCCGACATGGCGAAGGATATCGAAGCCGCCCGCCAGTTGGTGCGCCTCGCTGCGTTCAAGATATCCAACGGCGAGCGCAACACCCAGTTCGCCGCCTACGCCAAGGCCTTCGCGGCGGACGCCTGCATGCGCGTCTGCACCGACGCCGTGCAGGTGTTCGGCGGCATGGGCTACAGCACCGAAATGCCGGTCGAGAAGCTCATGCGCGACGCCAAGATATTCCAGATTTACGAAGGCACCTCGCAGATCCAGCGGCTGATCATCGCCAAGGAAATCTTCGAGCGGAGCAACAAATGAGCGAAGCGGCCCAACCGCAAATGTCCACCGATTCCAGCGCCGGGCCCCATGGTCCGGCGCTGGAATCCGGATACGACGCCAGGGCGAATCTCAAGGCCCATGTCATCGTATTTCTGGTTTGCGGCGCCGTGCTGGTCGCGGAGAATCTGTACAACCAGGCGAAATTCGGCCAGGCCTTCGCCGCGCCGCGCATTTTGGCGTTCTGGGCGGCCATCATCGCGTTTCAGGCGGCGTGGGTGTTCCTCATCGGTCCGCGCCGGAAATCCGCCAGCGCTCCTCCATCCGCTGCTTCTCCGGAGCGGATGGACGCCTCCCGCGTTGCGGCGCCGGAGAGACCATCTGAATCCGCCCCGCCAGCGAAAGCGCCGGGGCCGGCGGGCCCCATGAACTCCTGATTGACCGGATCGCTCCCGCGCGGGCGCCGCGGCCAGGCATGCCGGGGGCCAGCCGGCTTTGCGTTCGATGAAAATGCACGCCGCGCCAAGGCAAACTCCGGTCCCTCCATCGTCTTGACCTGAACGGATGATGTGGCGCCCCGTGCTCGCCCGGTCAGGTGACAACCGTCACGTGTGATATCCATCACCGCTGGTTGAACAGACCATCCCCATCATGTTAGGTAGATGTAGTCTAAAAAGGTTCCGGGGGGAAGACGGGCAATTTCCCACCACGGCCCGTAACGCCAGGTGCAGCGATGAAGCAGAATCAGGGGATAGGTCATTCATGTGGCCGCAATCTTCCATGTGGCCGCAATTTCCAGTTTGCGGTTTTGATGGCGGCGATAACAGCGGTTATGGCGGGGTGTGGCGAGGAACCACCCGTTAAAAAAGCCGGTTCCGCTCCTGTTCCGGGCGCCGCCGCTCCGGCCGCTCCGGCGCCCGCACCGGGCGTATCGCGGAATTTTAATCCGGTATTTGACAGCAAGCCGCTCGCCACCCAGCCCCCCGTCAATCAGGCATGGATGCAATCCGTCGCGGGACGTTTGAATCATGATCGTCTGCGGATTGAAAACCGGGGCGGCGGATATCAGGCAGTGAATCCCTTCCGTGGATTGCAGGGAAATATTAGCCCGGATGGGATGGAAGTCCGCTCTTATGAAACTTCAAAATCCGGCCGGAAAAAAACCAGTCCCGTGGAACAGTCCTGGAAGCTGAAAATTGGTTTGGGCGGGGTGGGGCGCGCGGGCCCGGTTTCCGGCGCGTTGGCCGGCAAACTGATTCGTCCGGATTGCGGCGCCAGTGATCCAAAAGGTCTTTCGGGCGAATGCAATGGACGGATTGAGATCCAGCGTCCGGGCGTGCGCGAATACTTCCGCAACCTGGCCGATGGCCTGGAGCATGGCTTTTATGTGGATGACAAACCCGCGGGTGATGGCGGCCTGAAAGTCACCGTGATGTTCAATGGCATGCAAGCCCGCGCGGAGCAGGGCGGGCAGACCGTTGTATTCACCGACGGTAAACGCGATGTGCTGCAATACACGGAACTGAAGGTCTTCGACGGAGCAGGCCGGAAACTGGACGCCCGCATGTCCGTTGAAACCCTGCCCACCGGCGTCAACGCGAAGGGCGATCTGACTCCCGCCCGTTCCGCGGTGGTGATCGCCGTGAATGATCGCGACGCCCGGTACCCCATTCATATTGACCCCGTCATCACCCCTCCCTCCTGGCTGTATGAGTCCAATATCGCCGCCGCTGAACTGGGTTACCATAACCATGCGATCGGCGATGTGAATGGCGATGGTTTTGGAGACCTCGCCGTGAGCATGCCGGACGCCAGCCCTCCCAAGGTGCTGGTTTTCCACGGCAATCCCAACGGATTTGACCCAACCCCCACCCAGACCATCACAGGCCCCGCCCAGTACGGCACATACGTGGCCGGCATCGGCGACTTCAATAACGATGGCGTGGGCGACATGGTGGTAGGCTCGTTGTTTCTCAATAGCAACGGCGGGCAGGTGGACCTGTTCCTGGGCAGCAATCCCGGCGGAGTCGCACCCACGCCCACCCGCACCGTCACCGGAACAGGAAGCGACAACCTGGGCTGGGTGGTGGAAGGGATTGGCGACAGCAACGGCGACGGGTTCGCCGATTTTATCGCAGGTTCGCCGGGATTTGATGTCAACAAGGGTAAAGTCACGGTGTTTTACGGAAACACGGGTTCTCTGTTGACCAACACCGCGACCATCCTGGGTTCGAGTTTGAGTTTTGTGAGCGGAGATCGCTTCGGCGAATCCGTGGCGTGGACAGGCGACTACAACCGGGATGGCTTGAGCGACTTCATCGCCGGGTCCCCGTCCGTGGGAAAATATTTCAATATCAAGGGAGTGGCCACCCCCCCGCCCACGGCGTACGCCACTCCTTTGATCGTGCCTGCTTCTCCAAGCGGCGAAGTATTTGTCCGTCAGGTGGGGGATTTGGATGGCGACAAGCGGACGGACATCATCTTCTCCTCGCCGGATTGGAATGCGGGAAACACGGAAATCAGAATCTGGCTGGCTGGCGCCGATAACAATGGCTACGGCGGCCCGCCGGCGCGGGTGGTGTCCCCTCCTTATCCCGGGGCCTTCAATCAACTGGATGTGGGCGATGTGGACGGAGACGGCTGGCCTGATGTGGTGGTCTCCGACGATTTCTATAACAATGCGAACGGCGTGGTGAATGTTTACCGGATGCGGTCAAACCCTCCTTTCGCTTCACCCCTGTTTCTTGACGACAGCAGCGGCGCCCGCCAGGAAATCCTGGGCTCCGGGCAGCACCGGTTTGGTCACCGGCCCGCGGTGGGGGATTTCAATGGCGACGGTTTCGCCGACGTGGTGGTGGGTTCGCCCAATTTCACCGGCGGCCAGACCCTGGAAGGCCGTGTGTCGTTGTTTTTTGGCAGGCCCCTGGGAACGCCGCTGCAACCCACCGGGCAATACGAACCCAATGTCAATAACACCACCATGGGAAAGAACGCCTTCCGGGTGGGCGATATCAATGGCGATGGTTACGACGACGCGCTTTTCACCAACCCCAACGCCAATACCGGCTACGCTTGGCTGTTTTACGGCGGCGGCGCGGGGTTGGGTTCGCCCGTCTGGCAGGCGTCCGCGCCCTCCGGATTTGCGTATGGCGTTTCCGCCGCGGGCGGAGATTTCAACGGCGACGGGTATTCCGATGTCGCCATCAGCCAGGTGGACATCGGCAACAATGCCTTCAATGTGCATGTTTATATCAGCACCGGGGCGAGCGGCCTGCCGGCCACTCCCAACGATACGTTGTCCGGTCCCGCCGTCAGTCATTTTGGCGCCTCGATCGCCTCTATCGGAGATATCAACCGGGATGGTTTTGGCGATTTGTTGATTGGGCAGCCCAATCCATCTGGAAATGGCAAGGCCCTTCTCTTCACCGGGTCGCCCGGCGTCAATCCGCTGGTGTTCTCCGGTTGGGAAGTCATGGGAGACGCCGAGGTCAATTTGGGCATGGCGGTCGGATATTTGGGCGACATCAACGGCGACGGTTACGGCGATATCGCGGTGGGGAGCCGGCAAACCGGCGGGACCGTCACCATTTACGAAGGCCGGAACGATGTGGGGACCGGCCAACTCCCCTCGACAGTTCCCGCCGCCACCATCAATTCCAGTTTCGGACTCGCCGGCTCCAAAGTTACCATCACTGGCGTCGGCGACACGGATGGCGATGGCTTCAACGATTTCATCATTACAGCCTCTGGTTATAACAGCAACGATGGCGTGGTCCGCTGGTACAAGGGCGGCGCGGCGATTGACACCACCGATGACTGGAGCTTTGGCGGCGCAGGCAACCAAATGGGGCATAGCGCCGCTCCCATCGGCGACATCAACGGCGACGGCTTCAATGATTTCGCCTTTGGCACGCCGTTTTATTCATCCAATGATGGTCTTGTCTATGTGATGTATGGTTCTCCGTCCGGACCGTCGAACCAGACCCTGCTGACCTATACGGGTCCTACTCCTCCCACGGAGTTTGGCAGCGGAATCGCCGGCGTCGGCGACGCCAACGGCGATGGATTTTCCGATTTCGTGGTGGGCGCCCCCACCTACACCAATGGCAACAACTACGAAGGCGCGGTGACGATTTACCACGGCGGCGGTAAAGGCCGGGCCTGGCGTTTCACGCAAATGAAAAACATTGGCGTTCCCATGCCGCCAGGTTCGATCAATCAACTGACGAGCGGCTTCAACCTGAGATTTCCCGGATTCAACGCCATTGATGGCGGTTATTGGACGCCCGGCGCCCGGCTGGTCATGAGCCCCTTCATTCCCGTGGGCGTTGACGCCAACGGCGGAGCGAATAATGTCCCGTTGTCGTTGCCCCAGAGCTTCAGCACGTTCCCCCTCTTCGAAGCGTCGCCTTTCCCGTCTATTTATTGGAGGGCCCAGGTCATTCACCCATTGCACCTGGATCCCCGCGCCAGCAAAAGCCGTTATTATTATGACCCGGGTAATCTGGCGGGAACCGGCGATTATGCTTTCGTGATGGGGCGCACACAAGGCAATGCGTGCGTCACCGGCGCCCAGTGCAACAACGGTTTTTGCGTGGATGGTTTCTGCTGCGAAAGCGCATGCAACCAGCCCTGCCTGGCCTGCGCCAACGCATTGACTGGGGGGGCCAACGGAACCTGCGCGCCCGCATACGATAACACCGATCCGCACAATGACTGCGCCAGTTCGCCGCCTACTTCGTGCGGAGACGACGGCATGTGCAACGGTTCGGGGCAGTGCCGCAAATATGGCCCCGCCACCCAGTGCGCCAATCCCTTCTGCAGCGGTGTGAACAACGAATTCGCGAATAGCACGGCCTTTTGCGATGGCGCGGGTGATTGCGGCAATCCAAGCCAGACGGATTGCACCCCTTTCCGGTGCGGCGGCGGCGGCAGTTGTTTGACGGCTTGCTCCACCCTTGCCGACTGCACGCCGGGCAACTACTGCAACGGCTCCAATCAGTGCGTGGCTCAGCAGGCCGATGGAGCGTCCTGCACGATAGGAACTGAATGCGCCTCCGGCAATTGCGTGGATGGAGTTTGCTGCAACACCATCTGCACGGGAAGTTGCCAGGCCTGTTCCGCCGCCAAAACCGGCGGGACCGACGGCGTGTGCGCCGATATTCTTACCAATACCGATCCCGATTCCGAGTGCCCCATGTGTTCCGTATGCAATGGCGGCGGTTCTTGCGCCGCCGCCGCCCCGGGACTCGATCCGAAAAACGAGTGTTTCGGTTCGGGCGTCTGCGGGAGTTGTAATGGCTCCGGCTCCTGTTACGCCCCGGTTGGCGAATCGTGCAACGGCCTGGATGACGACTGCGACGAGCAAGTTGACAATAACATCACCCCGGCGATGTGTTCAGGTTATTCCTGCGAAGCCGGGAGCTGCCGCACGACCTGTTCCATGCCCTCCCACTGTGCGCCGCCATATTTTTGCGACGGAGGCGTATGTGTTCCTCCCCGTCCGAATGGGCAAGCCTGCATCGTGAACTCCGAGTGCTCCTCCAGCTTCTGCGGCAATGGTGTCTGCGCCTCCGGATTCATTTGCTCAACCGATGAGCAATGTGCAGGTCCGTATGTGATCCAGAACCAGTCTCCCGCGCTTTATCCCGCCAACGCGGTGTACGCCGCGATGGCCTATGCCCCCTCCACTGGTAAGGCCTATTATTTTGGCGGAGACAACGACGGACCCACGAATGACACCTATGAATATAACCCTGTCACCAACCAGTGGACGCTGCTGAATCCTTCCGTAAAGCCCACCGCGCGGTTTGGGCACGCCATGACCTACATGGATAGCTGTAATGCGGGCATCTACATGTACGGCGGCACGGATGGCAGTTCAAATCTCAACGACATCTGGAAGTTTGATCCGGTGGCGGGCGAATGGTCCCTGCAAGTGGCCAACGCCGGAGGCGTCGCGGTTGCGCATGCAAAGATGGCCAAGTTCGATTCCTGCTACCTGATGATCCTGGGTGGGGAAACCATGGTCCCAGCCGACTCCGCCCAGATCATCAAGTACAATGTTCTCGACCAGTCAATCACCTTTGACATATTCCCAGGCACCCAGCGCCGCGAACACGCCATGGTTTATTCTCCGGCGTTTAATGCCGTCTTGCTGTTTGGCGGCAGAGAGGGAACCAACTACCTGGATGATACGTGGAGATACGATGCAGGCACGGCGACATGGACCAATCTGAATCCGGGAGGAAGGCCCCCTCCAACCGGCGCGGCGGTTTATTGGTGGAATGAATCCCGCAACCGGTTTGACGTGTACGGCGGCTTGGCGATTGGCGATAGCCTGACCAGCGATATTCATTCTTACGATCCCCTTGGAAACCAGTGGCAAACACATGGCGGGGTTTCCAACGCCGTGGCCCTGCGCAATATGTCCGCCGCATACATAGGGGCGCCCCACAACCGGGCGGTGGTCAGCGGCGGTAATGGCGAGGAAGGTCCGATTGACCAGACCCAGACCGTTTTGTGGACCATCAACGAATATTGCAAGGATGGAGACGCGAGATGTTTCTGGCGCAAGCCCCTTGCGGCGGCTTGTTCCGCGGATCCCCAGTGCCTGAGCAACCACTGCGCCGACGGCGTATGCTGCAATGCGGCCTGCGACAATACCTGCGAGGCCTGCGTCAACGCGATAACCGGTCAGCCCGATGGTCAGTGCCAGGCCGTGCCCGATGGCCAGGACCCGGACAGCGAATGTACGGATCAGGGTCCTTCCGCCTGCAGCACCGATGGTTCCTGCAATGGCTCCCGCAATTGCCGTATTTATGCGGCGGGCACCGAATGCACGCAGAACTATTGCGTGGACAGCGATACCTTCCAGCCGGCGTATACCTGCCAGCCTGGGGAGGTTTTCAGTTGCCAATCCGTACCCGTCGAGGAGTGCGGGCCGTATATTTGCGAAGGATCCCCCGGCGCCGCGGGTTGCCGGACGATTTGCACCGTTGACGCCCATTGTGTGTCCACACACTATTGTAACGGAGGCTCCTGCGACCCCAAACAATCGAATGGGGCGGTTTGCGCCTCCGGAGCCGAATGCACCAGCGGCAACTGCGTGGATGGTTTCTGCTGCGACCTGGCCTGTAACGGCCTCTGCGAAGCCTGTTCGGCCGTCAAGACCGGCGCTCCAAATGGTCAATGCGCCGCCGTGCCTACCGGACAAGACCCCGATTCGGAATGCGCGGACGACGGCGCCGCCTCCTGCCTGCGGGATGGCTTCTGCAACGGCGGGGGCGCCTGCCGCCTGTACGCCAACGGCGTTGAATGCGTGCAGAACTCCTGCACCGGCGCGCAGAACGAAACGCTGGTCAACGCCGATACCTGCAACGGTTCCGGAACCTGTATGGACAACTCCACCACCTCGTGCGCGCCGTTCAAATGCACGGGTGCGCCGGGATCCGCGTCTTGCGCGAGCACCTGCGTTTTGGATTCGGATTGCGTGAGCTCGCATTATTGCGACGGCGCGAACATCTGCCAGCCGAAGAAGGCCCAGGGCGTGGCGTGTTCGTTGGGTAACGAGTGCCAGAGCAATTCCTGCGCCGACGGTTTCTGCTGCGACAGCCCCTGCAACGGCTTCTGCGAGGCCTGCTCCATGGCCAAATCCGGCGCTCCAAATGGTCAATGCGCCGCCGTGCCATCCGGACAGGACCCCGATTCGGAATGCGTGGACCAAGGCGCCGCCTCCTGCGCCAATGACGGCTACTGCGATGGCGCCGGTTCCTGCCGGATGTACGCCAACGGAACGATCTGCCAGCAGAACTCCTGCACGGGCGCGGAAAACGAGACCCTGGTCAACACCGACCAGTGCAACGGTTCGGGAACCTGCGTGGACAACAACACCACCTCGTGCGCGCCGTACAAATGCACGGGCGCCCCGGGATCGGCGGCGTGCGCGAACTCGTGCGTGGACGACAGCGATTGCGTCAGCGGTTATTACTGCGACGGCGCGAACACCTGCCAGCCGAAGAAGGCCCAGGGCGTGGTGTGTTCATTGGGTAACGAGTGCCAAAGCAGCTTCTGCACCGATGGCGTGTGCTGCGACAGTGCGTGCGGCGGTTTGTGCAAAGCCTGTGTGCTGGCCAAGACCGGCTCTCCGGATGGCCAGTGCGCTCCCGTTCTGACCGGCTCCGATCCCGATGCGGAATGCACCGACGACGGCGCTTCCTCCTGCCAGCGGGACGGCATGTGCAACGGCGCGGGCGCCTGCCGCCTGTACGCCAACGGCGTTGTCTGCCAGCAGAACTCCTGCACGGGCGTGGAGAACGAAACCCTGGTCAACGCCGATCAGTGCAACGGCCTGGGAACCTGCGTGGACAACTCCACCACCTCGTGCGCGCCGTACAAGTGTACGGGCGCTCCGGGTTCCGCCTCCTGCGCCAACACCTGCGTCTCCGATACGGACTGCGTGAGCACGCATTATTGCGACGGCGCGAACACCTGCCAGCCGAAGAAGGCCCAGGGCGTGGCGTGCGCCGCCGCCAACCAATGCCAGAGCAACTTCTGCACCGATGGCGTGTGCTGCGACAGCGCGTGCGGCGGTTTGTGCAAAGCCTGCTCTTACGCCAAAAACGGCGTGGCGGACGGTCAATGCTCCGCCATCGCCACGGGCCAGGACCCGGACAGCGAATGTTCGGATGACGGAGCCTCCTCCTGCCAGCAGGACGGCGCGTGTGACGGCGCGGGCTCCTGCCGCCTGTACGCCAATGGAACCGAGTGCGTGCAGAACTCCTGCGCTGGTTCCGAAAACGAACTGTTGAATGCGGCGGATATGTGCGATGGCTCCGGTTTCTGCACCGACATGGGCCAGGTGCTGTGCGCGCCCTTCAAGTGTACCGGGGCCCCGGGAGCGGCGTCCTGCCTGTCCGCTTGCACGTCGGACTCCGATTGCGTCAGCGGCTACTTCTGCGACGGCGCGAGCACCTGCCAGCCTAAGAAGGTGGACGGCGATGTCTGCCTCGCCAACAACGAGTGCTTCAGCAGCTTCTGCACCGATGGTTTCTGCTGCAACTCGGTCTGCAACGGCCTCTGCGAGGCCTGCTCCATGGCCAAATCCGGCGCTCCAAATGGTCAATGCGCCGCCGTGCCATCCGGACAGGACCCCGACGCGGAATGTGTGGACGATGGAACGGCTTCCTGCATGAAGGATGGCTTCTGTTCCGGTTCGCGCTCGTGCCGCCTGTACGCCAACGGCACGGCCTGCCTGCAGAACTCCTGCACCGGCGGCGAGAACCACATCCTTAACTCCACCGATATCTGTGACGGGGCTGGCGCGTGTTCCGACCAGGGCACGGTGGATTGCTCTCCTTACCGCTGCGCCGGCGTTCCCGGTTCCGCCGCGTGCCTGAACTCCTGCACGAGCGACGCCGATTGCCGGAGCACCCATTATTGCAACGGCTCGAACGCCTGCGTTCCCAAGAAGCTGCTGGGCGACACCTGCGCCGCCGCCAACCAGTGCCAGAGCAACTTCTGCACGGATGGCGTGTGTTGTGAAAACGGATGCGGCGGTCTCTGCCAGGCGTGTACCGCCGCCAAGACCGGCGTCGCCGACGGCAATTGCCGCGCGGTCACCTTCGGCTCCGACCCGGACAACGAATGCACGGACGACGGCGCCGCCTCCTGCCAGCAGGACGGTATGTGCAACGGCGCGGGCGCCTGCCGCCTGTACGCCAACGGCGTTGTCTGCCAGCAAAACTCCTGCACGGGTGCGGAAAACGAGACCCTGGTCAACACCGACCAGTGCAACGGTTCGGGAACCTGCGTGGACAACGCCACCACCTCGTGCGCGCCGTACAAGTGTACGGGCGCGCCGGGCTCCGCCGCCTGCGCCAACACCTGCGCCTCCGATACGGACTGCGTGAGCACGCATTATTGCGACGGCGCGAACACCTGCCAGCCGAAGAAGGCCCAGGGCGTGGCGTGCACGGCAGGCAACCAGTGCCAGAGCAACTTCTGCACCGATGGCGTGTGCTGCGACAGCGCATGCGGCGGTTTGTGCAAAGCCTGCCTGGCGGCCAAGACGGGCTCTCCGGATGGCCAGTGCGCTCCCGTTCTGACCGGCTCCGACCCCGATGCGGAATGCACCGACGACGGCGCGCCATCCTGCCAGCGGGATGGCATGTGCAACGGCGCGGGCGCCTGCCGCCTGTACGCCAACGGCGTTGTCTGCCAGCAGAACTCCTGCACGGGCGTGGAGAACGAAACCCTGGTCAACGCCGATCAGTGCAACGGCTTGGGAACCTGCGTGGACAACAACACCACCTCATGCGCGCCGTACAAGTGTACGGGCGCGCCGGGCTCCGCCGCCTGCGCCAACACCTGCGTCTCCGATACGGACTGCGTGAGCACGCATTATTGCGACGGCGCGAACACCTGCCAGCCGAAGAAGGCCCAGGGCATGGCGTGCGCCGGCGACTCCCAGTGCGGGAGCAATTTCTGCGCCGATGGGTTCTGTTGCGACACCGCCTGCAACGGCCTGTGCGAAGCCTGCTCGCTCGCAAGGAATGGCGCCGCGGATGGGCTTTGCGCCCCCGTTCCCGGCGGAAACGATCCGGACAACGAATGTCTCGACGACGGCCCGGCGTCATGCATGAAGAACGGCTCCTGCTCGGGCGCGCGGACCTGCGAACTGTACGCCAGCGGCGTGGAGTGCCTGCAGAGTTCTTGCATGGGCGCCGAAAACGAGATTCTGAATGTTCCGGATACCTGCAGCGGAAGCGGCGTCTGTGATGATATGGGTGTGCAGTCCTGCTATCCGTACAAATGCACGGGCGCCCCGGGATCGGCGGCGTGCGCGAACTCGTGCGTGGACGACAGCGATTGCGTCAGCGGTTATTACTGCGACGGCGCCAATGCCTGCCAGCCGAAGAAGGCCCAGGGCATGGTCTGCACCGGCGCCAACGAGTGCCAGAGCAATTCCTGCGCCGACGGTTTCTGCTGCGACAGCGCCTGCGGCGGTCTCTGCGAAGCCTGCTCGCTGGCCAAGAACGGCGCCGCCAACGGCTTGTGCGCCCCTGTCCAGAATGGAACCGACCCAGACAACGAATGCCTGGACGACGGCGCCGCCTCCTGCCAGCAAGACGGCATGTGCAATGGCGCGGGCGCCTGCCGCCTGTACGCCGCCGGAACCGAATGTCTGGCGCAATCCTGCACCGGCGGCACGGTGGACAACGCCCACCAGTGCGACGGCGCCGGACTCTGCCTCAGCCAGGGAACCGTGCAGTGCTCCCCCTATGCATGTAACGGACCCAACTGCGGCGCGGCCTGCGTCAGCGACACCGAGTGCCTGCCCGGCTACAACTGCCTGATGACGGCCTGCGTGCCCGCCGACACGCCGGCGGGACCCTTCATCCTGACCGCGGTTCCCGCGATCATTCCGGCGGATGGGGTTTCCACCACCACCATCACCAGCACCGCCATCCAGCGCATTGGAACCGGAATCGTTCCGGATGGAACCCTGATCACGGTCTCCGCCACCAGCGGGACCATCACCACGCCGGATGAAGACCTGGGGCATCCGGGCATTCAGGTCAAAACCACGGCGGGCGTCATCAGCTTCACGCTGAAGTCCTCGACCCAGATCGTCACCGCCACGGTAGACGCCATGTCGGTGCTGGGCAACGCGGCCGGCCAGACCACGGTGGACTTCGCCAACGTCAAGCCCGCCGCCAACGCGGGTTCTGATTTCGCGGTGGATGAACGCACGCTGGCCTCCCTCACCGGCTCCGGCAACGACGTCAACGGCCAGGCGGTCACCTTCCAGTGGACCCAGATCGCGGGACAGCCGATTTCATTGAGCGACAACGCCATCAGCAACCCAGGCTTCACCGCGCCCGCCGTGATTCGCGCCGACTCCAGCGCGGTCTTCCGTCTGGTGGTCCGCGACGCCGGAGGTCTGTTCTCCGACCCGGATGACGTGACGGTGACCATCCGCAACGTGGTGCCCGTGGGCGAACCCTTCGGAACCATCGTCCTCACGCCGAATCCGGCCTCGGTGATCGCCAACGGCACGGCCGTCAGCACGATCTCCGGTCCGGTGCGCGACAAGAACAGCAACCCGGTTCCCGACGGCAAACTGCTGACGGTCACCGCTTCCACGGGTCTGATCACCACCGCCGACGCCAGTCCGGGAACGCCGGGCGTTCAGGTGGCGACCTCGGGCGGCGCCATCAGCTTTACGGTCCGTTCCCCGAACGTGACCGGCCAGTCCGTCGTCAACGCCGTGGTGGATGAACCGGGCGAAGCCTCGGCCACCACGACGGTCACGTGGATTCCCGGGCCGCCCGCGCTCATCGGATCGGTCGCCGTCAATCCCAATACCGTCAACGCGGACGGAACCAGCACCGTGGTGTTGAGCGCCCAGAATATCCGCGACGCCTTTGGCAACACGGTGGCCAATGGAACCGCCATCACGGTGCAGGTGCAGGACAGCCGCCTGACGGTTCAGGGAACACCTGTCGCCAACAGCGGCAATATGTCGGTCACCCTCGTGGCGGGGACCCGCCGCGGCAGCGCCAATGTCACGGTGGTTGGCGCGAGCGAAAGCAAGTCCGCCAGCGTGACCCTGCTGAACCTGCCGCCGGTGTTGACCGCGCCAGATACAGTGGATGCGGAAGAGGGCGAGGTGGCCTTCCTGACGTCATCGGGAAGCGATCCCAATGGCGACACCTTGTCCTTCCAATGGACGCAGATCAGCGGATCGCCGGTCACTTTGAGCGCGCCAAGCGCCTCCTCCGCCAGTTTCGTGTCGCCGATGCCGATCGTCGGCAATCAGTCGCTGCGGTTCGAGGTGACCCTGTCCGACGGCGAGGCCAGCGTGAAGAAGACGGTCACGGTGGTTGTGCGCGACACCAAGAACCGGAAGCCCATCGCCAACGCCGGCGAGGACTTCGCCGTGGACGAAGGCAAGGACTTCCAGCTTGACGCCAGCCTGTCGAAGGACGACGACGGCGAAACCCTCAGCTATGCCTGGCTGCAACTCAGCGGACCGGCCACCGTGGTGAGCGATCCCACATCGGCCAGGCCGACCCTGAGGGCGCCGGCGGTCAACAAGGATGAGGAAGCCATCTTCCAGGTGGTGGTCAACGACGGCAAGGAAGACTCCCTGCCGGATACGGTGAAGGTCACCTTCCGTCAGGTCAATATCAAACCCGTCGCCAACGCCGGCCCGCCGCAAACCATTGAAGAAGGCCTCGCGGTCACTCTCGATGGCTCGCTGTCGAATGATCCCGATGGGGATCGGCTCAATTTCGCCTGGCGCCAGATTGCCGGAACCTCCGTCAATCTGACCGGCGCCAACGCGACCCGCGCCACGTTCACCGCGCCGCAGGTCACCGCGGATACCGTGCTGCGGTTTGAACTGGTGGTCGAGGACAACTCGGGATCCAAATCCGACCCCTCGACCGTGGACATCACCGTCACCGACAAACCCAACCGCGCGCCGGTCGCCAACGCGGGCGCCGATCTGCAGGTCTCCGAGGGCGACGATGTGGTGCTGAACGGTACGCAGTCTTCCGATCCAGACAACAACCCGCTGACCTACAGGTGGACCCAGACCGGCGGACCCACCGTCACCCTGAACGCCGAGGTTCCCGAGAACCCCACGTTCACCGCCCCGCGCGTTCAGCCAGGCTCCGAGACGCTGCAATTCCAGTTGATCGTGAACGATGGTTTGGTGGATTCCGCTCCGGATACCGTCCAGGTCACCGTCGCCAATCTCCCCAACAACGCCCCCGTGGCGGATGTGGTGGATATCTCCGGCCAGACCTTCAACGAGGGCGCCACGGTCACGCTGGACGCCTCCCGCTCCAGCGACGCCGATGGAGACAAGCTGGAGTTCATCTGGGCGCAGGTGTCCGGCGACGCGCTGGGGGTGAGCCTGTCCAACACCTCTGTCATCACCTTCACCGCTCCCACGGTGACCGCCCCGAAGTCCTACGGTTTCCGCCTGGTGGTGAACGACGGCAAGACCAACTCCCTTCCCGTGGATGTCACCCTGAACGTCGCCAACAACATCAACGAGCCGCCGGTCGCCGTGGCTGCGTTGAACAAGGTGAGCAGCGTCATCGAGGGCGACCCGGTCATCCGCGAAGGCGACGTGGTGGAGTTGAGCAGCGCCGGGTCTTCCGATCCCAACAACGATCCGCTGACCTACCAGTGGACGCAGGTGTCTGGACCGGGAGTTCTGTTGTCGGATGGCTCGGCTTCCGCGCCGGTCTTCACCGTGCCGCAAATCGAGGACAGTTCGCTCTTCCAGTTCGCGCTGGTGGTGCGGGATGACAAGGGCGGCCAGTCCAACGAGGCCCCGGTCACCCTCAACGTCACGGCGGAGATTTGCAACCCGATCAAGGTGGTCAGTTACCGCATGACGGTCTCCGCTCCGGACATCAATCCGGCGGCGGTGGTGACCTTCCAGGCGGATGAAGAGGAGATCGAGGTCGAGATCACTTCCGGCCCGGCCCGCACCTTCACCATCGAGGCGATTGATAATCGCGGCCGCGTGATCTATCGCGGCGAAACGACAGTGGATCTGGTGGGCCAGTCCGAGGTGGACCTGACCATTCCGCTCATCTCCGGCTGCGAGAACACCGCACTGACGGGAACGGGAACCGGCGCCCTGACCATGGCGTTGCGCGTGGGCGTGGGCAATGGCAAGTCGCTGGCCCGCATTCAGTCGCCGGGCTGCTCGTGCGCCCTGCCCGAGCAAGGCCCGCATGATGGCGCTCCATTCACCGTGGCGATGGTGGTGATGGCCGGTTTGTGGATGGCGTTGCGCCGCCGTCCGCGCAGGCGCGAATGAGGCATGCCTTGCGTTTCTTTGTATACGGAACGCTGCTCCGGCGGGAACCCGCCAACCACTACCTGAAGGGCTGCCGCTGTCTGGGACGGCGGCAGACCCTTGCCCTCTATTCGCTCGTCAACCTGGGCAGATATCCAGGTCTGGTCCGGATGGGAAGGACGGGGGTCCGGGGTGAAGTGTACGAAATTGACACGCGCCGATTGATATTGTTGGATAAATACGAGCGCGTCCCGGTAGAATACACCCGCCAGTTGGTTCGCCTGACTTCGGGCGAACAGGTCTTGGCATATGCATTGAATAGGGGGATCGCGCAGGGCCATCCAGTCGTGCCACGCGGCGACTGGAGGCGGGCGCGAGGGACTTATGAGTGGCAGCGATAATCTGTACTTACGGGGAGACCTTTCCGACACCTACATCGGAATTGTATTCGCCCGGCTGAACCGGAATCTCGCCACGGGGGTTCTTCATATTGTCACCGACGATGAGAAAACCGGCGTGGTTTTCCAGAGCGGCGATCCGGTTTTCATCAAAAGCAGCAAGATCATGGAGCCCCTGGGGCGCATCCTGCTGGAAATGAACCTGATCAATGAGGACCAGTACAACAAGTCGCTCATCGAGATGGTCAAAAGCAAAAAACGCCAGGGCGATGTTCTCAAGGACATGAAACTGGTGACCGAACTGGACATCGCCAAGGCGCTGGAGACCCAGCATCGCCGCCGGTTGAACCGCCTGTTTTACCTGACCCGGGGCAATTTTCATTTTGAACTCACCGCGGAACCGCCGTTCCCGTTGGAGCCGGTGCGGGTGGATTTCATGCCCCTGCTGTACAACGGAATAAAAAACGCGCAAAAAACCGAATTGATCCTCCGGCATGCGGACGATCATGCGTATCAGTTGTCCGGGGATTACGATCTCCAGGAAAGCAGCCTGCCGCTGGACAAGGCGGAATTCACCGCGGCCCGGAAGCTCGAAAAACCCATGACCCTGGAGCAGTTCGCCGCCAGTTCCGGCCTGAACCGCGCTGAAGCGACCCTGCTGTTCGGATTCCTGCTCTCGGCATCCCTGGTGACGGACGCCGGCGCCGTGGGCTCCACCGCCCAATCCATGGCGGCCTTGCCGCCCAAACCCGCGCCAATGCACCACGAAGCGGGAGATATCCCCGATCTGGGGCCCATTGGCGACGCTCCATGGCTGAACATGGATCCGCCAGCGCCATCCAGTTCGAGTTTCCCGCCGGTTCCCCCTCCCCTTCCGGCTGGGGCGCATGCCTCCATGCCTCCTCCGCCGCCTCTGCCCAATTTGGGAGGAAATCCGCCGCCCCCCCGGCCCGCCACGCCGGGGGTTCAACCCTATGTGGCGCCTTGGGTTCCGCAACCGCCCGGGGCGCCGGCGCATCCGGTTTCCCAGACCAATATGTCCCGCGCGCAGCCCAACCAGGTGCGCATTTCCAACCCGGTGATGCCCGCGGTCACGCCCGGGACCAACCCCAACATCAGTCCGCCCGCGCGGGAGCAGACCGGCTCCGCCGCTCCGGCCGCGCGTCACGCCAGCGGAACCCTGCCCGCCGCCCCCGGGACGGCGCGTCCGGGAACCACGCCCGTCAAGCGGGTGTTGACGCGGTCCATGCCCGCGGTGACTGATCCCGGCGCGGGGCAACCTTCCCAGACGCCGGAAGATCTCGCCAAGCTGATTGACGAGAAGATGGCGGACCTCGACACATCCCATTATTTCGATGTGATGGAAGTCCCCGTGGATGCGACCGAGGCCGAGATCAAAAAGGCCTATTTCACGCTGGCCAAAATTTTCCATCCCGATCGCATTGGCAGGGCCGCGCCCGACGTGCAGCAGAAGGTCAACCGCATCTTCACCCGGGTCAACGAAGCGTATGCGGTCCTGATTGATCCCAAAAAACGGGTCGAACTGGTGGAGAAAATCCGCGCCGCCCAGGCCGCCGCCATGGCCCCGCAAAAGCCGCGCATCACCCAGGAGGAAAGCCTCGCCGAGATTGCGTTCCAGAAGGGCGATTACATGCTGCGCAAGGGCAACCTGGAGGAGGCTTTTGTATCCATCAAGCGCGCTCTGGAGTTTTTGCCCACCCACAATGAATACAACCTGGGCCTGGCGACCGTGCAGGTGCGCATGATGGAGAAGATGGGGCCGCATGACGAGCGCGACCATCTGATGTTCGATACCGAACTGACCCTCAAACACGTACTGGAACACAACCAGACGGAAGCGCGCGCCCATTACCTGCTGGCCGAGGTGTACAGGATGTACGCGCGCGACGAGGAAGCCATCCAGCACCTGGAGATCGCGGTGCAGTTGCGTCCAGACATGACGGAAGCGGTTGAACTGCTGACCCGCATCCGCAAGGAGAGCGCACCCCTGACCTTCGAGGAAATTCCCGAGACAGCGCCGATGGCGGAAACCAAGGGCGGCGGCCTCTTCTCCAAACTCAAAAAGAAGATCAGTTAATACCCTGCGCGGAAAGGGCGGGGCTTGGTTGCGTTCCGCAGAACCCCAGCGGATAGCCCGCCGTCTGTCATCATCCGCGCCTGAAAGCGTGCGGGGAAGCCCGTTTCCAACTCAACTGGAATGCCGGACGTCCGCCGTATTGGGGGGAAGGGCGGCAAAACTCCCGGTCCGCCCGGATCAGCGTCCGATTTTGCGGGCGCGCGCCATTTCGCGGGAATCCATGCGCTCCTTGATGGCCGCCCGCTTGTCGTGCAGCTTCTTGTGCTTGCACACGGCGATCTCCAGCTTCACGCGGCCATCCTTGAAGTACATGGACAGCGGAATGATGGTCTTGCCGGCGGCGGCCACGAGGCCCACCAGCTTATCTATTTCGCGCTTGTGCAAAAGCAGCTTGCGGGGCCGGTCTGGCGTGTGGTTGTTGTACGGGCCCGCGTTGGGATACGTGGCGATGTTGACGCCGTAGACCCAGATTTCGCCGCCGCGCTCCAAGGCGTGGCAGTCCGCCAGTTGCACGCTGCCCGCGCGGATGGACTTGACCTCGGAACCGGTCAGCACCACGCCGGCTTCAAAGGTCTCCTCGACCGCGTAGTTGAAATACACCTTGCGGTTGCTGGCGATGATTTTCCTTCCTTCGCTCATCGGTTCTTCTTGCGGCGGGGTGGATCAATCCGCAGGTTGTCAATCAGGCGGGTGTCGCCGCAGAAAGCCGCCGCCGCCAGTTGGGTGGGGCCATGCACCTTGTCCGCCGGCCGCAGCGATTCAGGGTCCACAAATTCCACGTACTGGACTTTGAGACCTGCCTGGCCCAGGCGCTGGATCACGCCATCCCGCAGCGTGGGGACATCCGTCACACCCGCCGCCGCGCGCTCGCGCGCTTCAAACAGCGCCCGCGGGATCGCCAACGCGCGATGACGCTCCTCCGCGCCGAGGTAGCGGTTGCGCGAGGACATGGCCAGGCCGTCGGCGTCGCGCAGGGTGGGGCCGCCCACGATGCGGATGGGGAAATTGAGATCGGCGGTCATGCGCCGGATCACCGCCAGTTGCTGAAAATCCTTCTCGCCAAACACCGCCACATCGGGCGACACCATGTTGAACAGTTTGGCGACCACGGTGGCCACGCCCTGGAAATGGCTGGGCCGGAAGGGGCCGCACAGCCCGCTGGTCAGTCCCTCGACATTCACGGACGTGGCGTGCCCTCCGGGATAGACTTCATCCACGGAGGGCAGAAACAGTACATCCACGCCGGCGGCCTTGAGCATTCTTGCGTCCTGCTTTTCAGCGCGGGGATATTTTGAAAAGTCTTCCCGCGGCCCAAACTGTTTGGGATTGACGAAGATGGAAGCCACAACCAGGTCCGCGCGCCTGCGCGCGATCCTGGTCAGGGAAATATGGCCTTCGTGCAGGGCGCCCATGGTGGGAACAAAGCCTATGGTCAGACCCGCCTGGCGTTGGGCCAGGGCCCATTTCTGCATGGCGCGAACGGTCCTGATGATCTTCATGTGTGTTGCCTGCGCGGTGGTCTGGAGCCTGGATTCCGGAGACCCGGATTCCGGGTCCGGAAGACCTGGGGGGATGTGTACCGCACCGCGCCGCGCCGCGCTAATCCCAACCGGTATTCCCCGGTTTCATCACCGGCGGATCCCCCGCCCCGTCTGTCCGCCCCCGGCGATATGGGTTCATGCGGGACGATGATGGCTCCATGACCGGACAGGCTCCATCCGGTATAATGCGCCCATGTCCGTGGACCCCCACTACCGGCGCATCGCCAACCGGCTGAGCGTGCTCGAACTCACCGGCGTCAATCCCGATCGCCCGCTGTCCATGGCGGATATGGACCTGCGCGCCGGCGATCTGAACAGCGTATCCGACTCCCGCTTCCTGAACTTCTACACGGAGGATGGCCTCAAACTCGGCCTGAAAGCCTATGGACTCCATGATCGCCTGGTCGCGCAGGGTCTGGGCGATATCGAACTCCGGGTCAGCCGCGAAGACCCCTATCATCAGCGCCTGGAGTTGCTGCTGGGCGGTCAACCGGATGACGAGCACCGCGTCATGGACCTGCGCATTCACCTGTGCCGTATGCGCGCGCCCGTCGAAAATGACGCCGGTGATCAGGAGTTGTTCGACATGATGATCATCAACTGGCTGTCCATGCAGAATCCGCGGGCCTGCTTCTCCCGCGAACACCCGCGCCTGCCCGGCCAAAAACACCCGGGAACCGGTTTGGGCCGCGCCATCCACAACATCCTGATGATCATGTGCGAGCGCACGGGGTTTGACGGCTTGTTGACCGCGCCCGAACGCTTCCATCTGGCCCTGCTGTATCACCGGGGCGGATACCGCTTCGCCTCGCAGAAGGAGAATGAACGGCTGGAGGACGCCGCGTCGTTTCTACTCAAGCGGCTGCCCTTCGCGCTGGCGGCGTGGGCGGTGGAGCGCGGATTTCTCAAACAACACGAGTTGAATCCCTCGGCGGACGGCTCCTCGGCGGTTTCCGAGTGGTCGCCGTGGCGGTATCAGGCGTCGGAAATGCTGTTGCCGGTGTCGCGGCGCCTCAAGGATCGTCTGGGCCGCAACGAAGGCTTCCTGCAGCGATGGTTTGGCCGCCGACCGCACAATCCGCTGCGCGTGGATTACGACGGGCTGTATCATTCACTTCTGGCGGATCCGGTGGAAGGCTTGGATCCCGTTCTCGTGCTGGAAGCCCAGGCCCAGGAACAGGGTTGAGTCCTGGAGG
This sequence comes from Myxococcota bacterium, assembly GCA_022072125.1. Classification (GTDB taxonomy): domain Bacteria; phylum Myxococcota; class JAJVIH01; order JAJVIH01; family JAJVIH01; genus JAJVIH01. Next base: position 8 of record JAJVIH010000005.1, on the reverse strand, counting down.
AATCAATT
>JAJVIH010000052.1 GCA_022072125.1 Myxococcota bacterium | reverse complement strand
CCCGCGGCAAATGGATGCTTGGCCTGGCGACCATCGCGGTCACCGTGCTCTTCGCCTGGCTGGCGATGCGCGGCATCCATTGGGGGGAATTCTGGCATGGGCTGAACAGCATCAGCCTGGGCGCGCTGATCGTTTTCGTTCTGATGGGCCAGATCATCCACTGGTACCGGGTCATGCGCATCCGCCTGTTGTTGCAGCCCATGGGCGGCGTGACCATGAAGAACTGTTTCGTCGCGGGCTCCGTGGGATGTTTCGCCTTGATGGTTCTGCCTTTCCGCCTGGGCGATCTGGTGCGTCCGTATATGATCGCCCGCAGCGAGGGCGTGCGCATGACGGGCGTGCTCGCCACCGTGGTGGTCGAACGCATCGTGGATGGCGTGGTGACCAGCGCTTTGTTGATCCTGTCCATCATTGGCGTGCTGGTCATGCAACAGGCGGGCAGTCAGGTCTATCTGCATCCGGTGGTGCTGACGGTCGCCGCCATTTCGACGCCAGGCTTTCTGCTCGGACTCGCGTTTCTGTTCTACGCCTATTACCGGCGCCAGCAGGCCACCGCCCTGATGCGCGCCATGGTGGGAAACGTGGCGCCGAAACTGGAGGAAAAAATCGAGTCCATGCTCTTCACCTTTCTGGATGGGCTCCAGGTGCTGACCCATGGCGGTCTGTTTGGAAAATATCTCTTTGAGACCGTGGTGTACTGGTCCATCAACGCGCTCTCCAACAGCGTCATCCTGTACGCCATGGGTGTCCCGGGCGTGGAAAGCATCGTGGGCGGCTTCCTGACCTTGGGGTTGCAGGTGGTGGGGGTTTTGATCCCGGCCGGACCGGCGGGCATCGGTCCATTTGAATACTTCAGCAAGATCGGGGGCATGGCCCTGGGCCTGACGGACTCCTACGCGCTGGCGTTTTCCATTGTGGTGCATACCATCCTGTTCATCATCCAGATTTTCTGGGGCGTCCTGTTCATGGTCACGGGCCATGTCAACCTGCGCGGCGTGGTGAAGGGCTCTCTCCAGGACTCCAACTCCCAGTCCGGCGCCCAGGGGGTGGATTTGAATAGCGCCCGGACGGCCAGGGCGTTAGACTGATGGCATGAAATCCGGATTGAACGCCGAATGGCTGGGCCAATTCATCAAGGCCCTGCATTTCGCCGCGGTCAAACACCGGGATCAGCGGCGCAAGGGCAGTGCGGCGTCCCCCTATATCAATCACCCCATAGATTTGGCCCATATCCTCTGGAACGAGGCGGGTGAACGCGACTTGGACGCCGTGCTGGCGGCCATTCTCCATGACACGGTCGAGGACACGGACACCACGCCGGATGAGATCGAGGCGCATTTCGGCAGGCGCATCCGGGAAATCGTGGAGGAACTGACCGACGACAAATCCCTGCCCAAGCAGGTGCGCAAGGATTTGCAGATCCGCCACGCCGCGCGGAAATCCGCACCGGCCAAACGGGCAAAAATGGCGGAAAAAATCGGTAACGTGAGGGAATTGCTTCATGATCCGCCCAAGGGCTGGAGCCGGGCCCGCCAGATCGAATATGTGGAATGGGCGGACAAGGTGGTGGCGGAATGCGCTGGAGCCAGCCCCGCCCTGGCGGAAATATTCGCCCGCCTCAAGGAATCCGCTGGCGGGCAGGGAAAATAAAACAGCCGGGCGGAGGCCCGGCTGTTTTGCCCACCAGGATGATGGAGTCAGGAAGCGTTCAGCACGGTCTGGAGTTTGAGCGCCAGTCCCATGTCGCCCTTGACCTTGAGTTTGCCGGTCATGAACGCCATCTGCGGATTGAGGGATTTCTTGGCCACCATGGCGATGAAATCATCGCCCGTCATGGTGATGGTGCATTTGGCGCCCGCGAGTTCCCCTTCGCCAACCTTGGGCTCGGAACCGGTCAGGTCAATGAAGTACTTGCCGGTCTGCGCCCCGCCCAGATCAAACTGGTAGCCGGCGTTGATTTTCTGGCAGAGATCGGATTTTCCGGCGAGGCGGCTGGAGATTCCGTCGAAAACACTCTTCAGCGTGGTCTCGGACATGGGGTGCTCCCGTCATGGTTGGGGGTGGATGGGGGAAAAGTTCCGCCAGAGTGCTTATTCCCCCCGCACTGGATGTGTCAAGCCTCACAATCAGGGATTTCCGGGCGGGCCCCCGCGCGGGAAGCCCCCGGTTCCGGAGTTGGCGGAGCGCCGTCCGCCGTTCCAATTGACATCGCCGGATAAACCGGATTGCATATCCGCCGTCCCGGCAATCAGACCTTTTTTCGAACCCATCCGTCTTAGAGAGCAGGAACCCGTCCGTGGCGTTCACCGGCGAGAGCGACGAACAACTGTTTGAACGGTACCGCCGTGGCGAGGTGAAAGCCTTTGAAACCCTCTATGAGCGCCACAAACGGGCGGTCTTCCGTTTCGCCTGCCGTTATCTGGGCAGCGAAGGACTGGCCGAGGACGTCATGCAGGATGTGTTCATCAAGATTGTGCGCAACGCCGCCGCCTGGGAAGGCCGCTCCAGCTTCACCACCTGGATGTACGCCATCACCCGCAACCAGTGTCTGGACGAGCAGCGCAAACTCGCCCACCGCCGCCACGCCTCGCTGGATGCGCCGGCCGATGGCGATCCGGAAGGCCGCACCCTGCACGAACTGACCGCGGATCAGCAACCCGGCGCCGAGCGGGATTCCAGCGCCCGGGAGGCCATGGAGCGCGTGCGCCAGGCCATCGCCAATCTGCCGGAAGAGCAGCGCGAGGTATTCGTGCTGCGCCAGACCGCCAACATCAAATTCAAGGATATCGCGGCGATGCTCGATATCCCCGAGAATACCGTGAAGAGCCGCATGCGGTACGCGCTGGAAAGCATCCGCGCGGAACTGGACCGGCATGGCTTCCGGTGGGAAGACTTTATGGTGTGATGGATCCATGAAGAAGTGGGACGCCGATAGCGCACGCGAGCATTTGCTCGATTACGTGTACGGGGAGTTGGAAGACAGCGACCGCCGGTCGTATGAAACCTACCTGCTCACCGATGCGGCCCTGCGCGAGGAGGCCCGCAAGTTCAGAACCGTGGGCGTACTGGAATCAGGCGGCGGGGTTTCGCGGGGCGCCGGCGCGCCTGGCGGCGGCGGGGAGGAATTCACGATCTCCCGCGCCACCGACGAGGCGGTGCTGCGCGCGGCGATCAACCATGCGCCGCATCCGGAAAGCCGCGTCGCCTGGTGGCGGCTGCCCGCTTTCCTGCTGCGCCCGCAAGTGGCCATGGCCTTTGTGTTTCTGCTGGTGGGGGCGGTGTCGCTGGTGCTGTACAAGAGCAACGAACTGGGTCTCGGCCGCATGACCGCTCCAGAAATTGGTCCCATCGAACCCATCCTGCCGGAAGATGTTCCCGAAGCGGTGCGGGACAAATTCCAGGTCCAGCGGAAATCAGCGGACGCGCCCGCATCCGCAAACAAGGACTTCGCCGGGGAGAAAACGGAGTTGCGCCAGGACAGCATCGCCGCCGCGCCTTCCCCTCCCCGGACCATGCCAGCCGTCCCGCCGGCAGGCGTCGAAGCGGCGAAAGCCAAAAAAGCGGAACCGGAGCCGGACATGGAAGCGGCGGACAACCGGCGCGGTGTTTCTCCTGGTCCCGCCAGCGACCGCGACGACGCCCGGGTGCTGGGGGGGGCGGCCGCCACGGGCGGCAAGGGCGGCGGCGCCGCATCCATCGAAGGCAGCGGTGGGGAAATCATCGGGTCGGATTCGCTGGCGGGAAACGCCGTCCTTGGCCGCACATCGAAAATCACCGCCGCGGAAGCGCCCGCGGCCGCCGCCGCGCCGTCACCCGCGCCGCCGGTTCCTTCACCCGCCGCCGGATCGCTCGCGGATGACAAACCGGCGGGGCCTCCCGCGTTCGCGCTGGAGAAAAAATTGGCGGAACGGCCCAACGCCAAGGACGACGTGCTCGCGGGGCTTCAGGATTCGGCCCGTTCCGCGCCGCCGCCAGCAGACAAGGCCCTACGCGAAGAGCAGGAGTCCTCTCCCGCCAGGCGGATGCGAAAAGAAGCCATGGAAGCCGATGGCGACGAAACCGGTGAATCCGCCGCCGGCGCCGGATCGGCGGATGAAGCGCCGAGGCCCCGTCCCGCCTCTCCGGCTTATTTTGAAGAGATGAACCGCGGCCGCGCCGCCTTCGCCAGCGGACATTACGAGGAGGCGCTGGAAGCCTTCCTTGGCGCGCAGCGCACCCTGCCGCCAAAAGCCGAAGCCGCGCAGGCCGTTCTGTATATTTCCCTGACGCAGGCGCGCCTGAACAAATGCAATTATTCCATGTTGTATCTGATGAAAATGCGCCAACTGGATCCGCAAACTCCTGGCGCGGGACTGGCCTATATCGAATTGGGCGATTGCAACGCCCGCAACGGCTCCACGGCGGCGGCGATCAGCCTGTATCAGGACGCCATCCGCTTCTATCCAGCCCAGCGGGCCATGGCGGAGCAACGCATCCGTGCGTTGCAGCCCGCCCCCGCCGTTCAGGCCGCTCCCCCGGCCGCGCCTCCCGTCGCGGCGCCGGCCAAACCCGCCACGGCCAAACCTCCAGCGGAAGAGCGGCCTCCCGCCGCCACGGGTTCTCCGGGGAAATGATGGCGGTTGAAGTATCCAGCATCGCCGGTCTGCGGAACCGGGTCGAGCGCGCGGTGGTCACCATCGGCAATTTCGATGGCGTGCATCGCGGCCATCGTTTCCTGATTGAGCGCGTGATCCGCCGCGCGGAAGAACTGCGGGCGGAGCCGGCGGCGGTCACCTTCATCCCGCATCCGCTGGAGATTCTGGCGGCGGAGCGCAAGCCGCAACTCATCACCACCTATGCGGAGCGCCGCCGCCTGCTGGAGGAAACCGGCATCGCCCACGTGATAGAAGAACCCTTTACGCTGGAGTTGGCCGATACCTCCGCGAAGGATTTCGTGCTGCATTTCCTGCGCGGGCGGCTGAACGCCGTGGAGGTGTGGGTGGGCCATGATTTCCGTTTTGGCAAAGGCCGGCAAGGCGATTTCGATCTGCTCGCCCGCATGGGAGACACGCTCGGTTTCGAGGCGCGGCGGATCGAAGCTTTCAGTCTGGCCGATGGCGTGGTGTCGAGCACGCGCATCCGCGAGGCGGTCCGTCAGGGCCGCGTGCGCGAGGCGGGACGGCTGCTGGGGCGCGCCTATTCGCTGGATGGACCGGTGGTGCATGGAGCGGGACGGGGGCGCAAGCTGGGCATTCCCACCGCCAACGTGGCGGTGCGCAACGAACTGCTTCCCAAATTCGGCGTCTACGCGGCGTTTCTGGTGATGGAAGGACAGCGTTTTCCCGGCGCGCTCAACGTGGGACGCAATCCAATGTTCGAGAACAAGGGCGTTCACGTGGAAATTCACCTGTTTGATTTTGATCGCAACATCTATGGGCGTGAGGTCCGGCTTGAACTGGTGGAATACCTGCGCGAGGAGGCCGCCTATTCCAGCCTGGATATCCTGCTGGCGCAGATCGATCTGGATATCTCGCAATCGCGGGAAATTCTGGCCAATCCCTCCGCAACCGCGTGGGACACGGACTGAGGACCGCGGCGATGGGGAATCCGGTCCGTCTGGCGGTGATCGGCCATCCAGTTGCACACAGCCGCTCTCCCGCCATGCACAACGCCGCATGCGCCGCTCTGGGGGCGCCATTTCGCATGGAGGCGATTGAAGTCGAGCCTTCCGGACTGCCGGAGTTCATCCGCCGCGCGCGCGTGGAATTTGCCGGCGTCAGCATCACCTCGCCGCATAAGGAAGCTGTGATTCCGCTGCTGGACGCCGTCAACCCGGAGGCGCGCTCCATCGGCGCGGTCAACTGTCTGTTTCATATGGGGGGATTGCTGACGGGCGCCAATACCGACGCCAGTGGTTTCATCCAGGCCTGTGAGCGCGAAGGGGGCGTGCGGCTGGATGGCGCGCGCGCGCTGGTCATTGGAGCGGGCGGGGCGGCCCGCGCGGTGGTTCATGGCTTGGCGCGCCGGGGCGCGGCGCGGGTGTGGATCGCCAACCGCTCTCCGGACCGGGCCCGCGAACTGGTTGCGGCGGCCGGCGGAAATCACGCCGCCTTGTGGAATGAAGCTGAGGACGCCATCGAACCACTGGACCTGCTGGTGAACGCCACCACGGCGTCACGGCAAGGGATAAATCCCGCGCCGCCCGGCCTGTTCCGCCATGTATCGCCGCGCGCGCTGGCCATGGATTTGACCTACGGCCGCCCATCGCCCTTTCTCGGCGCCTGCGCCGCGGGGGGTCTGGGCGTCATGGATGGTTTGCCGATGCTGCTGTATCAGGCGGCGGAGGCGTTTTCGTTTTGGACGGGCAGGGCCGCGCCGCTCGAAGTCATGCGCCGGGCGCTGGAGGAATAATCCGGACTGGAACTGTTCCTGGGGGCCATTCCCTCCGTGACCTTCATGGAGGGAATGGCGATAATACGCTGAAACCCTTGCCGCCGCCGCGCTCCTCTTCCCGGAGGGATTTGAGCACGGACACCATTTCCGGGTGAAGCACGCCATTGCTGGCGCAAATGTCGCCGCCGAAGGGATCGAACGGACCGCCGTCATGGCTGGTGACCACGCCGCCGGCCTCCTCGATCAACAGCCAGCCCGCCGCGACATCCCACGCCTTGAGGCCGGGCTCCCAGAAGGCGTCGTAACGGCCGCAGGCCACATACGCCAGATCAACAGCCGCCGCGCCCATGCGCCGCACCGCCTGCGCGCGCACGATGAACGCCGCGAACTCCCGCAGGTTGCGGTGCGGCGGCGTGTGTACATCGTAGGGAAAGCCCGTGGCGAGCAGGGCTTTTTTCATTTCCGCCGCCGCGCTGACCCGGCAGGGCCGCTGGTTGAGCCAGGTTCCGGCGCCGCGCGCCGCGCTCCACAATTCTCCCAGCATGGGGGCGCAGACAACGCCCACATCCGGTCTGCCATCCCTCAGCCGGGCGATGGAGACGGCGCATACCGGGTGTCCATGGGAAAAATTGGTGGTGCCGTCGAGGGGATCCGTCACCCACAGCACATCGCTCTCCCCGCCTGTCATGCCGGCTTCCTCGCTCAGCACCGGCTCGCCGGGAAAGGATTGGGCCAATTCCCGGAGGATCAACTCTTCCGACGCGCGATCCGCTTCGGTGACCAGATCCAGCGCGCCCTTATGCTCCACGCGCAACGGTCCGCCAAAATACGGGCGGATGATTTCCCCGGCGGACCGCGCAATGCGGATGACCTCAATCAGATCCCGCTCCAGTGAAACCCGATCAGCCATCGCCAAAACGCTCCCGGAGCGCGGCGATCAGCTTGTCATGAATACCGCCGAATCCGCCGTTGGACATGATCAACAATATGTCGCCCGGCCGGGCTTCCTGGCGGAGCACGGAGACCATTTCATCCACCGTGGCGATGGCGCGCGCAGGCGTTCCCATGCGGCTGACATCCGCCGCCAGTTCTTCCGAGGAGAAGAGTTCGCCTTGTTCGTCCGCGTGTTTGCGTTCGGCGGTTTTGATGAGGGCGGATGACGCACCGGCCAGCGCCTCGACATAATCTTTCTGGAAGACGCGGCGGCGGCTGGTGTTGGTGCGCGGTTCAAAGATCGCATGCACCGCCTGTCCGGGATACAGGCTTTTCACGGCCTGGATGGTCGCGCGCACCTCGGCGGGATGATGGGCGAAGTCGTCCATGATCGTGACACCGCCCACGGTGGCCCGTACTTCCTGGCGGCGCCTGATTCCGCCGAAGGCGTCGAAGGCGGATTGAATTTGATCCAGCGTCAGGCCCCGCGAGCGGGCGTGGATGATCACCCCCAGCGCGTTGAGGGCGTTGTGCTGGCCGCCCAGTGGAAGGCGCATCCGGCGGGGCTCTTCGCGGGGGAAAAGCAGGGTGAACGAGCACCCCGCCGGGGATTGCTCCAGTTCCAGCGCGCGCACCTGGGCGTCCTCGCGCGTGCCATAGGTCATGACCGGGCATTTCGCCAGGGCCGATATCCTCATGGCGGCGTCATTTTCCGCGCAAACCGCCAGCAGGCCGTCCGCCGGGATCAGGGCCATCAGGTCCTTGAACGCCTGGCGGTAATGGTGAACCGTCGGATAGATATCCATGTGGTCGAAGTCCACATTGGTCAGGGTGACGCCGCGCGGGCGGTAATGAACAAATTTGGGGACCTTGTTGAAGTATGCGCTGTCGTATTCGTCGCCCTCCAGCACCACTTCCGGTCCGCCGCCCATGGCGCAGCTTTCCGGGAAGTTGTTGGTGACGCCGCCGATGAAATAGCCGGGATCGCGCCCCGCGTGCGCCAGCACCCAGGCGAGAAGCGCGGTGGAAGTTGTCTTGCCGTGGGTTCCGCACATCACCAGGCTATAGCGGTCACGCACCAGAAACCGCCCCAGCGCCTGAGGGAAAGAGAGCGTGGGCAGCCGCTGCTCGCGCGCGGCCCTGGCCTCCGGGTTGTTCGCGTTGCATACATTGCCGGCGATGGTGATATCCGGCGCGGGCTCCAGGTGGGCGGGGTCAAACCCGCGCCAGATTTCGATGCCCAGATTCTCCAGGTACGTGCTCATGGGCGGATAGACATTGTCGTCGCTGCCGGTGATGCGGAATCCCTGTTGTTTGAGCATGCCGGCAAGCCCGCCCATGCCGGTTCCGCACACGCCGATCAGGTGGATACGCCGGACCCGTTCCAGCGGCGGAATTTCCTGGTTGATCTCGTAGGCCGGGTAGCGCACCGGCTCGGGCGGAGTGTCCATCCAGTCAGTGATCATATCTGCTCCCTGCAATACCCATGCACCGGTATAGCGCATCCATCATGGCGGGTCTCCAGGTGCGGAAACCGCGGTCTTCCGCATCTGGATGCACGCGGTTGGTCAGGATGACGGTGATGATCCGGTTTTCCGGGTCTATCCACAGGCTGGTTCCGGTGAAGCCCAGATGCCCGAAGCTGGAGCGGCTGGCGATGACGCCCGCCTGCGAGTCCATTTCCGACGGCGTGTCCCAGCCCAGCGTGAAGCGGCTGCCGCGATCCGGCTTGAGCAGAAAACGCCGCGCGGTTTCGCTAGCGCACCAGGGACCGCCATGGTTGAGCAGGCGGAACACCGCACAGGCGAGGGCGTGAACGCCGCGCGCGGTTCCAAACAGGCCCGCATGGCCGGCGGCGCCCCCGAGCACGAAGGCGTTGTCGTCATGCACATGGCCGCGCAGCCACCCGCGCCAGGGGCAGTTTCCGGTGACGGCGAAACTCTCGCGCTGGCGGGGAAAGGGCGGCGCCGATGAATCCGCGCCGCCGGGCCGCGGCAGGTAGAATAGTTCATCCGCCCCCAGCGGTTGCGCGACCAGGCGCTGAAAGGCCATCGTCAGCGGCTCGCCGAGCCGGCGTTCCAGCCAGAACCCCAACAACATGAAACCCAAATCGCTGTATTCCTCACGTTCTCCCGCCGGGCTTTGCGGCGTCTCGCGGGCAATGGCGTTGAGCACCGTTCGTTTGGCCTCCCCGGGGATCGCCGGAGCGGTCTGTCCCAGGGCCAGGGCGCGCAACCGCGGCGATTCGTGGAAGGGCCGCCAGGCGGGCAAGCCGGAACGGTGCGTCAGCAGATGGCGGAGGCGCAGGCCGCTCCATGGAGTTCCCTCCAGTTCGCGGAGAAGCGGAGCGGCGGGATCATCCAGATCCGCCCCGCGTTCATCGCTCAGGCGCATCAGCAGCAGGGAGATCGCCAGCGGTTTGGTCAGCGAGGCGAGGTCAAAGCGGGTTTCCGCGCTCACCGGCTCATCGCGGCGCCAAGCGGTGGTTCCATGGTGCTGGTGAAACAAGACCTCGCCTTCCCGGGAGGCGATGATTGACGCCCCGGAGAACAGACGCCGTTCCCGTCCCTGATCAAGAAGCTGGATAACCGGCTGAAAATTCATCGGGCCGCCAACCGGGAAACTCGATCATGCCGCTGGAGGACAAACGCGCGGTCACGCCCAGCGGAAAGGCCAGGTTGCCGCTGAGATGCCCTGCTGGAAAACCGGTTGCGAACGGAACTCCGGCGGCGGTCAGCCGTTCCGCGATCACTTCATGGACAGGCGGATGTTCCGGATTTTTGGGTTCGCAGTGGGTGAAGGCGCCCACGATGACAGCCGCGCAGCGTTGCAGCAGCCCGGCCAGCATCAGGTGGGTGAGCATGCGATCCACCCGGTAGGGCTCTTCGTTGACATCCTCGATGAACAGAATGGCTCCCGTCAGGCCGGGCAGGAACGGCGTGCCCACCAGGTGACAGAGCACGGTCAGGTTTCCGCCGTATATTTTCCCCTCGATGGTTGACTTGAGGGTGTTCACGCCCGGCGTCCATGCGATTGGGCCGGGGTCTTTCCAGCGAAGATAGCGGATCATCCGGCGCTGCGAGTCTCCCGGCTCCCGCGCATAACTGGTCGCCAGCGGCCCATGCAGGGATGGCCATCCGCGCGCGTTCAGCGCCGCGTGCAAGGCGGTGACATCGCTGAAGCCCGCCACGAGTTTGAAGCCGTGGGAGAAATCCTCCTCCTCCAGGCGCGGAAGCAGGCGCATCAGCCCGTAGCCGCCGCGCGCGCACCAGATGGTCAATGGTTCCGGCGCGCGCAGGGAAGCCTGCAACTCATCCAGCCGGACGCCGTCGTCCGCGGCGAGGTATCCTTTTTTCATCGAGCAGGAGGGCTTGACGGCGACTGGCAGGCGCAGCGACGCCAGATCGCGTTGCGCGGCTTCCAGTCCCCCTTCCGGAACAGGTCCCGACGCAGCGAGGATATGGATGCCGCGGATCACCGCCCCACTCCGGCTTCCAGCGGGGCCGCAAACCTGGCGCAGGCCCGGACAAATGATTCCGCCACGCCGGGATTCGAGGCGAAATGCACATGGATATACGACGCCGCGACCGCTCCATGCAGATAACCCATGGATAGCACGTTCCGCGAGCCCGGGGCGCGCACATCGAACAGCGTCCCTTCCCGCGCATCCGCCCCTTCAATATGCGAGTAACGGAACTGGTGCCCGCGCATGCGCGTTCCGGCGCGGCCCAGAGGGCCATCCGCTTTCAATCCGGCCTCCGCATACCCCAGCGCCTGCAAGGTCTCGTTCATGACGATATCCTGATCAATCACGCCGGCCATGGCGTAACGCCCGCCATCCAGCGTGGTGATGGAGCGCGACAGGTACATCATGCCCCCGCATTCCGCGTAGACGGGAGCGCCGCTGGCGCAGAAAGCCCGCACCTCCTGGCGCAGGGAGTTGTTTTCCTCCAGCGCCGCCGCATGGTTTTCCGGGTAGCCGCCGCCGATGTAAAGGCCATCCACATCCGGAAGGGCCTTGTCCGCAATTGGGGAGAAGGGTACGAGTTCCACCCCCAGGTCCTGCAGCAATTGCAGGTTGAAGGGGTAGTAGAAGCTGAATGCGGCGTCCTGGGCCAGGCCGATGCGCACGGGGCGGATTCCGCGGAGGGGGGCCTCGCGCAGGCCGGGTTTGACGGGTCCGGTCACCAGCGGAACCGCCGGAATCGCCGGAGCCTGTCTGGCCATGCGCTGGATCAGTTCCAGGTTGATGGACGGCTTCAGCGCCTCCGCCGCCATGGCGATATGTTCGCGCGCCTGGGTTTCCGTTTGGGGTTGCACCAGCCCCAGGTGTTGATCCTCGATTTTCAGTTCCGGATGCGCGCCCAGCCAGCCCGCCAGCGGCGGCGCGGCGACCGCCTGCTTCAGCAGTTCCGCATGGGCCTCGCCGCCCGCCCGGTTGGCGAACCACGCATCCATGCGGATGGCGGGGTCGAACCGGGCGTACCCCTGCACCAGCGCCGCCGCCGATCGCGATAGGCCCGATGCGTCCGTCACCAGCAACACGGGCGCCGCCAACCAGTCCGCGATCTCCGCCGTGCTGCCTTCCGGACTGACGGGCAGGGCGCCGTCGTGCAGCCCCATCATGCCTTCGAGAATGGCGATATCCGCCTCCCGCGAGGCCGCGATGAAACTGCGCAGCACCCCCGTTCGGCCCATGATCCATCCATCCAGGCTGAAACAGCGTCCGCGCGCGGCGTTGCGCAGCCAGAAGGGGTCCAGAAAATCGGGGCCGCATTTGAACACGGCGATCTTCAGTCCCTGCCGCCGCAGCAATTCGATCAGGGCGCAGGCGATCAGCGTCTTGCCCACGCCGCTGTGGGTCCCCGCGATGACCAGCCGTGGGATGGAAGTGGAATGGGGTTCCATGGGTGATTGACGTATTTGATATCCCTTGAGCGGGGGATCCGGACCCGGTAAATTTGCCGGGAAAGCGGCTCACAGTACACTGAAGGTCCAGGCCGATCCAACCATCCTGTCCGGCAAAAAGGTCAATGTTGTTCCAGCGTTCCTCATCCTTTTTTTCCGCCGTCCGTCCGATGTTCGCCGTGGCGGCGTTGATCGCCGTCCCGGCCCTGGTTTCCGCCGGGGACAAGCCTTCGACCATTGACCCTGAACTGCAACGGGTGGCGGAAAAGGTCCTGAAAGAGAACAAAACCCCCTGGGCGGCGGTGGTGGTGCTCGATCCCCACACGGGCGCGGTGCTGGCGCGGGCGGAACATTCCGAGGAGGAGCCGGAGCGCAAGGACATCGCCACGGCGGCGGATTACCCGGCGGCCAGCCTGTTCAAAATCGTCACCGCGGCGGCGCTGATCGAGAAGGGAGCCAATCCCGATGAGGAAACCTGTTACCGGGGCGGCCTGCGGCGCATCACCAAAAACCTGCTGACCCCCAATGAACGGCTGGATTCCCGCTGTTACGACATGGCCACCGCGTTGGGGAAAAGCGCCAACGTGGTCTTCGCCCGCCTGGCGCTCAGGCATCTGTCGCCATCGGGATTGCGGGACCTGTTGGATCGCTATGCGTTTGGCAGGCCGCTCTCCCGTTTTTTGCCGGTGGAGCCTTCGCGCGCCGTGATTCCCGAGGATGAACTGGAATTCGCCCGCACCGCCGCCGGGTTTGGCGAGGTCAAGGTCAGCGTCATGCACATGGCCATGCTGGCGGCCAGCCTCGCCAACGGCGGAAAACTGCTGGAGCCCTATGAAAACCCGGCGGACGCCGCCAAGGGCCAGGTCATCGCCCAACCCTATGACGCCGCCATGGCCGATCGGCTGCGTGAAATGATGATCACCACCACCACGGTCGGGACCGCCCGGCGCGCCTTCCATGATCGGCGGGGGCGTTCCCTGGTGGGTCAGGTGGAAGTCAGCGGCAAAACCGGCTCCCTCGCGGACAAGGCGCCATTCCGGGATTATAGCTGGTTCATCGGGGTGGCCCCCGCGGACAATCCGAAAATCGCGGTCGCCTCACTGGTGGTGAATGGCCCGAAATGGCGGATCAAATCCGGTTTGCCCGCCCAACTGGTCATCAAGGCCTGGAGCGACCGGGAAAAGAAGGCGGCGAAAAAACCCGTTCGCGCGGAATCCGCGCCGTCAGGGAAATCAGGGGATCAGCCGGTGCTCGCCGTAACGCCGTCTGCGCCGGCGGCGAAGGCCGGACCGGTCAGCCCCAAACCAGTCTCCTCCAAACGTCCGCCGCCGCGCCGCATTCCCAGCCCCCGCAAGGAAGTATTGATGACCCGCAGCGAAGCCCGCCGCGCGCTGGGGTTTTGATCAACCGCTGCAAGGTCTGTTTCCGCCGGGGAAATGCGGGGATTTGTGCTCGCCACACCGGCGGGCATGCGGGAGTTGAGGTTGTTGAGATGAGCGGGTGGGATGAACCCGCGGGTTTCAATCCGCGCAACCTGAAAACTTTTGAGCGCGTGAGCCGTCTCTACAGGTGGAACGAAGAATTTTTCAGTGGTCATGAAACCGGCACGGAAATTGCATATCTCCTCAACAAGAGTGAGGTGGTCATGAAAACCCGATTGATTCCAGCAGCCCTTGCAACCCTGATGATGACCCTGGCGGCGGGCCCTGCCCATGCCCAAACCGGTATTTCCGGGCAAGGCGCCCCTTCGATGTTGCTGGTGTTTTTCGCTGCGGCGCTTGGGTTTTTCTTCGTGGTTTCACTCTACCGCCTCACTGGAGAGCTAGGAATGGCGCTGTCCCGCGCCTGGATCAAAATTCGTGGAACGGACAACAGGACCCTGCGCTGACTGTTGGTCCGGCCCCCCAATCGCCGGCGGTGGAGTGACAGCCTTCCCGCCGGCGATTCTTTTTTCCGGTATTGCTGGTTATCCGCGTGGCGTTCTGGATACTGTGGCAAGCCCGCCACGGGGTGTGTCATTTTTGTCATAGCCGCCACGGAAATCCGATGAAAGTCTGGCGGTTCATCCACAAATGCAGGCGGCCATCCGTCAAAAAACCGGTGATGAAAATCCCCCGTTCTGACAAGCAGGTTTGACGGCCGGGTGGACAGATTATCCGGCGGACGTTCATTGGGTGGGGCTGGGAACCGCCCCCAAAGGCATTGTACCGGCAGGGTAAACCCGGCCGGCGAGGGGCGCCCGGTCCGGTTGGCGGACGGGGAGAACACACGGGTGGAATCCGCCTGACTTATTTGGCCTTGGGCTTGATATTGAAATTGCTGGTCTTGCGGAAGACCGGCTCCACGGGTTCGCCGCGCAGCTTTTCGCGGACGGTTTTTCCTTCCACCGCATGCTTCAGGATGGGCAGCGCTTCCCGGTAGGCCGCCAGGATATGCGCCACGTCGTCCGCCGAGTGAGAGAAGCAGACATTGTGGAAGCCGCCCCACAACACGCCGCGCTTGATCATCTCCTGCTGCACCAGCGATTTCATTTCCAGCGGATTGCCCGCCTTGGCGTCGAAGGTCATGATGGTGCGGCAATCGAAGCCGGAGCATGCCGTATAATCCATGCCCAATTCCCGCGCGATGGCGTTGTAGCCTTCGCGCAGCCGCTTGCCGGTGCCGGCCAGGGCCGCGGGGACATTTTTCTCCCGCAGTTCTTGAATTGTCGCCTTCGCCGCGGCCAGCGACAGGGTTTCTCCGCCGAAGGTGGTGAAGAAGAACACGTCCTTTTCCAGCAGGGACATGATGTCCTTGCGGCCCGCGAGAATGGAGAGAGGCATGCCGTTGGCCACCGCCTTGGAGTAAGTGGCCAAGTCCGCCTTCACGCCGAAATATTCCTGAGCGCCGCCAACCGCCAGGCGAAAGCCGGTCCACATTTCATCGAAGATCAGGACGATGCCGTTTTTGTCGCAGATCTCACGCAGCCGGTGAAGGAAATTGTCCCGCGGCGCTTCGAAAACAATGGGTTCCAGGATGATCGCCGCGGTGTCGCCGTCAATGCTGTCCAGCACTCCCTGGATGTCATTGTAGTTGAAGGTATAGGTGAGGTCCTGCACCTGCAGGGGGATGCCCTTGTTGCGGTCCGTCACGGCGATATACCAGTCGTGCCAGCCGTGGTAGCCGCAGCACAGCACCTTGTTGCGGCCGGTGAAGGCGCGCGCCAAGCGCACGGCGGCGGTGGTCACGTCGCAGCCGGTTTTGGAATAGCGCACCGATTCAGCATTGGGGACCACCTCGCGCACCAGTTCCGCCACTTCCACCTCCAGCGGATGCATCTGCGAAAAGGTGATGCCGTCCTCGAGTTGGCGGCGGATGGCGTTGTCCACCGGCGCATGAGCGTAGCCCAGCGAGATGGGGCCCACCCCCATGGTCAGGTCAATATATTCGTTGCCGTCGGCGTCCCAGACGTGGCTGCCCTTGCCGCGCACCAGGTATTTGGGCGCCACGCCCTTGATGTATTGTCCCGGCCCCTTGGCGAGGGTCTGAGTCACCGCCGGGATCAGGCCCAGCGCGCGCGCGTACAGGCGATCGGATTCGGTGATGACAGGGTAGGATTCATTGAAACGTACGCCGTTGGCCATGGCGGTTACTCCGGATTTCCGTTGTCGTTGAGCGCGCCGGCGATCTTGATCGCGACCTGCTCGCCCGTGAATTTCTCGAACTTGAGCACGTCGTCGAGCAGCGCGGGCTTGAACCAGCGCTCCTCCAGCGCGATGGGATGAACCGGAACGCTGGTCCGGGAACGCACCAGCAATTCGCAAACGATGGAATACAGCCCGCCGGTCAGGAAATGGTCTTCATAGGTGACCAGCAACCGGCTCTGCTTCGCCGCCTTGAGCACGGCGGCTTCATCCAGCGGCTTGGGCATGCGGACGTGAATCAGACCCGTGCTGATTCCGCGTTCTTCCAGCGCGGCGCGGGCCTTCAGTGCCTCGCGCACCAGAAAACCATAGGTCAGGATGGTCACGTCCGACCCTTCCGCAATCACCTCCGCCTTGCCGATATCAAAGGGCGTTTTGTGTTCGCAGGCGGGGTCGTTGCCCAGATAGCGGATGTAGCAGGGCGCGCGTTCCGCCACGATGGCGGGCATGGCCGCGCAAAGCTCTTCCCGGTCAGCGGGGCAAAACACCTGCATATGCGGAATGCCGCGCATGATCGCCACGTCTTCAATGGCCTGGTGGGTCGGGCCGTTGGCGTCCGAGAGAAAGCCGGGAACCATGCCGACGAGTTTGACCGGCAGGCGGGGAATCCCCACATCGGTGCGGATGAACTCAAAGGCCCGCAGGGTCAGGAAGGTGGCGAGCGCATGACAGACCGGCGTGCGTCCGCGCAGGGCCAGGCCCGCCGCCATGCCGATCATCGTCTGTTCGGCGATGCCCACGTCAATGAAGCGATCCCCCAGCTTGGGCGGAATGGTGCGCATATGGCCCCGGTTCTCGGCGGTCAACACCATGAAGTTGGGGTCTTTCTGGGCGATGGCCGTCAGCGCGTCTTCATAAGTCATCACGTCACCGTACGATAAGGGTTTCGGAGGTCAGGTTGGCCTTGCCGCCGTGCAATTCGCCGAGCAATTGCTCCACTTCATTTTGCGTGAAGTTGACGAACCAGCGATCGGCCCGCTTTTCGATGCTGGGCAAGCCCTTGCCGCGCACGGTGTCGGCGATGATCACCGTTGGGCTGCCCGTCTCCACCGGCAGGCGCGCGAAGGCGGCGTCCATGGCGCTGAAATCGTGACCGTTGATGCGCGTGACCTTGCAGCCAAAGGCTTGGTACTTGGGTTCCATCGGCTCCAGCGGGATCAACTCCTCGGTGCGGATATTGGCCTGGAACTCATTGCGGTCAATCACCACCACCAGGTTGTCCAGTTTCTTCGCCGAGGCGACGAGCAGACCTTCCCAGATGCTGCCTTCGTTGCATTCGCCGTCGCCCAGAATGACGAAGACCCGGTTCTGGCCGCCGCGCAGCTTGATATCCGTGGCGATTCCCATGGCCACGCTCAGCAGGTGGCCCAGCGATCCCGAGTGAAACTCGATGCCCGGGACAAAGCGGTTGGGATGCCAGTAAATCTGATCCGTCACCTTGAGGTGATGGGCCAGCCGCTCCCGGGGGATATATCCCAGTTCGGCGAGCGCGCCGTACAGCGCCGGCACGTCATGCCCTTTTGACAGCAACAGATAGTCGCGGTTGGGGTTCTGCAGGTCGCCAGGGGACAGGCGCAGCACCTTGCTGTACAGGTAAACCATCAGGTCGGTGCAGGACAGCGACGCGCCGATGAAACATCCGCCGCCCGTGGACATGCGGATGATGTGTTCGCGCACGCGCAGGGCCAGCGCTTCCATTTCAGCAACGCCGGTCTTGCCGGCGAATGGATTGACGGGAATGGAACTCATGGTTTCGGCTCCGGATGGCGGGTGTCGCTTGCGCTGACGTTCCGCAGATCGTCGAGGTGGTTGCGGTACCAGTTCACGCCCGCGAAACGCGCGT
Source organism: Myxococcota bacterium (assembly GCA_022072125.1). GTDB lineage: Bacteria > Myxococcota > JAJVIH01 > JAJVIH01 > JAJVIH01 > JAJVIH01. The sequence continues at coordinate 39,353 of JAJVIH010000052.1, read as the reverse complement.
TGATCTGGTGGATTTCCGGGTGTTCGTCAAGCAGCGCGAGAATGTCTTCCACGCTGAATGGCGGCGCGGAGGGTTTCCACAACCGCTCATACACCGTGCGGATGAACTGGTAATCTTCCGGATAGTCAATGGTCCAGCGATGGCTCATGGACAGGTTCCGCCCGCCGCCCCACGTCACGTTGCCGATGCGGAAGCGCTCGGGCTGATCCCAGATGAATGGGGTGGTGTGCTCCCGTTCGTGGGGCTTCGCTGCTTCGCGCCAGGCCTGTTCCAGCACCGGCAGCGGCATGATTTCCACGTCGTTGCCATCCGGCCAGGTGGGGGGATGCAGGTTGCTCGCAAAATCATATTCGCCGGCGTGTTCCATGAAAAAAGCAAAAATCAGATCAATCACGCGGGGATCGATCAGCGGACAGTCCGACGGAATTTTCGCGACCGCTTCCGGCCTCACCGGCGCGGACAGGGCCGCCTGGACATGACGATCCAGCAAATCCGTGGGGTGGCCGCGGAAACAGCGCACGCCCATGCCGCGCGCGAGCGCCTCCACCGGATCGTCGGCGAGGCCGGTGGTCGTGGCGATCACCACGTCCATTGGCGTACGGGCCTGCAAGACCCGTTCCGTCATGCGCTGCAACAACGGCGCTCCAGCCAGGTCCAGCAGGATTTTGTTGGGCAGCCGGGTGGAGCCGGTGCGGGCCTGAATGATGGTCAGTATGCGCATCGGATGTGCATGAAGACGGGAGTTCCTGGAAGAGCAGCGCGGCGTTGAATGTCAGGAGCGCGCTTCAGTTTCAATCGTCGGTTCATCCCAGAAATCAGGGCCGGGTTTTTTCGCATCCAGCCATGAGCGCAGCGAGGCGGCGTCGAAACCGGCTCCGTTTGGCCACACCAGCATGGTTCCGCTGGATTCGAGCCTGGCGCGGCGGAAATAGTTTTCTTCGAGAAGGTTCCGGTAAGCGCCTGCTCCGGGAATATGCGGCGACAAATCCAGCGTTCCGGAGGCGGCGTCGCTGAAGCGCAGGAACAGGCGAAAACTTCCCGCGTGGCCAAAGGATTCAATCCGGATCATGTTTGTTCTCCGCTCCCCGCGGGTTTGCAGGCGCCGCATCCGGCGCCGGCGGTTTTCACCCGGCCGCGACGGCCGGCGGATTACGCCGCCAGGCCGTAGCTGGTTTCCCCGGCCGCCGCCAGGTCTCCCAGCATTTCACGGCAGACATTGGCGATATTCCTCGCCGCGCAGCCGTTCTGGATGGGCATCAGCGGCTTCAGCATCTCCACCGGGACCTCGCTGTGGCATTCCTTGCCCAGCGCCAGCCCCACGAAAATGGTGGACGAATACTGGGTGATCAGGATGTCGCAGTTGGCGATCATGTGCTCGGCGGAGGCGCCGCGCTGGAAGACCCGCGCGTCCGGGATCACGGAATGGATCTCCCGGCGGCAGCGTTCGTAATCCTCGTTCGGGTGCAGTTTGAAGAAAACCGGTTTGCCGCGCGCCAGTTCCCGGGCGTTGCGGATGAACCCGATGCGGTCGTCCTCCTGCATGGTTTCACGCTTGTCGGAGGTGCAGACCAGGGCGTATCCGCGGTGCGGAAAACTGTTGTGAAGATACTGGCGGCAGTTGTCGAAGTTGGGAATGCCGGTGACCGGGATTTTTTCCGCCGGCACGCCATTGCGGATGAAATGGTCGCGATACCCCTCGCTGGCGGCGCAAATGCGTTCGTAGTGTCCGGACAATCCGGTCATCGAAGTGCCGGCCAGCCACAACGGCAGGAACGGAAATTTCTTGCACAAATCCGTCATGTAGAACGGGCGGTCAATGATTCCCTCCTGCACCACCACCACGCGATCCTTTTTGATGTTGTCCGGATAGTGCAGATCGCTCGAACTCAGCACCAGATCGTAGCTGTGCCCGTGCTGCTTCTTGTCAATATCAATATTCAGGTTGTGCTCGCGGAGATAATCCAGGCACCACTGGCGGCGTTTGGCGCCCGCAATGGTGACTTCAATCAGGCCGAGTTTCCGGGCCAGATCCACCTCGCCGTTGCCATAATAGGGGGAAAACCAGTGTTCGTATTCCGGCAGTTCCCTGGCGATCTGGTGCAGTTGGGTGGTCTGGTTGAGGGACCCGCAAATATGGAACAGCCGTTTGCGCCGCGGCTTGCAGAGTCTCATCGGATTGGGCTCCTTCTCGCGGTTTCCGCAAGCTGGCCCTAGGGGACCAGCGGAAGGACGCGGAGCGGAAGAAGTGGGTTCTTCCCGGTTATCTTGACGCGGTGGAGAGTGTAATTACAGAAATCCGTCTTGGCAAGGGCGGTCTGACCAATTTTACCCGGAACTCGCCATTTCGACCCCAAAACCGGGTTGGGATGTTTCCGTGACTCAGGCCGCCTTGCTGAACGGCCGCGCCTCCGCCACGCCGCCGTCCGCGCGATCGCCCAGCAATTCGCGGCAAACCCCGGCGATATTTTCCGCCGCGCGGCCATTCTGGATGGGCGTCATCGGCTTCAGGATTTCCACCGGGACCTCGCTGCTGTGGCATTCCTTGCCGAGAGCCAATCCCACGAAAATGGTGGACGAATACTGCGTGATCAAAATATCACAATTAGCGATCATATGTTCCGCCGTGGCGCCGCGCTGGTAGACCCGCGCTTCCGGAAACACCTGGTGAATTTCCCGGCGCGCCCGTTCGTAGTCCTCGTTCGGATGCAGTTTGAAAAACACCGGCTTACCGCGTGACCACTCCCTGGCCTTGCGCAGGAAACCCATGCGATCATCCTTCTGGAAGGTCTCCCGTTTGTCCGAAGTGCAGACCAGCGCGTAGCCCCGGTGGGGAAAATCATTGAACCGGTAGCGCGCGCAGTTGTCGAAATTGGGTATTCCCGTCACCCTGATTCTTGACCCGGGCACGCCCATGTCCAGGAAATGGCTGCGATATCCCTCGCTGGCGGCGCAGATCACGTCGTACATCAGCGAACAGCCGGTGAGCGTGCATCCCGCCAGCCACAAGGGCAGGAAAGGGAATTTCCGGCAGAGCGCGGTCATGTAGAAAGGCCGGTCAATCATGCCCTCCTGCACGACCACGACCGGGGTGTTTTTGATGTTGCCGGGATAGACGAGGTCCGAGCAGGTCACCACGAGATCGTAGGCGTGGCCCCGTTGCTCGCCGCGCATGTCGAGGGAGAGGTTGTGATCGCGGAGATAATCCAGGCACCACTGACGGCGTTTGTCGCCGCCTATGGTCATTTCAATCAATCCAAGCTTGCGCGCCAGTTCGACCTCGCCATCTCCGTAGAAGGGGGTGAACCAGTGTTCATATTCCGGCAACTCCCTGGCGATCTGATGCAGTTGAGTGGTCTGGTTGATGGAGCCGCAGATATTCAGCACCCGTTTGGTCCGGGGCGGGATGAGGGTTTTCAAGCCGGAAACCTTCCAGTTGAGGATGATGACGGGAATTTCTCTGTCTGGAAGGACGCACAGGCAGGCAAACATGAAATCCCCGGGAAAAATGTGAGGTAATCCACGTCCGGCGGAGTGGATTCCGGGCGCATTTCTCCCACGGATGCGATGCGATTATCCCTTGACAGCAGGTACGTGGTCAGCTAGGCTCTCTCGCCCTAGCGGTTGGTGGAACGGCCGCACTGCGCTGGCGTAGCTCAGCTGGTAGAGCAGCTGATTTGTAATCAGCCGGTCGGGGGTTCGAATCCCTTCGCCAGCTTGAACAACGGCCTGCGGAGGGGTGCCCGAGTGGTTAAAGGGAGCAGACTGTAAATCTGCCGGCAACCGCCTACGAAGGTTCGAATCCTTCCCCCTCCACCATCCCCGCGGGGCCCCAACAGTTCTCCGGAACTGCGGGCGGGAATAGCTCAGTTGGTAGAGCGTCAGCCTTCCAAGCTGAATGCCGCCGGTTCGAATCCGGTTTCCCGCTCCAACTTTTTGCGAGGGCTGACATAGCTCAGTTGGTAGAGCACGTCCTTGGTAAGGACGAGGTCGCCGGTTCAATCCCGGCTGTCAGCTCCATCTTTTTCAGCAACCGCGAACGGCGTATCCGTTCTGTCACGTAAGGAGACCAGGTCATGGCGAAGGAGAAGTTCGAGCGCAACAAACCGCACGTGAACATTGGTACGATTGGCCACGTGGACCACGGGAAGACGTCTCTGACAGCTGCGATCACGAAGGTGTTGGCGAAGACGGGTGGAGCGACGTTCGTGGCGTACGAGAATATCGACAAGGCTCCGGAGGAGCGCGCTCGCGGGATCACGATTTCGACGTCGCACGTGGAGTACCAGACGGTGAACCGCCATTACGCGCACGTGGATTGTCCTGGCCACGCGGACTACGTGAAGAACATGATCACGGGCGCGGCGCAGATGGACGGAGCGATTCTGGTGGTGAGCGCGGCGGACGGTCCGATGCCTCAGACGCGGGAGCATATTCTGCTGGCGCGTCAGGTGGGTGTTCCGTACATCGTGGTTTTCCTGAACAAGGTGGACATGGTGGACGACCCGGAGCTTCTTGACCTTGTCGAGATGGAAGTTCGCGAGTTGTTGTCGAAGTACCAGTTCCCTGGGGATGCGATTCCGATCATCCGTGGTTCCGCGCTGAAGGCTCTGGAAGGCGATGCGGGTGAGATCGGCGAGCAGTCGGTTCTGAAGCTGATGGCGGCTGTGGATGAGTACATTCCGACGCCGAAGCGGGACACGGACAAGCCGTACCTGATGCCGATTGAAGACGTGTTTTCGATTTCGGGCCGGGGCACGGTGGTGACGGGCCGGGTGGAGCGCGGGATTGTGCGGGTGGGCGACGAAATCGAGATCGTGGGATTGCGGGATACGCAGAAGACGACGGTGACGGGCGTGGAGATGTTCCGCAAGCTTCTGGACCAGGGCCAGGCTGGCGACAACGTGGGGGTGTTGCTTCGCGGGGTGAAGCGGGAGGATGTGGAGCGGGGCCAGGTTCTCGCGAAGCCTGGGACGATCACTCCGCACAAGAAGTTCAAGGCGGAAGTGTACGTGTTGACGAAGGAGGAAGGGGGGCGTCATACGCCGTTCTTCAATGGTTACCGCCCGCAGTTTTATTTCCGGACGACGGACGTGACGGGCAACGCGACGCTTCCGGACGGCGTGGAGATGGTGATGCCCGGCGACAACGTGGCGATTTCGGTGGAGTTGATCACGCCGATCGCCATGGAGAAGGAACTGCGCTTCGCCATCCGCGAAGGCGGCCGCACCGTCGGCGCCGGCGTCGTCACCCAGATCATTGAGTAGCCGGAAAAACCTGGGAAAACGGAAGGGCGGCCGCGCGCCGCCCATTCCCTTTTCCGGAGAAGGAAACTCGGAACGGAATACAGGCCAGTAGCTCAATTGGCAGAGCATCGGTCTCCAAAACCGAGGGCTGGGGGTTCGAGTCCCTCCTGGCCTGCCAGATTCGCGGGGCGATTGCACAATGGAAGCAGAAAACAAACGGTACATCCTCGCCGGATACGCGGTGGCCCTGGTCGCCCTCTACCTGTTGTTGTGGAAGGGACTGCATTTCCTTGTGGAATACAATGAACTGTTCGTGGATCGCGGGCGGTTCTTCGGGGTTTCCATCACCCAACTCGTTTCGGTGATCATCGTCGCGGCGGTGGGCTATGTGGTGTGGCGCCGTCCCCGCGTCCATGAGTTGAGCAATGATGTCGCGGTGGAACTGCGCAAGGTGACCTGGCCTTCCAAGGACGAAACCACCAAGACCACCATGGTGGTCATTCTATTCTCCATCGTGGCGGCGCTTGGCCTGTTCGTTTTCGACCGCCTTGCCCTCTTCACGACGAACTTGATTTATTGATCGGACTGGTCTAGCATCCCCGGTCCCTTGAGGAGTCGCTTCGATGGCCGATCTGAAATGGTATGTGGTGAATACTTACTCCGGTTATGAAAACCGGGCGAAGACTTCTCTGGAGGAGGCCATCAAGCGTGAGGGCCTGCAGGACCAGTTCGGCCAGGTGCTCATCCCCATGGAAAACGTGGTCGAGATGGTCAAGGGCGAGCGCAAGACCACCCGCCGGAAATTTTTCCCGGGATATATCCTGGTGCAAATGGCGCTGAATGATCGCACCCTGCACCTGGTCAAGAATACGCCGAAAATTTCCGGATTCGTGGGGCACGCCACCAACCCGCCCTCGATTCCCGACGAGGAGATCGCCCGCCTGACCCAGCAGCTTTCCGAGGTCGCCGAACGGACCAAGTCCCGCCAGAATTTTTCGGTGGGCGATCAGGTGCGCGTGGTGGATGGCCCATTCGCCAATTTCTCCGGCACGGTGGACGATGTGAACGAGGAAAAGTCGCGCCTGCGCGTGCTGGTCAGCATTTTCGGACGCTCCACTCCGGTGGAACTGGATTTTATTCAGGTCGAACGCGCCTGAGCTTTCAAGAGGAGCCTTAAGTCATGGCGAAGAAAATCAACGCCTACATCAAGTTGCAGCTCCCGGCCGGCAAGGCCAACCCGTCGCCGCCCGTCGGCCCCGCCCTGGGCCAGCACGGCGTCAACATCATGGAGTTCTGCAAGCAGTTCAACGCCGCCACCCAGGCCCAGGCCGCGGAGAACCTGATCATTCCGGTGGTCATCACCGTGTATTCCGATCGTTCGTTCACCTTCATCACCAAGACCCCTCCGGTGGCGGTGTTGATCAAGAAGGCGGCGAAGATTGAGAAGGGCAGCAAGACCCCGAACAAGGAAACCGTGGGCAGCATCACCGGAAAACAGCTTGAGGACATCGCCAGGCTCAAGCTGCCAGACCTGAATTGCCACACGGTGGAGTCGGCGATTTCCCAGGTGCGCGGCACGGCCCGCAACATGGGCGTCCAGATCAAGGGCTGACCCGCAAGGATTCCAGGAGCGAACAATGAGCCACGGCAAAAAATACGAAGCCGCCCGCAAGAATGTGGATCGCAACCAGCGCTACAGCCTTGAGGACGCCTGCAAACTGCTCAAGAACACCAAAATCGCCAAATTTGACGAGACGGTGGATATCTCCATCCGTCTGAACGTGGATCCCCGCAAGGCCGACCAGATGGTCCGCGGCGCCACCGTGCTGCCCCATGGTCTGGGCAAGTCCGCGCGGGTGGCCGTGTTCGCCAAGGGCGAAAAGGTGAAGGAGGCGGAGGCCGCCGGCGCGGACATCATCGGCGCGGAAGATCTGGTGGAGAAAATCCAGGGCGGCTTCATGGACTTCGACAACGTGGTCGCCACCCCGGACATGATGGGTCAGGTCGGCAAACTCGGCAAGGTGCTGGGCCCCCGCGGCCTGATGCCCAATCCGAAGGTGGGCACGGTCACCATGGACCTGGCGCGCGTGATCAAGGAATTGAAGGCGGGCCGCGTGGAATTCCGCGTTGAAAAAGCGGGGATCATTCACGCCTCGATCGGCAAGGCGTCGTTCGAGCCGCAGAAACTTCTCGACAACGCCCGCGCCCTGATGGAGCAGATCATCAAGCTGCGCCCGTCCACGGTGAAGGGATCGTACGTGAAGAGCATTTCCGTCAGCACCACCATGGGGCCTGGCATCCGCGTGGATGTGGCCGAAATGGCGGTCTGACAAACTGGAGAACAACCACAACAGCCCAGCGGTGATTTCGCCGTCTGGGCTTTCTGTCCAGAGACAGCAGGCGGCCCTCCGGGGTCTTAATCGGCGGAAACGCCGGCCCGCCGAGGCGGAATCAGGGTGAACAACCCCAATCCGTCCCGATCTCTGTGAGCGCCGAAAGGCGGCTCAACTGGAGCGGGAAGGGGGTGAACGGAACAGATGGCAATCAGCCGGCAAAAAAAAGTGTCCATTCTCGAGGCCTTCAAGCAGCAGATTGATGGCGCGCAGTCGCTGGTGGCGTCCGAATACAAGGGCGTGACCGTGGCGCAGGCCGACGAACTGCGGAAGATGTGCCGCGAGAAAGGCGTTCAGTACCGCGTGCTGAAAAACAACTTGGCGCGTCTGGCGATCAAAGGCACCGCCTTTGAACCGCTTTCCGCCCAGTTGACCGGACCCATCGGCATCGCATCCTCGAAAGAGGATCCCGCCGCCGCCGCGAGAGTGGTGGTGGAGTTCGCCAAGAAGGTTCAGGTGTTCAAGCCGCGCGCCGCGGTCACCATTGACGGAAGTCTGGTGGTGGGCGAGGCGAATGTCGTCGCGCTGTCGAAGATGCCGGGCAAGAACGAGCTTCGCGCCCAGTTCCTGTCCGTGTTGCAGGGGCCTTCCCGCAACATGGTCACCGTGCTCTCCGCCGCGCAGCGTGGTTTCCTCACCGTTCTGCAACGAAAGGCCGAGCAGTCCGCCGCCTGACGCGGGACTGTCCGGATTCAATCACACCCTTTACCCAATTACTTTCTGGAGAATCATCCCATGTCGCAACTGACCAAAGAGCAGGTTATTGACTACCTCAGCAACATCTCGGTGATGGAGCTTTCCTCCATCGTCAAGGACCTCGAAGCCAAGTGGGGCGTTTCCGCCGCCGCGCCGGTGGCCGTGGCCGCCGCCGCCGCTCCGGGCGCCGCCCCGGCCGCCGCCGCTGAGGAGAAGACCGAATTCACGGTCGAACTCACCGACGCCGGCGCCAACAAGATCAACGTGATCAAGGCGGTCCGCGCGCTCACCAACCTGGGACTGAAGGAAGCCAAGGACCTGGTCGAAGGCGCTCCCAAAGTCGTCAAGGACGGCGTCAACAAGGACGAGGCCGCCAAGGCCAAGGCCGAATTGGAAGCCGCCGGCGCCAAAGTCACGATCAAGTAACGCGCTCCAGGGGGAACGGCCGGCTCCGGAGACCGGCCGTTCCATCCCTCTCCTCCTCCGGATGTGTTCCCGAATCGCGCCGCCCGCCAGCGGCTGAACCAACACCGGCCTACAAGGTGACCCGATGCCCGCCAATCTCCCGTCCAATTTCCGGTTGCGTTCATCCTTCGGAAGCATTCCCAACATCATTGATGTCCCAAACCTGATCGACATCCAGAAACGCTCGTACGAGAAGTTCCTGCAAATGGACAAGGCGCCGGAAAGCCGTGAAAACCGGCACCTGCAGGGCGTCTTCAACAGCGTTTTCCCGATCAAGGATTTCAACGAGTCCTCCTCGCTGGAGTTCGTGAGCTATCACCTGGAGCCGCCCAAGTACGACGTGGACGAATGCCGCCACCGCGGCATGACCTACGCCGCCCCCATGAAGGTGGTCATCCGCCTGGTGGTGTTCTGGGAGCAGGATCCCAACACCGGCCTGCGCCAGATCCGCGACGTCAAGGAGCAGGAGGTCTATTTCGGCGAAATACCACTGATGACCGAAAACGGCACCTTCATCATCAACGGCACCGAACGTGTCGTGGTGTCGCAACTCCACCGTTCGCCCGGCGCGTTTTTCGAGCATGACAAGGGCCGCACCCATGGTTCGGGCAAGCGCCTCTACTCCGCGCGCATCATCCCCTATCGCGGCTCGTGGCTGGATTTCGAGTTCGACCACAAGGACTTGCTCTACGTGCGCATTGACCGCCGCCGCAAGATGCCCGCCACGATCCTGCTGCGCGCGCTCGGCTACTCCACGGAAGAACTGCTCGGCATCTACTACGCCACCGAAACCATCACCATCGAGGGCAAGGACAAGTACTCGAAGGTGCTGGACTTCAAACTGCTGGAAGGCCAGCGCTCGACCAAGGATGTCAAGGACCCCGAGACCCGCGAGGTCATCCTCAAGAAGAACCGCAAGTTCACGGCTTCCGTCATCAAGCTGATGAAGCAGAAGAAGCTGGACTCGCTGCCGCTCACCTCCGAGGACCTGGTGGGGCGTTTCTCCGCCCACGACGTCGTCAAGGACGACGGCGAAATCATCCTGGAAAGCGGCGAGGAGATCACCGCGGCCAAACTGGAGGAACTCCGCGAAAACGGCATCGGGGAATTCAAGATTCTCTTTATTGACAACCTGAACGTCGGGCCCTGGCTGCGCAACACTCTGATGTCCGACAAGATGACCGACGAGAAGGAGGCCATCAAGGAAATCTACCGGCGCATGCGTCCGGGCGATCCCCCCACCGATGAAACCGCGCAGACCTATTTCCGGAACCTGTTTTTCAATCCGGAGCGTTACGATCTGTCCGCGGTGGGCCGCCTGAAGCTGAATTACAAATTTAACCTGAAGGAAGAACTCACCAACACCATCCTGACCAAGCAGGACATCATCGAGGTGGTCCGCTACCTGATTGATCTGCGCAACGGCAAGGGTGATGTGGATGATATCGATCACCTGGGCAACCGCCGCGTCCGCGCGGTCGGCGAATTGCTGGAGAACCAGTACCGCGTCGGCCTGGTGCGCATGGAGCGGGCCATCAAGGAGCGCATGAGCCTTCAGGAAATCGAAACGCTCATGCCCCATGACCTGATCAACTCCAAGCCGGTCACCGCCGTGATCAAGGAGTTCTTCGGCTCCAGCCAGTTGAGCCAGTTCATGGATCAGACCAACCCGCTGTCCGAAGTCACCCACAAGCGGCGTTTGTCCGCGCTGGGGCCGGGCGGCCTGACCCGCGAGCGCGCCAGTTTCGAGGTGCGCGACGTTCACCCGACCCACTACGGACGCATCTGCCCCATCGAGACGCCGGAAGGTCCGAATATCGGCCTGATCGCCTCGCTTTCGACCTACGCCCGCGTCACCGAATACGGCTTTGTCGAAACCCCCTACCGCAAGGTGGAGAAGGGCGCGGTCACCGGCGATGTCCAGTATTACTCGGCGTTGCAGGAGGAAAACCACGTCATCGCCCAGGCCAACGCCAAGCTCGACGGCAAGGGCCGCTTCATGACCGAAACGGTGTCGGCGCGCAAGGGCGGCGAATTCCTCATGGTCAAGCCCGAGGAAGTGACGCTGATGGACGTGTCGCCGAACCAGCTTGTGTCGGTGGCGGCGTCGCTGATCCCCTTCCTGGAGCACGACGACGCCAACCGCGCGCTGATGGGCTCGAACATGCAGCGCCAGGCGGTGCCGCTGATCCGCACCGAGGCCCCCCTCGTCGGCACCGGCATCGAGGGCATCGTCGCGCGCGATTCCGGCGTCACCGTGGTGGCGCGCCACGACGGCGTCGTGGAATCGGTGGACGCCACCCGCATCGTCGTCAAGGCGACCAGCGGCGTGCAGGACACCGGCAGCGAGGTGGATATCTATCCGCTGGTGAAATTCCAGCGTTCCAACCAGAACACCTGCATCAACCAGAAGCCCATCGTGAAGCGCGGCGAGCATGTGAAGCGCGGCGATGTGCTCGCCGATGGTCCCGCCACGGAAACCGGCGAACTGGCCCTGGGCCGCAACGTGCTGGTCGCGTTCATGCCCTGGCGCGGATACAACTTCGAAGACTCGATCCTCATCAGCGAGCGCCTCGTGCAGGACGACGTGTTCACCTCGATTCATATCGAGGAACTGGAATGCGTCGCCCGCGACACCAAACTCGGCAAGGAGGAAATCACCCGCGATATTCCGAATATCGGCGAGGAGGGACTGAAAGACCTCGACGAGTCGGGCATCGTGCGCATCGGCGCGGAAGTGAAGCCAGGCGACATCCTGGTGGGCAAGATCACGCCCAAGGGCGAGACACAGCTTTCCCCCGAGGAAAAACTGCTGCGCGCCATCTTCGGCGAAAAGGCCGGCGACGTGCGCGACACCTCGCTCAAGCTGAGCCCGGGCATGTACGGCACCGTCATCGGCGCCAAGGTGTTCAGCCGTAAAGGCGTGGACAAGGACGAGCGCACCCAGCAGATCGAGGAAGCCGAGGAGCGCCGCCTGCGCAAGGAGTTCACGGACAAGGAAAAGATCATCCTGGATTCCGTGCGCCGCCGCGTTACCCGCCTGGTCCAGGGTAAAACCGCCGCGCACCGCCTGATGGACGAGGAAGGCCGCAAGCAGCTTGTCGCCAAGGGCTCCGTGCTGGATCAGGCCACCCTGGAGAAAATTCCGCTCAACCGCCTGGAAGACCTGAGCATCGGCGATGAAGCCGCCGAGGATCAGTTCCGCTCGATCATCCGTTCGACGCTGGAGCAGATCGAGGTGATCAAGCGCGGCACCGAGGAACGCATCGAGCGGATGAAGCGCGGCGACGAACTGCCGCCGGGCGTCATCAAGATGATCAAGGTCTACGTCGCCACCAAGCGCAAGCTGCAGCCGGGCGACAAGATGGCGGGCCGCCATGGCAACAAGGGCGTGGTCAGCCGCATCCTTCCCGTGGAAGACCTTCCCTACATGCCCGACGGCCGTCCGGTGGAGATCGTTCTCAACCCGCTGGGCGTTCCCTCGCGCATGAACGTGGGCCAGATTCTGGAAACCCACCTGGGCTGGGCCGCCCGCGGCCTGGGCGAAGCGGTGGGGCGCATGGCCGAAGAGGCCTCCAGCCCCGCCTCCATCCGCAGCTTCCTCAAGAAGGCCTTCATCGACAAGAAGCTCCACGCGAAGATTGACTCCCTGGGCGACCAGGAAACGGTGGAATTCGCCAACCGCCTGCGCGGCGGCATCCACACCGCCACGCCGGTTTTCGATGGAGCGCACGAAGAGCATATCCGCTCGGCGCTGCGCGAGGCCGGCCTCGCGGAGTCCGGACAGACCATCCTGTTTGATGGACGGACCGGCGAGCCCTTCGCCTCCGATGTCACTGTCGGCGTGATGTACATGCTCAAGCTGCATCACCTGGTGGACGACAAGATTCACGCCCGCTCCACCGGACCTTACTCGCTGGTCACCCAGCAGCCGCTGGGCGGCAAGGCCCAGTTCGGCGGCCAGCGCCTCGGCGAAATGGAAGTCTGGGCGATGGAGTCCTACGGGGCCGCATACAGCCTGCAGGAGTTTCTGACCGTGAAATCCGACGACGTGCAGGGCCGCACCCGCATGTACGAGGCCATCGTGAAGGGCGAAAACGCCCTGCAGGCCGACCTGCCCGAATCCTTCAACGTGCTGGTGAAGGAATTGCAGGCGCTCGCCCTGAACATTGAACTGCGCGAGGAAAGCGCCTGAGAGAGGCCCCCCCGCCGCAGGACATGAGAACCAGTTCAAGTTTCCGTCAAAGGAGCCACCATGCGCGACCTGTTTGATTTCACCAAAACGCAGGACAAGCCGAAGAATATCATCGCGATCCGGATTTCGCTGGCTTCTCCAGAGCAAATCATCCAGAAGTCGAAGGGTGAGGTGAAGAAGCCTGAAACCATCAACTACCGGACCTTCAAGCCGGAGCGCGATGGTCTGTTCTGCGCCAAGATCTTCGGGCCGATCAAGGATTACGAGTGCCTCTGCGGCAAGTACAAGCGCATGAAGCACCGCGGCATCACCTGCGAAAAATGCGGCGTCGAGGTGATTCAGGCCAAGGTGCGCCGCGAGCGCATGGGCCATATCACCCTGGCCACGCCGGTCGCCCACATCTGGTTTCTCAAGAGCCTGCCCTCGCGCATCGGCGCGGTTCTCGACCTGACCCTGCGCGAACTGGAGAAGGTGCTCTATTGCGAAGCCTATATCGTGGTGGATCGCCGCAACACCGACCTGCGTGACGGCGAGGTGCTGAGCGAGGAAAAACACCAGGAAGCCATCAACAAGCACGGCTACGCCTCGTTCGACGCGGGCATGGGCGCCGAGGCCATCCGCCAGCTTCTCGAAAAGATTGACGTGCTCGCCGAGTGCGAGAAGTTGCGCAAGGAAATGGCCAACAACACCTCCGCCGCCCAGCGCAAGAAACTGGCCAAGCGGCTGAAGGTTTTCGAGGCCTTCCGGCAGTCCAGCAACCGCCCCGAGTGGATGGTGCTGGAAGTCATTCCGGTCATCCCGCCGGATTTGCGTCCGCTGGTTCCGCTCGATGGCGGACGGTTCGCCACCAGCGATCTGAACGACCTGTACCGCCGCGTCATCAACCGCAACAACCGCCTCAAGCGGCTCAAGGAGTTGAACGCTCCCGAGATCATCATCCGCAACGAAAAGCGGATGCTCCAGGAAGCGGTGGACGCGCTTTTCGACAACGGCCGCCGCGGCAAGCCGATCACCGGCCCCAACAAGCGTCCGCTCAAGTCGCTTTCCGACATGCTCAAGGGCAAGCAGGGCCGTTTCCGGCAGAACCTGCTGGGCAAGCGCGTGGATTATTCCGGCCGTTCGGTCATCGTGGTGGGTCCGGAACTGCGCCTGCACCAGTGCGGCCTGCCCAAGAAGATGGCGCTGGAGCTGTTCAAGCCGTTCATTTACAACAAGCTGGAGCAGCGCGGTTTTGTCAGCACCCTCAAGGCCGCCAAGAAGATGGTCGAGAACGAGAAGAGCGAGGTGTGGGACGTTCTCGACGAGGTCATCAAGGAGCACCCGGTTCTGCTCAACCGCGCGCCCACGCTGCACCGCCTGGGCATTCAGGCGTTCGAGCCGGTGCTCATCGAGGGCAAGGCCATCCAGCTTCACCCGCTGGTGTGCGCCGCCTACAACGCCGACTTCGACGGCGACCAGATGGCCGTGCATGTGCCGCTGTCCATTGAAGCGCAGCTCGAAGCGCGCGTGCTGATGATGTCCACCAACAATATTCTTTCGCCCGCGAGCGGCTCGCCCATCATTGTCCCCTCGCAGGATATCGTTCTGGGCCTGTACTACATGACCCGCGAGCGGCTGGCGGCGAAGGGCGAAGGCCGCGTGTTCTCCGGCGCCGAGGAAGTTCAGCAGGCGCTGGACAACGGCGAGGTGGACTTGCAGGCGTCCATCCGCTGCCGTTTCCGCGGCGCGGTGGAAAAGACCACGGCCGGACGCATGCTGCTCTCGCAGATTCTGCCCGCCGGCGTCTCGTTCAAGATGGTCAACCGGGTCATGGACAAAAAGGCCCTGGCCGCCCTGATTGGCGAGTGCTACCGCAACTGCGGACAGAAGGAGACCGTGCTGCTGGCCGACCGGCTCCGCTCCCTCGGATACGCCTGGGCGACCCGCGCGGGCATCTCCATCTGCCTCGACGACATGCGCGTGCCTGATCGCAAGGGCTCCATCATCAAGGAGCACCTGAACCAGCTCGCCAGCGTCAACCAGCAGTACAACGAAGGCGTGATCTCGGTCGGCGAGCGCTACAACATCGTCGTGGACCTGTGGACGAAATGCACGGAGGAAATCGCCCGCGAGATGATGGCCGGCATCGAGAAGGAAACCATCGTTGACAAGGACGGCAAGTCGCACAAATTCCCGAGCTTCAACTCCATCTACATGATGGCCGACTCGGGCGCGCGCGGTTCCGCCCAACAGATCCGCCAGCTCGCGGGCATGCGCGGGCTGATGGCCAAGCCGTCGGGCGAAATCCTGGAGACCCCCATCCTCGCTAACTTCCGCGAGGGGCTCTCCGTGCTGGAGTATTTCATCTCCACCCACGGCGCGCGCAAGGGTCTGGCCGATACCGCGCTCAAGACCGCCAACGCCGGATACCTGACCCGCCGCATCGTGGACATCTCTCAGGACGCCATCGTGACGATGTACGACTGCGGCACCATTGACGGCATCGAGGCCTACGCTCTGGTGGAAGGCGGCGATGTCATCGAGCCGCTGGCGGAGCGCATCATTGGCCGCGTCGCCCGCGCCGACGTGCTGGATCCGATCACCAACGAGGTGCTGGCGAAGGAAAGCGAGATGATCACCGAGCCGAAGGTCATCGCCATCGAAAACGCAGGCATTGACCGCGTGCCCATCCGCAGCGTGCTGACCTGCCAGGCGCCGCGCGGGGTGTGCGCCAAGTGCTACGGCCGCGATCTGGCCCGCGGGCACCTGGTCAACCTCGGTGAGGCTGTCGGCATCATCGCCGCGCAGTCCATCGGCGAGCCGGGAACCCAGCTCACCATGCGCACCTTCCACGTCGGCGGCGCCGCCTCCCGCCAGGCCACGCAGTCATCCCACGAAAACCGCAACCCGGGCGTCGTGGTGCTGCGCAACGTCAACCATGTGGAGGGCAAGGGCCGCAGCATCGTGATGAACCGCAACGGCGAGGTGGTCATCGTGGACGAAACCGGCCGCGAACGCGAGAAATACCGCCTGGTCTACGGCGCCGAATTGAAGGTCAAGGACGGCCAGAAGATCGGCCCCGGGGTCAAGCTGGCCGAGTGGGACCCGCATATCAACCCCATCCTCACCGAAGTCGCGGGACAGGTCCGCTACAAGGACGTGATTGACGGCGTGACCATCCGCGAGCAGGTGGATGAGGTCACCGGCATGTCCACCATGGTGACCATCGAGTCTCCCGACAAGGAGACCCGCCCGGGCATCATCATCGTGGACGAAGCGGGCAACACCAAAACGATTCCGGGAACCAACAATCCCGCCCGTTATCTCTTGCCCGTGGGCGCGCAGATCGTCATCAAGGAAAACGACATGGTTCACGCCGGGCAGGTCATCGCCAAGACCACCCGCGAAACCGCGAAGACCAAGGACATCACCGGCGGTCTGCCGCGCGTGACCGAACTCTTCGAGGCGCGCAAGCCCAAGGAGCAGGCGGTCATTTCCGAAATTGACGGAGCCGTCATGTTCGGCAAGGACACCAAGGGCAAGCGCACCCTGATCATCAAGGCCGAACACGGCGATTCCCGCGAGTACCAGATTCCCAAGGGAAAACATATCTCCGTGCATGAAGGCGAACACCTGACCGCCGGCGAGCCCCTGATGGACGGATCGATCAACCCCCACGACATTCTGCAGGTGCTGGGCGAAAAGGAACTGGCCAAGTACCTGGTGGATGAAGTGCAGGAGGTGTACCGGCTTCAGGGTGTGAAGATCAACGACAAGCACATCGAGGTGATTGTCCGCCAGATGCTGCGCCGCGTGCGGGTGACCGACCCTGGCGACACCAGCTTCCTCGTGGATGAGCAGGTCGAGAAGCAGATCCTCCAGCGTGAAAACGCCCGCGTGGAGACCGGGGGCGGACGCCCCGCCTCATGGGAGCCGCTGCTGCTGGGCATCACCAAGGCGTCGTTGTCCACCGAAAGCTTCATCTCGGCGTCTTCGTTCCAGGAGACGACCAAGGTGCTGACCCAGGCGGCCATCGAAGGCAAGGTGGACTACCTGCGCGGGCTCAAGGAGAACGTCATCATGGGCCGGCTGATTCCCGCCGGCACTGGTCTGGGCGTTTACAAGAACCTCAAGATGAAGCTCGCCACGGAAGGCGCCGCGGAAGCGGCCCAGGCCGAACGCGCGGCTTCCTGAGTCTGTTATATTTTCAACAAAATAGTCCTTGACAAAGGGGCGCGGATATCTATAATCGCGCGCCTCACAAGGACCGCGCCCCCGTGTAGCGGGGGCCGGATCAGTATTTCCGGTAGAAGATATGCCGACGATCAACCAATTGGTCCGCAAGGGACGCGAAAAGCCGCGCTTCAAGTCAAGCGCCCCCGCGCTCAAGAACTCTCCGCAGAAGCGAGGGGTCTGCACGCGCGTGTACACCACCACCCCGAAGAAGCCCAACTCGGCGCTTCGCAAGGTGGCCCGTGTCCGCCTCGTCAACGGCATTGAAGTCACATCCTATATTCCGGGCGTCGGCCACAACCTTCAGGAGCACTCCGTGGTGTTGATCCGCGGCGGCCGCGTGAAGGATCTCCCCGGTGTCCGTTACCACATCATTCGCGGCGCGCTGGACTCCCAGGGCGTCGCCAACCGCAAGCAGGGCCGCTCGAAGTACGGCGCCAAGCGGACCAAAAAGTAGTCTGAGGTAAGAGTCCATGCCACGCAAAGGTCAAGTTCCCAAGCGCAAGGTTCTTCCTGATCCGAAGTTCGCGGACCGGCAGGTGACGAAGTTCATCAACGGCCTGCTGTTGCAGGGCAAGCGTTCGGTCGCCGAGAAGGTGTTTTACGGCAGCCTGGACATCGTCGAGAAGAAGTCGGGCGAAGAGGGCGTCAAGGTGTTGAAAAAGGCCCTCGACAACGTGAAGCCCGGCGTGGAAGTCAAGCCCCGCCGCGTCGGCGGAGCCACCTATCAGGTGCCCATGGAAGTGCGTCCGGAGCGCCGCCAGGCCTTGGCCATCCGCTGGCTGGTGCAGGCCGCCCGCGACCGCGGCGAGAAGACCATGACCCAGCGTCTGGCCAATGAATTGATGGACGCTTCGCAAAACCGCGGCAACGCCGTGAAGAAGCGCGAAGACACGCACCGCATGGCGGAAGCCAACAAGGCTTTCAGCCATTACCGGTGGTAACTGCGGCGAGGAACTCCCCCACCCAAAACCTCAAAACCAACAAGATGCAGCGCGGGAGCCAGGATGGTTACCTGCGTACAGAGGAGTTGTCACGTGTCCCGGCAGTACCCATTGGATCGCACCCGAAATATCGGCATCATGGCGCATATTGACGCCGGCAAGACCACAACCACGGAACGCATTCTGTATTACACCGGTGTGTCTCACAAGATTGGCGAGGTCCATGACGGCGCCGCCACCATGGACTGGATGGTGCAGGAGCAGGAGCGCGGAATCACCATCACCTCCGCGGCCACCACCTGTTTCTGGAACAACAACCGCATCAATATCATTGACACCCCGGGCCACGTGGACTTCACCATCGAGGTGGAGCGCTCCCTGCGCGTGCTCGACGGAGCGGTCGCCGTGTTCTGCGCGGTCGGCGGCGTCGAGCCCCAGTCCGAGACCGTGTGGCGTCAGGCGGATCGCTATCGCGTGCCGCGCATCGCCTTCATCAACAAGATGGATCGCGTCGGCGCCGACTTCTACGAAGTGCTCAAGCAGATGAAGGAGCGCCTGGGAACCCGTCCCGTGCCCATTCAGATTCCGCTTGGCGCCGAGGACAAGTTCAAGGGCATCATCGATCTGGTGACCATGAAGGCCATCATTTTCGACGAGTCCTCCCAGGGCAAACGCTTCGACGTGGTCGAAATTCCCGCCGAGTACAAGGAAAAGGCCGCCGAGTATCGCGAAAACATGCTCGATTCCGTCGCCGAACTGGATGACTCCCTGCTGGAGCGCTTCCTGGCCGGCGAGGAACTGGATCCCGTCCAGATCAAGAAGGCCATCCGCACCGGAACCATCACCTTCAAGTTGGTTCCCGTGATCTGCGGCGCCGCCTTCAAGAACAAGGGCGTGCAGCAGATTCTCGACTCCGTGGTGGATTACCTGCCCTCGCCGCTGGACATTCAGCCGATGTCGGGTGTTGACAAGTCCTCCGGCGAATCCATCACCGCGCCGCCCGATGACAACGGCGACTTCGCCGCGCTGGCGTTCAAGATCATGACCGACCCGCACGTCGGCACCCTGACCTTCATGCGGGTGTACCGCGGACGCCTCGATGCGGGCTCCTACGTCTACAATTCGACGAAGGACAAAAAGGAGCGCGTGGGCCGCCTGTTGCGCATGCACGCCAACAAGCGCGAGGAAATCAAGGAAGTCTACTCGGGCGATATCGCCGCCGCGGTGGGCCTGAAGTTCACCACCACCGGCGACACCCTCTGCGCCGAGAACAAGGCCGTGGTGCTGGAGTCCATGACCTTCCCGGATCCGGTCATCTCGATCGCCATCGAGCCGAAATCCAAGGGCGATCAGGATAAACTGGCGGTGTCGTTGCAGAAGCTGGCGTTGGAGGATCCCTCCTTCCGCGTGCATAGCGACGAGGAAACCGGCCAGACGCTGATCAGCGGCATGGGCGAGTTGCACCTGGAAATCATCGTGGACCGCCTGCTGCGCGAGTTCAAGGTGGAGGCGAATGTCGGCAAGCCGCAGGTCGCCTACCGCGAAACCATCACCAAGGCGGTGGAGTCCGAAGGCCGTTACGTCCGCCAAACCGGCGGCCGCGGCCAGTACGGCCACTGCTGGCTGAAGATTGAGCCCCAGGAGGCCGGCAAAGGCTTCGAATTTGTCAACGGCATCGTCGGCGGCGTGGTTCCCAGGGAATACATTCCCGCCATTGAAGACGGCATTGTCGAAGCCATGGAAAACGGCGTCATCGCCGGTTATCCGGTGGTGGATGTCAAGGTGACGCTGTTCGACGGCTCCTACCACGACGTGGACTCGTCGGAAATGGCGTTCAAGATCGCGGGCTCCATGGGCTTCAAGGACGGCGTCAAGCGCGCCGGCGCCATCATTCTGGAGCCGATCATGAAGGCCGAGGTGCTGACCCCGGAAGAGTTCATGGGCACCGTCATCGGCGACATGAACAGCCGCCGCGGCCGCGTAACCGGCATGAACGCCCGCAACAACATTCAGGTGATCAACGCCGAGGTGCCGTTGGCCGAAATGTTCGGTTACGCGACCGACCTGCGCGGTCAGACCCAGGGACGCGCCTCGTACACCATGCAGTTTTCCCATTACTCGCCCGTGCCGAGGAACCTGGCCGATGAAATCATCGCCAAGCGCGGCGGCGGCAACTGACCCTGTTTGAGGAACCAAAGGAGACCAGGTCATGGCGAAGGAGAAGTTCGAGCGCAACAAACCGCACGTGAACATTGGTACGATTGGCCACGTGGACCACGGGAAGACGTCTCTGACAGCTGCGATCACGAAGGTGTTGGCGAAGACGGGTGGAGCGACGTTCGTGGCGTACGAGAATATCGACAAGGCTCCGGAGGAGCGCGCTCGCGGGATCACGATTTCGACGTCGCACGTGGAGTACCAGACGGTGAACCGCCATTACGCGCACGTGGATTGTCCTGGCCACGCGGACTACGTGAAGAACATGATCACGGGCGCGGCGCAGATGGACGGAGCGATTCTGGTGGTGAGCGCGGCGGACGGTCCGATGCCTCAGACGCGGGAGCATATTCTGCTGGCGCGTCAGGTGGGTGTTCCGTACATCGTGGTTTTCCTGAACAAGGTGGACATGGTGGACGACCCGGAGCTTCTTGACCTTGTCGAGATGGAAGTTCGCGAGTTGTTGTCGAAGTACCAGTTCCCTGGGGATGCGATTCCGATCATCCGTGGTTCCGCGCTGAAGGCTCTGGAAGGCGATGCGGGTGAGATCGGCGAGCAGTCGGTTCTGAAGCTGATGGCGGCTGTGGATGAGTACATTCCGACGCCGAAGCGGGACACGGACAAGCCGTACCTGATGCCGATTGAAGACGTGTTTTCGATTTCGGGCCGGGGCACGGTGGTGACGGGCCGGGTGGAGCGCGGGATTGTGCGGGTGGGCGACGAAATCGAGATCGTGGGATTGCGGGATACGCAGAAGACGACGGTGACGGGCGTGGAGATGTTCCGCAAGCTTCTGGACCAGGGCCAGGCTGGCGACAACGTGGGGGTGTTGCTTCGCGGGGTGAAGCGGGAGGATGTGGAGCGGGGCCAGGTTCTCGCGAAGCCTGGGACGATCACTCCGCACAAGAAGTTCAAGGCGGAAGTGTACGTGTTGACGAAGGAGGAAGGGGGGCGTCATACGCCGTTCTTCAATGGTTACCGCCCGCAGTTTTATTTCCGGACGACGGACGTGACGGGCAACGCGACGCTTCCGGACGGCGTGGAGATGGTGATGCCCGGCGACAACGTGGCGATTTCGGTGGAGTTGATCACGCCGATCGCCATGGAGAAGGAACTGCGCTTCGCCATCCGCGAAGGCGGCCGCACCGTCGGCGCCGGCGTCGTCACCCAGATCATTGAGTAGGGAGCAGGCTGTCATGCAACAGAAAATCCGCATCCGCCTGAAGGGCTACGACTACAAACTGCTGGATCAGTCGGCCCAGGAGATTGTCGGCACCGCGAAGCGCACGGGCGCCCGCATCGCCGGCCCCATTCCGCTGCCCACTGAAATCACCCGCGTCACGGTGTTGCGCAGCCCGCACATTGATAAGAAGTCGCGCGAGCAGTTCGAGGTGCGCACCCACAAGCGGCTGCTCGACATTCTCGAACCGACTCCGCAGACGCTGGACGCGCTGATGAAACTCGATCTCGCCGCCGGCGTGGATGTCGAAATCCGTTCTTGATGAGGGAGCCTCGATGGCGACGTTTCCTGTATATGACTTGAGCAAGAAGCAGATCGGCAGCATCGATCTCAGCGACGTGGTGTTCGCCGCCGAAGTCAACGAGAACACCATCTATGAGGTGGTGAAGATGCAGCAGGCGCGCAACCGCGCGGGCACCGTCATGACCAAGCACAAGGCGCTGGTCTCCGGCGGCGGCAAGAAGCCGTGGAAGCAGAAGGGCAGCGGCCGCGCACGCGCGGGGTCCATCCGCTCCCCTCTGTGGCGCGGCGGCGGCGTGATTTTCGGCCCGCAGCCCCGCGATTGGAGCTACGACGTCAACAAGAAGGTCAAGCGCGGCGCCCTCTGTTCGGCCATCAGCCAGCGCGCCAGCCAGGGCAAGCTGCTGATCCTCGACAACTTCGAGTTGAACGCCATCAAGACCAAGGCGCTGGCCGGCGTGCTCAAGACCCTGGGCGTGGACAACGCCCTGATCGTGGACGGCGAAAACGAGCGTCTGGCGCTGTCGTCCCGCAACCTGCCGGACATCAAGGTCACCCGCCCGGATGGCGTGAACGTGCTGGACGTGCTGCGTTTCAAGCACCTGGTGCTGACCCGTCCCTCCGCGAAGGCGATTGAAGGGAGGTTGACATGAGCACGGCGTACGACGTGATTATCCGCCCGGTGCTGACGGAAAAATCCCTGCGTGGCAACGCGGCGGGGAAATACGTTTTCGAGGTCGCGCCCTCCGCCAACAAGGTGCAGATCAAGGCCGCGGTCGAGAAGCTGTTCAGCGTCAACGTGGAGAGCGTGAGCACCCTGGTGCTGCGCGGCAAGGTCAAGCGCATCGGGCGCTTCATGGGACAAAAGCCCAACCGCAAGCGCGCCGTTGTGACCCTCAAGTCCGGCCAGAGCATCCAGATTTACGAAGCGAAAGAGTAAGGCCATGGGCAACCGATCTTTCAAACCCACGTCCGAAGGACGCCGCTTCATGCAGGTGTCCGATTTCGCGGACATCACGGCGTCGAAGCCGCTCAAGAAGCTGACCACGCGCAAGCTGTCCAGCGGCGGCCGCAACAACGTGGGACGCATGACCGCGCGCTTCCGCGGCGGCGGACACAAGAAGCGTTACCGCGTCATTGATTTCCGCCGCACCAGGGATGGAATCCCCGCGAAGGTGCTGTCGGTGGAATACGATCCGAACCGCGGCGCGCGCATCGCCCTGTTGGCCTACGCCGACGGCGAAAAGTCTTATATCCTGGCGCCCCAGGACCTGAAGCCGGGCGACAAGGTGGAGTCGGGCGTCAACGCCGATATCAAGCCCGGCAACTGCCTGCCCATCAAGAGCATCCCGGTGGGCACGACGGTCCATAACATCGAAATGAAAATCGCGGGCGGCGGGCAGTTGGCTCGTGGCGCAGGCTGCTCCGCGCAGTTGATGGCGAAGGAAGGCGACTGGGCCCAGATCCGCCTGCCGTCCGGCGAGGTGCGCCGCGTGCATGTGCTGTGCCGGGCCTCGATTGGAACGCTGTCCAACCCGGATCACGAAAACATGGTCATCGGCAAGGCGGGCCGTTACCGCTGGATGGGCTGGCGCCCGCACCAGCGCGGCATCTCGATGAACCCGGTTGATCACCCGCACGGCGGCGGCGAAGGCAAGTCCGGCCAGGGCAATCCGCACCCGGTGTCCCCGTGGGGGTGGAAAACCAAGGGCCAGAAGACGCGCAAGAACAAGCGCACCGAAAAATTCATCGTGAAGCGCCGCAACAAGTAGTCGCGCTGAGGAGAAAAAGACGTGGCACGCTCACTGAAAAAAGGCCCGTTCGTGGATGGCCATCTGGTCAAAAAGGTGGATGGGATGAACTCCGGCGGCAAGAAGCAGGTCGTCAAGACTTGGTCGCGCCGCTCGACCATCACCCCGGATTTCGTCGGTCACACCTTCGCGGTGCATAACGGCAAGACATTCGTCACGGTGTATGTCACCGAAAACATGGTTGGTCACAAGCTCGGCGAGTTCTCGCTGACCCGGACCTTCCACGGCCACTCCGGGGATAAAAAAGGCGCCGCCCCGGCGAAGAAGTAGGAGACAGGTCATGGAATCCAAAGCCAGCCTCCGTTACCTGAAGATGACGCCGCGCAAGGTGCGGGCCATCCTCAATGAGGTCCGCGGCAAACCGGTGCAGGAGGCGATTGACCTGCTGCGCTTCATGCCCCGCGCCGCCGCCACGCCGGTGCGCAAGCTGATCGAAAGCGCGGTGCAGAACGCGCGCCGCCAGGGTCAGGGCGACGTGGATCGCCTGATCGTCGCCACGGCCTACGCCGACGGCGGTCCGGCCCAGCGCCGTTTCCGTCCCCGCGCCCATGGCCGCGCCTACCGCGTGCTCAAGCGCACCAGCCACGTCACGGTCGTTCTCAAGGATTAGTCAGGGGAATTTGCATGGGCCAGAAATCACATCCGATCGGTCTTCGCCTTGGAATCATCAAGACCTGGAATTCCAAGTGGTACAGTTCGAAGAACTACTGCCAGTGGCTGCACGAGGATCTGCGCATCCGCAAGTTCCTGAAGGACAAGTATGATCAGGCGGGCATCTCGAAGATTGAAATCGAGCGCGCCGCTGACAACGTGCGGGTGAACGTGCATACCGCCAAGCCGGGCATCGTCATCGGCAAGCGCGGCGCCGGCATTGACCAGATGCGCAAGGAAATCCAGAAGCTCACCTCCCAGCCGCAGGTGGGCATCAATATTCAGGAGATCCGCAAGGCGGAAATCGAGGCCCAGCTTGTCGCCGAGAACGTGGCGACCCAGTTGGAGCGGCGCGTGGCGTTCCGCCGGGCCATGAAGAAGGCGGTGACCACCTCGCTGAAGTTCGGCGCCAAGGGAATCAAGATCCGCTGCTCGGGCCGCCTGGCCGGCGCGGAAATGGCGCGCACCGAATGGTACCGCGAGGGCCGGGTGCCCATGCACACCCTGCGCGCGGATATTGATTATGGCTTCGCCGAGGCTTCCACCACCTATGGCCAGATTGGCGTCAAGGTGTGGATTTTCAAGGGCGAGGTTTTCAAGCAGAAGACGGGCGTGCGCGCTCCCAAGGCGCAGTAGCCGTTTTAGGGGATTTGAGCCATGTTGACACCGGCGAGAGTCAAATACCGCAAGCAGCAGAAGGGCCGCATGACCGGCAAGGCCTACCGCGGCTCGGACTTGGCGTTCGGGGACTTCGGCCTGCAGGCCACCGAGTGCGGCTGGGTCACGGCGCGCCAGATCGAGGCGGGCCGTATCGCCATCAGCCGTCACGCCAAACGCGGCGGCAAGGTTTTCATCCGGATTTTTCCGGACAAGCCGATCACCCGCAAGCCGCTTGAAACCCGTATGGGAAAAGGCAAGGGCAACGTGGAATTCTGGGTTTCCGTCGTGAAACCGGGCCGCGTGATGTATGAAATTCAGGGTGTTTCCGGGGATATCGCCGTGCGCGCGCTGGAGTTGGCCGCCGCCAAGATGCCGGTGAAGACCCGCGTGCTGGTGCGCGGAAAGGATGAGCTATGAGCAAGCGCGTTGACCAGTTGAACGATCTGCGGACCAAGACTTCCGATCAGCTTGAGGAGGATCTGCGGGCCGCGAAGGAGGCGCTGTTCAAGCTGCGCTTCCGCCACGCCACCAACGAACTCGAAAACACCACCGCGCTGCGGCAGACCCGCCGGAGCATCGCGCGGATCAACACCGTGCTGGGCGAAAAACGCCGCGCCGGCTGAAGCCAGGGATCAAGGTCATGGAAGAAACCAGGAAAGAACCGGAAGCCCGCCGCCGCCGCGCGCTGGTGGGGGTCGTGGTGTCCAGCGCCATGGACAAGACCGCCGTGGTCGAGTTCGTGAAGCTCGTGCCGCATCCGCAGTACAAGAAGTTCGTCCGCTACCGCAAGAAGTTCATGGCCCACGACGAGGCCAACCAGTGCGAAGTGGGCGATCGCGTGCGCATTGTGGAAACCCGCCCGCTGTCCCGCCACAAGCGGTGGCGCGTGCAGGAGATTCTCGAGAAGGCCGTGAAGGCCTGAGCAGGAGGTCAGCGCGATGATTCAGCAGCAATCCATGCTCGATGTGGCCGACAATTCCGGCGCCAAGAAGGTCATGTGCATCAAGGTGCTGGGCGGCAGCAAGCGCAAATACGCCCAGGTCGGCGATGTCATCGTGGTGGCGGTCAAGGAAGCGACTCCCGAGTCCAAGATCAAGAAGGGATCGGTGGTCAAGGCGGTCATCGTGCGGCAGCGCCAGATGATCAACCGGGGCGACGGCACCTTCATCCGCTTCGACACCAACTCCGGCGTGCTCATCAACAACCAGATGGAGCCGATCGGAACCCGTATCTTCGGGCCGGTGGCCCGCGAACTGCGCGCCCGGAACTTCATGAAGATTGTCTCCATGGCGCCTGAGGTGCTGTGAGAAGGGATAGACGGCCATGAATCGCATCAGAAAAGGCGACACCGTGGTGGTGATCGCCGGCAAGGAAAAGGGCAAGACCGGCCGCGTGACCAAGATCCTGGCGGACAAGGATCGCGTGGTGGTCGAGGGGCTGAATCAGGTCAAGAAGCACCTCAAGCCCAAGGTTCACAAGGATCATCCCGACGGCGGGATCATCACTCTCGACGGCAGCATCCATATTTCCAACGTGATGCTGTGGGACGAGGAAACCAAACGCGGCGTCCGCGTGGGCTACCAGAAAAACGCGGAAGGTAAAAAAGTCCGCGTGAGCAAGGCGACCGGCAAGGCCATCGCCTAGGCTGAAGGGAACGGCAATGTCAATCACGCGAATCCAGGAAGTATACCGCAAGGAAGTGGTTCCCGCCATGATGAAGGAGTTCAAATACTCCAACCCCATGCAGGCGCCGCGCATCTCCAAGATTGTTCTGAACATGGGCCTGGGCGAAGCGGTCCAGAACCCCAAGCTGATTGAAACGGCGCAGGTCGAGATAGCGGCGATCACCGGCCAGAAACCGGTGGTGACCCGCTCCCGCCTGGCCATCAGCAACTTCAAGCTGCGCGAGGGCATGCCCATCGGCGTGATGGTGACCCTGCGCCGCGCCCGCATGTGGGAGTTTTATGACCGCCTGGTCAACCTGGCGCTGCCCCGCGTCCGCGATTTCCGCGGCGTGTCGCGCAAGGCGTTTGACGGACGCGGCAACTACTCGCTGGGTTTGCAGGAGCAAATCATCTTCCCGGAGATTGACTACGACAAGATTGACAAGGTCAAGGGAATGAACATCACCATCGTCACCACCGCGAACTCGGATGACGAGGCCCGTTTCATGCTGGAAAAGCTCGGCATGCCCTTCCGCAAGTAATCAGGAGAAAGACCCGTGGCGAAGAAATCCAAGATTGCCCAGGCGAAGCGCAAACCCAAGTTCCAGGTGCGCGCCTACAACCGCTGCCCGGTGTGCGGGCGGCCGCGCGCGTTCCTGCGCAAGTTCAACATGTGCCGCATCTGCTTCCGGAACCTGTCGCTGCGCGGCGATGTTCCGGGCGTGGTGAAGTCAAGCTGGTAACCAGGAGCCGAGTGATGTTGCTGACCGATCCCATTGCAGACCTGCTGACCCGCGTGCGCAACGCCGCCCGGGCCAAACACCGCACCCTGCGCGCCCCGGCTTCCAAGGTGAACCGCCGCTTGGCCGAATTGCTCAAGCGGGAGGGCTACCTGACCCGCGTGGATTTCGTGAAGGAGGGTCCCCAGGGATATCTGGAGATCGAGGTCGCCTACGATTCCGATAATCAGCCCGTGCTCAGCGGCGTGCGGCGGATGTCGCGCCCCGGCCTGCGGCGTTATGCATCCAGCGACGGCATTCCGCGCGTGCGCGCCGGGCTCGGCACCGTCATTCTGTCCACCTCGCGCGGACTGATGACCGGCGCGGAAGCCCGCAAGCAGCATATCGGCGGCGAGCTGATCTGTTCGATCTGGTAATTTTCTGGAGGTCAAGGCCGTGTCCCGCATCGGAAAACAACCCATCGCGCTCCCCAAGGGGGTGACCGCGACCATCAACGCCCAGACGATCTCCGTCAAGGGACCCAAGGGCTCGCTGAGCCGCACCGTGAATCCCACGGTCTCCTTCCGCCAGGAAGGCGACCAGCTTCACGTGGTCCGCGCCGCCGATGATCGCCAATCCCGCGCCGAGCACGGTCTGTACCGGGCGCTGGTGGCCGGCATGGTCAAAGGCGTCTCGGAAGGCTTCAAGAAGACCCTTGAAATCAGCGGCGTCGGTTTCCGCGCCGAGGTCAAGGGCAAGACCATCAATTTCCAGCTTGGATTCACCCACCCGGTGGATTTTCCGCTGCCCGATGGCGTCACCGCCGCAATCGAAGGCCCCAAGGTGATCCTGACCGGCGCGGACAAGGAAGTGGTGGGACGCACCGCCGCGAAAATCCGCGCGCTGCGCATTCCCGACCCGTACAAGCTGAAGGGCATCAAATACGAAGGCGAACGCATCATCCAGAAGGCCGGCAAGAAGGCCGGCTCGTAATCGCCCGGAGCAATCACCATGGCAACCAGCAAACGACTTGAAATCCGCCGCCGCCGCCAGGCGCGCATCCGCAAGAAGGTCACGGGTTCGACCGCGCGGCCCCGGCTGTGCATTTTCCGTTCCGCGCGCCACATCACCGCGCAGATCATTGACGATGTCACCGGCAAGACCATTGTCTCCGCCGGCACGGTGGAAAAGGAAGCGCGCTCCCAGTTCGCCGGTCTGAACAAGAAACAGGCGGCCGGCAAGGTCGGGCAGATCATCGCCGAGCGCGCCAAGGCGGCCAACATCAGCCAGGTGGTGTTTGATCGCAACGGATTCACCTTTCACGGCCGCGTCAAGGAACTGGCCGACGGCGCGCGCTCCTCCGGACTGGATTTCTAAGGGACCCCCATGGCAGATGTTTTCAACAAGGAAGAATCCTCGTTTGGCGACCCGCGCGTTGTCGCCATCAACCGCACCGCCAAGGTCGTGAAGGGCGGACGCCGTTTCTCCTTCGCCGCGCTGGTGGTGCTGGGAGACGGTGAGGGAACGGTCGGAGTGGCGCTGGGCAAGGCGCGCGAGGTTCCGGACGCCATCCGCAAGGGCTCCGAGGCGGCCAGGAAGCGCACCATCAAGGTGCCGCTGCACAACACGACCATTCCGCACGAGGTCATGGGCCGGTTCGGCTCCTCCCGCGTGGTGCTGATTCCCGCCGCTCCCGGCACGGGCGTCATCGCGGGCAGCACGGTGCGCGCGATCATGGAGCAGCTTGGCGTGCGCGATATCCTGACCAAGTGCCACGGCACGTCCAATCCGCACAACGTAACCAAGGCGACGCTGGACGGTCTGAAGCAGTTGCGCTCCCACGAGGAGATCGCCCGCCGCCGCGGCAAGTCCCTTGAGGAAATCACCGGACGCAAGGCCGCTCCCGCGTCCGACAACGCTTGAGGTAAATCATGGCCGAGAAAATCAGGGTGACCCTTCTGAAAGGGCTTTCCGGTTGCACCGATCGCCAGCGCGCGACGGTCGCGGGCCTGGGGCTGCGCCGCCGCCACCACACGGTGGAACTGCAGGACACCCCGGCCGTCCGCGGCATGATTGAGAAGGTCCGCCACATGGTGGCCATTGAGTCCAGCGGCGAATCCGCCTGAAGGACACAAGGAGTTTTTCCATGGCTGAATTGAACTCGCTGAAAGCCCCCAGGGGCGCCAACACCCGGAAATTCCGGAAAGGCCGCGGCGAATCCAGCGGTCTCGGCAAGACCGCCGGCAAAGGCCACAAAGGCCAGAAGGCGCGCTCCGGCGGCACCAGCGGCCGCGGTTTCGAGGGCGGCCAGATGCCCATGCAACGCCGCCTCCCCAAGCGCGGTTTCCGGGCGCCGTTCCCCGTCATTTTCGAGATCGTCAACCTCGATCAGCTCAACCGCTTCGACGACGGCGCCGTGGTGGACGTGGACGCCCTCAAGGGCGCCGGGCTGGTCAAGCAGGTCAAGGACGGCGTGAAGGTGCTGTCCCGCGGCGAGATCAAAAAGAAACTCACCGTCAAGGTGGATCGCGTCAGCGCCGCCGCGCGCCAGAAGATCGAAGCGGCCGGCGGCAAGGTGGAAGAACTGCAGGCCGCCAGCGCAGGCTGATCGCCGGTTCTGAACAGGGAGACGCCGTGCTAGCGAGTCTGGCCAATATCACCCGCATACCGGAACTCCGCCAGAGGATTGTCTTTACCCTGGGCATGCTCCTGGTTTACCGCCTGGGCATTTTCATTTCGGTCCCCGGGCTCAATCACGAGTTGCTGCGCAAGCAGGTGGCGGGAACCCAGGATATCCTGGGCATGTTCAACCTGATCTCCGGCGGCGCCTTCGAAAACGGAAGCATCTTCGCCTTGGGCATCATGCCCTACATCTCATCTTCCATCATTTTCTCGCTGTTGGGCGTGGTGTTCAAAAGCGTCGAGCAGCTTCAGAAGGAAGGCGTCGAGGGCCGCCGCAAGCTCAACCAGTGGACCCGCTACCTGACCGTCGCCCTGTGCGTGGTGCAGGGCTGGGGCATGGCGGTCTATCTGGAGAGCATGAACGCGCGCGCGGGCGTGGGCGGGCAGGTGGTGCTGAAGGAAGGTCTGGGATTCCGCCTGCTCATGGTGGTCACGCTGATGGCGGGCTCCATGTTCCTGATGTGGATCGGCGAGCAGATCACCGAGCGCGGCATCGGCAACGGCAGTTCGCTCATCATCTTCTCCGGCATTGTCGCGCGCCTTCCCGCCGCGGTGATCAGCACCAAGAACCTGCTGGGCACCCAGATTCAGCTTATCCCGCTGCTGATCGTGGGGCTGATCATCGTGGGCTCCATCGCGCTGATTGTCTTCTTCGAACGCGGACAGCGCCGCATTCCCATTCAGTACGCCAAGCGGGTGGTGGGCATGCGCACCCTGGGCGGACAGACCTCCCACCTGCCGCTCAAGGTCAATACGGCGGGCGTGATTCCGCCGATCTTCGCCTCCTCGTTGCTGCTGTTTCCCAGCACGCTTCAGCAGTTTTTCCCCGATGCGGCGTTTTTCCAGCGCATCAGCGACTGGATGAACCCCACCGGGCTGCTCTACAACGCCTGCTTTGTCGGCCTGATTGTCTTTTTCGCCTACTTCTACACGGCGGTCATGTTCAACCCGGTGGACGTGGCGGAAAACGTCCGCAAACAGGGCGGTTTCATCCCCGGCATCCGTCCCGGACGCCGCACCGCCGAATACCTGGACCGCGTGCTTTCGCGCATCACCTTCGCCGGCGCCCTTTACATGGCGCTGGTATGCGTGCTGCCTTCCGTGCTGATTCAGGAGTTCGGCGTTCCGTTTTACTTCGGCGGCACCTCCATCATGATTGTTGTCGGCGTGGCGATGGACACCGCCTCGCAGATCGAGTCCCACCTCATCACCCGCAATTACGAGGGCCTGACCGGTCCTCGCGGCCCGCGCATCCGCGGCCGCCGGGCGGAGTAGCCGGAGCGCCGCCGATGAACCTGATTCTTCTCGGGCCGCCGGGGGCGGGGAAGGGCACCCAGGCCGAACGCCTGGTGGTCAAATACGGCATTCCCCAGTTGTCCACCGGAAACATGCTGCGCGCCGCGGTCGCTGCTGGAACCGCCCTGGGGCTGCAAGCCAAGTCGTTCATGGATCGCGGCGAACTGGTCAGCGACGAGGTGGTGATCGGTCTGATCCGCGAACGGCTGAAGGACGCCGATACCGCGAAGGGCTTCATTCTCGATGGTTTCCCGCGCACCATTCCCCAGGCGGAAGCGCTGGAAGCCATGCTGGCGGCCATCAACCGGCCGTTGACGGCGGTGGTCTCGCTGCTGGCAGGGCCGGAAGAGATCATTCAGCGCCTGTCGGGCCGCCGCGTGTGTGTCAACTGCGGAGCGACATATAATGTTTTTCTCGCGCCGACCCGGGTGGAAGGCGTTTGCGACAAATGCGGCGGGACCACCGTCCAGCGCGACGACGACAAGGAAGAAGTCATCCGCAACCGCCTGGATGTGTACGTCAAGAACACCGCGCCGCTGATTGAATTTTACACCCGCAAGGGGTTGTTGAGGAATGTTCCGGGAACTGGAGATACCAGCGCGATCTTCGAGGGGATCGTCCGTGCCATCGAAGCCTGAAATGATCACGCTGAAGTCTTCCGCCGAGATCGAACTCATGCGGGAGGCCAATCAGATCGTGGTCGAGGTTCTCGACGAGGTCGAAAAGGCCATGGCGCCGGGCGTGTCCACCGCCGAACTGGATCGCATCGCCGAGGCGGCTTGCCGCAAGCGGAAGGGAATCCCCGCGTTCAAGGGGCTGTACGGATTTCCCAAGTCGCTGGTCGTCGAACTGAACGAAGTGGTGGTCCACGGCATCCCCTCCGAAAAGGTGGTGCTGAAGGAAGGCGATATCTGCGGCATAGACTTCGGGGTGTGCTGGAAGGGTTACTACGGCGACCACGCGCGCACGATTCGCATCGGCAAGGTGGAACCGCGCATTGACCAACTGGTGACCGTGACCCGGGAATGCCTGTATTTGGGGATTGAGCAGATGGTCCCCGGCAAGTACCTGGGCGACATCGGTCACGCCATCCAGACCCACGCCGAAGCGGCGGGGTTTTCGGTGGTGCGGGATTTTGTCGGACACGGCATCGGCCGCAAGCCGCACGAGCCCCCGCAGGTGGCCAATTACGGGCGCCCGGGAATGGGCGTCAAACTCAAGGAAGGCATGGTGCTGGCCCTGGAGCCCATGATTTGCCTGGGCGGCCACGAGATCGAGGTGCTGAAGGACGGCTGGACGGCGGTGACGAAAGACCGGCGCTGGTCGGCCCATTTCGAGCATTCGGTGGCCATCACAAAAAATGGTCCGGACATCTTGTCAAGCCGGAAGGAATAGTGTATGGTCTTGCGCCCCGCTGTGAAGGCGGGGCGGGGGACAAAGGACTGAACGCAGTGTCGGACAAGGAAGAATCCATACAGGTGGAAGGCACGGTGGTGGAGCCGTTGCCCAACGCCATGTTCCGGGTGGAGTTGCCGAACGGGCACCGCGTGCTGGCCCATATTTCCGGCAAGATGCGGATGCATTACATCCGCATTCTTCCCGGCGACAAGGTGACGCTGGAGTTGTCCCGTTACGATTTGAACCGCGGACGCATTGTCTACCGCGCCAAATAAGGCGCGGGAGTGTTCCGCCAAGGAGAGGCGAAAATGAAGGTTCGAGCTTCCGTGAAACCGATTTGCGACAAATGCCGCGTCATCCGGCGCAAGGGCGTTGTGCGCGTGATTTGCGAAAACCCCCGTCACAAACAGCGTCAGGGTTGACCGCGAGCTAGAGAGACCAAGGAGACGAGACCATGGCGCGTATCGCAGGCATTGACCTTCCGAAAAACAAACGCATCGGCGTTGCGCTGACGTATATCTACGGCATCGGCCGCCCCACCGCATGGAAGATCATCAACGATCTGGGCATTCCCGAAAGCAAGCGCACCGATGATTTGACCGAGGAGGAGGTTCGCAAGATCCGCGAACTGCTCGACACCCAGTACAAGGTGGAAGGCGATCTGCGCCGCATCGTGCAGATGAACATCAAGCGCCTGCGCGACATTTCCTGCTACCGGGGCATCCGCCACCGCAAGGGGCTGCCCGTCCGCGGCCAGCGCACCCACACCAACGCGCGCACCCGCAAGGGCCCGCGCCGCGCCATCACCAGCAAGAAATAACGGACTGCTAAGGAGAACGGATCGTGGCCAAGGCTCAGAAACCCGCATCTGGCGCGGCGGAGAAGTCGCCCAAGAAAAAGGTCAAGAAGAACGTCGCCGTCGGCGTGGTGCATATCTATTCATCGTTCAACAATACGATGATCACCATCACCGACGCGGGCGGAAACACCCTGTCGTGGTGCAGCGCCGGCGCCCGCGGTTTCCGCGGCAGCCGCAAGAGCACCCCCTTCGCCGCCCAGGTGGCTTCCGAGGAAGCCGCCCGCCGCGCCAAGGATCACGGCCTGAAGACGGTCTCCGTGGAAGTCAGCGGCCCCGGCGCCGGACGTGAATCCGCCGTGCGCGCCCTGTCGTCCGCAGGCCTGCGCGTTACTTCCATCCGCGACGTCACCCCGATTCCCCACAACGGCTGCCGCCCGCCCAAGCGCCGCCGCGTCTGATTTCAGGTCAAGGAGAACTCAAGTGTCCCGTTTCACTGGTTCAGCATGCCATCAATGCCGCCGCGACTCGTTCCGCGAGCAGGACAACAAGCGCGAAATCTCCAAGCTGATGCTCAAGGGCGATCGCTGCTTCACCGACAAATGCGCCATCGAACGCCGCGCCTATCCGCCAGGACAGCACGGCCAGAACCGCTCGAAGATGTCCGACTATGCCGTGCGCCTGCGCGAAAAGCAGAAAGCCAAGCGCATTTACGGCATCCAGGAAAAACAGTTCCGCCGCATCTTCGCGGAAGCCGGACGCCGCACCGGCAACACCGGCGACACCCTGATGCAGATGCTGGAAACCCGCATGGACAATCTGGTGTTCCGCCTGGGGTTCGCCAACACCCGCCGCGAGGCCCGTCAGATGGTCAGCCATGGCCACTTCGCCATTGACGGACGCAAGGTGACCATCCCGTCCATTGTCGTGAAGCCGGGCAGCAAGATCACCCTGCGCGAGCGCAGCCGGAGCAGCAAGAAATTCCAGGAAAATCTCGAAGTCGCGAAAAAGCGCAGCATGCCTTCCTGGCTGGAGTTGAACGCCGCGGAATTTTCCGGCGTCCTGCTCGGCCAGCCCG
The DNA here is from genome assembly GCA_022072125.1 of Myxococcota bacterium. Taxonomy (GTDB): domain Bacteria; phylum Myxococcota; class JAJVIH01; order JAJVIH01; family JAJVIH01; genus JAJVIH01. The sequence goes on along the minus strand of JAJVIH010000052.1, from coordinate 4,753 downwards.
TGCGCGAGGAGCTTCAACTCCCCTTGCGCGAACAGCTCATCATCGAATTGTACTCCCGCTAATTTCCGAGGAGAACTCCATGTCCACCGTGGATATCAAGCAGCAGAACTGGAAGGGCCTGATCAAGCCAAAGGCGCTGTCGCCGGACAAGAAGTCGCTGACTTCCACCTACGGCAAGTTCGTCGCCGAGCCGCTGGAGCGGGGCTTCGGCCTGACCATCGGCAACGCGCTGCGCCGCATCCTGATCTCGTCCATCTATGGAACCGCCATCACCTCGGTGCGCATCGAAGGCGTGTTGCACGAATTCACCAGCATCCCCGATGTCACCGAGGATGTCACCGACATCATCCTGAACCTCAAGGGCGTGGCCCTGCAGGGCTTCGCCACCGAGCCCCGCACCCTGCGCATCGAGGTCAAGGGACCGGCGGTCATCCGCGCGAAGGATATCCAGTGCCCGCCGGATATCCGCGTGCTCAATCCCGATCACCATATCGCCTCGGTCTCCGATGGCGGCAAGGTCTTGATTGAACTGCAGACCGGTTACGGCCGCGGGTATGTCGCCGCCGATCAGAACAAGCAGGAAAACCAGCCCATCGGCGTCATCCCGATTGACGCCATCTACGGCCCGATCCGCCGCGTCAACTACACGGTGTCCAACGCCCGCGTGGGCCAGCGCACCGACTACGACAAGCTGACCCTGGAGGTCTGGACCAACGGCGGCGTCGATCCGCAGGACGCCGTGGCCTACGCCGCGCGCATTCTCAAGGACCAGCTCACCATCTTCATCAACTTCGAGGAGGATGAAGAGCCGGTCCCGCGCGAGGCTCCGCAGGAAGGATCGTCCATCAACGAGGTGCTGCTGCGCTCGGTGGACGAACTCGAACTGTCGGTGCGCTCGGCCAACTGTCTGCAGAACGCCAATATCCGCCGCATTGGCGACTTGGTGCAGAAAACCGAAGCCGAAATGCTCAAAACCAAGAACTTCGGCCGCAAATCCCTGAAGGAAATCAAGGAAGTGCTGACCAACCTGGGCCTGAGCCTCGGCATGAAACTGGACAACTGGCCCCCCCGCGAGCCGCCGCGCCCGCGCGAACCGGCCCAATCGTAATCCGGGAAGGATTCCGTCATGCGTCACCTGAAGTCCGGGCGGCAACTGAGCCGCAATTCGTCGCACCGCAAGGCGACCCTCCGCAACATGGCCTCGAACCTGTTCGAGCACGAGCGCATCACCACCACCCTGCCCAAGGCCAAGGAACTGCGCATGTTCGCGGAGCCCCTGATCACCCTGGGCAAGCGCGACAACGAAGCCAGCCGCCGCCTCGCCAGCCGCCGCCTGGGCGCCGATCGCATGGTGGGCAAGCTCTTCGATGACATCGCGCCGCGTTTCTCCAGCCGCGCCGGCGGATACACCCGCATCTATCGCCTGGGCCGCCGTCCCGGCGACGCCGCGGAAATGGCGATCATCGAACTGGTGGTCCGCAAGGAACCGGAAAACAATGGCGAAGACAAGGGCGAAAACAAGGACGCCGGCGAATCCGAAGCCTCCAAAGCCAGCGAATAAATTTCCAGGGACAAAACCCGCGCCGGGAAACCACGCGGGTTTTTTCTTCGCCGCGAAACTGAATGTTTAATCAGTCATGAAGCCCGCGAAGGCCCATTTTTCCTTACGCGGCGCGTCACATCTTTTGCTTGTGTTTCGCCGCCAAGAAGACTAAGTACCCGGCAGCCGATGCATCAGGAGTTCCCCATGAAGCGCCGTGATTTCATCCAGTTGGGAACCGCCGCCGCCGGTGGGTTGATGATCCCCGCTCTCGCCCAGGCGCGGGATGAATCGCCTCCCGCCGCCAAGCCCGGCGCGCCGCCGGAAGGCAAGGCGGAAGGATATCCTCCGGCTCCCCGGACCGGCGGGGTCCGGGTGGGCGGCCAGAACTTGTCCGCGCGCAAATACGTGAACCCGCGCGAAACCACGCCGCCCAAAAATCCCAAGGTCAAGGCCGCCGACAAACATTCTCCCAAAATCGAATTCTCCAACAAGGTCCGCAAGGGCAAGGAAGTGGTGCTGACCATTTCCGTCGGCGAGGGTTCCGCCCACCCCATGATCGAAGGGCATTATATCGAGTGGATATCCATTTTCGAGGGCGACACTTACCTGGGCGGCGCTGAGTTCGGCCCGCGTTCCTCCGTGGCCTGGGTCAGCCTGGCCCTGGTTTTCGACAAACCCACGGCGATTGACGTGTACGAGTCCTGCAACCTGCACGGGGTCTGGAAAAATTCCGTCACGGTGACGCCGGAGGACGCCTGATGGGCAAGCCCAACCTGATTCTGGAGCGCCCGCACAGCCTTCCCCACGATGAAGCCTGCCGCGTCGCGCGGGAGACCCTGGACGGCTACGCCGCCAGGTACAAGGACTACAACCCCCAGTTGAGTTGGGACAGGCCGGATCACGCGCGCCTGAGCCTGATGGGCGGCGATGGCGAGGTCATCGTGCTCGCCGGCAAGGTGGTGCTGCAACTGGAGATTCCGTTCCGTTTTGTCATGTTCAAACCGGTGATTTCGCGGGTTCTGGAGCAGGAGCTGGCGAAGGCCTTTCCCTGATGTCCGCTGATTGAAGGAGCACGTCATGTCCGAATTTGTCTTCGAGCGCCTGTCCGATGAATACGGCCCCGAGCAGGTCACCTACGTCTACGAGCCCCGGGTGGGCCTGAAGGGCATCGTGGTGGTGGACAACTCCGCATCGGGCCCGGCCATCGGCGGCATCCGCATGGCGCCCGACGTCACCACGACCGAGGTTTTCCGCCTGGCCCGCGCCATGACCTGGAAAAACGCGCTGGCGCAGATTCCCCATGGCGGCGGCAAATCGGCCATCCTCGCGGATCCGTCCGCGCCCAACAAACAGGCGCTGATCCGCTCGTTCGCGCGCGCCATCGCCAATATCAAGACCTATATCCCCGGCCCCGACATGGGCACCGACGAAACCTGCATGGCGTGGGTGCGGGATGAAATCGGCCGCTCGGTGGGGCTGTCGCGGGTGCTCGGCGGCATCCCGCTCGATCAGATCGGCGCCACGGGGTGGGGCTGCGCGGTGGCTGCGGAGGTCGCCTGCGAGTTTTCCGGCATCAAGATGGAAGGGGCGAAGATCACCATCCAGGGCTTCGGCAATGTTGGTCAGCACGCCGCCCGTTACCTGGTCAAGAAGGGCGCCGTGGTTGTGGGGGTTTCCGACGTGGATGGCGCGCTGGTCAATCCGGAAGGGCTGGATATCGAGGAGTTGATCAGCCACCGGCGCAAGCACAACAACGTGACCGGCTACGGCAAGGGCAAGGTGCTGGATCGTGACGCGATCATCCGGGTCCCCTGCGATCTCTTTGTTCCCGCCGCCCGTCCGGATGTCATCACCGAGCACAACGTGGCGTTGTTGCAGTGCAAGATTGTACTGCAGGGCGCCAATATCCCGGCGACCGCGCTGGCCGAGCGCATGATGCACGCGGCGGGGATTCTCAGCGTGCCGGATTTTGTCTGCAACGCCGGCGGCGTCATCTGCGCGGCGGTGGAATACGCAGGCGGGTCGCAGCGCCAGGCGTTTGATCAGATCACCGAGAAGATCTCCGACAACACGCGCGAGGTGCTCAAGCTGGCGGCGGAGCACAAGCAGATGCCCCGCGAAGCCGCCGTGGCGCTGGCCAAGCAGCGTGTCGCCGAGGCGATGTCCTACCGCAGGCTGGGGTGATTTCTCCGCCGCCGGGGCGATGTCCCTTCCCCGCCCCGTGAAGCCCGCCGTGATCGCGTCACGATCCTGGCGCTTCGCGCCTCCCGCTTCATCCCCGCGTGATTCCACGCGGGGATTTTTGTTTTTCCGCGAACCGCATCCGCGCGCTTCCGGCGCGGCGTTGACGATTCATTGAAATTCACGGCGCAACACCGCTGCTCCATCCCCGCGCTTCCCCGCTCAGAACGGTTTTTTGCTGCCCGCGCGTGTCACCTTGAATGGTGACAAAAGGCGACAGGGCGCGGGTTTTGGTCGCGTGCAGGTCCGCGGAAAATCAGCGGAAAGCCGATTTTTGTCCGGATGCCCATGAAAATCACCATAATCAGGGATGAGCATGGGTAGACGGGAACACATGGTCTCGCCTCACCATGCCGGAATCAGCATGGGTAGACGAGCGCCATCACGGTCTCGCTCCGCCGTTCAAAAATGAGCATGGGCCAACGGGAAAATCGAATCCCGCCCCCACGAAAGGAGCCCTCTGAAAGGAGAATCACATGATTGACAAATTCACGATATCCATCCCGGGCGCGCTGGTCGCCGCCATCGTGGCGGCGCTCGCGGCGGCGGGCGGACGATTCAACACCTGGCTGCGCGCTGGGATTTTCTCCGCCGTCCTGTTGACGAAACGTCATGATGACGTTCCGTCAATGGAGCGATCCGATCTCCGCAAGTTCCAATCCCCGACCCTTCACCACATTCTTCCGGAGGCGATCCGCAATCTCCGGTTTGATCACCAAACGGTTGCGGCGCTTCGCATCACCAGCGGCAGGGAAAAAACGCGGGACCGCGTGGCGACTGGCGTTCACGGCGATGCGGAAAATCCGCGGGGTAAAAAAACGGAACGGTTCTGCGGTTACGACCGCCGCGATCTGGTGACGGTATGGGAGGATGGCCATCCACATACGCACGCGCTGCGTCCGCCGTCGCCGCTGCCGGGTGAAGATGTTCTGCCGATGCGGCTCATTCGCGAGTGGCCGCTGCTGCCGG
>JAJVIH010000049.1 GCA_022072125.1 Myxococcota bacterium | reverse complement strand
CACCAACACCAGCCGGCTGGTGGGGATGGAGGCCCAGGTGATTGAACCGATCCCGGGCCATGGACGCAAGGGCGCCGCAAAGGTGGATGGCGAGGTCTGGAGCGCCGAAATGGAAGATCACGGTCCCGCCAACGCGGGAGAAGTCTTGCACATCGCGCGCGCGGACGGCGCCACCCTGACGCTGCGCCGGGATTCATCCGCTGAACGAGGCCAAACCCGAGGGCAACCATGAATTACTTTTATATCGCCATTATTGTCGCGGGAGTCATTTTCCTGCTGAAGTCCATCATCATCGTCAACCAGTCCCATGTGGTGCTGATAGAACGGCTGGGAAAATACAGCAGGACTCTCGACAGCGGCCTGAGCCTGATCGTTCCCATCATTGATTCGCCGCGTCCGTTCATTCTCGAAGGACGGAGCAAACCGTTCGTGGATTTGCGCGAGCAGGTCATTGATTTTCCGCCGCAACCGGTCATCACCCACGACAACGTGACCATGCAGGTGGACTCGGTGATCTACTTTCAGGTCACCAACCCCATCCGCGCGGTGTACGAAGTGGCGGATTTGTCCAACGCCATCCGGCAACTCGCCATGACCTCTCTGCGCAACATCATGGGTGAACTGACGCTGGATCAGACCCTCACCAGCCGCGAGACCGTCAACGCCAAATTGCGCAGCACGCTGGACGAGGCGACGGACAAATGGGGCGTCAAGGTCAACCGCGTCGAGATCAAGAACATCGCGCCGCCGCACGAGATTGAAATGTCCATGCAGAAGCAGATGAAGGCAGAGCGCGAGCGCCGCGCCATGGTCACCGAGGCGGAGGGATTCCGCACCAGCCAGGTGCTCAAGGCGGAAGGCGAGCGCGACGCCGCCATCGCGGAAGCCGAGGGCCGCCGCCAGTCGCAGATTCTCGACGCCCAGGGACGAGCCCAGGCCATCCTGACCCTCAACCAGGCGGAAGCCCAGGCGATTCAGATGATCTATGACGCCATCCACAAAGGCGATCCCACGCCGGACCTGATCACCATCCGCTATCTGGAAACCCTCAAGGAAATGGCGCGCGGTCCCGCCAACAAGGTGTTCATCCCCTACAACGCCATGGAGGTGCTGGGCAGCCTGGGCGCCATCAAGGAAACCCTCAACAGCGCCGCCGTTGTTGCCGGCGCCGCGCCGCCCGCGCGTCCCGCCGCCCCGCCTCAACCGGGCAATCCGCCGTGGGGAGGCCGTCAGTCCTGATGCGCATGTTTGGTCTGACCGGCGGCATCGCCTCGGGGAAATCCACGGTCGCCCGGATGCTGCGGGAGAAGGGGTTTCCAGTTGTCAACGCCGATGAACTGGCGCGCGAGGCCGTTGCGAAAGGCAGCGACGGCCTGCAGGAGATCGTCCACCACTTCGGGCCGGGTATTCTCACCGCGGAGGGCGAACTGGATCGCCCCAAAATGGCGGAGATTGTGTTTCATGACCCGGAAAAACGGCGTATCCTGAACGCCATCACCCATCCGCGCATCGCCATGGAATCGCTGCGCCGGCGGCAGGAACTGGAAGAGAAGGGCGTCATCGCCGCTTTTTACGAAGCGCCGCTGCTGTTCGAAAACCAGCTTCACCTGGCCATGGACGCCAGCGTGCTGGTGGCGGCCCCCGAAGAGACGCAAATCCAGCGCGCCATGGAACGCGACGGCATGACCCGCGAACAGGCCGGCGCCCGTTTGCGGTCGCAGATGAAACTGGCGGAAAAACTGCCGCTGGCCGATTATGTGATCAACAACAACCGTTCGCTGAAAGACCTGGAAAAAATGGTCCAGTGCTTGATTGAGCGGCTGAACGACGATTTCAAACTGGGCTTGAGCCTGTGAGTCCGGGAGGCGCCAGATGAAAGCAGGAACGCCCGCGTCAGCGCACGATGGCCGTACGGTATTCGTGACCGGTTATCCGGGATTTATCGGCAAGGCGCTGGTGCGCACCCTGCTGGAGCAGGAGCTCCATACCCGCGTGCTGGTGCTGGTTCAGCCGCGCTTCGAGGAGGCCGCCCGCCAGTCGCTGGACGCCCTGGGTCCGCAAAAGGCGGAGCGCGCCCAGGTGATAGCCGGCGACGTGGTGGATATGCACCTGGGGCTCTCCAGCGGCGAATACATGGATGTGGCCGCGCAGGTCACCGATGTGTTTCACCTGGCCGCCGTCAACGCCTTGGGGGTTTCATCGGATGTCGTCTTCCGGGTCAACGTGGAAGGCACGCTCAACGTGCTGGAACTGGCGCGCGACATCAAGAACCTCCGGCGTTTCAACTTCTTTTCGTCCTGTTATGTCTCCGGCAACCGCATCGGCGTCATCACCGAGGAGGAACTGGAGATGGGGCAGGGCTTCAACAACCCCTACGAGGAGAGCAAGTTCCAGGCCGAGCGCGAGGTGCGCCGGTGGGCCAAGCGCATCCCCACTTCGATTTACCGTCCAGCCATCGTGGTGGGCGATTCCGGAACCGGCGAGGTGGATCGCCTCGACACCGTGTATTACATGGCCATCATGCTGGTGAATTCGCCGCTCAACCTGCCTCTTCCAGGCGATGGCGTGGCGCCGCTGAATATCACGCCGGTGGATTTCGTGGTGAAAGCGGCCTTGCGCCTCTCCTGGGACAAACGCGCGGAAGGGCTGACCTTTCACCTGGTGGACCCGAATCCGCTGTCATCCCGCAAGGTATTCGAGATCGTCGCCGAACGGGCGGGCAAAAAGCTGCCGCGCATGCGGGTCTCGCCGCGCATGTTCCGGATGATCACCCGCGTTCCCGGTCTGGAGCGCCTGACCCGCCAGCCCTTGCAGGCGCTGAACTACGTCAACCACCTGGCCATCTATAATTGCACCAACACCCTGCGGCTGCTCGATGGATCGGGCATCATGTGCCCGCCGTTTGAATCCTATGTGGACAACCTGATGAGCTTTGTCCGGCGCCACTACCGGGAGAAGAAAAAGGAAGAGGCGGAGTCGAAACTTCACGATCCACTGGAAGGCGAGCCCAACTGGACCGCCGGTGAAGCCGCCCTGCTGGGCAAATAATTTTTCCCCGGCTTCTCCCATGGCCCGCGCCCCGGCCGCTTTTCCCGGAATATCGGCGCCCCCCTGAAAAAATTCCGTTGGAGCTTCCATCCTTCTCATTGTAGGCAAATCTATTGACAGAAAAACAACCGACATAGGTGAAAATAATGACAATGACCGGATGACCGGGGAGGTGCAGTCCATTGCACTTCCTGGGTGCGTTAGCATCGAAATGGTCTGGATCGCCCCCGGCGCCTTTATGATGGGATCTCCCTCAACGGAGGAAGGCCGGGAGGACGATGAAACCCAGCATTTGGTCACCCTGACGAAGGGTTTCTGGTTGGGGAAGCACCAAGTGACGCAGGCGCAGTGGAGGGCGGTGATGGGTGGCGACCCGTCGCACTTTCTGGGCGACACCGTGCCGGTCGAGAGCGTCTCCTGGGATGATTGCCAGCGATTCGTCGCCAGGATGAATCAGATCATCCCCGGCGGCGGCTTCCGTCTGCCGACGGAGGCGGAGTGGGAGTATGCGTGCCGGGCGGGGACAGCAGGGGCCTACGCCGGTGCTGGCGACCTCGACGAGATGGGTTGGTATGGTGACAATTCTGGCCGCGAGACCCATCCGGTTGGCCAGAAGCAGCCCAACGCTTGGGGTTTGTACGACATGCATGGGAATGTGTGGGAGTGGTGTGAGGACTCCTATAGCAAGTACCCTTCCGGCCCAGTGATTGATCCATTGAACAAAAGCGGCTCCAACCGTTTGGGCCGGGGCGGCGGCTGGAACGACTACGCCAGAAGTTGCCGGTCTGCGTTTCGCTACAGCTTCTCGCCGGACCTCCGGTTCAGCGGCATGGGCTTCCGTCTTGCCAGGACTTGGTGACTTTTTGTTTTTTTTTCGTTTGATGCGCCGCCGGCGCCGATTCCTCTTCTGGATTCGCTCCCCCAGTCCCGCCGCGCGCGGGTTTTGTTGTTTTTCGCTGCCGTCTGGCAGCGTTTTCCCGTCGCCCCGCTGGTGGAGTGTGCTTCACAGACAGGGCTTTTGTTGGTTGGTCTGGCGCGCGTGACGCGCATGGACCCACTTCATGTCTTGCGGCGGAGCGGGATGAAAACGGCCTGGCGCCGTTCCTTCAACCGCCGCGGACGCGGGGATCGGCCAGGCCGTAGAGAATATCCACCAGCGTGTTGACCAGCACGTAGCCAAGGCTGATGGCCAGCACGCAGCCCTGCACCAGGCGGATGTCGCGCGCCGCGATGGCGTCCACCAGCAAATTGCCCATGCCCGGCCAGTTGAACACCCGCTCGGTGATCACGGCGCCGGACAGCAGCGCGCCAAACTGCAGGCCCATCACCGTCAGCACTGGAATCAGGGCGTTGCGGAAGGCGTGAATCCACAACACCCGGGCTTCGCTGGCGCCCTTGGCGCGGGCGGTGCGCAGGTAGTCCTCGCCCAGCACTTCGCCGATCGAGGACCGGGTCATGCGCGAGAGAATCGCCGCCATCCCCATTCCCAGCGTCAGCGAAGGCAAAACCAGGCTGCGTGCGCCGTCTTCCAGACCAGACACCGGCAGCCATCCCAGGCCGATGGAAAAGACCAGCACCAGCAGCGGGCCCAGCCAAAACGGCGGCATGGACACGCCCGCCAGCGAAAACGCCATGGCGGAATGGTCCAGCCAGCCATTGCGCCGGCGCGCGGCGAGCACGCCCAGCGGAATGGCGAACAGCGATGCGGCGCTCATCGCTCCCAGCGCCAGCAGCAAGGTGTTGGGAATGCGCTCCGCCAGCAGGGCGTTGACGCTGACGCCCGGGCGGGAAATCGAAGGCAGGGTTCCGGCGGCGAAATGGCGGACGAAGAGGAGATATTGCTCCGTCCACGGCAAATCGAGCCAGAGCGAGCGCCGCAGGGCTTCGCGGTCCACGGTGAGGGATTGTTCGCCCAACAGCATGGCGATGGGATCGCCGGGGATCAGGTTCAGCAGCATGGACACCACCAGGGTGGCGCCCAGGGCGACAAACAGCGCCCCCCCCAGCTTGCGCGCGAGAAAAGCGGTCATGGCTCAGTCGTAGAGGGTCAGGCTTTTCCGGGTTTCCTTGTTGGCTTCGATGACCACCTCCAGTTCCTTGCGGATATTGAACTGGGGATTTTGCAGCATCAGCCGGTGTTTTCCCGGCGGAAGGCTCATGCGGAACTGGGGGGTGTCTCCTACCGGACGGCCATCCACGAAGAGGCGCGCCACGGGCTCGGTGTGGATGCTCAGGTATCCGGCCGCCCGCGATTTTTTCGGCAGCACGGCGTGGATGTTTTCCTGGGATCGCGGCGCGGTGCGCGCCTCGCCGGTCGCGGCTTCGTGGCCGTTGAGTTCCAGGCGGTAACTGTACACGCGGTTGGGCAGCAGGCGATCCAGGGTGAGCGGGGTTTGCCCCTTGAGTTCCTCGTTCAGGTACACCGCCGCGGATTTCGGGTCGCTGGTGAATTTGAGCGTGGCGAAGAGGGGGGGCAGCGCCGCCTTGAGGTTTTCCTGGCGCTTGCCCTTGAGGTCCACGGCGGCCGTGAAGGTTTCGTGTCCTTCCTTCGAGAGGCGCACGGTGATGACCTTCTGTTCCAGCCCGCCCACCAGCAGCGGGGTTTCGCCCCTGCGCTCTCCGTTTATCTCGATGGACGCCTTGTCCGGATCGGAGGTGATCATCAGCAACGACTCGGCGCGGACCACCGCGTTTTCATCGGAGACGGGCGGCGGCGCCCATTTGACCGCCAGCAGGGCCGCGGCCACCGCCAGCGCCACCACGACAGCCGCGAATCCCAGCGGCAGACGTTTTTCCACCGGTTGCGGGAGAGTTCCGGTGGCGGTGACTGGCCCCAGAAATGGCAGGCTTTCAGCGGGAAGCGGTGCGGGAGCCATGCCGGCGGCGGGCGTGGGCGAAGGCGCGGGCGGCGGGTTCCGGGGATCGCCTTCCGGCTGGGAAACCACGGGGTAGGAGCCCACCGGCGCCAGGGTGTCTTCCTCAAACGCGGCGTTGATGTCTCCGGCGCCGGCCACATCTCCAGCGTCGCTTTCCGCCTCGATGTCGCGCAGCCGGGTCTCCAGGCGCTGGATTTCCGGAGCGCAAAGCTCGTGCAGATAACCCGCGAGGTGGCGTTCGGTGTAATGGGGATCGTGGCGCGCCAGCCATCCGGAGAGCCGGGTCTGCAATTCCTGGGCGCCCGGACAGCGATCCTCCGGATTGCGCGCCAGGGCCGAGCGCAGGATGGCGTCGAGGGCGTCATCAATGCCGCGGGCTTCGTCCTTGAGGGGAGGAATTTCGCAGTTGCGCACCAGTTGCAGGGTGGCCATCTCGTCGTCGGCGTCAAATAGGCGGCGGCCCGCCAGCATTTCCCACAACACAATGCCGGCGGAGAACAGATCGCTGCGGGCGTCCGGCGGCCTGCCATCGGTCTGCTCGGGAGAAAGGTAGGAGAATTTGCCCTTGATGGCCCCGGCGTTGGTCTTGCTGATTTTGCCTTCGGCGCGGGCGATGCCGAAATCCGCCAGCTTCACGTCGCCATCGTAGGACAGCAGCACATTGTTGGGGCTGACATCCCGGTGGACAATCGGACGGGGCACGCCGCGCGCGTTGCGGAAGTTGTGGGCGTAGTGCAGCGCCTTGCAGATCTGGATGGCGATATACACCGCGTCGGCGGCGGGCAGGGGCTTTTCGCGCCGGCGGGCGAAGCGCAGCAGGTTGTACAGGTCCTGCCCGCGCACGTATTCCATGGCGATGAAGTAATAGTCGCCTTCCTGGCCCAGTTCGTAAATATGAACGATGTTGGGGTGGGAAAGCCCCGCCGCGATATTGGCCTCGTCCACCAGCATCTGCAGAAATTCCTCATCCCGGCAGAACTGCGGCAGGATGCGCTTGATGGCGAAGAGCTTCTCGAAACCGGAGACGCCCCGCATGCGGGCCAGCACGATTTCGGCCATGCCGCCCTGGGAGATGCGTCCCAGCAATTGGTATTTGCCAAAGAAAACCCGTTTTCCCATGGAAGCACGCGGTGACTAGCGGGACAGCATACTGGCAAAGGAAACGCGGACTGGCAAACTAACCGGATTCAGTTTCTCCGGATCGGGCGGGATCATATGCCGTTGTCTTGGCGGAAGCCTCTCCGCCTGTCTGGTCAATCTGGGCGCCATGGATGCGCGCCGCCGCCGATCCGGTCTGGCGGATCACTTCCCCCACGGCGTTCATCAGGTCCTGCACGCCTTCGCCGGTGACTGCGCTGATGGCGTGGAAGGCCAGACCGCGCGCCGCCATGTATTCGCGGACCCTGGGCTCCCAATCGCGGCACTCCGGCAGTTCGATCTTGTTGAGCGCGGCCACGCGCGGCTTGGCCGCCAGGTCCGGAGAGTAGTGCATCAGTTCTTCCTCGATCACCTCGAAATCGGCGAGGGGATTGCGTTCCGGATCCGGCGCCGCTTCCAGCAGGTGGATCAGCACCGCGCAGCGTTCGACATGTTTGAGAAAACGGTGCCCCAGGCCCGCTCCTTCGCTGGCGCCCTTGATCAGACCGGGGATGTCCGCGATCACGAACGAGCGGTGCTCGCCCAGGTAAACCACGCCCAGGTTGGGAGCCAGGGTGGTGAAGGGGTAATCGGCGATTTTGGGCCGCGCCCGCGACACCCGCGAAATCAGCGTGGATTTGCCGGCGTTGGGGTAGCCGATGATGCCCACATCGGCCAGCAGTTTGAGGGTCAGGCGCAGGGTTTTCTGCTCGCCCGGCTTGCCGGAATGGGCGAAATCAGGCGCCTGGCGCACGCTGTTCTTGAAATGAATATTTCCCCAACCGCCCCGTCCGCCAGCCGCGGCGATCATCACGGCGCCGGGCTCTATCAGTTCGCCCAGCGGTTCGCCGGTGTCCTCGCCGGAGACCACGGTTCCCGGCGGGACCTTGATGATCAGGTCCCCCCCCGCCTTGCCATACTGGTCCTTGCCGCGGCCGTGTTCGCCGTCCTGGGCGCGGTAATTCTTCTGGAAATGCAGATCAATCAGCGTGGCGACGCTGGGGTCCACGATCAGGACGATATCGCCGCCCTTGCCGCCGTCGCCGCCGTTGGGTCCGCCGCGCGCGATGAATTTCTCCCGCCGGAACGAGGCGCAGCCGTTGCCGCCATCGCCCGCCTTCACGCTGATCCGGACCTCGTCGTAGAATTTCATGACCGTAAAAAAACAAATGGCGACGGGCGTTTGGCGCCAGCCGCCATTGCGGAATCGCCGGGCGAAAACTTATTCCGCCGCCGCGGTTTCCAGCGGAAGCACGGAAACCTTCTGGCGTTCACGGTTCAGCCGCTGGAACTTCACCTTGCCTTCGATGAGCGCGAAAATGGTGAAATCGCGTCCCATACCGACGTTGTCGCCGGGATGGATGCGGGTGCCGCACTGGCGGATGATGATATTTCCCGGGATGACATGCTCGCCGTCGTAACGCTTGACGCCCCGGTATTTCGGCTGCGAATCGCGGCCGTTCTTGGTGGAACCCTGTCCTTTTTTGTGAGCCATGGCGTTGTCCTCCGGCGATCAGGCCCTGATGTCCGTGATGGCCACTTCGGTGTAGGGCTGGCGGTGGCCTATGGTCTTGTGGAAGCCTTCGCGGCGCTTGCGTTTGAAGACGATGATCTTTTTGGCCCGCTCCTGAAAGCGGATTTTGGCGGTGACCACCGCGCCGGCGACCGCCGGCTGGCCGATCTTGATGGAGTCTCCGCCGACAAAGAGGACCTTGTCGAAGCGGATTTCGGCGCCCGGTTCTCCCGGGAGTTTTTCCACGCGGAGGATGTCTCCGGTTTTCACGGCGTATTGCTTGCCGCCGGTGGCGATGACTGCGTACATCCTGGTTCTCCTTCCATGGCGGGAAGCCATGGCTGCGCCAGCCGGGCGGCCGCGATGCGGCGCTTGAAAGCCCCTGGCGCGACGCTGTTGAAGCGATGCGCCCCCCAAGGCGCGGGGGGCAGAATAATGCCCGGCGCCAGAACCGCTGTCAAGTTGCATGGAACAGACCGGCCTCGCGCTCTGGCTGGCGCGGAGAATCGTGGCGGACCATTGCGCGCGCGCTTTCCCCGGCGTGGGAGCAAGAGAGGAGTTTGGGCTGCTCCTAGTGATGCACAACGGGGAAGACTGTCTGGACAAGCGCCTGTTTTACCCCGCGCCGGCTGGGCGGTTTTCCGCTCCGCCTGAATCAATACGCCGGTTTGCGGGCGACGAGCATGATCGCGCAGAGATGTTTTCCGTACTTCCGGAAGACCGATCGCATGGCGAGAATCCGCCTGCGCGCGGCGGGGGTCCGGGCGACGTTGAAGGCGATGCGCATCATTCCGGGAAATCCTTCGTCCCGCAGCACCCGGGCGGGCTCCAGCAGGTGCATCGGCGCGGTTGCGCCATCCACGATTTCAAACCCCGGATGAATCAACGCATCGCGCCATTCCGGCATGGTCAGGGGGCGGGCGCCCACATGGATGACCGACGACAACTCGCACATGATCTCCGCCTTGATTTCGTCCGCGAGTTCGCCGGGCGTCAGGGCCAGTTCGTGGATGCCGTACCGCCCTCCAGGCTTCAGCACGCGGAAGACCTCCTGGAGAATCGCCTTTTTCTGCGCGGCGGTTTGCATGGTGAGCATGGCCTCGCCATACAACACCGTGGCGCTGCCGTCTTCCAGCCCGGTGTCGTGGGCGCTTCCCCGCACGCAGCGGTCGCTCCCCGGGCGAAGATATTTCGAAGTGGCGGCCGCGGCGGACTCATCGCGCTCGATCGCCACATAGGAGGCGGGTTGCGCCGCAATGGCCATGCGGGCGGTCACGCCCAGCCCCGGCGCCAACTCCACCACGGCGTCATCCGGAGATATCTGGAGGGCGTCCAGCATTTGTGTGGTCAGCTCAATGCCGCCGGGACGGAGCACCTTTTTCCCCATACGGGCGAGCAGCCAATGTCCGGGCATGCGGTCAAGGTCGAGGTCTTGTCCCGGTGTTTCGTTTACTTGTTCATGGATCATCACAGGTTCCTTTTATGATAATGAAATTCATTATCATAATCGTTTATGATGCCGCGGTTGTCAAATCCCGGCGGAGGTATTCGCCATTCCTCTGGCGCGGGGAAGGGCGTAATCCATGGAGGCCGAAGGTGGTCCTCCACGGATTTTGTTCTGGAGATCAGGCCAATGGGAAGCCGCCGGGAATGCGGTCACGGTTTATGGAAGGGGGCACCGTCTTCCGAGGCGGCTTGTTGATTTGGCGGAACTGGGTGGCGATGCCGTGTTGGCGGGAAAGGACCCTTGCGATCATCCTGGAGGCGGTGGTTCCCGGGCGGGCGGCGCGGGGGAATCCCGGCTTTCGCCCTTTTTTTGCGATAATTCGTAACGCAGCAAGGCCGCTTCCTGGGTCAGATTTTTCACCTGGCTGGTGAGTTGGCTGACCCGCAGCGACAGGTGCAGGGTCAGAAACATCAACACCAGGGTCGAACCGATGAACAACGTGGTTGTGGGCAGCACGGCTCCAATGGCGGCCGTCAGCGCCTCCAGCCAGTCGTAGCGCCAGACCACGGTCATGATCATGGATGCGGTGATGAGCCAGATCCACGAATACTCGATGCGCAGTTTGCGGCGGCGCACCAGTTCCACAATGATCACGATGAAGGCGAGCGCCACCAGCGTGGCGAATACTTTCTGACGGGGGGTCACGGCGCGGCGCCGATTCTTCCGGCCCTCTCGCTGGCTTCAGCCGGGCGTTCTTCTTCCAGGTTGATGCGGTCGCGGCGCAACACCGTCATGGCGATGGAGAACAGCATGTTGAAGGCATAATAAACCGCCTTGACGCCGCCGTGCATGGGATCGTCGTCCGGAGGGGGGAACATGCGCACCGGAACTTCGCCGATGCGCAGTCCGGCGCGGTGCGCCATGATGATGGCGTCGGCGTCGGGGAAGCGGTCGGGAAGGTTGTCGGCGGCGTAGAGCCGCATGGCCCGGCGATTGAACGCCTTGAAGCCGGAAGTGGGATCAGTCACCGGTTTTCCGATGAACAGGCGGGCCAGCGCGCCGAAGAGCCATACGCCGCAACGTTTGATCCACCCCGTGGGGTAGCCGCCGTGCAGGTAACGGGAGCCCACGCACAAATCGGTTTCACCGCGCCGGCACGGCCCCAGGATCGTTTCGATCTCCGCCGCATCGTGCTGGCCGTCGGCGTCGAAGGTCACGGCGTGGCGGTAGCCAAAACGCAGCGCGAATTTGATGCCGGTCTGGATGGTCACGCCATAGCCGCCATGCAGAGGCAGGTCCACCACATGCACCCCAAAGGCGCGGGCGATCTCCGCCGTACGGTCGGTGGAATAGTCGTTGACCACCACGATATCGGCGTCCGGATGCTGGTCGCGCAGGGTATGCAGCACGCGGCCGATAAACGCCGCTTCGTTGCGGGCCGGTATGATCACCACGGTGTCGTGACGGGAGTTCACGGTTCAGCAGGCCCCGTTTCCCCGGCGTACCAGGCTTTCGCGCCTTCAAGCACCCCCCGGATGACGGGCCCGCGCTGCTGGGGGGGGCATGACGAAAGCATCGCCAGATAGCCAAGGATGATAGCAATTTCCCGGGCCTGCCGCAAAGGCGGCGGCAGGGGGACGCCATGCCGCCGGATGATCTCCAGGTGATTGCGCACGGAATAATACATGCGCCGCCGCGACCAGCGTCCGCCCTGCGAGCCGCCGACGCCGTGAACCGCCCGCGCGGCAGGCGCGCAGCCTGTGGTCCAGCCCAGGCGGCCGAGACGCAGACACAGGTCCATGTCCTCAAAATAATTAAACAGGGGTTCATCCAGAAGGCGCGTGACTTCCGCGGGCCAGGTTTCCCGGGCCGCCAGATCGCTGACCGCCTGCATCCGCAACAGGGCGCAGGTGAGGGGAATGGCCTGGACATTGATCAATCCGCCTGCGAAATGCTCCAGTGGCTCGCCATTGCCGGTTTGCCGGTGGCGCCCGGTTTCCAGGTTCAGCCCGGAGCCCACCGCCTCCACCACGGGCGGGGAAGACTCGCCATCAATCAACAGGGCGGTGACCAGCGCGCAGCCGGGGTTGTCATCCAGCGCGGCGATGAGATGGTCCAGGCAGCCGGGGGCCGGAAGGGCGTCGTTGTTGAGAATCCACAGGCGGCGGGCGGAGCGTTCCAGCGCCAGGTCGGCGGCGCGGTTGATGGCCGCCGCGAATCCAATATTTCCCCGGGGCCGGATGATTTCCGCCGCTGTTCCGGGGAGTTCAAGATCCCCTGCGTTGTCAATGGTCACCACCGGCAGGCGGGGATATTCCTGGCGCAATTGGTCAACCAGCCTTCTGGTCAGGCTGGCCGGGCCATAATGGGGGATGGCGGCGATGGTGGACAATGCTTCCAATTCACAAGCCGAGATACCACGGACGCCCGTTCCGTTCATCACCGGCGCCGAGGGCGAGTCCGGCCTGCCCCGCGGCTTCCACCAGCGGAGCGGCCGCCGCGGCGAGGAAGGTGTGGGGAGACACGCCGCCCTGCCGGGCCAGCCCCGTCCAATCGCGCAGGGTGGCGGCCGCCGCCGCGCCCAGCGCTTTCGCCACGCCGGGCGGCGGCAGTTTGTAAAGCTGATTCAGGGTGCGCCCATCCACGTAATGGCGGCGAAACTCATAGGACAGGCCGCGTTCGTGGCTGTGCTCCACGCAGGCCGCGGGTTCGTGAACCAGGGCGTATCCCGCCGCGATGGCGTTACGCGCCCAGGCGATATCCTCGCCAAAGATTGCGCTGGGCAGCGGCAACGGGCCCTGCAGCAATTCCGTGCGGATGCAGGAAAACACATTATCGAAGCGGGTGAGTTCAAATTGCTGGAGCGGGGAAAGACGGTCCAGCCGTTGTCCCGGCGGAAGTTGGCGGATAACCCTGACCTTGGCGCCGTCCCGGAGGAGGCGCGCACGGGTCAGCGGCTTGTCATCAGGCCGGGGAATCTGCCGACCCCACGCCCCGGCGGCGGGGGGGGTGCTCTCCAGCGCCGAGGCCAGGCGGGAAAGCGCTCCAGGAGAGGCGGGAATGGCGTCCTGCGTCAGGAAAAACGTCAGCGGCGCGCGGATATGCGAGGCCGCACATTGCCGTGTCCGCCCGTGGTTGAAACGCCCCCGTTCGTGCAGCACGCGGGCGCCCGCGCGGAGAGCCGCTTCCACGGTTCCATCCCGGCTGCCGGAATCCACGACGATGATGTCCATTTCCGCGGCGCAATCCTGGGCGAGCAATTGCTCCAGCAGGCGCCGGAACAGCATCCCGCCGTTCAGGGTGGGAATCACCACCGCCATGGCGGGCGTGGATGGTCCCCTGGAAACCCTGCTGTCAGAAATATCAATCATCGGTTTTCGTGCGGATGGCCTGCCGCGCTCATCCCCGCCTGCTTGTTTTCATGTTACCCCGATGGGCCAGGGGGTGGAAACAACGGGGCGTATCCCTGGACTCCGGTAGCGGCATGACCAGGCGCGCGCCGCACATCACCAAGACGGAAGCGTCCGCCCTTTGATGGCTCAGGGAGCAGCCGTGGCGCCCGGGGAGGCCGGAGCGGGAGAGATTTCCGGAGGTTTTCCGCCAGAGGCCGCGTTGTTGTCCCCGGATGGTTTGAGGGGCGGCGCCAGGATGGGTTTTTTGGGCTGGGGAGGGGGCAGTTCCTTGTCCGCTGGCGGCGGCGGCGGAGCATCGCCCGTATCGGACAGTTTCTCGCCGGCTTCTCCGTCCGGAGGAGCAGAGGTTTTCGCCCCCATGTCCGGCTTTTCCGATGTTCCAGCCGCGGGTGCTGTTTGCGTGGCGGGAGTAACCCCTGCCGGAGGTTTGGGCGCCGTGGCGCCAGTGGGAGCAATGCGTTTGGTTGTTGTCGCCGGTTTATCGCCCGGAGCGATGCGGGCCGCGGCGCTGGCGGGCGTTCCACCCGCCCCCTGGATTGGAGTTGTCTTCACTGCCGCCTGCGGGGCTATCGCCTTGGCTGGCCCGGCAGAAGGTGATTCCGCCTTGGCGTCCACCGCATCCCAATTTTGCTCCTGGGGCGGAGAGGCGTCCACGGCGGCGATGGCGGGGATGTCCGGCGCGGCGATCTGGGAGGGAGTGGCGTCCGCCCCCCCGGCTCCAGACGCCGAGTCTTCCACAGGAGTTGTTTCCCCCCCGGCTGTCGCTGGTTCCGGGTCAATGGCGGGAGGCGGCGTGGGCAAAAGTGCAATGGTGGGGTCAGTCTGGTTGACCACTGCCGGGGGTGTCAGGGATGCGGCGGGGATGGGGATTTCCGGCTTTTTCCTTTGTTGTTCCACAACCCAGATCACCGCGCCCCCCAGCATCACTCCGCTGAGCAGCCATACCAGCGGGTGGATTCCGGAAGCCCTGACGGGCGCATGATGGCCTTTGGCGGTCACCGGACGGGGGGGGTCTGGCGGCGGAACAATAACCGGTTGAGGCGGCGCCACTGGAACCGATGCAATGAAGGGATCGCTCAGTTCCGGGGCGATGGCGATGGAATCAATTTCCTGCACCGGGGTGGATGGCGCGACGGGCGCCGGGGCGGGAGGAGCCCAGTTGTGCGCCACCTTTGGAAAGCCATCCCCCTCGATCAGCACCACCGTCACGTTGTCGGGCGCGCCGCCGTCGTTGGTGCGGTCCACCAGGGTTTTGACCTTGGCGGCGGGGTCACGGGACATGTTGAACAGTACTTCGGAAATCTGCTGGTCGGAGAGCACCCGGCGCAGGCCGTCGGAAAACAGCAGCAGGGCATGGTCCTCGTTCCAGTCATGGTGCTGGGTTTCGACCGCCACATGCTCGCGTCCGCCCAGGGAGCGGGTGATGATATTTCCGAAGATATGGTGTTCCGCCTCTTCCTCGGTGATTTGCCCGGCGTCCACCAGTTGCTGGACCTTCGAGTGATCCTTGGTCAACCGCTCCAGTTTGCCCTGCCGGAAGCGGTACAGGCGGGAATCCCCCACGTGTGCGACATAGAGAACGCCCTCGCGGATCAGCGCCGCCACGCAAGTGGTGCCGACGATTTCCCCGCCAAGCTGGTTGCGGCCATACGAATGGATTTTGGTGTTGGCGTCCAGAAAAGCGTCGCGGAGCATGCCCTCAACGGCGGCATGGTCCCCAACTGGAATCGCCCCCAGCTTCTGCCGGACAAACGCCGTGATTTCCTTGACCGCGTTCTCGCTGGCCCAGTTTCCGGCGGAATAGCCGCCCATGCCATCGGCGACGATATACAGCCGCAACTCGTCGTCCAGGCCGAAGGCGTCCTCGTTGCGCCGGCGTTTTTTGCCGGTGTCGGTAAGTCCAGCGGTTTTCATCGGTTATTGGAGGGAGATAAAATCATTCCACGCCGGTTTGCAAATCAGAATGGAGACCCCTCCCACAATCAACCGGTCGCCCAGGTGCAACGCCCTGGCCACGGAATTGCTGATGGTCTCGATTTTTCCGTTGGTTTCAATCTGGGTGCGGCTGGTTACATTGCGATCCACCACATAGATCAGGTTGTTTTCCAGAATCAGCTTGGCGTGAAGCTCCGACACCGATGGATGCGGGATGGGGATTACACAGTCCTCGCTGCTGCCGATGGTCGCTTCCTGAAGAATATTCACGTATTCCATGTAACTGCGCATGCTGTCGAGGCGGATCAGCCGGATGGCGTTGAGCGGGCGGGCGTCTTCCTCGGCGAACTGGGCGTTGCGCAGGCGATCAAAGTCGCCGGAGGTGGAGCCGCGGCCGTGGCCGGAGCGGACCGCCTCACCCTGACGGTATTCACGGTACAGAAAGCGCAGCTTGCGGCCCAGGCTGATGGCGGCGTTGTCCT
Organism: Myxococcota bacterium; assembly: GCA_022072125.1. Classification (GTDB taxonomy): domain Bacteria; phylum Myxococcota; class JAJVIH01; order JAJVIH01; family JAJVIH01; genus JAJVIH01. The sequence continues at coordinate 44,590 of JAJVIH010000049.1, read as the reverse complement.
GAAGCCTCAGGGACTTGCCTTCCTCAACCACGTTGCTGCCCACGAACACGCGGTTCTTGGCGCCGACATCCCACGCCAGGGTGGCGGTGCGCCCACATTCCAGCGCCATGTGGATGCGGCTGATCTTGTTGTTTTCGAGTTGGTTTTCCGGGACCGGAGTTCCGTTCTCTCCCGACACAAACTGGACGACGATGTCGTTGCGCAGAAAGGGGTCCGCCGGCTGGCCTGGCCTGATCGCGCCGCCGCCCATTCCCGGAAACGGAGGGTGCGTCTGTTCGATATTGGAGGACAACATCTGGCCCGGCTGCAGCCGCGCCCGCAGGTATTCATTGGGCTGTTCGCGCAGGAACATGCCTTCGGCCTTGCCAACGCCCAGCGCGCCCTGACCGAATACAAACACCTTCCGCCGCGCCGCCGGATCGGGAAAGAGCAGCATCAGCGGCGGCTGGATCACCCGCGCCCGGTTGGTGTCCTCCTTGGGCGTGGTCTGAACGAGCATGGGTCCCGCGGCGGCGCCGGATTTCTCCTTGCGCAGCGTTTCCGTCTCCGCCTGGTTGAACATCAGCGGCAGGCTGGTGAAAAACCGGTATTTGAAACCCACCGGCAACCGGTAGCGGTTTTGCAGATGGTCCAACAGCGGCTGCATGTCCTGCAGCAGCCCCTCTTTGTGCTCCTCGGGATTGTAGACCACGCCGCCCTGGCCGGCGTTCTGGGTTTTGTTGATTTGAATGGACAGGTTCTGGGCGTCCGCTTCCTTCACCGTGACGCAACTGAACTGGTCGCAGTCATAGACCGACCAGTTGCCAAAGCTGTCCTCGATTTGAATCCTCACCACGCCGGGAAACGAACCGCCGCTCGAGTCGTCCGGCAGTTTCATATAGGCGATGATCTCGCTCTCTTGCCCCGGACCCATTTGGGTGGCGCGCGAGGCGCGGTTGAATACGCCGCAACCCTCGTCGGGCTTGACCTGGAAAACCACCGATTTCCACGCCTTGACGCCCTGGTTGACCAGCTTGAACCGGATTTCCACCCGCTGGCCTGGCAAAAAGAAGTCGTTGTACACATACAACTGGAGGGGAACATTCGACTGGAAGCCGCGCAGCAAATCCACGTCTGTGGGGAGATCGCAGGTTTGCCGCACCTCCTGCTCCACCCGGCGGATGGCCTCTTCCACGAGGCGCATGGGCACGCCCGCGGAATTGAGGATCTGATTCTGGATTTCCTCCGCCGCGCTGGAGTTGACGGCGCCGTTTTTCCAGGCGTTGACGAGGATTTCCCGCACCTTCATCACCTGCTGGGCGGACAGGTCGTCTCCGGCGCGGATGGCGGGGATGGTTTGGGTTCCCGAAGCCCGTGAAGTGACCGTGGGCGCGGAAGCTGTTCCGGGAGCCGGTTGAAAGACCCCGCCAATGGCGGAAGGCGGATTACCCGGGCCTCCGGGACTCGCTATTCCGGAGAATCCGCCCCGTGCAGGCGCGGGCGGCGCGGGTGCCGGAACAGGAACTGGCCCGGAACCTGACGGCGCGGCGGCGTCCTTGTTGTGGAGGGGCTCGCCGCACTCCTTGCAAACCGTACGTTCTGGCGGGTTATCCGCTCCGCATCCAGTGCATTTGGTCACCGCCGCTCCTCCGCCTTCAGCCGCCCCGGACCGGGCCATATCTTCCTTGGCTCTGGCTCCGGCCCATGTATCGAGCAGCCGCAATACATTTTGATTCCTTGAACTGGCTTCATTATCACGCTCGTGCAAAGCTGTAAAAGCCGCTCCCGGGCGGCGTGTCCCCACGGGGTTCGAGACGGATGATTCACCGGATTTTTTTCAATACATGCGGGCTCGCCGTCCTGGCGGCCGCGGCAATCCTGACCGGATGCATGAAACCGGCGGCCGCCGCGAAGGACATCGCCGCCGCGAAATCCTTCGAGTCTTTCATGAAACACTGGAAGGATGCGGAAGCCTTCCGCGACGCGGCGGATACGGACAAGGCTCTTTCGTCCTACCGGTTGGCCCTGGACGCCGCGAAATCGCTGGATGAGCAACAGCGGGAAATCAACGTCCGGGAAGACCGCACCCTGGCCGGATCGTATCTGATCTGCATGCGGGCCATTGAACAGGCGCGCGCTTACTTCCGCCTGCAGGTCAACCGTGGGATGAACCGCGAACCGCTGGATGCGGCGGCGGCGGTTTCCATTGAGCAGGTGCGAAACGCATGTCCGGCGAGGTAAACCAGCAGTATCAGGCGTTCCTGCGGAAGCTCGACGGCTTCTTCGCCCAGGTGATGGAACGCCACGCCGGCCACATGAAATGCCGGAAGGGGTGCGCCGCCTGCTGTGCGGTGTCTCCGTCCTTCCTGCCGGTGGAAATGGATAATCTGCGCCGGGCCTTCGCGGGGTTGCCGGAGTCTCTCCGCCAGACCATCGCCGCCCAGGCGGGGGCCGCGGCGGCGGGCGTCCGGCGGGAATGCCCCATGCTGGTGGATAACGCCTGTTCGGTCTACGGCCAGCGTCCCGTCATCTGCCGGACACATGGCTTGCCGATCCTCTTCGCGGCGGAGAACGGGGAAAAATCGCTGGATCACTGTCCGCTGAATTTTGAAGGCGTGGAACGGATTGACGGCGCCAGCATCCTCAACCTGGATCAGGTGAATCAGATTCTCGGGTTACTGAACATCCAGTTTGATCCAGAGGCCGCGGGCGAGCGCAAAAACCTCGCCGCCGCCATCCTCGAATGGGAGGCGCATCCCTCCGCGGATTGACCTGAACAGGTCAATCCGGTTTTTCTCCTGGCGGCGCCGCCGGGTGCTTGCGTCCGGGATGCTTCTGTCAGGCGGGTTCCGGACAGGCGCGGAAGCGCCCGGCGCGAGCCTAGTTCTTCAGACTGTATTTGAAGATGCAGCGGATGGCGGAAAAACCGTCTTTCCAGTTGACCTTTTTACCCTCGGCGTAGCTCCGGCCCGAGTAGCTGATCGGCACCTCGTACACGCGCACCCTGAGCTTCGCCACCTTGGCGACGAACTCGGGTTCAAAGCCGAAGCGCTTTTCCTCCAGTTCGATCTGCTTCAGAAGGGAGGACCGGAACGCCTTATAGCAGCTTTCCATATCGGTCAGGTTCAGGTTGGTGGTCATATTCGACAGGGCGGTCAGGAAGCGGTTGCCAAGGTAATGCCAGTACAGCAACACGCGGTGCGGGCCGCCGAGGAATCGGGAGCCAATCACCACGTCGGCGCGGCCATCGAGAATGGGCTCCAGCAGCACCGGGTACTCGGCCGGATCGTATTCCAGGTCGGCGTCCTGAACGATGGTGATCTCGCTGTTGACTTCCTGAAAACCGCGATGCAGCGCCGCGCCCTTGCCCATGTTGACGGGCTGCAGGAACAGGCGGAAGCCGTACTTCTTCTGAAGCCGCCCGAGCAGATCGCGGGTGCCATCCTTCGAGCAATCATCCACGATAATCAACTCATTGACCCAGGGGCTCGCCATCACGCGCTGGATGATTTCCTCAATGGTCGTTTTCTCATTGTACACGGGCATGACCACCGCCAGCACCTTGCGCGGTTTGGACAGCAGGTTCTCGGCGCGCGGATTCACAGTCGCCATCCGGATTGATCCTCAGGAGTCAGGGGGCGGTCCAAGCCGCCGGGAAAAACGGCGCGGAAGCTACTTGCGCCCCATGAGGAATGTCAATTTACCTGCACCAGGTCATCAGACCTTGCGGAACAACTCCATCAGTTCGTTAATCTTGGTTTCCACTTCATCCTCCGGACCGCTCCGCATGGCGCCGCTGACGCAGTGGCGGAGATGGCCTTCCAGCACCTCGGCGTACAGGGAGTCCATCGCCGAACGGGCCGCCCGGATCTGAATGAGGATGTCCGGGCAGTAGCGCCCTTCCTCAATCATGCGGCGGATGCCTTCAAGCTGGCCGGCGATGCGGTTGATCCGGTGGATTTCCCGGGAGTGATCGGCGTGCTGGCGGTGATTCGCGCCATCGCCGCTGGCGCAGTCGGGACAGTGATGTTGAGTCGTTGGGTTCATGAAATTCCTTTCCTGGTTTCTGGTCTGGTTCAGCGCGGGCACTCGGGAATGGTGGGGCACGCGCCGCAGAGGTTGGTTCCCGTGGTCATGTTCCGTGGAGCGCAATAGGATTTTCCCGAAGCGGTCTGAACGCAGTTGGCGCTCACGCAATCCGGTCCCCAGACGCATTGCAGGCAGTTGCCGGTGGTTCCAGCGCCGCCGCCAGCGCCCAGTATATCATCCACGCCGCCGCACGCCGCCAAGAGGGCGGCCAGCGTCATCCACAACACACGTTTCATCAGTTTTCCAGCCGCCCCGCGCCATCATACGCCAGCGACCTCATGAACATGCCATAATCCGTCTTGGCGTTGTTGTTGCGCATGATGGCGAAGTGGCCGTCGTTGGGATACTGCAGGATGAAGCCGCTCGCCGTGGTTCCATCGGGTCCTTTGCGGTTGTCCCCGGCAGGGCGTTTGAGACCGGTGGAAAGACCTTTCAACGCCAGTCCGCGGATGGTCCGGGCCACCGGACCCACCTGCTCCAGTCCGCCCGCCACCGCCAGCGCCTCGATGGAGTCCGGCGGGGTGAAGGTGTCTTGAAGCCCTTCGGTCATCAGCACGTGCTGGGGTTTGCCAGCCGCCCGGTCAATCCAGTAGGGGGCGTAGTTCACCGGATCCGCCGGATCCGTCAGAATGGTCAACAACTGCACGGCGGGATGAAAAGCGTCCAGTTCATCGCTGCGCACCTTGAGCAGCGCCGCCGCAATCTCCAGGATATTCACCGGCTCCACCTTCTGCAGCAGCGCAAGAGCGAACCCGCCGCCGGCTCCGGAAAGCAGGCCGCCGGGGCATTCCCGTTCCGCGGCGAGGAAGAGGGGTCCGGTCAGCCCGCCCTGGGAGTGGCCGGCGTAAAGAATCTTCGCCGGGTTGAAACGGATTTCCGCCTTCGCCGGGTTGACCGGGGCGGGAATGTTGAAACGTTTCGCCATCTGGAAGAGTTGCAGGGTGTCTGCGGCGCCCTGGCGCACGTTGTCCCGGCCCGCGCGGGCGTTGGTGAAATTGAAGAACAGCAGTTCCACGGGTTGGCTGGTGGGATTGCGCGGGCCATGCAGGGGGCCGTCGAGGCCAATGCTGGCGACGCCATTGCGGGCCAGCACATCCGCCGTGCCGTCATTGATATGCGATTTGTAATCGCCGCCGGTGCCATGGGCGTAAAGCGCCACCGGCCAGCCGCTGTCCGGCGCCTTCGAGGTGGGAACAGTGATGGCGATGCGGATATTTTCCGTGCGGTCCACCACTGGTTCGCCGTCCTTTCCAAACTGGAAATATCCTGAATCCTCGTTCTGGAAGGGCGGCGGTCCTTTCTGGAACTGGGCCGCCGGAAACTCGGCGGCGTAGATCTGGAAACTGTTGGCGGTGCGCTCGAATTTCAGGTTCCTGGCCTGCGGGGGCGGCAAGTTCCGCCGGATGAAATCCCCCACGCGGAACATTTCGCTCACCGCGTCCTGCACCGTGAACACCGTCATGGCGGCGATGTCGCTCCGGTTGACGATGTTCTCCGATTCCATCCAGTTCAGCACGGGCTGGTACAGCGCCCTCACGGCGTTGAAAGCGGGAATGCCCGGGTCCTGCGCGGCCTTGACCTGTTCAAACGCGAGACTGGAGCCCAGGGGTTGGCCATTGCTTCCCTTCACCGCCCGGGTGATCACGTAGGCGTATTGCCGCCCCGGCTCCATGGCGAAGCCCGGGTGGGGAATCAGAATCAGCGTGTTGGCGGCGACATACGGATCGCTGTTGCGCACGAATTTGGCCAGTACGGGCAACTTCGCGCCGCGCATGGAGGATTTGGGGTCCACGTTGATCAGGAATACCGGCGCGTCCTTCGCGAGCGTGCGTGCGGGGTCCGATGGCAGGCTCGATTCGTCCAACGCCCCGTCAAAGCCGAAGTAACCGCCCTGGTTGGCGCCCCAGCCGGTGATGGTGTCCTGCATGACCTTCCGGTAATTGTCGAGCAGGGAGATTTTGTGCGGATTGGGGAAGCCGCGCAGGCTGATGGTCCCCTCCGGGCGTTTGCGCAGATCGGAAGGGAAGGGGAATTTGTAGAAGCTGTCCACGGCGAAATCGCCGTCCGGAATTTCAAAGATATTTTTGGCTCCGGGAATTTCCTTCGGGCCGCCGCCGGCTGGGGGGCCCGTGTCCGCGACTCCAGAATCCGCGGGGTTGGGATTGGGGGTGGAGTCCGCCGCTCCACTGTCCGTGGAAGATGATCCGCTGTCCGCCGCCGGGCCGGCGATCCCGCCATCGGGCAGGTCTCCGCCGGAACCGGTTGGCGCCCTGGCGGCGGACGAACAGCCCGCCATGGCCAGCGCAGCCAGCAGGCCAATGATTACCGTGATTTCCCTGTACCAGCGATGGCGCATTCCCGTATCCCCTTTGCACCGGCAGCCTAAGGAACCATAGCGCCAGCGGCGTTTCCGGTAAAGCCGCCTCCCATGACGCGCCGCGCCCTTGCCGTCATCCATCCGGAATCCATGCGGCGGGATCGGCGAATCCCCGCGCAATCCGGTGCAAGCTGAATGCGGTGTCAGACGGGGTTCCGCGGGCGGAAGGCATGGCGCCCTTTTGACCGGGTTTGCGCGCCCGTGCTAACGATCCTGGCTTGATTTCATGGAAGGAATCCACATGAGAACCCTGTCGCGCTGGTTGCTGGCCGCGGCCTTCATCGCCCTGTTTTCAGCGGCGGGCTGTGACTGCGAAGAAACCTTCACCGCCCTCAAAAGCGAAGTGGAAGTGGTGGCCAGGGACGGAGACAAAACCATCGATCCATCGGCGCAGCCGGTGGACTTCGGCGACGTGCCAGTACAGAGCGCCAAGAAGATTGATATCGCCATACGCAGCAAGGGCACGTTCACCCTCAAGGTGGAGAGCATCAAGCTGACCGGCGAGTCCAGCCCGGAGTTCGCCCTGGAAGGGGTCACCGGAACCATCCGCGTCGAACCCAGCCGCGAATTTGTGTTCAAGGCCGTGTTCGCGCCGAAGGACAAGGGCAAGGAATCCGCCTCGATTGAAATCCTGACCGACAATGAAACCGCGAAGCGCATCATCGTGCCGCTGGAGGGCAATGGCGTCGAGGCCATTGTCACCTCGCGGGATATTGATTTTGGCGAGGTCCCGGTGGGGACCAACGCCACTGAGTCATCCACCATCAACAATGACGGCAATATCCCCCTGGTGATCGAGAAGGCGGCCTTCACCGAAAACCCCACCGATGACGGCATCGGGGCCTTCGACCTGATCAAGGGCGCCGAACCGGGAACCTCGATTCCCCCGGGCGGGAAATTCGACATCACGGTTCTGTTCTCCCCGAATGCGCGCAAGGCGTACACGGGCAAACTGGAAATCCGGGCCCGCGACTCGGCCCGCCCGCCCATCACCGTCAACCTGAGGGGGAAGGGCGTCGCCCCGGTCATTCAGGCGCAGCCGCAACTGCTGGATTTCGGGACTGGCGTATCGTCGGGAGAGCGCGTCTTCACCATCACCAACGTGGGTGATCCCGGGCAGGATCTGGTGATCGAGGAGGATGGCGATCCGGGAACTCCCGCTCCCATCCGCTTCGCCGAGAATACGGCGAAGGAATTCACGCTCACGCTTCCCGCGGGCCTGACTTCCGCCGCATCCGCATTGAAACTGAAGGCGGGCGATCCGTCCTCGAAGGCGGAGGTCGCCGTCAAATATACGCCGTCGCAGGCCACCAGCGCGCTGGGCCGCGTGATCGTCATGTCGAACGACCCGTTGGCCCCGCGCGATGGCGTGGAGATCCAGTTGCGGGCCGCCGCCCCCGCGCCCTCGATTCAGGTGTTTCCGGCGAACGCTTCGTTTGATTCGGATGGCAAGACCACCGAGGACAAAACCACCTTCTCGATCTGCAACGTAGGCACGGCGGACCTGGGCGTGCTGGATATCCAGATCAAACAGGCCGGCAGCGAGTTCACCTTCAACAATATCCCGGCGAAAGGAACCATTGTGAAGCCGGACCCCGGCGCGGCGCTCGATTGCAGCGACGCCAAAAACGCCGTGACATTCGAGGTGGTCTACGCGCCCAAAACCAATGGGACTCATACCGCCGCTTTTGTGGTGGTCAGCAATGATCCGCAGAAAACCTGCGATGATTCCAACAAGCCCCGTTTCCAGCAGGATTGCGTGCGCACGCTGACAGGGGTGAGCAAGGGCAAGTAGCCGCGCGGCGAAGCGAGGCCAGGGAAGGCCGCTGGATGATCGCCCGGACCTTGTGCTACATCCAGTTCAAGCCCGGCCGTCACCAGTGAGGGGAACATGGACCACATCCTTTTGCATCCAGTATTGAGCGCATTGGTCGCCCAGCTTTCCGAGTACGGTGAGGCTGGAAAGGCGGCCAGCGACTCCTCGGGTGGAATTGGCAAGTTTTCCGTCGCCGTCGTTTTGACGGTGATCGCCCTGATTCTGTTCTTTCTGATTTTCCTCGCCAAGCAGTACAAGCGTTGTCCTTCCAACCGGGTGCTGGTGATTTACGGTTCTTTCACTGGCGAAAAGGCCGCCCGTTGCATGCACGGCGGCGGCGCCTACGTGTGGCCGCTGGTTCAGGATTACGCCTACCTGTCGCTGGAGCCGATCACCATCGAAATTGACCTGCTGGGCGCGCTGTCTAAAAAGAATATCCGGGTCAATGTTCCGGCGACGTTCACCGTGGGCATTTCCACAGAACCATCCATCATGAACAGCGCCGCCGAGCGTCTGCTTTCATTGAATGATCAGCAGATCGCCGCCCAGGCGCGGGATATCATCCTGGGCCAGCTCCGCCTGGTCATCGCCACCCTGTCCATCGAGGAAATCAACCAGGACCGCGAAAAATTCCTCGACCAGATCAACAAGAACGTCAACTTTGAGTTGAACAAGATCGGTCTCGAAGTCATCAACGTGAATATCCGCGACATCACCGACGAGTCGGGATACATCGAGGCCATCGGCAAGAAGGCCGCCGCCGAGGCCATCCAGAAGGCCAAGGTCGAGGTGGCGCTGCAGGAAAAGGACGGCGCCATCGGCGAGGCCAACGCCAACCGGGAAAAAGAGGTGCTGGTCGCCCAGCAGGTCGCCCAGAGCGCCATGGGACAGAAGGAGGCCGAACGCGATCAGCGCATCACCGTCGCACGGTTGGAGGCGGAAGGCGTGTCCGGCGAGGCCCAGTCGCACCGCGAGCAGGACGTGGCGGTTGCGGAGCAGAAAGCCAAGGCGGAAGAGGGCAAGAAGCGCGCCCAGCGCGATCAGCGCGTGGCGGTCGCGGCGCTGGAAGCCGACGCGGTCAAGGGCGAGAACACGGCCAAGGCGGAAATCGCCGAATACAACGCCCAGCTTGAGCAGCGTCAGGCGGATGCGCAGCGCACCGGTCAGGTGGCGCTGGCCAATTCGGCCCGCGATGTGTTGATCGCGGAAAAAGAACAGGAACTCGCCCGGCTGTCCAAGGACGAACTGGCCCGCCAGGAAATCGAAAAGAAGAAGATCGAGGTGGACGCCGAGGCGGAAGCCGAGCGCCTGCGCCGCATCGCCCGCGGCGAGGCCGACGCCGTGCTCGCCAAATACACCGCCGAGGCGGAAGGCACGCGCAAGGTGCTGGAAGCCAAGGCCAAGGGCTACGAGGAGCTGCTCAACGTCTGCGGCGACCACAAGGAACTGGGACCCACCCTGCTTATCATCGAAAAGCTGCCCGAACTGGTTTCGGAGCAAGTCAAGGCCATCCAGAACCTCAAGATTGACAAGGTCACGGTCTGGGAAAACGGGAATGGCGACGGATCGGGCGGGAGCACCGCGAATTTCCTGCGCGGGCTCATCACCGCGCTGCCGCCGGTCCATGATCTGGCCCGCCAGGCGGGGATTGATCTGCCCCAGGTTCTCGGCACGGTCATGGATTCGGAGGGCAGGAAATCAGGCAAGAATCCTCCGCCCGTTTCCAAAAAGGAAGCCTGACCCCGGAATCGCGCCGGTCCAAGTCCTGTCTCTTCCGGCCGTCATGATCCACCATCGAAGGAGTCACGATGAAGGTGATCTTTATTGCGCCCACCGCCACGCGGCAGATGCATGATTTCACGCGCGGATTGGCGGAGGTCGGGGCGCAGGTCTATGGCGTGGGCGAAACCCCGCACGAGCACCTGCCGCAAATGGTGCGGGACGCACTGAGCGGGTATTTGCAGGTTCCCAGCCTGTCGAACACCCAGCAGGCGTACCAGCATATTCTGCCATGGGCCCGCAAGATCGGGCCGGATCGCATTGAATGTTTGTACGAAATGTTTGTGATGCTGGCCGCCTACCTGCGTGACGCGCTGGGCGTTCCGGGCATGCCGGCCGATGTTTCCCTGGGCTTCCGCGACAAGAGCGTGATGCGCCAGCGCGCGTATGACGCGGGCATCCGCGTGCCGGAATGGCGCCGCGTAACCACCGCGAAGGAAGTACGGGAGGCGGCGGAAGCCATCGGGTATCCCGTCGTGGTGAAGCCCATCTCCGGGGCGGGCTCCCGGGACACCTACCTGGTGCGCAACAAGGCGGAACTGGAGCGCATCCTTCCGTTGCTCGCTCATGTCACCCTCGCCAATGTCGAGGAATTCGTGGATGGAGAGGAGTTCACTTATGACACGGTGTGCATCAACGGCTCGCCGGTGTTCGAGAGTGTGGCGCAGTACCATCCGCGTCCGCTGGATTACCACACCCATGAATGGATCAGCCCGGCGCAGCTTGTGTTCCGCAATCCCTACACCCACCCCGGCCTGGACAAGGGCATTGAACTGGGACGCAAGGTGCTGAAAGCCCTGGGAATGGGCACCGGTTTCACACACATGGAGTGGTACCGCAAGGCGGATGGAGAAGTGGTTTTCGGCGAGATCGGCGCGCGCGTGGGCGGCAACAACTTCCCTGACCAGTACAACTACTGCAACGACTTTGACATTTTCCGCGAATGGGCGCGCTCGGTTTGCTGGGGCGTGTTCGAAGCCGTGCCCGCCCGCAAATATCACAGCGGCGAGGTCTTCAAGCGCGCAATTGGCCAGGGCCGCATTGTCCGCTACGAAAACCTCGACTGGATGTACCGCCGCCTTGGCCCGGCCCTGTGCGTGAACGGGTTGCTGCCCATCGGCGCCCCGCGCCGCGACTGGCGCATGACCATTCAGTCCGACGGCTACATCATCTTCCGGCATCCCGATTATCAGGAATGCCTGGACATGCTGCATTTCATCCAGAAGGAAGTCCGCCTGTACGCCGCCTGAGCAGTGTGCTCCCCCATCGCTCATGGCTGGGGCGCGGCGGCTATCAATCCAGCGCGGGGAAGATGTGAAGGATGGAATCCTCGCGCGGCGGGCGTTTGTCGCGGCGGCGCTCCTCGACGCCGTCGTGCTGCTGCGGCGTTCCTTCGTCCACCAGATCGCCGGGAGCCAGCGGCATTCCCATCTGAAAGGTCAATGCGGGCGTGATTTCTCCGCTGAGCAGGGCCTGGGCCATCCCGTGATCGCCGCGGGTTGTCATGCCATGCGCCAGGATGGAAGTAATGGCCTCTCCCGCCAGGTCCACCGGACCGGATTTGACGATGCCCGCGTAACCCTGCGCGCGCGCCAGAAACGACAGCACGAACGCGAACTTGCCGGCGGCGCGCGCCGCCATGGCGGAGACGAGTCCGGTGCGCCGCAGCACCACCAGCGACAGCGGATGGGTGTTCTGGAATTTCAGAAAAAAGGTTCCGAAGGTGGTCGCGAGGGACCTGGCCTGCCGCGTGAAATGCGCGGCGGTCAGCGGTTTGCCGGTGCGCGAGTTGACCAGCGTTCCATCCGCCGCGGCGGAGTAGACGCCATCGCGGATCAGCCGCTCGCGGATGTATTTTCCGATCAGCGGCGCGGGCATCGGATTGATTTTCGCCCATTCCTCCGTTCCGTTCTGGAGTTTAAGCGGAACGCCGCGCGCCCGTGCGGTTTCCGCCAGGCTGGATACGTTGATGCGCGTGAGGAATCCGCCATCGCCGCCCTGTCCGCTTTGCGGATCCGCGCCCGCGCCGTACAGCGCGTGAAACATGCTTTCGCCAATGCGGCCTGGCTCGGGGTCGTCCTTTCGATAGGCCGCCACGCGGATGTAGCGGCCATCGGGCCCCAGCAGTTGCAGCGCCTCGCTGATAAATTGCAGGGTGCGTTTGCCGTCCAGCGATCCGCGCGGTGAAGCCACCCGCTGGGTGACGCGCGCCCTGACCAGATCATCAAACGCGCTTTCGGACGGCAGGCCGTTTACCTTGCCGCACCACAACACGGCGGAAGGGATCGCCTTGCCCGCCTGAACCATGGAATGCAGTTCCGCGAGTTTGTCCCGCTCGCGTTTGGCCGCGGCGCCCGGTTCCGCCTCCACCAGGGTCAAGCGGCGCGGCAGTTCCACGCGCAGGGCCGCGGAGATCGCCGCTACCTGGTCCGGTTTGAGGGGACGCTCCGCGCTGGCGATTCCCTGCGCCATCAAGCTGGAGCGGACGGCCTGGCAGTAAATGCCATCATCCACAAATTCCTCCAGCGCGGTGACCGCGATGCCAAAGGGCCCCAGCACATCGCCCAGCAGGGATTCATAATGGTCGCGCCGCAGCAACAGGACGGCGGTTCCATTGTCCGGGCATTCCTCTCCAAGCGCCTGTTCAATGGATGTCAACAAGCCGCCGCCGGCGATGACCATGCGTCCGGGCTGCCAGTTGGTGGCTGACGGCGACCACAGGGCGTGAAAGCCGGCCAGCAGCAAGGCGTCCAGCGGCGCCGGGCCGTCAAATCCGGGGATATTCTGGTGCAGGCGCGCCGCCAGCCGTGCGAAATGGGGGTACGTTTTGTAGCCGCGATCAATGAATCCGCCGGGATGAATTTGCCAGATGTCGCCGCCGTCCGTCAGGCTTGCGCCGGAGCCGTCAATTTCGATTGGCGCGCCGAATTTGCGGGCGATTTCACCCGCGCGTTCCGCCGTTTCCATCACGGCGGCGAGTTCCTCCGCCAGCAAGGCGTCGCGTTGGGGCAGGGTGGCGCCAATCAGCCTGCCCAGGCGTCCGCGCGCCCGCTGGGCCGATGAAAAATCATCCAGCGCGCGGAGCGCCTCATGCAGCTTATTCATGGTTTGGCGCGCTTTCGCGTCCCAGCCAGGCGAGATAAGGGATATTTCCGCCGAGAATGGGCAGGGCGATGACCTCTGGCAATTCATAGTGATGATTCTTGCGGATGAAGTCAGTCAACTCCTCCAGCCGCGACGCCAGGGTTTTGATGATGAGCAACTGCTCGCCATCTTCATGCATCGCGCCATTCCAGCGGTAGACCGAGGTGACGCCGCCGCTGATGTTGACGCAGGCCGCCAGCCGCGCCTCGATGATCAGCCGGGCCAGTTGGCGTGCGTTTTGGGGCGTGTCCATTGTGACGAAGACGGCTATATGCCCTGTTGCCATGGGGCCTCCCTATGCGTATCCGGACTCTATCCGAACCACGGATCAAGTTCACGCCGGAAAAACCCGCCCGTGTGCGGGGGAGCCCATTGCCGCGCTTTGAGGCCGGCGCAGGCCGGCCCCAGGGGATTTGACCGTCTGACCTATCCATTTTCCGCTCCAATTGCCCTGGCATTGACCCTCCGGCGGCTCGCGGATAGCCTGCGCGGGCGCTATTTCCAACCAGGAGTTGATATGGGCAAGAAGAAGATTCTGCTGGCGCTGGCCATGGTTTCCGCGTTGGCGCTGAGCGCGTGCGGCGACAGTTCCACCACCAATGATGGCGGAACCTCCGGCGATGGCGGCCAGTCCGCCGCCTGCAAACAGGACCCCAACGGATGCGCCTGCATCTGCAGTGAGTTGGGATGCGACAGCAAAACCACGTCCCTTTGCACCCAGCAATGTGAAAACGACGCCGCGAAGGTGCTGGGTTGCGCGCCGGATTCAAATTCAAAGGATCAATCCTGCGAAACTTTTGCGCAGTGTCTGGCCAGGCCGCGATAACCGGATTCCCCGGTTCCTTGTGGGCTGCCGCGGCGTTCCTGCTGCTGGTTTGTCCATCCGCGGCAAGGGCTGGTGATGGGGACGCGGGAGCCACCCCGGCCGCAATGGATATTCCGCGGGGGATGGCGGTGGCGGTACTGACCCCGCGGGAGCTTCCGGGCGCCGGGGCGCTGGAGTTGCGCCGTGCGGTGGTTTCCGCGCTGCGGGATCATGGGTGGGATCTGGTGGTGGTTCTGGACAGCGTTCCAGGATGTGATCGGCCCTGCATCATCAAACGCGCGGCGGAGTTGCGCGTCGAACGCCTCCTCCTGTTGAGCCGGGAGGGGCCGGAAGCCGTTGCGCCCATCACCTGGACCGCACAGATCATTCCTCCAACCAGCGGCGGGGAAGTTTGGCGCAGGAGCGAGCCCTGCCACCGGACGCGGCCGGACGCCTGCGCCGGCGCCTTGCTTGCCAGCGCGCCGCGCCCGGAGCCCGCGCCCGCGGAGTTGGCGGGGGAGATTGTTCCCGATTCTCCCACTGAAGAACCGGCCCAGTCGCGGGTATCGTATCCGGACACCGGCATTCATTTTGGAGTGGGTCCCTTCATCCTGTTGAGCGAAAGCGCGAAGCTCAGCGCGTCGTTCAACATTGGCGTGGACCATCGCTTCGGCCCGGTTTCGCTGGGGGGAGTGCTGCAACTCAATCCGGGCCGATCCATCGCGCGGGATGGATCGGCGGAAGCGGAATATGATCTGTCGCAAACCTTGTTTGGTCCCAAGGTCATGTTGCGTTTGTTTCCGGACGCCCGCTCCCTGACGCCCTTTGTTCAGGTCAGCGGCGGGGTGGCTTTCCGTCAGGCTGGGTACGCCAAAACCCGTTCCCGGGAGGATGAGGTTATTCAGGGGCGGCAGTTCACCGGCTGGGCCCAACCATCGGCGGGCGTGGTCATTTTTCCTTCGTCGTCGGCCTCCATTTTCCTGGAGGGCGGCTACCTGTTCATTCCTGGGGTCCGGGTCAGCGCGCCTCCGGGCTCCTCCAACCCCGGCGAGGGTCTGCTGGCCCCCGCTGGCGGTGTGGTCACGCAACTGGGCGCGCGTTTTCAGTTCTGAGGTTTCATGGGGTTTATTCTGGCGTCGGCGTCGCCAAGGCGGATTGAATTGTTGCGTCACGCGGGCATGCAACCGCGGGTCATTCCAGCCGCGCACGAGGTTTCTCCTGAAGCGGAGGAGCCGCCGCGCGCCTACGCCTTGCGGGCCGCCTCGGGCAAGGGCTGGCAGGTGGCGGAACGCCACCCCGGTGACTGGGTGTTGGCGGCGGACACCATCGTCACCCTGGATGAGGCGATACTGGGCAAGCCCCGGGATCGCGATCACGCGGCCGTCATGCTGTCGTCGCTGGCGGGGCGGTGGCATCAGGTAATCACGGCGGTTTGCCTGATTCATTCCGGTGATGGACAGGAATTATCCACCGCGGTGATCAGCAGCGTGATGTTCCGTCAAAGCAGTCCGGAAGACCTGCGGCGGTATGTGGATAGCGGCGAGCCGATGGACAAGGCGGGCGCCTACGCCATTCAGGGAGCGGGTTCGTTCCTGGTGCGCGAGGTGCGGGGCTCCTACACCAACATCATTGGTTTACCGGTGGAGGAAACCCTGGGGTTGCTCCGGCTGGCGGGAATCGGCGCCGCATGAGCGGCATCGCGGTTCATCTTGAGGAGGTCCGGGCGCGCATCCGCGGGGCCTGCCAACGCTGCGGACGGGCGCCGGAGAGCGTGCAACTGGTGGCGGTGACCAAGGGGTTTGGAGCAGACGCCATCCGCGAGGCCTACGGCGCGGGTCAGCGCCTGTTTGGAGAAAGTTATGTCCAGGAGTTTTTGCCCAAACGCGAACAATTGAAAGACTTGCCGGATCTGGAATGGCATTTCATCGGACGTTTGCAGTCCAACAAAGCCGATCAGGTGGTGGGGAGCGCCGCGCTGGTTCATTCGGTGGACAGAAAAAGCCTGGCGGTGGAACTGGATCGGCGCGCCTCCCGGCATGGAGTGACCGCGGATATTCTGCTGCAGGTGCGGTTGGGCGAAGAGGAAAGCAAGTCGGGCGTTGATCCTTCCGGATTGCAGGTTCTCGCCCGGCAGGTGCTGGAGCTTTCCCGCCTTCGCGTCCGGGGGTTGATGACCCTGCCGCCGCCAGTGGAAAATCCCGATGACGCCCGCGCCTGGTTCCGGCGGCTTCGTTTGTTGCTGGAGGAATGCGCCGGATTGCCGGGCTGGCCCGCGGACTCCCGGGAGTTATCCATGGGCATGAGCCATGATTTCGAGGCCGCCATCGCCGAAGGCGCGACCATGGTGCGGGTGGGCGCGGCGATCTTTGGTCCCAGGCCCACGGCGTGACGGCCATTCATCAGCGCTTTTTTCTGTTTATCATCATAAACAATCAACGTGATGATGAATGGGGTGTCCGGCCTTTGGGCGGTATGGGGAAATTCCCTGGTCCCGCGAACGGTTATTGTGGGAATCCGTCCGGCTGTGCTTTGATGGCGGGCACCTCAGGAGAACACCATGGGACGATTTGACGGAAAAGTGGTTCTGATCACCGGCGCATCCTCGGGCATTGGCGAGGCGGCGGCGAGGCAATTCGCCGCGGAGGGCGCGCAGCTTTGCCTGGTGGCCCGGCGGGCGGATCGTCTGGAGGCGCTGGCGGCGGAACTGACCGCGAAGGGGAGCAAATCCATCGCGGTGGCGGGAGATGTTACCCGTGACGGCGACATGGAAGCGGCGGTCCGCAAGGCCCAGGAGACCTTTGGCAGACTGGATGTTGTGTTCGCGAACGCCGGTTTCAGCGTGAATGGCAAGGCCGAACGCCTGACCCTCGCCGATTACCAGCGGCAATTTGAAACCAATATCAACGGCGTTCTGCGCACCTTTCACGCCTCGCTGGAGGAGTTGAAACAGACCCGGGGGGTCTTCGCCGTCAACGGCAGCGTGTCCGGGCATATCTCCGTTCCCGGCTTCACTGCCTACAGCATGAGCAAATTCGCCATCCGGGCCTTTTGCGAAGGCGCGCGGCTGGAACTGCAAAAAACCGGCGTCGCCGTGGTCCTGATCTCGCCGGGATTTGTCGAGTCGGAGATCCAAAAGGTGGATCGGATGGGGCGTTACAACCCCAACCAGAAGAGTTTCATTCCGCCGTGGATCATGGTTCCCGCCGGCAAGGCCGCGAAAGAAATCACCCGCGCCATCCATTGCCGGAAGCGCGAGGGCGTGATCACCGGCCATGGCCGCGTTTTCGTGTGCATTAACACCCTGGCGCCGTGGCTGGTGCGCCTGGTGTTGAAATACGGGCCGGTTCCCGGCAAATAACCTGGAAGAAAGGGGGCGGTGATGGAGCATATTCTGTTGACAGGGGCGACGGGTTTTCTGGGACGGGAAATCCTGTGGCGGAACGCCCGCAAGCCGGACACGGAAGTCATCTGCATCGTCCGGGCGAAGGATGAAGCAGACGCCCGCCGCCGCGTGGACGAACTGCTCGACGCCGCTCGCCCGGCGTTGACCCCCGGGCAGCGCTCCCGCGTGACGCCGCTGTCCGGCGATTTGACCTTGCCCCGCCTGGGATTGACGGAAGAGCAATATGATCGCCTGGCGGAGCGCGTGACGCGGATTGTTCACGGCGCCGCTTCCGTGCAGTTTGATCTGCCCTTGGCGGAAGCGCGGGAGATCAACGTCGAAGGCACCCGCAAAATGCTGGATTTCGGGCGCGCCGCCCTGCGCAAAAACGCACTGAAACGCTTTGATTACGTGGGCACTTCCTATATCGCCGGCAAACGTCCGGGGGTGATCGGCGAGGAGGAGTTGGGCGACCGCCACGGCTTCCACAACACCTACGAACAGACCAAATTCGAGGCGGAGGGAGTGGTCCGCCAGCACCGGGGCGAATTGCCCATCGCCATGTTCCGCCCCAGCATCATCGTGGGCGATTCGCGGACCGGTTACACCGCCAGTTTCAAGGTGCTTTATTGGCCGCTCAAGGTCTATTCGCGCGGTCTGGTCTTCGTGGTTCCCGGCGATCCCAATGGCCGGGTGGATATCGTTCCAGTGGATTATGTCTGCGACGCGCTGGAAGTCATCAGCGCACGTGCGGATTCTCGCGGCAAGGCGTTTCACCTCACCGCCGGGCCCGAAGCCTCGTCCACCATCCGCGAGATGCTCGATTTGGCCAGCGGCGAGTTCCGCGTCCGCAAGCCCCTGCTGATACGCCCGGAGATTTACTACGGCGGCGTTCGCCCCATTCTGGTCCGGGTGTTGCGCGGCAAATGGCGGCGGGTGCTGGAAACCGGGAAGGTCTACGCGCCATATCTCTCGCACCAGGCGATTTTCGATACGGCGCAAACGCGGGCGGCGCTGGAAGGTTCAGGTGTCCGGGTGGTTCCGGTGCGCGAGTACTTCCGCAACCTGATCCACTATTGTCTGGAAACGGACTGGGGAAAAAAGAGCGGCGCAGGCGGCTGACCAGAGCGCGCAAGCGGCTTAGTAATGCAGGTTCCCGGGGTGGGGCGCATAGGGGCGAAGGTATACATCTTCCTCGCCGTAGCGCACGCGCTTCCACACATTGGGTACGAGCAGGTAAATGTCGTAGCCCTCTTTGTCCATGCGGGTGATATAGCCGATGTGCTCCAAGCCGGTCAGATCGGTGACAATCACCCGGTTCTTGAGTTGATAAAGCGGTTTGGTCTGTTCGCTCATGGCGGGCGAATCATTAGCAGACCACCGGCTTCACCGGCAAGCTTTGAATGGCCCCCATCCATCCCGGCTCCTGCCGGTGGGGTGCGAGGCGCGACGCCCCGGCGATGATCCTCGCCTGGGGTAAACCGCCATGAATGGTTTCCACCCGGGTTGCGCCGCTGGGGTGTTTCCAGCCCCCGCAGCCCCAAAAATGACCAGACCATGACCGGGTGAAGTGGCGGAAAGGCGGCTGGTTGATTATGTTGCGCCCGTTTGCGGGAAGGGCGGACAAGACAAAATTCAGGTGTTTATGAGTCAATCCAATCAGCATTCCAGCCATCCCTTCATTCTGGTCATGCAGGAACGCATCCTTGTGCTGGATGGCGCCATGGGCACCATGATCCAGCGCCATGCCTTGCAGGAACAGGATTATCGCGGCGAGGTCTTCGCCAGCGCCCGGGGGGAACTGAAGGGCAACCATGATTTGCTTAACCTGACCCGTCCGGACGTCATCGGGCGAATCCACCGGCAATATCTGGAGGCCGGGGCGGATATCATCGAGACCAACACCTTCAGCAGCAACGCCATCTCGCAGGCGGATTACGGGTTGCAGGAACATGTGCGCGCCATCAACCTGGCGGGCGCCCGGGTGGCCCGGGAAGCCGCGGATGAATTCACGCGGCGCAATCCCGCCAAACCGCGTTTCGTGGCGGGAGCGTTTGGCCCCACCAACCGCACCTTGTCCATTTCGCCGGACGTGAACAATCCGGCGTTCCGGTCCGTCAGCTTTGATGAAATGAAGGCCGCTTTCAAGGAGCAGGTTCGCGCCCTGGTGGATGGGGGAGTGGACGTGCTGCTTCCCGAGACCAGCATAGACACGCTGAACCTCAAGGCGGGGTTGCTGGCGATTGAGGAAGTTTTCGATGAGACCGGCAAGCGCATTCCGGTGATGATTTCGGTGACCATCACCGACCGCAGCGGGCGCACGCTTTCCGGGCAGACCATCGAGGCCTTCTGGGTTTCCGTCCGCCACGCCCGGCCCGCCACGGTGGGCGTCAACTGCGCCCTGGGGGCCGAACTCATGCGCCCCTACGTCGAGGAACTGGCGCGGATCGCCGACACCCGCATCAGTTGCTATCCCAACGCCGGGCTGCCCAACGCCTTCGGCCAGTACGACGAATTGCCGGAACAGACTTCCCGCCTGCTCCAGGACTTCGCCGCGCAGGGGTGGCTGAACGTGGTGGGCGGATGCTGCGGCACCACGCCGGATCACATCAGCGCCATCGCCCGCGCCGTGAGCAGCCTGCCGCCGCGCATCCCGCCCCAGGCGGATCCGTTGACCCGGTACTCCGGACTGGAAGCCCTGACCATCCGGCCGGAATCGAATTTCATCATGATCGGCGAGCGGACCAACGTCACCGGTTCCAAGAAATTCGCCCGGCTCGTCAAGTCCGGCGAATACGAGGCGGCGGTGGCGGTGGCGCGCGAGCAGGTGCAGAACGGCGCCAACATCATTGACGTGAACATGGACGAGGCCATGCTGGATTCCGTCCAGGCCATGACCACGTTCCTCAACATCATCGCCACCGAGCCGGATATCGCGCGCGCGCCGGTGATGATTGACAGCTCCAAATTCAGCGTCATCGAGGCGGGACTGCGCTGCGTGCAGGGCAAGGCTATCGTCAACTCCATCAGTCTAAAGGAAGGCGAGGATGAATTCCGCCGCCAGGCGGCGATTATCCGGCGGTTTGGCGCCGCGGCCGTCGTGATGGCCTTCGACGAACAGGGCCAGGCGGTGGATACGCCCCGCCGCATGGAGATTTTCACCCGCGCCCACCGCATCCTGACGGATGAAATCGGCTTCGACGAATCCGACATCATTTTTGATCCCAATATCCTCGCCATCGCCACGGGCATTGAAGAGCACAACAACTACGCCCTGTGGTTCATCGAGAGCACGCGCGAACTCAAGAAAAAATTCCCGCGCGTCAAAATCAGCGGCGGCGTCAGCAACCTGTCGTTTTCCTTTCGCGGCAACGATGTGGTGCGGGAGGCTATCCATTCCGCTTTTCTGTACCACGCGACCCGCGCGGGTATGGACATGGGCATTGTCAACGCCGGGCAACTGGCGGTGTATGAGCAGATTCCCCGGGAACTGCTGGAGCATGTGGAGGATGTGATCTTCAACCGCCGGCCGGACGCCACGGAGCGCCTGGTCAGGCTGGCGGAGACCTTCAAGGGGCAGGGCGCGGCGCGCGAGGCGGATTTGTCCTGGCGGCAGGCCAGTCTGGAAGCCCGCCTTTCCCACGCCTTGGTGCATGGTCTCGATGAATTTCTGGAGATTGATCTGGAAGAAGCGCGGGGAAAATACGCCCGCCCGCTTCACATCATCGAAGGTCCGCTGATGGACGGCATGAAGGTGGTCGGCGATTTGTTCGGCGCCGGAAAAATGTTCCTGCCCCAGGTCGTCAAGAGCGCCCGCGCCATGAAGAAGGCGGTCGCATTCCTGATGCCGTTCATGGAAGCGGAGAAAGCTGGAGAAAGCCGTTCCGCCGGGCGCGTCCTGATGGCCACGGTGAAGGGCGACGTGCATGACATCGGCAAGAACATCGTCGGCGTGGTGCTGGGCTGCAACAATTACGAAGTGATTGATCTGGGGGTGATGGTCCCCCGCGACGCCATATTGAACACCGCGCTGGAGAAGCAGGTTGACATGATCGGCCTGAGCGGCCTCATCACGCCCTCCCTCGATGAAATGGTTGACGTGGCGAAGGAGATGAACCGCCGCGGCATGAAATTGCCCCTGTTGATCGGCGGTGCGACTACCAGCCGCGAGCATACCGCCGTCAAAATCGCGCCGGAATATGCCGGGCCCGTGGTGCATGTGCTGGACGCATCCCGCGCGGTCGCCGTGGTCAGCAGCCTGTTGAGCGCGGAGCGGAAAGCGGATTTTGTCTCCCGCGCCCGCGTCGAGCAGGAGAAGCTGCGCGAGCAGCATTCCCGGCGGCGCGAACGCAAGGTCATTCCCTTCGAGCATGCGCGTGCGAACCATTTGCGCATTGAGTGGCGCGAGCAGGACATCCCGCGTCCGTCCTTCACGGGGTTGCGGGTGATTGAAAACCAGCCGCTCGATGAACTGGTTCCCTACATTGACTGGACGCCGTTTTTCTCCGCCTGGGAATTGCCCGGGCGTTTTCCACAGATACTGGAGCACGCGAAATACGGCGCCGCCGCCCGCGATCTGTACGCCAACGCCAGGAAAATGCTGGAGGAGATCGTGGCCGGGAAGAAATTCACGGCGCGCGGCGTCTACGGATTCTGGCCCGCGAACAGCCTGGAGGATGACATCATTCTCTTCCAGGATGACGCCCGCACGGAGGAGCGGATGCGCTTTCACATGCTGCGCCAGCAGGAA
The DNA here is from genome assembly GCA_022072125.1 of Myxococcota bacterium. Taxonomy (GTDB): domain Bacteria; phylum Myxococcota; class JAJVIH01; order JAJVIH01; family JAJVIH01; genus JAJVIH01. The sequence goes on along the minus strand of JAJVIH010000049.1, from coordinate 22,469 downwards.
GAAAAGGCGGACGCCAACAAACCGCACCGCTGTCTGGCCGATTATATCGCCCCGCTGGGCTCCGGACTGCGGGATTATCTTGGCGCTTTCGCGGTCACCACGGGTCATGGCGCGGATGAACTGGCGCGTGAATACGAGCGCCGGCACGATGATTACAACGCCATTCTGGCCAAGGCGTTGGCCGACCGCCTCGCCGAGGCTTTCGCCGAGTTTCTGCACGCCCGCGCGCGCCGCGACTGGGGGTATGGCTCCTCCGAATCACTCTCGGCGGATGATTTGATCCAGGAAAAATACCGGGGCATCCGGCCCGCCCATGGATATCCCGCCTGTCCGGATCACACGGAAAAACCGCTGCTGTTCCGCCTGCTCGATGCGGGACGCAACACCGGCATGCAACTCACGGAGTCCTTCGCCATGACGCCCGCCGCATCGGTCAGCGGCCTGTACTTCGCCCACCCGGAGGCCAGGTATTTCCAGGTGGGGAAGATTGGCCGCGACCAAGTGGAGCATTATGCGGAACGCAAGGGCATGTCCGTTGAAGAAATGGAGCGCTGGCTCGCGCCCAACCTCTCCTACGATCCGTCCGCCATCGCGCAGGAACGCAAGCCGCCGCCTCATGTCCATGGCCCGGGCTGCGGGCACGCGCATACGGAGACCCCGCGTGGCGGTCAGTAATCGCCGTTGAACTGGAAGCGATCCCCCGGCTGGTAATGACCCTTGTCGTTTTTCCGCACGCGGCAGCCCGCGAAATCCGGGTCGTGCTCCAAGAATAGCACGCCGTCTCCGGCGATCACCCGATCCAGCAGGGCGCGCTTCTCCTCCATCACCAGCACGGGGTTGAGGTCATAGGCCATATTCCACGGCACATGGATATGGCGCGAGGTGGGGATCAGGTCGGCGGCGTAGTACACGGGGCCCTTGGGGTATTCGACCTGCACCACCTGCAGGCCGAAGGTGTGGCCGTTGGAGATCAGGGAGCTGACTCCTGGAAGAATCTCTCCCGGTCCATCGAGCAGGCGCAGTTTCGGCGATCCCTCGAAAAGGCTGAAATTTTCCGGGCGGTAACTGCCCCGGTCGCGGTCGCTGGGGGAGCGGGCCCAATCCCAGTTCTGCCGCTGCACATGGATGCGGGCGTTGGGAAAAGCCGGAACCAGCACGCCGTCATTCAATCCGGACACGCCGCCGGCGTGGTCGAAATGCAGGTGGGTCAACACCACGTCGGTGATGTCATCCGGCGTCACCCCCAGTTGCGCCAGGCTGCCAGTCAGCGAGGACTGGGAGCGGTTGATGGCGAAGAACCCGGCGTCCTTTTCCGGCCATTTGTTTCCAATGCCCGTATCAATCAGAATGAGGCGTCCGTCATCGCGAATGAGCAGGCAACGCAACGCCAGGGTGACGCGGTTTTGATCATCCGCCGGGTGGACCTTGCTCCACATGGGTTTGGGAACAATGCCATACATGGCCCCGCCATCGAGCCCAAAACGTCCATCTTCGATCGCAAACAATCGCCGCATGTGTGTGATTCCATTCATCGCGAGGTGTTTTAGCCTCCCGGATTGTTTCCGGTGCGGCGGCGGCGCGTCAACCCGCCGCGCATATGCAATGTGGACGATGCTCCTGCTGCTGGCCCCGGCGGCGGCGGAGTGCGGCGAAGGCGCGGTGATTGAAGCATGGTACCGGCTGCTCATCCACGATCAACACGCCGGCCTGGTTCATGAATGGTTCGACCTCAATCCGCCGGGTGAGATCGCCGCCTGCCATCGTGTGGTGGAGATCAAAATCCGGCGCGGCGATGAAACCGTTCGCCGCGTCGAGGAGCAACACGCCACGGTGGACCGGAATGGGGAGAACCACGTTTACCAGATCGCGGTGCGGGAAAACGGGCGGATGATCGAAGAGATTCCGCGTCCCGGCGATCGCATTCTGGAGGAATTGCGCCGCCATCCCCCGTCTTTATCGCCGCGCGCGATCCCGCTCCGCGGGCCTTTGCCGCGGATTCCCGCGAACTGCCTCAACTGGATGTTGGGCCAGGCGCGACAGAGTAAGTCCTGGAGCGCGCTGGGCGAGGATATTCAGGGGCGCCGGTTGATCAACCTCCATTTTTCGCGCCGGGCCGGCGGCCCGCGGATTCACTGGGAGGGGAGCGAGGGAGACGTGGAGGTCCGGTTGCAATACGATCCCGGTCAACCGTTGGCCGGCCGGATTGATTTGCCATCGCTGGGGTGGCGGTTGGAACAGTCCGGCCCCATCGAAGCGCAGGCATATTCCCGCCTGCCGGGCGCCAGTCCGCCGTCGCCGTGGCCTGTCATTGAATGGAAGCCGGTGATTCGTGGAGCAGGGGAATTGCGTGCGATGAATGTCCGCCTGACCATCCCGCGCGAATATCACCATGGCTTTCCAACCGGACCGCTGCAAGAACTCTCCCCTGTCCGGAACGGCCTGTTTCAGGTGCGGGTGGTTTCGGTTTCCGCCGCCGCTTCCGCCACGCCGTCCGCGGGAGCGGCGATTGCCGTGGTGGAGCGTTGGCTGCGCCCGCAAGTCGCGGAGGAACTGCCCATCCGCAAGAAAATCGCGGCGGTGGTGAGTCTGGTTCACCGGGCGCTGCCCAAAAAATCCAGCAGCCATACCCACCTGCCGCCTGAAAAGGCGCTGGAGTTTGGGGAAGGGGATTGCAGCGAGCATGCAGCGCTGGCCGAGGCGGCGTTTCGCGTGCTCCATATTCCTGCGCGGGCGGTATTTGGGGTGATGGCGGATGACAAGGGCGTCTTTACCGGTCACGCATGGGTGGAGGTCCATGATGGCGAGCGCTGGAGCATCGCCGATCCCACCCATGATCAATGGCCTGGACACGCGGGCCGCATCATGCTGGGGATTGGCCCCACCCCCGCGTCGCGAGACTGGGGCCGCCTGCGTGCGATGGGGACCGTCCGCTTCGAGGTGACGGAGATTCTCCGCGAATAAAAAGGGCGGCTTTTGGCCGCCCTGTGTACAACCGACCGGCGCCGTCATTCCTTCGTGACGAAGGTGTCTCCCAGGCTGGATTTTTTCTCCAGCGCGTGGGCGGCGGCGGATTCCTTGCTGGCGAAGGGACCCGCGCGCACGCGGTACAACGTGACTCCGCCGGGTTTTTCCGTGTTGGAAAGATAGACATTCTGCATCCCCAGCTTTTGTAGCGCCTTGAGCTTGGCCTCGGCCTGGTCCTGGCGGTTGTAGGCGACGATCTGCAGCACCCAGCTTCCCTTGGCGGGAGGAGAACCGGCCGCTGGTTTCATGACCGCCAGGGGCGCGGGCTTTCCGGTAGGGGCTTTGACCGGGGCGGGTTTGGCCGCGGCGGGAGCGGCGGCGATCACCACGGTTTTTTCAACAATCGGGGATGGCGGCGCAACCGGCGCCGGTTTTTCCGCCACGGAGGGTTTTTGCGGAGCCTTCGTCTCCGTGGGAGCCGGCGGAGCGGCGTCCTTTGGCGCATCGCCGGCGGGCGCAACGGGGTCCGCCGCGGCAGGAGCGGCGTTTCCAGCGGCGGGAGGGGATGCGGAGGCGGGTGGTTCTTCCACTGACGGGGACGGTGCGGCGATAGCGGGAACAGGGGGAGGGGGCTCGCCGGAAGAGGATGATCCAGCCTCCACGGCCTGACCGCGTCCCAGCGACTTGCCGATCATGATGCCCAGCGACAGGAACACGCCCGCCAGGGTGACGCCCGCGGCGGCCGCCACAAACCACTGGCGGTTGCTGAGCCGGATAGCGGGTGTCCGGGGTTCAAATTCTTCTTCCACCAGGAGTTCGGGAGAGGATGTGGTGTCGTGCATGACGGGCTCCTTTTACATGCGTTCGGGGGCGCTGACCCCCAGCACGGTCAGGCCGTTGGCGAGCGCCTGACGGATGGCGCTCGCCAGCAACAGGCGGGCGCCGGCGGCGGTGCGGTCTTCGCACAGCACGCGCAGGGACGGATCGGCGGCGCCTTTCTGGTACCAGGCGTGAAACGCCGCGACGGTCTGATCCAGAAAAAACACCAGATGATGGGGTTCCAGCCGCGCCGCGCAGTTCTGGATCACCTCGGGCAACGAACCGATCAACTGGATCAGGTTCAGTTCGTCTTCATGGACCAGCGGCGCCAGTGCTTCCGGAGAAGCCGGGGGAATGGGAATGCCGTCTTCTTCCGCCTTGCGCAGGATGCTGCAGACCCGGGCATGTCCGTACTGGACATAAAAAACCGGATTGTCATTGGACTGTTTGCGGGCCAGTTCCACGTCAAAATCGAGTTGCGAGGCGGCGGATCGCATAACGAAGAAGAAGCGCGTGGCGTCGCGGCCGGCTTCATCAATGACTTCGCGCAGCACCACGAAATTGCCTTCGCGCTTCGAGGACTTCACCGCCTCGGCATGGACCTGGCCGTTTTCGTCCACCACTTGGCGGACGACATTGACCATCTGCGTCAGCACCACCTGCAGGCGGCCGGGGTCCAGGCCCAGAGCCGCCACGGCGGCCTTGACGCGCGCGATATATCCATGATGGTCGGCCCCCCAGATGTTGATCAACCGGGTGTAGCCGCGATCCAGCTTGTTTTTGTGATAGGCGATGTCCGAGGCCAGGTAGGTCGTCCGGCCATCCGAGCGCACCACCACGCGGTCTTTTTCATCGCCCAGTTCCTTGGATTTGAACCACTCCGCGCCGTCGTGCGGGTAGATGAAACCGCTGCCGCGCAGGGTTTGCAGGGCGTTTTCGACGCCGCCCGCTTCCACCATGGCCTGTTCGGAACTGTAACTGTCCATCCGGACGCCCAGCGCCAGCAGATCATCGTTGATGCGGTCCAGCAGCCTGCGGGCTCCGAAACGGGCGAACTCCGCGATGGTTTCCGGCGTGGCTTCGGCCTTGTCCGCGCCATGTTTGGATTGCAGTTCGCGGGCCAGCGGAATCAGATAATCCCCCTTGTAGCCGTCTTCCGGAATTTCAAAGGGAAGGCCCAGCAGTTCCCGGTAGCGGGCGTGTATGGATGCGCCCAGATTCTGGATTTGCGCCCCGGCGTCGTTGACGTAAAACTCCCGGGTGACATCGTGTCCAGCCCATTGCAGCAGGGTGGCGATGACATCCCCCACCACGGCGCCGCGGCCATGTCCCACGTGCAGCGGTCCGGTCGGGTTGGCGGACACATATTCCACCATGATCTTATCGGCCTGCGCTGGACTGGCGGCGCCGAAGCGCTCTCCCTGGCGCAGGATGTCTTCCACCACCAGATGCCAGGCCGCCGGTTTGAGCCGGAAATTGAGGAAACCCGGTCCGGCGATTTCGATGGACTGAAACAGCCCCTTCCCGGGAAAGGCGTCCGCCACCGCTTGGGCGAGCGCGCGCGGGTTCACTCTCATGGATTTGGCCAGCGCCATGCAGACGGTGGTGGCGTAATCCCCATGTTCCTTCTGTTTCGGCAGTTCAATCGAAATGGCGGGCAAGGGGTCTGGCAGAGACCACTGCCCGGAGGCGCGAAGCGATTGCAACGCCTGCAATACCAGCGATTGTAATTGGGCTTTCACGATCCGACCTGCTCAAGGAAATCTGATAAGGCCGCTTTGGGACCGCGGCAAAGAAACCGCCTGCGATTGCCATGTTTGAGAATGGCCCGCAACCCCGCGGCGGCTGGGAGCCATCCAAACATGAAAATCGCGTCCGGATATCCGATGGCGGTCAGATGAACCATGTGGTTGTTTGTAAGCGCGGGGATGGTTTGGTAATGTATTAACAGGGTGCATGTTGAGGTGAAGAATGGGCAGCGTGGCCAAACTCCCTTTTCTGCGGAAATCCTCATTATTGGCCGTGGTGATTCTCACCGGCTGTTTTCCCGAGGTCAGCCTGAACCAGGGCGGAACCGCGTGCAAGGCTGACTCCGAATGCGCGCCGGGGACCGTTTGCGTCTCTGGCGCCTGCGCGCCCGTCAGTCAGGATGGAGCCGTGCAATCCGACGGCGCCAGCGCCGGCCCGCCTGAATGCCAGAGTGTGAACGACTGCGCCGGCGGAGAGAAATGCATTGACGGCAAGTGCCTCCTCACCTGCGGAGCGATTTTTTGCCGGAAGGGCCAAACCTGCATCGAAGGCGCCTGCTTCATCAAATGTTTAGGCGCAAAGGAGTGTCAGGGATTTGGCCTGTGCGACGAAGGATTATGCACCATTCCCGCTTCCGTGCAGCCTTCGGGAGGCGAGGATGGCGGAATTTCCCCGCCTCCAACCGATGGCGGACCTGGACCTGGTGATTCCGGCGGGGCGAATGACGTCAACCCGGCCGATGTGGATCGCCCGGACAGCGGCGACGCGGGCGCGGATGATCGCAAACCGACCAGTTTCTGCATCCCCGCCTGCAATGTGCCCAACGCTGAATCGGAGTGTGTCAACAGCACCTGTCAGATCAAGTCCTGCATGAAAGGATTTGTGGACTTGGACAAGGATCCGAAGAACGGCTGCGAATACCAGTGTACTCCCACCGGCCCCGATATCTGCGACACCCGGGACAACAACTGCAACGGCGTGGTGGATGACGGCATTGACAAAAACTCCGATCCGAAAAATTGCAAGACATGCGGAAATGCGTGCCCGGAACGCCCCAATACCCAGCCCGTCTGTAACCGGGGCGAATGCGGGTTCGTTTGCAAAACGGGCTTCTTCGACAATGACCGGGACCCCGGCAACGGCTGTGAAAGCAGCAATTGCGCCGTCAGCAACGGCGGAGTGGAGATCTGTGACGGCCGCGACAACGACTGCAACGGCGTCGTGGACGATAATTTCGACAAGAACAAGCCGGAAGCCTGCGGCGACGCCTGCGTGACCTGCTCGCCGATTGGCCCGAACACGGTCCCCGCCTGCAAGGACGGCCGTTGCGTCCAGGGGACGTGCGCTCCCGGTTTCGTGGATTCCAATCGCGATCCGTCGGATGGATGCGAGTTGAACTGCAGCCCGACCATTGATCCGACCGAACGCTGCGACGGAGTGGACAACGACTGCAATCCCGCCACCCTGGATGGCGCGGCGGACTCCCGCGTGGGCAAGGCTTGCGACACCGGCAAACATGGCATCTGCAAGGACGGCGCGGGCGCCTGCATCAATGGGCAGTTCCAGTGCGTTCAGACCACGCAGCCAAAACCCTCCGAGACCTGCAACAACCTCGATGATGACTGCAATGGCCTGATTGATGACAACGCCTCCGGATGCACCGATGGCAAGTTCTGCCAGGCGGGCTCCTGCACCAACAATTGCAGCAATGAATGCCAGACCGAGGGGGAAAAGAAATGCGAGGGCAACCAGGTTCGCGTTTGCGGAAACTTCGATAGCGATCCTTGCCTCGAATGGGGGCTGGGACCCCTGTGTTCGGGCATTCAGATTTGCAGCGGGGGCAGTTGCGTGGACTCCTGCCAGCACACCTGCCCATCCAACGGCGCCAAGCAGTGCAAGGACTCCACCACGGTGCAGACCTGCGGACCAAATTACGATCCCGACCTCTGCAATGAATGGGGCGGCGACACCAAATGCAGCACCGGTTACCAATGCTCCAATGGCCAGTGCGTCTGCACCGATGACTGCGGTCCGGAAGGCTCCAAACGCTGCACCACCAGCGGGCAGGTGGAGACCTGCGGAAGGAATTACGACAGCGATACCTGCCTGGAATGGGGCGGCGCGACATCCTGCCCGGCGGAGACGGTTTGCAACAGCGGGAACTGCGTCTGCGTGGATCTTTGCACCACCGCCGGCGCCAAGCGTTGCAACACCAGCGGCCAGGTGGAGACCTGCGGAACCGACTATGACGGCGACAAATGTTTGGAGTGGGGCGGGGCGACGGCTTGTCCCACTGGTCAGGCCTGCAACAATGGCGTTTGCGCCCTGACCTGTTCGGATGAATGCGCCTCCGGGCAGAAGCGCTGCAACACCTCCAACCAGGTGGAGTCCTGCGGCAATTACGATGGCGACGCCTGCCTGGAATGGGGCGGGGCCATTGGCTGCGGCGCCGGCGAAACCTGCTCCAGCGGTCAGTGCGTGTGCGTGGATCAATGCACCCCGGAAAACTCGAAACGCTGCAACACCAATGGCCAGGTGGAGACCTGCGGAAGGAATTACGACAGCGATACCTGCCTGGAGTGGGGCGGAGCGACGGCCTGCCCGACGGGACAATCCTGTAGCGGCGGCGTTTGCGGGGTGGTTTGCAGCAATGAATGCACCAGCGGCGCCAAGCGCTGCAACGCCAGCGGGCAGGTGGAAACCTGCGGCAACTACGACATAGACCTCTGCACGGAATGGGGCGGGGCGGCCAGTTGCCCCACCGGACAGACCTGTAGCGGCGGCGTGTGTCAGTCCAGTTGCACCAACGCCTGCACCAAGGGACAGAAGCGGTGCAATGGAAGCTCCACCGCGGAAACGTGTGATGACTACAATGGCGATGGCTGCACCGAATGGGGCGGATCGGCGAGTTGCCCTTCCGGGACCCAGTGCGAGAGTGGAGATTGCCGCAAGGTGGCGTGCCAGAGCTGCACCCAGGGAAGCACCACCGAATGCCTGAGCAGCCTTGTCTGCGCCCGGCTGGATATCTCCAATGCGTATCGTTGCCGGATTCCGTGCAGCGGCAATGGCAACTGCAGTTCCATTCCCAACTCCAGTTGCCGGAGTTCAGGGGCGGGCAAATATTGTTCCTGTCCCTGACATGATTTCATGGCGGCGTTGCGGTTTGCGTGCGAAGTCCTAAATTACCGGGGCCTGTCAGGAGCAGTTTGTGAAGCACCGCATCATGATCCTTGCCGCCGCCGTGGCGGCGACCGGTTGTTTTCCGGAAACAGAACTGGCCTCGGGCGGTTTTACCTGCCGGTCGGATGTGGATTGCGGAAGCGGTCTGCGCTGTGAAGATGGCCGTTGCGTGGCGCCGCCGCCCGGCGGCGAGGCGGACTCAGGGTCTGGGCCGGACGCCGGTGATCAGGAGAGCGGGGGGGATTTGTCCGGATGCGCCATTGATCTCGATTGTCTTGGTGAAAATTCGGTTTGTGAAAACGGCCAATGCGTGGTTCGCGAACCCGGCTCCACGGATGGCGGCGAACCGGGCGATGGGGGTGCGGATGGCGGAGGCGATGCGGGGCCGGCGCAGGAATGCAGCCCGCCTTGCGATCTCCCCAACGCGGTTTCCGGATGCGTCAACTTCACCTGCGTCATCGAGCGTTGCGAGCCGGGATGGGTGAACCAGAACCGCAAGCCGGAAGATGGATGCGAGTTCCGTTGCACCCCCAGCGGTCCCGAGGTTTGCGACAACAAGGACAACAACTGCAACGGCGTGGTGGATGACGGCTTCGACAAGGCCAATGATGTGAAGAACTGCGGCGAGTGCGGCCGGGAGTGTTCCTCCCCCGCCACCGCCACCGCCATCTGCAACCAAGGCAAATGTGGATTCCTGTGCCGGCCCGATTTCTTCGACAACGATGGCGATCCCGCCAACGGCTGTGAAAGCCAGAATTGCCAGAAGACATCGGATTCAGAAGCCTGCGACGGCAAGGACAACAACTGCAACGGCGCCATTGACGAAGGCTTCAACAAGAACGCCCCCGAAACCTGCGGGGACGCCTGCATCAAATGCCTGGTCACCGCTCCCAACACCACGTCCGTGTGCCGTGGCGGGGTCTGCGTCGCGGGCTCCTGCAAAAGCGGATGGGTGGACGCCGACCGCGATCCGTCCAACGGATGTGAATACCAGTGCGCGCGGACGGCCGATCCCGCGGAGGTTTGCGACGGCGCCGACAACGACTGCAATCCCGCCACCCCGGATGGCATGCAGGATCCGCGCATGAGCGAGGTCTGCGACAGCGGAAAGCCGGGGGTTTGCGCCCAGGGGGCTCCCACATGCGAACAGGGCAAACTCGGCTGCAAGCCGCAGAAGAGTCCTTCGGATGAAAAATGCAATGGTCTGGACGACGATTGCGATGGAGAGACCGACGAGGGCGCCGGCGATTGTCCGGCGGATCAGATCTGCGCCCAGGGCAAATGCGCCGCCAAATGCAACGGCGAATGCAAGTCCGGCGAGCGGAAATGTGATGGCGAACGCCAGGTGATCGCCTGCGGCGACTACGATAACGACCCCTGCCTGGAGTATGGGCCGGTGAACTCCTGCGATCTTTCCGAGAAATGCTCCGCCGGCGAATGCGTCTGCATCAATGAGTGCGAGAGCGGAGCCGTCCGTTGCTCCAACGACGGCAAGGTGCAGTCCTGCGGCAATACCGACAGCGATTCCTGCCTGGAGTGGGAGTCTGGGAAGTCCTGCGGTTCCGGCCTGGTCTGCAACGAAGGCAAATGCGCCAGCACCGATCCCTGCGCCAACATCGTGTGCATTGGCGTGCAGACCTGCGTCAACGGCAAATGCGAGGACATCTGCACGGATGAATGCAAGCCCGCGGCGGTGAAATGCAGCGGCGCCCAGGTGCAAGGCTGCGGGCAGGCCGACGCCGATTCCTGCCTCGAATGGACGCCCGCTCGCGCCTGCCCCGCCGGCCAGACCTGCCAGGGCGACAAATGCGCCGAGATCATGGGTTGTTCCGATGGCAAGCACGAAGGTGTGAATGACGGCTATACGATCTTCGCCTGCAAGGGAGGATGGGATGCCGCCGGCGTGGATACTCCTTCCCGCTGCGGCCGGAAGGCGGGGGACGACAGTTCCAACCCCAACGGGACGGGGTGTTCCGCCGCGGACCTCTGCGCGACGGGTTTCCATTTGTGCGATGGGAAAAATGACATTGCGAAATACGGCGGTTGCAACCTGCGCAACTGGGAGCAGGGCTTCTGGATGACTTCGCAGAACTCCGAAAACTCCAACGCCTGCGCCGGCGGCGGCTATCAGGATGTATATGGATGCGGCACGCTGGGCAGGTCCGTCAGCCAGGGGTGTTCGCCGTTGACCCGCCGGAGCACCGCCGCATGTTACAATGAACGTTACTGGAATGCGCCGGACATCCTGTTTGGCGACGATGGCTGGAGTTGCTCTGGCAGCTATACCGAGGAGGGCCGCTACATCAAGCACGCTGGCGGCCGCAACGGCGGCGTCCTGTGTTGCCGGGACTGATGGATCCGGCGCCGCCCGGACAACGGGCGGCCTTGCCTTGGCGCGGCGGCGCGGGGAGTGAAATCCGCCGCATCCACCCGGCGAACGGGGATCAGAAATTCACCAGAATCCACAGGCCGATGTCGGTGATCGGCGCGCCCACCTTGATGGGTTGATTGTTGGTGAACGGGGTGGCCGGAAGGTCCAGCGACAGCCGGAATTCACCCGTCTTTCCATAATGCACGGAGGCGAAGAAATTCAGCGAGATATAGGTCAGCAACGTTTGCTGAATATCCAGGCGGGAGATGAAGGTCTGGTCCACCAGGTTGCCGATATTCGACAACCGGAAGCTGGTGTCGTTCCATGATCCCGGATTCGCCAGATTCACATAGAGCGCCCCGTAATGTTTGCCCGCATAGAGGAAAGTGTAGTCGTTCTGGAACAATACCCAGGGCGTCAGCCGGCCATCGGGGTAGCCCGCGTGGTTGTAGAAATACTCGGCGCCGAACAGGATATTGTCGTCCTCGCTGTATTTGACGGAGAAATCCAGACCGCCGACCACCTGCGGATACCATTCGTTCTCGCGGGAGAAACTCGTGGGAACGCTGGGAATGGGCGTGGTCAGGTCAAAATCGCCTTTCCAGTAGCGGGTGCGGTCGCCCTTCACCAGCGCGCTTTCCACGCGCACGTCGAAAATGCTCAGCCCGCTGGAGATATCCAGGCCCAGGCGAAAGGGGGTGTCCTTGCGCGCGTGGGCGGAGAGGGCGATTTCCGTCTGGTCGAACAACAGTTCGGCCCGCAATGCTCCGCCAATGCTGTCCAGCGAGGTCATGCGGTCGAAATCGGCGATGGCGTAGAAATTCCAGCCCAGGGACTCAATCGGGAGATGGACCTTGAGCAGGTCCACGCCCAGGCGCACGTCGAAGACGTTCAGCGGATTCAGACGCTGGGAGTTGAGGAAATCCGTCGGATTCCAGATGCGGGAGGATCCCCAGCGGATGCGCTGTTTGCCCGCGGTGATGTAGACCACCTGGCCCAGATCGAATTTCAGCCAGAGCTGATCCAGCGCGATGCCGATCGTCTGGTTGTTGGCGGGCAGTCCGGGAATCAGCGGCGGCGGGTTGGCGTAATTGTAGGAGAGGCGCGAGCGGACGTAGGCGCGGATGCGGTCGTTGGGCCGGGCGTCGCCATAGATATCCAGCAGATGCGGGCCGGAGAGGGTGGTGTTCTGACCAGTCGAATCCTCGCGCAGGGAGGTGTTGAACTGCATCCAGAGTTGGCCGCCGATATCCAGGCGCCGCTCCGCCAGGGATATCTTGTCCCCAATCAGGCCCTCGGTGACGCGCGGGGTGGGCGTGGCGTTGTATTCATCCGGCTTGGAGGATTGGCTGTCCGTTCCGCCGCCAAACATATCCGCCTCGCGGTCATCCCCTCCGGAAGTGGGTCCGGCGGCGGGTGACGCGGTCGCGGCTTCCGGAGCGGCGTTCCGCGAAGTCGAGGCGGGGGCGGCGTCAGCGGCCGGAGCGGATTCCGCGGCGCCGAATATGTCCGCCTCCCGATCGGAGGACTCATCCTGGGCGAACGCCGGGGCGGCCGCCCAGAAGACGCATACCAGCGCCGCCGCGATCCATTTGTTTCCTGGTTTCAAAGCAACCCCTCCTGATGGAATGCGGCGGCGCCGTTTTTTCAAACCGGCGGTGTTCGTTCAAGGTTGCCCCTTATGGCGCCCGGCCGCTGGCCGTTGACGCCGTTGGGGCCCTGCATGGCCCCTGTATCCACTTCCGGGGTTTAACGGCTTTTGCTCTCCAGCCAGGCCTTGGTGAAGATATTCGGATCGAGGGAGTTCAGGTCCACCTCGCGGATCACCACCGTGGTCTTGTTGCCCTTTTCCACTTCATCGAAGATGCGGATTTCCTTGGGGAAATACACCTCGGCTTTTTTGGACGGGCTGTATTTCTTTTCCCACGCCGGGTAATAGGATGTGCGCATTTTCTTGCCGGAGAGCGCGTATTCTTCCTGCTTGAGCATGTTGTTGGTTTCCTTGTCCACCCAGATATGCAGGATGGGATAGGCCACGTCCATGCCCGGCTTGGCTTTCAGTTCGATATGGTGGACGGAGAATTTCCCCAGCTTTTCCTCGGCGATGTATTTGGAGGTGTATTCCTCGGCCAGCCGCGATTCATCGAAATCCTGGCGGCGGGAATCGGTGCCGCCGATCCGTTCGCGTTCAGTGCGGCGCTCCCATTTGCCGACGGTGGGGTCGTAGAGGAACAGGTTTTTGTCCAGCCGCAGGTATCCCTTGCCCGCCTCGGATTTGGGTTTGAGGAAGAGGATCAGCAGTTTGTCGTCGTCATCGCGGCGATAGACCACGGCCTCGAAGACCTGATCGTTTTTGTCCCGCTCCTTCTGTTCGATATAGACCAGCGCCTTGTAATCACCGGAGTTGCGCTGGCGGTCGTCCACTTCCTTGACCACCTTGAGGGTTTCATCCGGGTTCAGGGCGGCGGCGGGAGTTCCGCCCAAAGCAGCCAGCAGAACCAATGACAGAACGGAAAATCTGAAACGCATCGGAGTCTCCAATTGCTTTATGTCGCCGACGACATGGCGGTCACCGGCTGCATCCGCGAAGCACGAAGCGCCGGCCACAGGGCCGAAAGTCCCGTGATGAAGGTGAAAGCAATGATCGCGGTGATGACATGCTGAGGCAATACGGACAGGTGCAGGGTGTCGCTCATCACAAAGGTTTTGATGGCGTCGTCGGTAATGGCCACTTTCGATGAGTCAATCAGCCAGGCGATGGATGCGCCCAGGGCCGAACCCAGCGCCGTCGCGAACAGACCCAGGAGCAGCGATTCCAACAGAAACATGGTCAGCACGCCGCTTTGGGACAACCCGATGGCCCGCACCGTGCCAATCTCCCGCGTGCGTTCCCGCACCGACATCAGCACCGTATTCATGATGCCCACCGCAATCACGAACGTGAGCACCGCGATGAGAAAGAAAGTGATGCTGTCCAGCGCCACCAGCACCCACTTGAGGAAGGATACTTCGTCCTCCCATGTGGTCAGGTCAATCTGCTGGCCGATCCAGTCCTCGGCGAGCACCTTGTCGAATTTCATCCAGAAGGGGTTGGGGTCATGATCCATCATGGTATATCCCTTGGATTCCAATATGCCCCGCAGGCTGTCCATGACTTCTTTTTCACGTCCGCGGTATCCAGGTTTCAGGTAGACCATGAGGGCGCCGGTGGAGGTGTCCGCCTGTTCATACAAGGATTTGAGGGAGGAACGGTTCAGGAATACGCTCCAGCCGCTCATGAAGCCGATGTCCCGGGCGATGGCGCAGACGGTGCCCGACATGGTGTTGGTCTGTCCGTCAATGGTTTCGATGGAGATGGTGACCTGGTCGCCAACCGTCACATTCAGCTTGCGGGCCTGGGCGGCGAAGAGCATGAGTTGCCCAGGCTCCGCCAGCTTGTTGATGTCGCCCAGAACTTGATCCCGCCCGTTGTCGCGGTATTCGTTTTCGCGGGCCATCTGGACAATCTTTGTGAGGGTGCGCTCTTCGGCCAGGTTGACGCCCGTCAGCCCGCTTTGCACGCTGCCGCTGTCGCTGATGATTTTTCCCCATCCGCGGGCCCGGTCAATCACGTAATCGAGGCCAGGGGTTTCCTTTTCGAGAATCGCCCGGAGGGGAGGCGCATCGGACAAAATCGGCGAGGCGTCGCTGGGCTTGGATTTGAAGAACCCCGCCACATTGACGTGGCCCGCGCTCAGCGTGGTGGCAGCCTGAATCATGGTCTCGTTCAGTCCCTGCGACAAGGACTGGAGGAGCACCAGCAACATGGTGACCGCGCCAATGGCCAGCGACAGCAGCAGGGTCCGTCGCTTGGCCTGGAGGAGATTGCGTACGGCGATGGTGAAGTACATCTCCACTCACTCCTTGGGAGACATGGCCACGGCCGGGCGGATGCGGGTGGCGATGAGGGCTGGATAGAAGGTGGAAATCAGGCTGATCATCAGGATCATCGCAAAGGCGATCACCAGGTTTTGCACGCCCCATTCGGGAAATAGTTTGGGGCCGGAAAACAGGAAAACCAGAATATCCGTCACGGCGGGAATACCCTGCCGGCCCAGCCAGCTAATGAACCCAGCCCCCAGAAACGCCCCCAGCCCGCCGGAAATCGTGGCCAGCAGCAATGTTTCGGACAGGAACAAGGTCAGCACCAGGCGGCTTTGCGCGCCAATGGCCCGCATGGTGCCTATCTCCATCACCCGCTCCATGGTGGCCATGACCATGGAGTTGTTGATGATGACCAGCGCCACCGCAAAAATGATGAAAATGGCGATGAACAGCACCACCCGCACCAGCACCACGAATTGCCCCACGATTCCAGAGGCCTTTTGCCAGTCCACCACCTTGAGGTCGAGTTTGGCCGCCTTGGCCGTTTCTTCAAGCCTCATCTGGGTTTCCCGGAGTTTGCCGGGATCTTTCAGAATGATGGCGGCGTTCAGCGCCACGCCGTTGTCCACGGCTTCCTGATCAAACGATCTCGCCATCAAGGCGTCCTGGAATTCTTTCTGCCCGGTCAATTGCAGCCCGGCGAATTCATCGAAGGTTCCATCGGACTCCGCCGCCTTTTCAATGGGGGTGGCGGCGCTTCCAAACAATTCGGCTTCGGCGTTGTCCTGGTTGACTTCCTTGATGCCGGTTTCCGATTTGATTTCAGCCAGTTCCTTTTTCTTGTCGTCGGTCAAAAAACCATACAGGTCGCGGAAGGTCATGATGTCCATCAGGCTGTGGCCGCCCGCCAGATCGGATTTACCCAGGCCTTCAAACTCGAAGACCCCATAAACCTTGACGTTGACCGCTTTCATGTAGCCGGACTTGGTGAGTCCGCGCAGGGTGATGGTGTCGCCCGCGTTGAAAGGATAGAGTTTGATCATCGGCGCCACCACCTTGTAGAAAAACTCGTAACGCCGCGCGATATTGCCGCTATCCACCCACAAAAAATCCTGAAGTTTCCGGTTCAGCCGTGACTCCCGCGAGTTGGGATCGAGCGGCGCGAAATTCTTGCTGAAGTCATCCTTGGGGTCCGTCACCGGGGCCCGTGGCGTCTCCTTGAGAATATTGTCCAGTTCCGCTTCAAGTTTTTCGGCGTTGGCGGGCGTCAATTGAAAGGTGACCTTCCGGAACTGGCGCATGTTCTGGCGGATGCGGGTCCGGACCTCGCTGTCATTGTGGGGTTTTTGATCCTCGATAATCTTGCGGTGAATCCAGTCGAGGTCCCGGGCCACCTTGTTTTTCACATAGTCTTCGAGGATTTTGTTGTTGAACAGGAACCCCCGCTTGCCCTTGGGCACCATTTCCCCCCGGACAATTTTCAGCCGGTCGAAGTTTTCCTGGAACGCCGCGAGGTCCGTGCCCACATAACGGAAGTAATAGAGGACGCCATCGGCGGCCAGGCCAGCGATTTTGCTGTCGAAATGGTCGAGCACCGGCAGGGGATTGGTTTCAAAATCCTTCCAGAATTCCGGGGCCGAGACCACATCCAGTTCCTTCAGGCCATCGGTGTACTTTTTGATGTTGCTGGTGATTTTCAGTTGCTGGGTGAATTCCTGCCGCATCATGGAAACGAGTTGCATCAGCTTGCGCCGCAGGTCTGTCAAGGCCGCCTGGTCGTTTATTTTGGCGGCTTTGCGCATGTCTTCCAGCACATCGTCAATCTCGTTGCCCGAGAAAATGGTGGCGAAATCAATTCCCATGGGAATGATCGCCTTGACGTTTGGATCGGCTGACAGGGTTTGTTTGACTTGCTTGAAGTCCGGCATTTTGCCGATGTCTTCCGCGGCCATCATCATGCCGCCGAAGATCGCCAGTTCATCCTTGCCCTTGTTGGAATAGACCTGCAGATGGCCCGCCAGGCTGGAGATGATGCTGCGGGACATGGACGATTCGATGCTGTCGAGCATCGCCGTGCCCACCACCACCAGAAACGATCCCATCAGGATGATGACGCCGATGATCAGGCTCTTCACCCGGTGGTTCAGCAGATTGTGCAGGGACAATCGGGCGATCAGCCGCCATTCATATGGATTCATCGGATGATCCCCGGAATCAGGCGGCGGCCTGGTTGTTGGATGCGTTTCCCCGGCCGTCGTCTTCCACCTTGCCGTCTTTGATCCGGACGATGCGTTTGGCGTGCGCCATGACCTTGGGATCGTGGGTGGAGAAGATGAATGTGGTCTGTTCGGTTTCGTTGAGATGCCGCATCAGTTCAATGATGTTCTGGCCGGTGACCGAATCCAGGTTGGCGGTGGGTTCGTCCGCCATGACGATGCGGGGCCGGGTGACCAGGGCCCGGGCGATGGCCACGCGCTGCCGCTGGCCGCCGGAGAGTTCGCTGGGCCGTTGTCCGGATTGCGGGGTCAGGCCCACTTTTTCCACCATCTCCGCCACCCGTTTCTTCCGCTCGGCTGCGCCGATATGCCCCTGAAGCAGCAGGGGAAACTCCACGTTTTGAGCCACGCTGAGCACCGGAATCAGGTTGAAGCTCTGAAAGATGAATCCCAGTTTGTGCAAACGCAGGGAAGTCAGGGCCCGGTCGCTCAGGGTGCGGGTGGGTTGCCCATCCACGACGACCTCGCCGCGGGTGGGCACATCCACGCAGCCGATCATGTTCAGGATGGTGGTTTTGCCCGATCCGGAGGGTCCGGCGATGGTGATGAAGTCGCCGGCGTCAATATCCAGTGACACGCCGTCCAGAGCGGTGACGGTGACGTGACCCAGCGGATATTCCTTCACGACATTGCTGAGTTGAACAATGGGGGCAGACATGATTCCTCCATGCCGCAGATAAAATGCGGCCCACCCCCGCGCTGCAAGATAAGGATTCTTCCGCGCAGGTCAACCCTCGCCAGCGGACTTTTTGGGGATGAAAAACGAATACAGTCCGGCTACCCGGCGCGTCCGCCGATATCCCGGTGCTTGAGAATCACCCGGGTGCGTTCGTTTCCCGGCATGGATTTGAGGGCGTCGTGAATATGCCGGGCGATGGCCACCGACCGGTGTTTGCCGCCCGTGCATCCGATGGAGACCGTGAAATACCTGCGCCCTTCTTTTTTGTACTGGGGCAGTAGTTCCTTGAGCATCACCAGCAACATCTCCATGAACCGCTGGGTTTCCGGCTTGCCCAGCACGAACTGGGAGACATTGGCGTCCTCGCCGGTCAGGTTGCGCATCGCCGGGTCGTAATAGGGATTGGGGAGAAACCGGACATCCAGCACCATGTCGCTGGTCAGCGGCACGCCGTTCTTGAAACCGAATGACTGGATGGTCAGGGTCAATTCGGTATCGTTGCTGGGGCCGACAATCTGATCCCGGATGATTTCCTTGAGCTGGTGAATGCTGAGGGCCGAGGTGTCTATGATGTTGTCGGCCAGTTGCCGCAGGGGCTCCAGTTTCTGGCGTTCAAGGGCGATGCCTTCCGCCACCGTGCCCTGGGGCGCCAGGGGATGCAGGCGCCGGGTTTCGCTGTACCGCCGCAGCAGGGACTCATCGCTGGCGTCGAGGAAGATCACCTCGACGGAATGTTTCATTTCCTTCAGGCGGGCGTGAATGGCCGGGAAGTCGGCGAGTTGGTCGCCCTCGCGTATATCAATCACCAGGCCAATCCGGTTGAATTTACCGGCGGCCTGATCGGCGAGTTCGGTCAGTTTTTCAATGAAGACCAGGGGCAGATTGTCTATGCAGAAAAACCCCAGGTCCTCGAGAACATTCAGGGCGGTGGATTTTCCCGAGCCCGAAATGCCCGTGATGATGATCAACCGGTTCATAATCTCGCCGCGCCCAATATGATGGTTTCAGGACTTCTTCCCGGGCTCCCCGGCCCGTTGGAGGAGAAATTCCGCGAAATGATAATCCAGCGCGTCATTGATATCCACCGAGCGTTCCCGGGGCATGACCAGGGCGCGGCAGTCGGCGCCGATAATCCGCCCCGAATCAATCACCCGTCTGGTGGCGGCGTAGACGGAACCATTCCGGACGTACAATTCTGGAAGTTCGTGAGCGGCTTTTATCCCGTTTTCATCTTCCTGATAGGACAAAAGCCGGTTTCCCTCCAGCCGCTTCAGCTTGGCGGGTTGAAGGCTCTGTTCCAGCCTGGTTACGGTAACCGCCGAATCAGCGCCGCTTTCACGAAGAAGATGGACCGTCTGATCAACATCCTCCGGCCTCGTCAGTGGAGAGGTGACCTGGAGAATGACAACAATATCTGGGTCCTGAAGACCCGATTTGGCGATCTCCGCAATGGTATGGCGGACGTAATCAATTGCAGGAGAAGTATCCGTGGCCAACTCGCCCGGTCTGGCAATTGGGATGACTCTGGAATACCGGCGAGCCAGATCCAGCACTTTCGGGTCATCGCTGTTTACCACAATCGTATCGAGAGCCATACATTTCAAAGCCATCTCGATGGTTCTTTGCACCAGGGGAATCCCCCCCAGTAACAGCATGTTTTTTCCAGGAAGGCGTTTTGAACCTGCTCTGGCGGGAATGATGGCGAGGATGCTCATGGCGAGGAAAATCAGCGATAAAATCTTCCAGGATACATTCCGTTTTCTGTAACTCCAGATTTCATGCCGTTACCCACCAGAATCAGCCGGTGGTGCGAATTCATGGGGGTTCTCCAGCGCATAGGAAAGCCGTTTCTGGACGTACAAGGGAATCTTTACCAGGGATTCCGCGATCCTCTCGCTGACGTGGCCATCTCCGTAGAGGGTGCTGGGAGGATAACGTCCATGTTCCAGTTGGCCCCGGATGGCGGCGTGAATGTTCTCGCTCCGGGCATGAACCCGGGTGACATGCCGGTCGGTTTCACGTCCATTTTGCCGGTTGCCCACCAAGACGACCGGGGAGCCAAAATAGCTGGCGTCCCGCACGAAACTGGACGAGTTGCCGACCGCGCAGACCGTGTTGGCCAGCACCTTGAGATAGGTTTCCGGCGACAAGTTGGTCAGGGTGCGCAACCACGGCGTGCTGGATTGTGTGCGCACCACCCGGATCACCTTGTTGATATGATCCGATCCGGCGTCAATATTGGGCCACAAAAGCAGGGTTGGCATGGCGATTTTCGCAAGCGCCTCCATGAGCGCCCTGGCTTGCGCTTCCTCCCCGCCGTATTCCGTGGTGGTGGGGTGAAACAGGGTCAGCAGGAAGGGCTTCTCGACATCAATCACATGACCCGCGCCGCGCAGGTTGATCATGTCATGGGTTAGCTTGCGATCAAGGGTGCGAGCGATATCGCTGCTGGGACACCCCGCGCCAACAATGGTGTCCCGGCGCTCGCCCATGCGGGCCAGGTATTCGGCTGAACGGGCGGTGGACGGAAAATGAAACTGGGCGAATTTGGTGATGGCATGGCGCGCGCTTTCGTCAATTGAACCGCTGACTTCGCCTCCCTGCACATGGAATATGGGGATATTCATGTACGCCGCCGCAATGGCCGCCGCCAGCGCTTCGTAACGATCACCAATGAGCAGCACGATATCCGGCTTCAGCCGCTGGAACTCGCTCGAAAACTCCACGATGCCGAAGCCCACGGACTTGGCCATGGTCGTGGGAACCGATCCTTCCAACTCCAGGTAAATCTCCCCATGGACCTGAAAACCATCATTCCGGACCACCTTGACTGGCTGGTCGAAACGCTCCAGCAGCATGGTGCCGGCGCAGACCACCTGCAGGTCCAGTTCCGGGCGTTCCCCGATGGCGAACATCACCGGTTTCAAACGGCCGTAATTGGCGCGGTCCACCAGCACGACGCATACCTTGCGTCTGGAGGAAATGCTCATGATGAAAAATCGCTGATTGAGAGAAGGGTGTCGGCGGGGACATCACGGGCGAGTTCCTTGCCGATCACGGTTTCCAGTTGGGCGGCGGGGATTCCCGTGCCGGGTTTTTTCAACGCCAGGTCCTCGCGGGAAAGCCGGAGTCCACGGGGCAGGTCGCGGGCCGCCACCACGCTTTTGCCGAAGAGATCGCGCAAGTGGCCCAGCTTGTTGGCCATGGCGTCCTTGTCCACCGGATTGGCGAGCGCGGTTTCAATCCGCCGGACGCCTTCGATCAACTGAGCCAGTTCGCTGGTGGTGATGGACGCGGGCACGTCTGGTCCAAAACACTCGCGCGAGAAGGTGACGTGGACCTCGATCATGTTGGCGCCCAGGGCGGCGGCGGCGAGGCCGGCGTGGGGCGTTCCCGAGTGGTCGGAAAAACCCACGGGACAATGATAACGATCCCGGATCTGTCCAATGACGTTGAGCCCCCAGGAGTCCGGAGGGCAGGGGTAGGCGGTCGTACATTGATACACCCCCACCGGCGCGCCGGCGCCGCGAACGGTTTCCACGGCTTTGTCCAGATCGGACCAGGGGGAGACGCCGCTGGATAGCAGCACGGGCTTTCCGGTTTCGGCGAGCTTTTTCAAAAAAGGGTAATTGTTGGTTTCTCCGGACCCTGCTTTCCAGGCGGCGATGCCGGTCTTGAGCAGCACCTCGACCGCTTCAAATGAGAATGGCGTGGACAAAAACACCAGACGCTTGTCCCGGGCGTGTTGGGCCAGGCCCGCCCATTGTTCCGGCGTGAACTCCATCCGTTTCCAGTAGTCGTAACGGGTGGCGTCCTGCGGAGAAAATTTGACGCGGAAGGTCTCGGAGGGCGTGCTTTCCGCGGCGGCGATATGGGTCTGGAATTTGATTGCGGATGCGCCCGCCTTCGCCGCGGCGTCAATATAAGCGTGACAGGTTCCCAGGCTCCCATCGTGGGTCTGGGCGATTTCCGCCACCACGAAGCAGGGATGCCCCTGACCGATTGGCTTTCCTTCAATGGCGAAACCGGAACTCACCATGCCATGGCCAATGCCATTTTTCGCCAGGGGGGTCAAGGAATCCCGGCGGCAGGCGATGGCTTGTCGTGACCGCTTGTATCCTGTGCGGGTGGATTCCGGCCTGTACATCGAGCGTGCTTTCATCAGCGATTTTGTGGATTGCTTGTGCGCCTGATTCTGATTCGTCTGGTTCTCCTGTGTCAGCCGGGGTGGGTCAACGCGCCGTGTGGACCGGGGCGTGTGACCCGTCCCCGCTGATGGATTCGATGGTGCGGCGCCTGGATCGGGCTGGTGATGGCGGAGACCGCCTGTGCAGGATGCAACACCCTGTTGCATCTTGCATCGCAGCGGGGGGAGTGGCGGGAGTCCGCGGTTCAGCGGTTCAGCGGTTGTTGATGGAAATCAACGATTTACGGAAATGTCCGGAGTTGGCACGGGGATTGCTTTCCCCGCCATCGAGGCGGTGAGTCTGCGCCGGCCATGGGCGGAACTTGGCCGGAAGCGCGGCGACATCGCTGCCATGGCGACCTGCGCCGTGCGGGGAGACAT
>JAJVIH010000037.1 GCA_022072125.1 Myxococcota bacterium | reverse complement strand
GGATGATCGCGGAGGAGATCGGGCTGGGCCCGCAATTGCGCGCGCTGGAATTCATGATCGGGCCGCGCGCCGGGTACACGCCGGCGATGGCCTGAGCGCCGCATCCGCGCGGCGCGTGCAAGGATCGTCCTGGAGGATTTTTCCTCGCGGCGCTTTCTCTCTCGCGGCCCCGGTGCGGGCGAAAAAAATCCCGGGCGATCCCGCGGAAGGTATTTGACAACCGAATAGCAAGCGAAAGCGGGCGGATGAAAAAAACGCCCGTTGTTGAGAGCAGGGTGGTGGGGAGAGGGGGTGGGTGTGGCATGGGATACCAGGATGATCTCCGGCTTGCGGTTCAAGGCGCTCCGGGGCAAAAGCTGGTTCGCGACTCCGTCAGAACTGGAATCAACGCCATGACCAACCCGCGCACCCGCGAACTGATTGAAAAGGACAAACGGCATATCTGGCATCCCTTCACGCAGATGGCTGACTGGCTGAAGGAAACGCCGCTCATCATCGAACGCGGGGAGGGTTGCCGGCTGATTGACACCGAGGGGAACAGCTACCTCGATGGCGTATCGAGCCTGTGGGTGACCGTGCATGGCCACCGGGTCCCCGGGATTGATCAGGCGGTGAGGGAACAACTGGATCGCATGGCCCATTCGACCTTTCTCGGGTTGAGCCACCCGCCCGCGATTGAACTGGCGGAACGCCTGACGGCAATCGCTCCCGGCGGCCTGACGCGGGTCTTTTATTCGGACTCTGGCTCCACCGCGGTCGAAATCGCGCTGAAGATGGCGTACCAGTACTGGCGGCAGGTGGAAGGTCCGGATACCCGCCGCACCGGTTTCGGCGCGCTGGGGGAGGCCTACCACGGCGACACCATCGGCAGCGTCAGCGTGGGCGGAATCGAACTCTTCCACGCCACTTACAAGCAGTTGCTCTTCAACGCCTGGCGCGCGCCGCCGCCGTATTGCTACCGCTGCCCGTGGGGGAAGAGTTTCCCCTCGTGCAACCTGCACTGCGCGGACGAAGCGGCCAGGCTGATCGCCCTGCGCGGACCGGAGATGGCGGCGTTCATCATCGAACCGCTGGTGCAGGGCGCGGCGGGCATGATCACCCAGCCGCCGGGCTATCTGTCGCGCATCGCCGGGGCCTGCGCCAGTCAGGGCGTGTTGCTGATCTGCGATGAAGTGGCGACGGGATTTGGACGCACCGGAACCATGTTCGCCGTGGAACAGGAGGATGTCCGTCCGGACCTGATGGCGGTCGCCAAGGGGCTGACAGGCGGCTATCTGCCCCTGGCGGCCACTCTGGCGAGCGAGACCATTTTTGAAGGATTCCTGGGCTCCTTCTCCAGCAGGCGGACGCTGTTCCATGGGCATTCCTACACCGCCAATCCGCTGGCCTGCGCCGCCGCCAATGCGAACCTGGAACTGATGAAGTCGGAAAGGATGATCGAGACCTCCCCCAGCCGGGAAGCGGTGCTGGCTGGGGCGCTGGAGCCGGTGAGCGCCCTTCCGCACGTGGGTGAGGTCCGCCGCCGGGGATTCATGGTGGGGATTGAACTGGTCGCGGACAAGTCCACGCGGGCGGAGTATCCATACGGCGCGCGCATGGGCCACCGGGTCACCCTGGCGGCGCGGCGGCGCGGGGCGATCATCCGTCCGCTGGGCAATGTGATTGTCCTGATGCCTCCCCTGGGCATGACGGCGGAGGAGTTGCGCGAGTTGGTCTCCATCACCCGCGAAGCCATCCAGGCCGTGACGGAGGCCGGTGAGTTTGCGGAGATTGGCGGGTAGGGCCGCGCCGCCGGCGCCAGGCCAAAAGGCGAAAGGGCAGGGCGCGCGAAACCGCACCCCGTACGGGGGATGACGAAAATCCGGCTTTACTTTCCCTGGGAGGCGTCATAAGCTTTCCCATCGGCCAATCCGGCCGCGCGGGTGCACAGGACAATTGAACCGGTTTAGTTGGAGCGGCCTCATGGGGTCTGGCCGCCGGCGGGAGTCCTTCATCATGGTGCGGAAAGTCGCGACCTTCCCTTGGTTGTTGTTGCTGACAACAGCCTTCCTGACAGCTTGTGGTTCCAGCCAGTTGCCGGCGCGTCCATCCGAGCGGTCGCCGCTGTTCGCCTTCCCCGGCGTGAATCCGCTTCCGGAGGAAGACGCCTCGGTCGAGGAGGATGCCGGAGACGCCGGAGACGAAGACTCGGGCGACGCCGGCGAGGAGGACACCGGTCCCGGCGATGTGGAGCCCGGCGAGGATAGCGGCCCCTCCGACGTGGGGCCCGATGATTCCGGATCGTTGCGTCCATGCTTTACCGCCGCCGATTGCGAGGGCACCGGCCGCATCTGCCGCGCCGGCTTCTGCGATGGCGATCCGAACAACCGCTGCCGCCAGGATCGCGAATGCGGCCCGGGAGAATTCTGCCGGTTCCGCGATGGGCTCTGCCTGGTTCGTCCAGAGGCCGGGCAGCCCGACACGGGCGTGGCCGATGTGGGCGCCACGGATACCGCCCCGACGGATGTCAGCGGTCCGGATCGCCCCCTGTGCGCCAGCATTTTCGACCCCTGCGGAGCGGGAACGGTTTGTTGCACCAACCTGGCCTGCCAGTCCGGCCGTTGCCTGCCGCCGCCGGTTGATGGCGGCCCCACCGACGCCGCTCCCGATACGGGGGTGGATAACGCCCAGCAGTGCCGCCAGAACGGCCAGTTCTGCGTGACCGGAGACCAGTGCTGCACGGGGCTCTTCTGCGTGAACCGCGTCTGCACCAACAATCCGGACGCCGGAACCTGCGCCTCGGAAGCCCAGTCCTGCAACACCCGTCCCTGCTGCGGATCGTTGATCTGCTTCAACGACATCTGCCGGTCCAGCATTCCAGACGCGGGATCGGATGGCGGAACCGACGGCGGCGCCTGCCGTCAGTTGGGCCAGACCTGCCAGCCGGGCCAGTGCTGCACGGGCGCCACCTGCGATTTTGGCATCTGCTTCCCGCAGCAGGACGCCGGCCGCCCCGACACGGGAGTCACCGACACCGGGCCGTCCGATACCGGAAGCGACAACGCGGCCTGCCGGTCCACCGGACAGAGTTGCACGGTTTCAGAGGATTGTTGCACCAGCCTGACCTGCCAGAGCGGAACCTGCAAATCCACCTGCCGCATTGATGGCGATTGCCCGGCCGGCCAGGTCTGCCTGAACAGCGCCTGCCAGCCGCGCACCGGCTGCACCGCCGATTCCGAATGCACCGCGCCGCAGAAATGCATCAGCGGCAAGTGCCAGGACCCGCCGCCGGCCAGCCGCGTGGTGTCCTGCACGATCACCACCCCCGCCGGCGTGATCAAGCAGGGCCAGACCAAACAGTTCAACGCCGTGGCTTTCGACCGCAGCAACAACGCGGTCCCCGGCCAGACCTTCACCTGGTCTTCCTCGGCGGCCTCGATCGCCTCGTTCGCCCAGCCCACGACGGGCGTCGCGACGGGCGGAGCGGTGGCTGGAACAACCAAGATCACGGCCAAGGTGAACGGCGTGAACGTGTCCTGCGGGCCGGTGGACCTGACCAACTATCTGGATCCGCCCGTGGACGTGGTGCGCGCCATCGTGCGGGACGCCGTCTCCGGCAAACCCATCCAGGGCGTGACGGTGCAATGGCTCAAACCGGGCACGGCCAGCGCCGCCACCGGGGTGACCAACGCCAACGGCGAAGCGACCGCCAGCCGCACCGCGGTGTCCTCGCCCGCCACGGTGACCGCCTATGGCGTCAATCACGCCTACATGACCATCACCAACACCTCCAACCTGGATGTGCTGTTCTACCTGCCGCCGCACGTGGATACCGCCAACAACGGCGCCATGACCGGCTCGTTCGATTTCAGCCAAGCCAGCTCCACCGGCAACGCCAAGCTGGGTCTGGCGGGATTGAGCTTCCCCACCGACATCCTGGACCTGAACTTCCAGAGCCTGATTGGGGAAACCGAAAACGTGCGCGTCACCCTGCCGATTGGCGGCTTGCCGCTGCCCGGCGTGCCCAACCTGCCCAGCAGCATTGATATCCCGCTGCCCCAGTCCATGCAGTTCGAACTCAACTCGTTCTTCGCCCGGGTCAGCAAGAACAGTTACCGGGTGGTCAGCCAGCCGGGACGGCGCGCCGCCTGGGGCTTCGGCGACCGGATGCAGGAGAACGACCTGTTCGACTTCATCATCGGGCTGGCCAGCGGCGGTCTGGGAGGCGGCGGCGGCGGAGTCAACATCGGCCAGGTGCTGCCGGGACTGTTGCAGTTCATCGCCAAGTTCCAGTACCACGCGGCGGCGCCGGATATCGTCATACCCGCCAGGTCCTCCGTCGGGAAGAACCTGAAGCTGAACCAGCAGATGAACCTGGCGACGGTGGTGGACGTGCCGCTGCTGCCCAAGTTCAACAACGCCTACCTGGATTCGGCGATCATCACCGTCACCTCGGCGCAGCCCAACGCGGGTCTGGTTCCGCTGGGCCTGTCCGGCGGCTTCGATTCCACCTCCGCCATCGCCCGCGACGGCATCGTGGACAAGGTCGGCGAAAGCCTGCAGGACGGCCAGGTCGCCCTGCGCATCTCGCCGCTGCACGATGGCCTGGAAGGATCGAAATACGCGACCTTCCTGTTCGCCCAGCCCATCCGGGACCTGTCGAGCGGGCTGCCGGCGCTGTCATCTGGCATCGTCCAGTTCTCGCAGACCCTGCCCACGAATATCGTCTTCAATGACGAATTCCTGCCCTTCGCGCAGGGGTCGCGGCATATCCGGGGCAGCCGCACGGTCAATATCGCCACGGTCACCGGGGCTGATTTCTACCGCGTGAAGTACATCTCGACGTCCGGCACGGTCCAGCGTCACTGGTACGTGTACACGGCGTCTCCGGGTTCGCTGACCCTGCCGCCGCTTCCCGGCGGCCGCGAGGATCGCTCGCAGGCGGATGTCCAGGTGCAGGTGGTGGATCTGGTTGCGGGGCAGTCGCTGGAGAGCGTGTTCACCTTCAGCGCGGTCAACGTGGATCGTCTGGTGGAGGTCATCAACCGCTTCAGCGTGCTGGGGTGCGGCCGTTCCGGAACCCAGGCCCTCGGTTGCCGCATCGATAACTGACGCGCGGGATGCTCCCTTCCGGCGCTGGAATGGGGAATCCCCATCCAGCGCCGGTTTTTTCGCGGTCCCGGATTCCGGGGCGGCCGCGGTTCGCGGAAAAACATGCCTGCAACACCTTCGCCGGGTATTGCAGCGATCCCGCCCGCGGGGTAATTTGATGGGGATTCCATGAGGAGCGAATGACGTGACGGTCACGTGCCCACACTGTGGAAAGCTGTACAAGCTTGATCCATCGCGTTTCACCAAGCCCGAGCTGCGTTTCCGCTGCAAGGCGTGCGGCGGCGCCATCGCGATCCGGGTTTCCGCCCCGCCTTCCGGAAACCCCGGCGGCGAGGTGGTCACGCGGGCCGCGCGCAAGCCCATCAACCCCAACGACATGGCCATACCGGGGCAATATGGAGAACCCACGGGCGTCCGCGACCGGCCCATTTCATCGGACATGCCCAAGACCTCTCCGGGGATGCAGTCGCCGCGCAACAATTCCTCGTCGCCCGTGAAGAAACCGGCCGAATCCATTGGCGACTCGAAGGTCCGTTACCGCCTGGTGCCGTTGAACCGCGGCGCCAATCCCAACGATATCGTGCTTTCCGGCAACCGCAGGCTGTCCATCGGGCGCAGCCCGGAAAACGACATTATCATTGATTACAAGGGATTGAGCCGCCAGCACGCCTACGCTTGGCCGCGCAACGATGTTCTGCTGGTGGTGGACCTCGAATCGCGCAACGGCATTTTCCTCAACTACAAGCGGGTGGAGCGCGCGGAAGTCCGCCATGGCGACCGTCTGTCCTTCGCCGATGTCACCTACCAGGTCAGCCGCGAGATGACGTGAGGCGCGCCCTTCACCGGGCGGAGCAGGCGTCCGATCGGGTTCCGGGCGCCGGTTCTTCTTCTGTTTCCCGCGCCGCCGCTTCCCGCCGGTTGCGGGCCGATCAGGATGCGCCGGGCAAGGCTGCTTCCGCCGGCAGTTCGCTGCTCTTGCTCCGGTGGCGGGCGTAAATATCCAGCACCCACTTGAATCCGGGATGATCCTGAATCATGGCGCGAAGCTCCAGCAACTCCGGCGGCCTTGGTTCCGGCAGAGGGTAGGGGAATTGCGGCGGACGGATCAGCGCGGTCAGGATGGACGCGGCGGTCAGGTCCGCCACGGAAAACCGGTCTCCCGCCAGATAACCCTGGGGACCAATCCAGCTTTCCAGCTGGTCAAGGTCGCGGATCAGGCTGCCTCTGGCCTCATCCAGCAACTGGCGCGACATGCCCAGGTTGCCATGGAAAACCGGCTTCAGCACCGGGAAGGAGACCCGCCAAGTCCAGTAAGCGAGCGCTCCCGCCCCGTCAGACGCCATGCGCGCCGCGTAATCCGGTCTGTTCCAGTAGGACGACCAGAATAGGCGGCGGTGCCGGGGCGCCACTTCATCGTCAAACCAGTTTTCGATTTCCATCGCGCGTTTGCGGACGGCGGGGTCTTCCGGAAACAGCGGCGGATCGGGCCGCAACCGCTCGATTTCCTCCAGGATGGCGGTGGAATCGTGGATGGCCTTGCCGTGGAGCAGCAGAACCGGAACCTTGTTCTGTCCAGTCATCCAGCGCACCTTGGGAATGTGGAATCCCGGAACCAGCGTGATCCGGCGATGGGGCCATTGTTTGTAATCCAGCGCCCAGCGGATCTTTTCGTTGTAATGGGAAACCCGGAAATGAAAGAGGATGGGCGGACCCTCCACAGCAACAAGCCCAGCGCCGGTGGTATCCGCCATCGCCCGTCCTCCTGAATGAATCCGGGCGGAAAGCCGCCCATGCAATGAAGAGAGCATACCCGCTTCCGGAGGTCCAGGGAACCGCCGGGCCGGCGGCGTTCTTCCGGGCCTGGCGCCTTTGCAATTCAGGGCCCATCCGGTAGATTCCGGCTACTGGAAACCGAACCCGGGAAGTTTCTCCCGCTCACCCAAAGGTGCCCGCATGACCACACAGGCCGGAGTCTCCGCCTTTCGCGCCCTGCTGATCGCCGTCCTGGCGTTCGCCGCGCTGGGCGGTTGCAGCATGAAGACGCTCGCCATCCGCTCCACCGCCGAGGTGATGAAGGACGGCCTGAAGTCCTTTGAAGACGAGGAAGACTACGAACTGGCCGCCGCCGCCGCGCCGGGCAACCTCAAGCTCATCGAGGCGCTCTTGTCTGGAGATCCGGACAACGAGGAATTGCAGCTCATGGCCAGCCGCGCTTTCGCCTCGGTCGCCTTCGGTTTCCTGGAGACGGAGATGGAGGAGTTGAAGGACAAAAACGAGGATCGCTACGAGCAACTCCGCTACCGGGCCCAGCGCTACTACCTGCGCTCGCGCGAGTATGGCATGCGCATCCTCAAGAAACATTACCCCATCGAGAAGGCGCTGGAAGGTCCGCTGGAAAATCTCGAAGCGGTGCTCCGGGAAGTGGATAGGGACGACGCCCCCGCGCTGTTCTGGGCGGGTTACGCATGGGGCAGCTACATCAACCTGGCGCGCGACAACATGGACGCCCTGGGTGATCTTCCCCGCGTCAACGCCATGATGAAGCGGGCGCTCGAACTGGACGAAACCTATTTCAACGGCGGTCCGCACCTGTTTTTCGGCGTGATGAAGACCAGCCTGCCGCCCACCCTGGGCGGCAAGCCGGACGAAGGCAGGGAGCATTTTGCAAAGGTGGATCAGATCACCGGCGGCAAGCTGCTGCTCGCCAAGGTGATGTTCGCCCGCTTCTACGCGGTGGGCCAGCAGGATGAAAAGCTGTTCGACCAGACCCTCGACGCGGTTCTGGAGGCGCCGGACGACATCCTGCCCGGCAACACCCTGATGACCCGTGTCGCCAAGAAGCGAGCCGCCATCTGGAAAGCCCGCAAGGGCGAATATTTCTGATGTGGTTCCGGGGGATCGTTTGGTCTCCCCATGCGTCCATGATGTCTGGGTGCGTTTGTCCATTTTCCGGTTGCTGAACAGGTGAAATCCATGAAGAAGTCCATATCCCTTTTCGCGGCGGTGCTGGTGTGGATGGCGGCGGGCGTGGCGCACGCCGATCCCATTGTCGTCAAATTCGCCACCCTGGCGCCGGAAGGCAGCACCTGGATGAAGGTGCTCAACAGCCTGAAAAAGCGCATCGAGGAAAAGTCTGGCGGGCGGTTGCAGCTCAAGATTTACGCGGGCGCGGTGGCGGGCGATGAAAAGGATGTCATCCGCAAGATGCGTGCGGGACAGCTTGACGCCGCGGGGTTCACGGGCATGGGCATGGGGGATATCCTGCCCTCCATCCGCCTGCTGGAATTGCCCATGCTGTTCAAGGACTACGATGAGGTGGACCACGTGGTGCAGAACATGGCCTCGTATTACGAAAGCGAGTTCGAGAAGAAGGGATTTGTCATGCTGGGCTGGGGCGAGTCCGGCTTTGTCCATATCTACTCATCCAAGCCGGTGGCCAGCAAAAAGGATTTGATGGGCGTCAAAATCTGGGCCTGGAAAGGCGATCCGGTCGCCAAGGCCCTGGCGGAGGGATATGGCGTGGTGCCCAAATACCTCGCCCTGCCCGACGTGCTGACCTCCCTGCAGACGGGGTTGATTGACGCCTGCTACGCGCCGCCGCTGGCCGCCCTGGCGCTGCAGTGGTGGAGCAAGGTCAAGTACATCAGCGCCCTTCGCCTGGCCTATGGCACGGGCGGCACGCTGGTCAGCAAGGCGTCCTGGGACAAGATTCCGCCGGATTTGCAGAAGATCATCCGCGAGGAAAGCCAGGCCGCCAGCAAGGTGCTGATCAAGCTCACCCGCGTGGACAACCAAAAGGCCATCGAATCCATGAAGAAGCAGGGCATGCAGGTGGTGGATTTGCCGCCCAACGAGAACGACGAGATCCGCAAACTGTCGGAGAAGGTTCAGAACGATTTGGTGGGGCAGATGTACTCCAAGGAATTGCTGGACCGCGTGCGCGGCCTGGTGGCGGACTTCCGCAAAGGGAAAAAATGAAATTTCTCAGGGCGCTGGATGGATACGTCTCCCGCGTCGAATCCGTGGTGCTCATCTCCATCCTCGGATTCATGACCGGATACCATTTCCTGCAGGTGGTGTGCGAGGTCATCGCCGGGTGGGGAACCCGCACGGACAATGATTTCGTGCAGGCGCTTTCCGGCCTTGCGAACCGCGCCAACCAGTCCATTTCGCAGGTTGGACCGATCGTGGATTATGAAATCCTCTTCATCGGCCTGATTGGCGCGGCGCTGGCCACCCGCTACAACAGCCACGTCAACGTAGACGCGGTGGGCCGCCTGCTGCCGCCGAAGCCCAAACTGATCATCAAGACCATCCTCGATTTCATCGCCACCGGCATCTGCGGCGTGTTCGCGGCGGCGGCCAGCACATTCATCAAGCAGAACAGCGGCGATGAACTGATCAACAACGCGCCGCGCGGCCTGTTCACCTGGTTCCTTCCGCTGGCGTTGGGCGCCTTCGCCCTGGTCTTCGCCGCGGACGCCCTGCGCCTGCGCAAGCCGCCCGCGCCCGCGCCGGAAGAACCCTCCGCCGGGGATGAAGACGCCCCCGCGGCCCATGGCGTGCTGCATATCAAGGAATTTGATCTCGCCGATCCCTTCAACCGCAAGGTCTCGATGATCCTGTCGTTCGCCTTCGCCGCGCTGTGCCTGGCGGGGGCGCTGGCTTCGCGCGTTCATGTGGGGGCCATTCCGGAAGGCGATCCGGTGCATATCACCGCCTTCCCCATGCAGATCATCATCCTGTACAGCTTCGGGGTGATGGGTTTCCGCTTCCTGACGCAGGGTCTGGATGGCGCGGCGGAACTCGCCCGCGGCGGACCCGCGAAGGAGGCCCCATGATCGCCCTGACCGGCCTGGCGATCGTCGTGATGGCCCTGCTGGGCCAGCCGCTGTTCCTGGTGCTGGGCGCTGCGGCGCTGTTGCTGCTGTACGCCGGGCAGCACGATTTCTCCGGTTTCACCATCGCCATCATGAAGCTGGTCGGCAACCCGGTGTTGCTGGCGATTCCGCTCTTCACCTTCGCCGGCTACATGATGGCCGAGTCGAAAACCCCGGTGCGGCTGGTCAATCTCGCCAAGGCGCTGGTCGGCTGGATGCCCGGCGGCATCGCCCTGGTGGCTCTGTTGTCGTGCGCCTTTTTCACCGCGTTCACGGGCGCCTCGGGCGTCACCATTATTGCGCTGGGCGGGTTGCTGCTGCCCATCCTGGTGGCGGAGAAGTATCCGGAAAAATTCGCCCTGGGGCTCATCACCTCGTCGGGGTCGCTGGGGCTGCTGTTCCCGCCCAGCCTGCCCATCATTCTCTACGGCGTGGTGTCGGGCGCGCGCATTGACAGCCTGTTCAGCGCGGGCGTGCTGCCGGGAATCGTTCTGATCGCCATCCTCGGCGTGTATTCGGCGATGGTGGCCCGCCGCGCCGGGGTGAAACAAGACCGCTTTGTTCCATCGGAGCTCTGGCTGCGGCTGAAGGAAGCCAAATGGGAGTTGCCGCTGCCGGTGATCGTGATGGGCGGCATCTACGGCGGCGTCTACACCGCCAGCCAGGCCGCCGTGGTCACCGTGGCGTACGTCTTCTTCGTCGAGGTCATCGTCCACAAGGACATCCGCCTGACCCGCGACCTGCCGCGCATCATGCGCGAGGCCATGGTGCTGATCGGCGGCATCATCATCATCCTGACCAGCGCCATCGCCCTGACCGACGTGCTGATTCTGGAGGAAATTCCGCAGGCCATTCTCAACTTCATGAAGCAGTACATCACCTCGCGCTTCATGTTCCTGCTGGTGCTCAATATCTTCCTGCTGATCGTCGGCTGCCTGATGGATATCTTCTCGGCCATCGTGGTGGTGGTGCCGTTGATCACCGCGATTGCGCTGGGCGATTCGGGGTACAACATCAACCCGGTCCATCTGGGCATCATCTTCCTCGCCAACCTGGAGATTGGCTACTTCACGCCGCCGGTGGGCATGAACCTGTTCCTGTCCAGCTTCCGCTTCAGGAAACCGGTGCTGGAGTTGTACCGCGCCACCGCCCCTTTCCTGCTGGTGTACGTCATCGGCCTTGCGGTGATCACCTATGTCGAGGACCTGTCCCTTGCGCTGGTGAAGGAGCCCGGTTCCATGGGCGCCGCCACCGTGAACGACGCCATCCAGCAGGGCGAATCCGCCGCCACGGGCGCGTCCGGTTCCGCACCGGATGATGATTTGCTCAAGGATCTGAATCTGGAAGGCGGGGAGGTGAACCTCGATCTGGAATTCGAGCAGGCGCTGGGGGAAGGCGCCGCATCGCCCCCCCCCGCGGCCGCGCCGGAATCCGCCACCCCCGCCCAGGAGGTCCAGCCATGATGAACCATCGTGCGAGCGCGTTCGCGCTGTTGTTTGTCTCCATTTCATTCCTGTGGTCCGCCTGCGGCGGCGATTCCAAACCAGATGACGCGGGCGTGGCCGGCGGCGCGGTGGGAGACGCCGGCGGCGGCGCGGATAGCGGCCCCGCGCTGATTGACCCGTCATCCGCCGATGAAAACGCCAGCTACCTGATCGCCGTGCGGGACCAGACCCTGTTCGGCGGCAAGCTGATCCGCAAGGGCGCCGATCTGAATCTCACAGGCGGTCCGCCGGGGTTTCCGCCAGCCGTCCTGAAAATCGAGGGAAGCAAGGCCGTTGGCGCGGCCGGCGCCCAGACCTGGGAACTGGAATTTCAGGACGAAACCGGCGCGGCGGTTCCGGGCCCCAACCTGCCGGTGAATATCAGCGGGACCTTCAAGGCGGGCGGCAAATCGAGCCCCATTCTGGGCTACCGGCTGGGCGCCACGCGCACGCAGCCCATCACGGGGGCGTATGAACTGAGCGTGACCGGCATCACCAATGGCTGTACGCGCTTCATGAGCGACGGCGTGGTGCGCGAGGAGTTCAAGCCGATGCTGGTCGAGAAGGTCAATGAAAACCAGGTGCGCGTATACATGTTCACCTTCGGCGTCGCGGCCCTGGGCGGATACAGTTCCGGCTCCCAGGCGTTCAGCAACGCCAGGGGAAGCGTCACCCGCGACGGCGTGAAAATCGATCTGGAGGCCAATGGCGGGTTTGACGCCAGCGACAATTCCGCCACCGTGCGCGTCAGCCTTGCGGTCACCGACGCCCAGGGAACCTGCAACATCACCCTGCAGGGCATTGGCTCCCGCAAATGATCGAGAAAGCGGCGGGCCGGGCCGGTTGGGCCCTTGCGGCGGTGATGGTGATCGGCGCCTGCGCCGGCGCCCCGCCGCGGCGGGAAGATCGCCCGCCCACCATCGCCGGGATTCTCCAGGAGATCGGCGAGCCGGCCGTGGTGTCGGCCGTGCTGCGCCAGCTTCCCGCCGGGGCCGCTCCGGACGCGCCGTTTCTCGCCTCCATTCACGAACTGAGCGTGGCCAATGCGGGCGCCCGCGCCCTCAACGGCGTCAACATGCTCCCCCATCTGGAAATCCTCGACGCCAGCGGCAATGAGATTGACGACCTGACGCCCTTGTCCGGGCTGAAAAAACTGCGCCGCCTTTCCCTGTGGAGCAACCGGCTGACCAGCGCCGATTTGCATGCGCTGGCGGGCCTGCCCGCCCTGGAGGTGCTGGACCTGGGAGGCAACCAGCTCAATGGACTGTCCGGGCTGCCCAGCCCATCCGCCCTGCAGGTGTTGTCGTTGGCGGGCAATCATGTGAAGGATTTGCGCGACCTCCAGCCCCTGCCTGGGCTCCGGCGCCTGGTGCTGGATGACAACGCCCTGACCTCCCTGGCGGGGGTGGAGCGTTTTCCCGCGCTGGAACTGCTGTCGGTGAAAGGCAACCGGATCAGCGATTTGTCCGCTCTTTCCGCCTATCCGCAACTGGGGGCGCACCTCACGATCAACCTCAAGGGCAATCCTTTCCAATGTCATGACCAGCGTGACGTGCTGGCGTCGGTGATCCAGAAAGACGTGTCCATCGCCATGGATTGCCCTTGATTTTCCGCCCATGACCACGAATCCTTATCAGGCGCGGAGAGGTCTCCGCCGCTTTGATCCGCGGCGGGAGCAGGAAAATCCACGGGCTTCCGCCCCTGGGCGTCCGTTCCGGATTCCCATGGCGCGGCGGGGCGGGGCGGCTGGAGACGGGGCGGATCCCAACGGAAAAATCCGCCTTTCACGCGGGAGGGCCGGGCATGGCGCCGGATGGGTCCGGTGGTTTGCCCGCGGGCCCGGTCCGGATTATCGTGAGGTTCAATTTCGAGGATGGACAGGGGGCTATCCGGGAGCATTGCGGCGCCTGGAGAGGATGGACCCTGTTCAGGAGCGGGGCGGCGAATCCCTGACGCCGCCGGGGTGAGGAACAGTTTGCGCGGCTTCATTGAAGAAATGGCGGTCACCGATCTTCTGGGGTTCATGAACTCATCCCGGAAGAACGGGGTCATCACGCTCAAGAACGGCAATGAGCAGTGCAAGATCATCCTGGAGCATGGCAACATCATCCAGGCGTTCCGGCCGGACCTGGAAAAAGAACTGGGCAACCGCCTGACCCGATCCGGCATGATCTCGGAGGATGTCGTCCGCCAGGCGCTGGAGTTGCGCAAGAAGAGCAATCCCCCGGCGTTTCTCGGCGCATCGCTGTTGCAGACCGGCCGGGTCAACGCCAACGCCATCCGCAAGGTGCTGGCCGAAATCGCCCGCGACACGGTGATGCATGTGGTGACCTGGCGGGCGGGCGAATTCAAATTCGACAGCGCGGGGGTGATCAGCCTGGTGGATCCCATCGTGGCCAACCCGGACCTGGTTCCGCGCGACATGCTGAACACCCAGTTTCTGCTGATGGACGCCTTCAACGTCGTTGAGGATATGGCGAAGAAGCCGTCCGGATCGGCGGAAATCGCCATGCCCTTCGGCGAGGAGACCGAGGATCATTTTTCCGCGCGTCCTTCCAACATGCGCACGGTGGTGGGCCAGGCCCCCGCGCAACTATTGGAATCCACGCGGGGAGACCAGGAGGATCATTTCGTCCATGCTGCTTACGCCGAGGAAGAAATCGGACCCATGAGGCCGCCAAGCCTGGCGCGGCGGCATGAGACGCCCGCCCAGGTCTTTCCCATCGCCGGCGAGGAAGAAGAGACAACCGGGGAGCCCACGGCGATCATCATGAATCCGCTGGCCCAGGGCGATGCGAAGGAATTCGCCCCGCCGGAACCGCCGTTTCCGTTTGCGCCGCCCCATCCGGAGGTGAAGAGCGAGACCAGCATCACCAAGCGGGTGCATACCGGAATGGAAGATCAACCGCGTCCGGTCACGGGGTCGGATGATCGCCCCAACAGCGGCGGCAAGGGGCCGATTGAACTGACGCTGCGGGTGGTCAATCCCTACACGCAACAGAGCGCCACGGCGGCCAGTTCGGATTTCAGCCAGATTTTCGCCCATGTCATCGAGGAGGAAGACAATCACGGAGGCGCCACCCTGGCGGGAACGAAGCCCCCGGGCCTGGAAGGGGAAGAGGCCGCCAATTCGCTTTTCAATCCGTTCCATACCCAGACCCGCGCGATTCCATCCGGGGCGCAGGAACTGAAGCCGGCCCCCCAGGTGCGTCCGCGCACCAGCCTGCCTGAATTCAAGGCGCGGGTGTCGCAGGCCGAGCTTCCCGTGCGCGGCAAGGCGTTGCTTTACAGCAACAGTCAGACCCTGCTGGACGAACTGAGCAACCGTTGCAAGCGGGTGGGCTTCGCCCCCTTCGGTTCGATGGACCTGACCCTGCTTTCGCGCGCCATCATTGAGAAAGGGGTGGTGTATCCGCCGCCCATCGTGGTGGCTTATATCGAGGGCATGGATGGCCGGACCATGACCGAACACGGCCTTTCCCTGCTGCGCGATGTCAGCGAGACCAATCCGCTGATTCCAGTGGTGTTCCTGTGCGACCTCAACGATGTTCCATCGGTGCATCAACTCTATCGCAACGGCGCCTGGAGCCTGTTGCCGGGTCCGCGCAGCGCCATCTCGCGCGGCGCCTCGCGCAACTCCATCGTGCAGGACACCGCGGCGGCGGTGGAGCAGGTCATCGCCGATATCTACGACCGCTTCCTGCGCGTGGACGAGGAAATCCGCCGCAAACTGCCCGGCGCGACGCAGGTCCGCGACTACATGAAGATGCAGGAGCCCCTGCTGGATCGCACGTCCTCCATCTTTCAGGGCAATATCTCGCTGCAATTGCTGCGCATGGTCTCCGATAACCTGGAGCGCGGCGTGCTGTACGTGGCGCGGGAGGATCACCTCTCCGCCATCGGCGCCTTCGGCGACACGCGGCAGGGTTTTCCCATCTCGAATCTGGTCAAGAAACTCACCCTGCCATACGGACCGGAAACCGCCCTGCGCAAGAAGCTGGAGTCGAAACGCATGAACATTGTGCGGGGAAAGGAAACCAGTTGCGTGGATGGCCTGTACAACATCATTGGCAAGCCCGAGGTGGACAAGACGGTCATCATTCCGGTGTTCGGGCTGGATCGCCTGATTTCGCTGGTGGTCGCCGACAACGGCGTCAAGGACACCTTTCCGCTGGACCTGGAATTTCTCGAAGTATTTTCCGGCCACGTGGGGCTGTGGCTGGAGAACAACCTGCTGCGCCAGAAAATCGCCATGCTGGAGCGCGGGAAAAACGGCGCCTCCCACGACGGCGAATGAGAGTTCCGCCATCCCGCCCGCGGGCGGAGGTATTCCGGTTTCCGCCTCCGCACTGGAAAAGCATCCGTTGATATGTCATGGTCCCGCCGCTACCGGACCCCATGATTGTCCTGACCCGGGAGACTCATCCGTGAAATTCCGATTCCTCCTGCTGTCCGCCGCAGTGGCGCTGGCGGCTTCCGCCTGTTCATCCGATCAACCCGCCGGCGCGGTCAACGATGGCGGCGGCGTCAACGACGCCAGTCCGGCCAACGATGCCGGCGCCCCGGCCACCACCGGCGACGCCGCGGTTCCCGATGGTTCAACCGGCGGCGATGGCGGAGACCTGCCCAGCAACGGTGATGTCTGCGACAACACCATCGGATTTCATTGCATGTTGCCTTTCCCCTCCAACCATTGGGTGAAAGCCGATGCAACAACCAAAACCGGAGTCCGGGTGGATATTCCCCGCGAAGCGGTTCCGAGGAACGGCGAGAAGAAACCCGCGCTGCCGCCTGATCTGGCTTCTCTCGATGGGTTCGCTCCATCCATGCCGTTGCTCGCCCATTTTGGCGACGTGGACATGGGGCCCATCGCTGGAATTGACTCCATTCCGAAGTCGCTGGAAGCCGATCATCCAGTCGTGCTGATCGAGGCGGAAACCGGCAAGCGCGTACCCTTCTTCGCCGAACTGGACGCCCTGACCAACAAGGACAACGAGCGCCTGTTCATCATCCGCCCGGCGGCCCGCCTGATGGAGTCCACCCGGTATATCGCGGCGGTGCGCAACCTGAAGCTCAAGGACGGCAAGGCGGTGGAGGCCTCGCCCGTGTTCCGCATTTACCGGGACCAGGAAAAGGCTGGTTTCCAGGAGGTGGAGAAACACCGCGCCCGTTTCGAGGATATCTTCTCGAAGCTGGACAAGGCGGGCGTCAAGCGCGGCGAACTGATCGCCGCCTGGGACCTCACCACCATGAGCACGGAGAACACCACCGGCCGGCTGATCCACATGCGCGATGACGCCCTCAAGCGCGTGGGCCCCAACGGTCCGGAGTTTGAGATTGTCAGCGTGACGGAAGATCATTCCAAATTCATCGGCCGGGTGATCAAGGGGCGTTTGACCGTGCCGTTGTACGTCAGTTCTCCCAAGGCCGGCGCCTCTTTCAAGGGAATGCTGGATGATAAGGGAATGCCCCAGGCCAAGGATACCGCCAAATACGAATTTATCGTCATGATTCCGCGCTCGCTGATGAACGGCGGGGCGGGCGGGGTCATGCATTATGGGCATGGGTTGCTGGGCAGCGCCGTCAACGAGATGGAAGACAAGGGGGATGGCAATTACCTGCAGGACATGGCGAATCGCGGCAAGTTCGCGCTGATTGGCGTGGACTGGATCGGCATGTGTTATGAGGATCAGGCCGCGGTGGCGGGCGCGGTGTTTGATCTGAGCAACTTCGCCATCATTCCGGATCGCCTGCAGCAGGGCGTGCTCAATGCGCTGCTGCTAATGACCGCCATGAAAGGCGCGCTGGGCAAGGACCCCAAGGTCAGCCTGGACGGCAAACTGACCTTCGATCCCAACAGGCTCTATTATTACGGCAACAGCCAGGGCGGCATCATGGGCGCGGTGTACATGGCCGCCTCAAAGGATATCAAGCGCGGCGGCCTGGGGGTGGGCGGCAGCGGCTACTCCTTCATGCTGACGCGCAGCGTGGACTTCACCCCGTTTTTCGGGATCATGAAATCACAGTATCCCACCATCACGGAGCAGCTATTGCTGATCTCCATGATCCAGATGTTGTGGCAGCGGGCCGAAAGCGCCGGATATGATCGCTCCATCGCCGCCAACCCCCTGACGCCCGACACCCCGGTCAAGCAGGTGCTGGTGCATATGGGCGTGGATGATTCCGAGGTGACCAACCTGTCCACGTATCAGTTCTGCCGGGCGGCGGGGTGTGTTCACATGCAGCCGGCCAATTTTGAAATCTTCGGGCTGGAGAAAAAAGCCGCGCCGTTCGAGGCCCCGGCCGCGCTGGTGGAATACCGCTTCCCGGACGCCGAACCCGCGCCCAAAAACAATACCGCCCCAGCGAAGAATAACGGCGCGCACGGGCGCACGCGCACCCGCGAGGCGTCGAAAAAGCAACTCGTGGAATTTCTGGAAACCGGCAGAGTGACCAACCACTGCGACGGCGCGTGCGATCCGGAATGACCGGCCGGCGCATGGAGGAACAGCCATGAAAAAGATCATGCGGACAATCGTTGTTTTTGGGGTGCTGGCGCTGCTGGCCGCCTGCTCGGATTCCGGAAGTTCAGACGCCGGCGGCGGTGCGGACAGCGGCGCCGCGGCGGATTCCGGAGGGGGGGATTCGGGCGCCGCCGCGGACACGGGCGGAGCTCCCAAAGCCATGCGGGAAGAGGTCTCGAAAAGCGGCCTGTGGAAGGTGGGGTACATGCCTTCCATGGATCCAATACCGCTCAACCAGCCCTTTGAACTGCGGGTGAGCGTGAAAAACGCTTCTTCCGGAGCGCCGTTCAACAATGGCAAGGTGACGGTTGACGCCCGGATGCCGGCGCATGGCCATGGCATGAAGACGAAGCCGGAAACCAGCTTCGTGGGCGATGGCGTTTACCTGGCCAAGGGCATGCAGCTTCACATGCCCGGGGAGTGGATGCTGGATGTGACCATCGCCGGCGAAGGCGGCGCGGCCGAGACCGTCAGCGCCAGATACGACTGCTGCAAATCGCCGTAAGGTCCCGGAGGCCCCGCGAAGGGAGGGTCTACTCCGCTTCGCTCTCCTGGACGTTTCCGGCGATCCGTTTATACGCCGTGTGGGCGCGGAAGACTTCCATCTGCTGTGTCGCCCATTCGCGCTCGCGTTGCAGGTATCCCTCAATCGCCCGGTGCAGGCCGGGGTGCAGGAAGCGATGCGCGCTGTGGATGAATTGCGCATCGTATCCGCGTTTGAACTTGTGTTCGCCCTGTGCTCCCGCTTCCACCCGTTCGCACCCATTGCGGATGGCCCGCTCAATCAACTGGTAGTAGCACAATTCAAAATGCATGGAGTTGTGCTCCTCGATGCATCCCCAGTAGCGGCCGTAAACGCCTTTTCCTTTTTCAAAATTCAGCGCGCCGGCGATTGGAACTCCATCCCGCGAGGCGATGCAGGCGGCCACGCGGTTGGCGAGCATGCCGGGCAACAGGTCGAAAAACTCCGGCCGGAGATACGTGTATCCGCCCATCTTGCGGTGGGTGGAGATATAAAACTGATGCAGGGCTTTCCATTGATGGGGCTGAAGTTCCGCGCCGGAAAGGGTTTCGATTTTCAGCCCGCTTTCCATGACGATGCGGCGCTCTTTCCGCACCATCTTGCGCACGGGGGATCGCAGCGCCGCCAGCCAGTCATCGAAGCTCCGGTAATTCCGGTTGATCCAGTGGTACTGGTGGTTGAGGCGCGGGAGATATCCGGCCGCGGTCAATCCCGCCATTTCGCTCGCGGGCGGATACAGCCAGTGGATGGACGAAGCGCGCGTGTCTTCCGCCAGCTTGTTCAGGCTGCGCTCGAAGAGCGGCAGGAGTTCAGCGGCGTTTTGATCCGGCAGCCGCAAAAGCCGCGGACCCGTCACCGGGGTGAATGGAACAAACACCACCAACTTGGGGAAATAGTTGATGCCCGCGCGGATGGCCCCTTGCGCCCAGTTCCAGTCGAAGATGTATTCGCCGCTGCTGC
The DNA here is from genome assembly GCA_022072125.1 of Myxococcota bacterium. GTDB lineage: Bacteria > Myxococcota > JAJVIH01 > JAJVIH01 > JAJVIH01 > JAJVIH01. Next base: position 42,919 of record JAJVIH010000037.1, on the reverse strand, counting down.
CGGATTTCAGGTACGACGGGACCGCCGCGACCAGATCCCGGCCCTTCCACGCCAGATGAAAAAACGGAATGCATTCCGCTTCCGCGGAGGTGCTGCGCGAGAGTTCCAGCGCATGCAGGAAGGCGTGATCGAGAAAGGGATTGTCCGGATCGCCCAGGGCGTTCCAGGCTTCCGGGTCCACGCCGGAGAGGGAATCGCGGATTTCAATGCGGATGGGCTGACTCATGCGCGGGCGGCGATTTTCCGGATGTCATCGCCGGAAAGCACCCGGCCGTCATCATCGTTGTTCAGCGCAAGCCAATGGATCGCCCTGGCCAGATCGGAAACCGCGATGGGCCGCACGTCGTTGACCCAGCCGCCCACGCCGGGAAGCGCGGAGAGCGCCTGGAACAGGCCGTCCAGTTTTTGCGGAGCGGCCCGTTCCTTCGAGCGCTCGCCGTCATCCTCCCCGCCCATGAACGCCGACGGACGCAGGATCACCCATGACAGGCCGCTTTCCCGCACCGCTTTTTCGGCGGCGCGCTTGGCGTCCAGGTATGCGCCCGGCATGGTCCCCGCGCCGAGCGAACTGAGCAGGATCATGCGCTGGCAGCCGGCCTGCTTGCCTGCCTGGGCCAGCGCGCGCGGAATGCCGATGTCCACCTTTTCGTAAGTGTCGCCGCCGCTGAATTTCGACCGCAGCGTGCCCACCAGGCAGATGATGACCTGCGCGCCGCGCAGGTGTTCGACCAGCGGACCGGGCTGATCCTGCTCGACGGCGCGCACGCGGGGGTCGTTGCTCCAGGGCGGTTTGGCGGCGGTGGACGGACGCACCAGCAGGCGCAGATCGCATTTGTCCAACAGGGGGAGCAGGTGGCGGCCGGTGTAGCCGGTGATTCCCGCCACGGCGATGGCCGGGACATGCGCCCCAACGGCTTTCTGTTTCTGGATTTCCGGCAGTTCCATGGCCATGTTTCCTTATTCGTTGACGACGGTGATGGGGCAGGCGAGGGGAGTTCCCGCCGTGCTTTCCATGTCCGGGGTGATGTAGGCGAGCAGCAGATCGTTCAACTCCCCTTCCTCGGTGAATACGATCAGCGCGGCGACCTCGAAGGTTCCGTCGCCTTTTTGCAATTCCTGGCGGCAGGGGCGGCTGCTGCCGCCATTGGGGCCAAATTCCAGCAGCGCGTTCTTGAACGAGGTCATGGAGTATTTCCCCCTGGCGATGAAGGTTTCGCCCGGCGCGACGCGGGGCGAGGTGCCCTTCAGCGCGGTGACCTCGATGCGGTTTCCAAATTTTGAGCAGGTTCCGGTTTTGAATTTGAGATCATAAAATTTCTTGTCGAGGGTGTCGTGGCAGGCCGCCAGCCCCTGCGAAGGCTTGAGGTTCTGGTTGGCGTTGCAGGAGAAGTTTTCCATTCGCGCGCCGCAGACCTCCAGCGCGGCGGACCGATCGCGCATCATCTCCGAGTTGGCGTCGTTGCGGGCCTTCAGGCACTGGGCGGAGGCCGGTCCATGGCACAGGCAGATGGCCTGCGCATGGCGGTCGCAGGCGTTCAGCGATGGCGCGGCCGCGGCGGCCGGCGCGGGCTTTGACGAGGCGTGTTTCTTGAGGTCCAGGTAGCGCGGGTCCGCGTCCGGCGGCGTGATGAATTTGATCAGCCGTTTGGCGACCCACCCTTTCCGGCCCTTGCGGTTCCGCACCTGCATCCAGGGGCCCCATTCCCGCAGCAGCAGGATCGGTTCGTCCTTGGCCAGCGGAAACGCCTTGGTGCTGGCGTAGCTGTGATCGCCGCGCGCTAGAAAGCTTTCCGTCAGCGCGCCCCAGGTGTCCGGCGGCTGGGGAATCAGATCAAAGTCGCGTTTGATGCGTCCGCCTTGCGCCATGGCTTCCGGGGCTGCTCCCGGAAAGGAACACAACAGCAACGCGCCCAGGGTCCATGCAAACAGTTTCATGTTTCTCCATGCCGCCAGAAAGGTTCGTAACCGGTCCAGGAGAGCGGCATCAAATCCGTTTCCTCTCCCGCATTCATGGATTCCACGCCTTCGGGAACCACGATGAGCACGTTGGATTCCGCGAGGCCGCCCAGTTGTCCGCTGTTGGTCTTGGTGCTGGGCTGGACCTCGATGCGCCCGTTATTCCACGCCGCGAGACCGCGCAGGAAGAAGCGGAACCCGCGTTGTTTGCCGACGGGGCCCAGCAGCACGCCGCGCAGCAGCGGGCGGGTCAGCGCGCGGTGACCCGCCATTTTTCGCAGGGCCGGCCTGACATGATGTTCAAACGCCACCGCCGAGGAGACCGGATTTCCCGGCAGCCCGAACCAGAGTTGATGGCCGCGCGCGGCGAAGACCATGGGCTTTCCCGGCCGCATGGAGATTTTCCACGGATGGATGGTCCAGCCGCAGCGGGTCAGCGCGCGCGCGACATAATCGTGATCGCCCACCGACACGCCGCCCGAACTGATGATGACGTCAGGGCCGTGCAATTCCTGAATCACCGCCGCCAGCGCGTCTTCTGAATCTCCGGCGATGGGGCAGCGGCTGGCGCTGGCGCCGCATTCGCGCGCCAGCGCGGACAGGGTGAAGGCGTTGGCGTTGTACACCTGCTCCGGATTTTTGGGACGGCCCGGCTCCACCACTTCATCGCCATTGGCCAGAATGGTCACGCGCGGCCGCGAGATCACCGCCAGCGAGGTTTCCCCGCAGGCGGCGGCCAGGCCAATCCGCGCGGGGGTCAGCACGTCTCCCGCGCGCAGGATGGCGGCGCCGGCGGTCACATCCTCGCCGCGGCGGCGCACGTATTCTCCGGGACGCGGCGCCGCAGTGAACACGGCGAGATTTCCATCCCGCTGAACCACTTCCTGCGGAATGACCGTGTCCGCGCCCTCGGGCAACAACCCGCCGGTGAAGATGCGCGCGCAGGTTCCGGCGGCGATGGCGCCAGGCGGCCGGCCCGCGGCGATTTCCCGGGCCACCGGCAACCGGATCGCGTGAGCGGAGGACGCGCCCGCGAGGTCCGCCGCGCGCGCCGCGTAGCCGTCCATCTGCGAGTTGTCGGCGGATGGCGAATCAACCGGGGTGATGACCTCGCGGGCGAGCACGCGCCCCGCCGCATCATCCAACGGAACCGTTTCCGGCGGCATCTGGCGCGTCCGCTCCAGAATGAATTTCCGCGCTTCCTCGATGGTGATCATGGATTGTCCGGCCATCGGTTTGTCCTGGTGTTACCGGTCCGCCTCGCCAAGCGGCCTGTTCCGCCCCGCGATTGGACCGAATGAAGCCATGGTTCTGTCTACGGAAGGCAGGTGTTGATATTCCGGGTTTTTGCCACGAAGCCCGCCGGATAAACCGCCGGCGAGGAGATGCTGAAACGTTCCGGATTCAGCGACAATCCGGTTTCCTTGTATTGCACATCCACATACCAGATGGCGTTGGCGGGCAACTGCAGGGCGATGATCTTGCTGTAGACGCCCCCCTGGCCCTTGTCGAGCTTCTGGCTGCTCCACACCAGGGCGTCGTCGGCGCTGACCCAGAAATGGACTTCCTCCACGGAAAATTCCGTACCGCCCGGGTCCACCTGCGCGATCACGGTGGTGACCGGGCCCGGTTGAACCGACGCCACCGGCGCCTTCGGGATGTATTTGAAGAGGGGGTCCTTGTTGAACCAGTGATTGAACCAGAGTTTCTGCGCGCCGCGCGCCCGGATATCCGCCCGGGCTTCGATATTCTCTTTCTTTTCGATACCCGTCAGGGCGTAGCAGCCGTGATCAAAATTGGCGGCGAAGGAAAGCCGTTTGTCCTCGCCGGGAATGGCGTTGAAGGTCGCCATGTGGGCGGTGAGCGGGAAAAATTCATCGGTGGACCCGTTGACCATCATGATTTTTCCCGTGGTTTTTGGCAGCAGGGCGCGGGCGTCCAGGTACTGCATCATGCGCCGCCATTCGGGGCTGTTCAGGTTCAGTCCCGCCGTCTGGAGAAGGGTGTTTTGCCAGGCCCCCGGCCATTTCACGGCTTCGTCCCACGCGCCGGTTCCGCTCAGCGCGACTCCCGCCTTGAAGCGATCATCCACCGCGACGGACACCAGCGTGGCGATGCCGCCGCCGCTGAAACCGGTGATGCCGATGCGGTTTGGATCCACGCCGGGGTGGGATTCCAGGCAGGTGGCCGCGCGCATCGCCGCGACCGGGTGTCCCCAGAACCAGCTTTGCCGCAGGTCCGGGATGGTGTCGAAGATGCGGTAGTTGTTGCGGTGGGCCGAAGGCAGCCCTTCCGACGTGTTGTCCGGGGCGTTGCCGCCGCCGGGGCCCGTGTATGCGATCACGAACATTTTCAGCATGGCCGCGGGACCAGTCGCCATGCCCTCGGTGGAATGACCGCCAAGGCCGTGGGCGTGGACAATGCCCGGCAGACCAGCGGTGACGCCCGCCGGACGGGCCGCGAAGCCGCGAATCAGGATGGGTTTCAGTTCTCCGTTGATGGATTCGTATGATTTGTACGTGACGTTCCACAGGTCGAGCGACACGCCGTCCTTCACGGCGGTGCGCTGGTTGGTGAAGCTGCATTCCGCGGTTTTCCGGTCGCGGATGAGCTTCATGTCGAAGAGTTCCGGCTGGACGAATCCCGCATCGGCGGGGCCGGAATCCGCCGCGTCAACCAGGCCGCCATCGCCGGAGCCGCCGTCATTGGCGCCGCCATCGGCAGGCGCCGCGTCGCCCGCTGCGTTATCGGCGGGACCGCTGTCGCCGGGACCGGCGTCCGTTGACGGAATCGCCGCGTCCCCGCCCGTCGCGGAGTCGCTGGGGGCGCCGTCTCCGGCCTCCGCGCCGTCATCGCCGGATTGCGCGTCCTGGTTTGCGGTTCGATCATCGCTCGCGGCGTCCTGGGCGATCCCGCCGGTTCCCGGAACGCCGCTGTCCACGCCGCCTTTGGCGACCTGCCGGGCGGCTGGATCATCATCCGAACAACCGGCCCACTGAAGGCAAAAGACGGCCAGGATACAAGCGGAAGCAGCAGGCGAAAGTTTCATCGCGGTGTCCTGCCGCGGCGAGCATGAGTGCTTGTGCGGCGTTTGGGGAACGTGTTATCCGCCGGGATTATGCCTGCCCGCCCGCCTCTGTTCAACGGGAGAATCGCGCCCCATGCCTGAATCACCGCGGACCCGCGCCATGCGCTGGTATTTCAATGCGCACCCCACCTATTTCTGCTCGGGCGGCACGGTGGAATACATCGCTTCCGACTGGCGCGAGGCGCGCGTTCGCATTGATCTGGGGCTGCGCACCCGCAATTACGTGGGTACTATCTACGGGGGCAGCATGTACGCCGCGGTGGATCCGTTCTACATGATCATGCTGATCAAGCTGCTGGGACCAGACTACGTGGTGTGGGACAAAGGCGCCTCCATCCGGTTCCGCAAGCCGGGCCGCGAGACCCTGTATGCGACCTTCCGCGTGGAGCAAGCCGAGGTGGAGGAAATCCGCGCGTTGCTGGACGCGCAAAAATCCGTGGACAGAACCTATCAGGTCGAACTGGTCAACCGCGCGGGAATTGTTCACGCAGTGGTGGACAAGGTGGTCTACGTGGCGAAAAAGCGGGAAGCCGGGGAGGGGAGAGGCGGATAACCGGCCCTTGGCGTCCGCGATTTCAGCGGCGGGGAGAAGGTGTTCATCGCCGGTTCAGCCATCCCGATTGAGGGCTTGCCGCCGCCATTATTTCTGGAGGGCCGGAGCGATGGCGCGAAGCACCCCCGGCAGGATAGTGAAGCGCGCGGGGGTTCCCCCCAACGGCTCCCCATCCACTTCCGCCCCCGTGGGCGTGTCTGACTCCACTTGCAGTGTTCGCGTCCGCAGCACCGTCACATGGGGACGGCGCACATGTTTGCCGCGGTAGATTTCCGTCCCCTGGGTCAACGATTTCAGCAACGGCTGTTCGCCGATGATCACCACATCAAACAGTCCGTCGTTGGGCATGGCGTCTGGCGCAACCATCATGCCGCCGCCGAAATAACGCGCGTTGGCGATGGCGATATTGGTGATCCGGAACGAACGCCATTCTCCGTCGCCGGTCCGGACGCGGACGAGCGGACTCTGGAATTGAGCCAGCGCGCGGATGGTGCATAGAAAAAACGTCGCCCGTCCGCCGAGCCATTTGCCGGACTGATTGACCAGCGAGCAGGCCAGCGCCGACAGGCCCACGCAGGCGATGTTGATGAAATACCGGCTGACGTGTTGTCCGTCCGCCATTCCCTCGTACAACCCGGCGTCCAGCATCTGGAGACGCCGCGGATCCATCAGTTCCGCGATTTTCGCGGGGTCTCGCGGGACGCCCAGCGTGCGCACCAGATCGCCGCCCGTGCCGCAGGGAATGGGCATGAACGCCACGTCCGGCCGGACAGGCGCGCCATCCTTCAACAGGCCATTGACGACCTCGTTGTGGGTGCCGTCTCCGCCCACGGAAAGCACCAGTCCGGCGCCTTCAGCGGCGGCCTGGCGGGCGAGGCGCGCGCCATCGCCGGCGGATTCGGTCTGGAAGGTGGCGATGGGTCCCACCCGCTGGCTGAGCACACGCTGGATATCCGGCCATTCGCGCCCGGTCCTGCCCCCGGCGGAACGCGGGTTCATCACCGCGATGATTTTCCCCCAACCGGACATTTCAGCCGCCCAGCAAGCGCAGATGCAGGTATTCCACCAGCGACATGATGCGTGTCGCGGCGGCGGGATCGGAGGCGCGCAGATGCGCCACGCAGGCGGGCGAGGCGTTGACCAGGGCCGCGGCCGGGCTCTCGCGGAGTACGCGCGTGATCTCCCGCGCCATCGCCGCCGCGGTTTCCGGCATGGTGCTGGGCAGCAGCGATCCGGCGCCGCAGCAGAGGGAGCGTTCGCGCTTGAGGTGGAACTCGCGGGGGGATTCGCCATCCAGGCCGCGCAACAGGCCGCGCGGCAGATCATGCTGGTTGAGCCCGCGCCCGAGCAGACAGTTGTCGTGATACAGCACTTCCGGAGCGGCGCCGGCGGCGCCGTGGGGAGACAGGCTGTTCACCCACGCGGCGAAGGTCAGCACGGCGGGCTTCACCCGGACGCGAAAACGCGGGTAGATCACGCTCAACATCCAGGCGTCGGCGGGGTCCAGGCACACGATTTTGCGGTAGGGGCGGATGGCGGCCGCGACCGCGGGTGCGTGGGCGCGGAAATCGTCCCAGAAGCCGGCGTCGTACAGGGTTTTTCCGGTGGTCCATGGCGCCGCGCGCGGAATATGAAAAGGCTCCGTCTCCAGACGGATCAACACCCCGGCGGCGAGGCGCGCTTCCTGGGCCTGGTTGAGCCAGCCGCTTTCGCCGGGCCACAACAAGACGGGCGCCTTGGGCCGGTCCGTCACTTGGGGCAAGGCTTCCCTGGCGATCTCCGCGCAGTTCAGGCCGCCGGGGTGGCCGGTGGATCGCTGCGCCCCGGCCTTCAGGCCGGCCGCCGGATGGGTCAGTCCCTTTTCCGCGGCCAGGGCGCGTGCGGCGGTGAGCGCGGAGGGCACGTCGTTGCCATGTTTGCACTGGGGTTGGCAGGCGAAGCAGCCGGAACATCCCCACATCACGGCGGCATTGGCCTCGTCCAGCGGCAGCTTGCCTTCGCGGATGCTGTTCGCGGACAACATCTTGCCCCATGGCGTCAGCGATTCGCTCGCCGTGGCGTGCGACACCGGGCAGGAGAAGCGGCACATCTTCGGGCAGAAGGTGCATTTGCCGAGCGCCTTCACATCCTGGGCTGAAAAACCTGCGCTCATTCTCCTGTCCACAGGCGGCGGGCGTTTTCAAAAGCGGGATGCAGCGGTCCCAGGGCGCGCTCGCGCAGCCGCGCCCATCCCTCCGGGGTTTCGCTGCCGTAACGTCCCAATGCGCGGAACCGGTCCAGAATATCATCGAGATGGCGGTGAATGGCGTCGCGCCGGGGCTGTTGCATGATCTCGCCGCCGTGGCGATGGAAATTCCAGCGCAGGTAGGCGCCCTCGTGGGCGAAGGGGCCCGCGAGAAAGCAGTGTTTCCATTCCGGCCAATGGCTGCGTTCTTCCCCCACGTACTGGAAGAGCAGGGGGACCCGCGTCCACGGCGTGAACAGGGTCAGGGTCTCCTCCGGAGCCTGGGGATCGCCCGGATGGACCGCCGCCTCGAAGCGCGGCGCCGCCTCCAGATATTCATGCGCCAGCGCGGGTCCCTGGCTTTCGCCGGATTCCCTGGCCGCCAGATCAAGCGCCATGCGGTAACAGACCTCCTCCAGGCGGCGCGGCGCCCATAACTCCATCAGCACCAGCGCGCCGGGTGAAAGTCCCGCCGCCAGCCCCATCAGGTTGTCGCCATCGAGCAGCCGGGTGAAGCGCGTGGAAATGCGCTGGCGGATCAGCGACTGGCAGAAATTGATGGCCCGCTGCACGGAGGGGAAGCTGAAGGCCATCAGTTCGGTTCGCGCCAGTATCGGATAGATGCGCAGGATGAAGCGATCCCACCGGACCCGTTGGGCGTCGAGCGCCAGCAGGCCGTGGGCGAAGGCGGGACCGGCGGCGGAGCGCGGCGTCACCACGGATTTCAGCGGCGCTCCCGCATGATCGAACCCTTCCACCGCGCACAGCAGTTCAAACAGCGAGGCGTGGGAAGGCCCCATATGCCCAGGCAGCGCGCGGGTCAGCACATGTTGCAGCGGGCGATCCGCCAAGTCGCGCGGACAATAGCCCAGCGTGAAGCCTTCCCGGTGCAGCGCCTCTTCGCACTGTCCGGGCGTCCACCCCGCCGGGCAGGACGCCAGCAAATCGCGCGGAAATACCTTCACTCCGTCCACGAATACCTCACAGCCCCAGCTTGCCCGGGTTCATGATCTTGCCCGCGTCCATGCCGGACTTGAGCGCCTTGAAGGCGTTCATCATCGCGCCATGCTCCAGCGGCATGTATTCCTGTTTGCTCATGCCCACGCCGTGGTGGTGGCTGATGGTGGCCCCGGCGGCATGCACCGCATCCAGCGCGGTTTTCCAGGTGGAACGGTAGAGTTCTTCCAGCGCGTTGACGTCCGGCGCGCCGCCCGCGAAGGTGAAATAGATCGAACAGCCATCCGGATAGGCGTGGCTGAAATGCGCCATGATGAACGCCTTTCCGCCCACGGCTTTTTTCACCGCGCGGTAGAGGGGCATCAGGTTCGACCAGGTGGTCGCCACTTCCATGGTGTCCACGAAGGATCCGCTTTCGTAGATGGCGGACTGCTTGTAGCTGACGCCATAGCGGTTCTTCTGCCAGTGCACGCCCGGCTCCTCGCCGAAGTTCTTGCCGCCCTGGGCCTCGCATTCCGCGCTGGCGATGTCCACCTCGTGGCGGACGATCTCCGGTTTGCCCTCAAAGCCCAGGATGAGCAGGCAGCGCACCGGCAACCGGTCCGCCAGGAAATTGAGCAGGCCCGGGTGCTCCAGCGCCGCGCGCATCGAATCGGATCGCAGGGAGGACAGCCATTTGCGCACGGGCGCGGTCCATCGCCCGCTGTCCGCGCCGGGCTTCAGCAGCTTTGCGCCGGAGTCCTTGCCCTTGCCCATGGCGATCATGGTGTCCAGTTCGTCGTAGAGGCGGACCACCGATGGACGCAAGCCCCACTGCATGATGCGGCGCATGGCCTCGGTTCCCTGCTCCACGTCGTCGAAGCCGAAGCTGGCGAACTGGCGCGCCTCGGGAAGGGGATGGACCCGCAGCTTGGCGCTGACAATCACGGCCAGCGTGCCTTCCGATCCGATCAGCCAGGGCAACGGGCTTGGCGCGGGCGTGTAGAAGCTCCGCGTCTCGAACATTTGGCCGTCAGGCGTGACGCCGCGCAGCGACACCACCATGTCCTCGATTTTTCCATAGCGGCTGCTGCATTGCCCGGCGGAACGCGCGGCGATCCAGCCGCCCACCGAGGAACAGTAGATGGACGACGGAAAATGTCCGAGCGTGAATCCCTGCCGGTTGAGTTCGTCCTCCAGGTGCTGGCCGATGACCCCCGCCCCCGCGCGCACCGCGCCGCTGATCGCATCCACCTCTTCCACGAAACGCAGCCGTTTGAGGTCGAACGTGATCGCGGGACCGGTTGGGATCACGCCTCCGCAGACGCCCGATCCCGCTCCGTAGGGGATAATCGAAATACCGGCCTGGCTGACCGCCGCGGCGGCGCGGGCGCATTCCACGGGCGTGCGCGGCCAGATCACCGCCAGGGTTTCAGCCGGCGTTTCGTTGCGCCGCCACCACAGGTGGGTGATGGGACACATATCGCGGGAATAGGCCCGCAGATCGGGCGCGGACAAGGATACGCCATCCTCGCCCACAATCTGGCGAAGGGACTGAAGCAGCGATTCCGGCGGGCGCGTGTTCGGCATGGTTTCTGATACCACCAGCTGGCGGACGCCTCAACCCCCCGGCGGAGCGGCTCAGGCGTCGCCGCCCTGCGCTCCGGGAACAATGGCGGGCATTTCCGGCGTGGACAGCGTGGTGGGCGTCTCAAGGTCTTCGGGATTGGGCAGCGGCGGCAACGGCAGGCCGGCTGCGCGCATGGCCTCGCGCGACTGCATGAGGGCGGATTTCAGGCGCTCCTTCACCTTGGCGTCCTCGCGGACGCGGGCGTAGGCCTTGATGATGCGCTCCTCGTTTTTCTTGCTGGCGGATCGCATGTCATCCAGCTTGCGCTTGAGGTCTTCAATGCGCAGTTCGCGCTCGGCCAGCACGCCGCCGCTCTGCGAAGCGGTCTGGCGGACCTGCGTCAGTTCATCGGTGAGCGTGCGGATGCGCGCTTCGGCGTCCACCAGCGCGGCCTGGAGTTTTTCCAGCCGCGGCTGCAGTTCGTTCATGCGTCCTTCACGCTCCCCGGCCTGCTTGCGGGCGTTTTCCAGTTCCGGCTGGAATTTGCGCAGCATCTCCTGCTCGCGGTTGGCCGCCTGCTCGCGGACGGCCTGGATGTCCTTTTCCGCCTGGGCGCGCAGGCGGGCGCGGTCCTGTTCGGCTTCCAGCACCGCGCGGGCGGCGTTGGCGTTGACCTCCGCCAGTTCCTGCCGGAACCGTTCCCGTTCCGCCTGGGTGCGCTGCAATTCCAACTCCCGGGCGTTGAATTTCTCCTCGTGGGCGCGGAGTTTTTCTTCCAGTTCCCTGACCTTTTCGTCTCCGGCGCCCGCGCTGGACTGCGCCCGTTCCTTCAACGCCCTGATGCGCCCCTCGGCCTCCGCCAGCTTGCGGTTGTACCCGGTGATCTGGGCGTCGCGCTCCTTCTTGAATTCTTCAAACCGGTTGCGCCATTCGGTCTCGAATTCCTTGCTGGCCGTGCGCTCCCGCTGGATGAGCTGATCAAGCTGGACATTGCGCGCCTCGGCGGTCGCCGCGCGCTCCGTGAGGTTGTTGAGTTCGTCTTCCCATTTGGACAACTGGGCGGTGAACTCCGTCTGCAACTGTTCTTTTTCCGCCGCGGCGGCGGTGATCGCGGCGGCCAGTTCCTGTTCCTTGCGCTGGGACTCCCGGAGTTTGCCGTCCAGCGTCTGAATCTGGCCGTTGAGGTCCCGTTCGCGGGCTTCCAGGTCGAGTTTGACCGCCTGCAGTTCGCCCTGCAGGTTCCGGGCCTGTTCCTCGCCGTTCCGGACGGCCTCGTCGCGCGCCGCGATCAGGGCGGCCGTGGTCTGCTTTTCCTGCGCAAGGGCGTTCTCCAGCGCCGAGATCATCTGCTTGAGCGCGTTGTGATCGCGCTCGTACTGCTGTTCCCGTTCCTGGGATTCTTCACGGAATAGCTCGGCTTCCTCCCGCAACTGGCCGATGGCGCTGTCACGCTCCGCCAACTCCTCGCGGGCCCGCGCCAGATCAAACTCGGACTGGGATTTTTGCGCCGCCAGGTCGTCGCGCAGTTGCGCCGTGCGCCGCTGTTCCTCCTTGAGCAGGCCGGCGAATTCCTCCGCGCGGCCTTTTTCCTCGCCGAGCGCGTTGGCGAGGCCGTCGCGCTCGGTGCGGATGTCCATCAATTCGACTTCAAGCTGACCAATGCGCTCGTTGGCCTCTTCAAGCTGGGTTTCCAGGGCGGCCTCGCGTTCCGCGGCCTTGCGCACGGCTTCGCGCAGGGACTGTTCCAGCGAGGCGGCCTTGTGTTCGAATCCGGAAAGGCGGGCGGAAAGGTCATTTTCCACCGCTTCCTTGGCGGCGGCGAGGGCCTCCATTTCGCCCACAAGCTGATCCAGGCGGCCGTGCATCTCGGCTTCGGCGGTTTCCTGCTCGCGGCGGGCGGCGTCCATTTCAGACTCAAGCTGGCGGATGCGGCTGTCGCGCTCGCCCATCAGCCGGACGGTCTCCTCCTGCCGCCGGGTGAGTTCCTCGCGGATCGTCAGCAGTTCGTTTTCCAGTTCCGCGATGCGGTTGTTGCGGACGCTGACCGCTTCCTCCAGATCGGAGCGGGCGGCGTTGATCTCGCGGTGGGCCTCGGCCAGGCGCCCCGTCAGTTCGCCGGCCGCCTGGCGCGCCTGCTTCAGGCTCTCTTCCAGCGCGGACGAGGTCTGTTCGTGCTCCGCGCGCAGGGCGGCGATCTGTCCATCCAGCGTCTCCTTGGCCTTCAGCCATTCGCCGCGCCGGATTTCATATTCTTCCTTGAGGGCGGATTTTTCGTCGGCCAGCAGGGCGCGCAGGTCTTCCGCGTGTTTGAGCTTGCGTTCGTATTCCGCCGACAGTTCGCGCGCGGCGGCTTCCTGCCGCGTCCGCGCCGCCTCCATGTCGTTCACCCGGCCGGCCAGTTCATCAATCTTCTGGCGCAGGTCTTCGTTCGCCGCTTCCAGATCGGCGATGCGCGCGCGGAAATTCTCCCGGGCCTTGCGCAGGTTCTTGATTTCGCTGTCGCGAACCCCCAGCACGTCTTCCGCCTGCCGGAACTCGCGTTGCAGCGAATCCACCGCGACCTTGAAACGGGCGATCTGCTTGGAACGCTTGCGCAGGTTCGCGCGCATGATGTTGAGCTTGGACTCGTACCAGTCGGCGCCGGAGCGCTTCTTCCTGTCCGCGCCCGGGTCGGAGTCATCGGCGCCTTCCTCGCGCTCGATGGTGTCCATGTCCTCTTCAAGCTGGCGGAGAAATTCATCCACCGAGAAGCTGACGCGCCGCTGCGGAATATAGGCGGTGACGGTCACGTCCTGCTGGACATTCCCGCCGCCGTCCTCGTCGTCCGGGGTCAGTTCGTCGTCTCCGCCGGCGGACCGGGAGCCGGCCTGCCCCTCCAGATCGTCAATGGAGTACACGCTGGTGACTTCGCGCGGCTCCTCTTCCAGCGGTTCAATGGCGCTGGTCAATACGGTCGAGGGCCGGTTGGGCGAATCTTCATATTCGGGCAGCAACTCCAGCCCCTTGGCGACCACCGTCCCTGCTTCCACCGGCTTGAGCAGGTAGGTGTTGGCGGCGTTTTTCTGCCGGGAATGCTGATCCAGCACGTCCTGGCTGGAATCGCTGCTGCACAGGATGACGGGCACGGCGCCCAGCGCGCGGTCGCGCTTGATCATGGAGCATACCGAAAAGCCGCTCATGTCCGGCAGTTCGACGGCCAGGAAAATCAGGTCGGGAACGGTTTCGCGGGCGAGGGCCAAGCCATGTTCCGCGTCGGCGGCGACCCGGGGGCGCCATCCCTTTTCCTCGAAGGCGTGGGCGATGGCGTAGGCGAGGTCCTTGTCGTTGTCTATGATGACGATATTCCGCTGGCTCATGAAAAACCGTTGTCGGGGGCGCGGGCGGGCGCCGGAAATCAGGGCGCCGGGGCGCCGGATCGAGCGGGAATCCACCTCGTTCTACGGGTGGAAAACGATCAGTGTCAAGCGTTATTCCGGTGCGCCGCGGACCGTTTTGTTCCCCGTCCAACCATGGGTGGAACGGCTTTCCGGACACCGCCAGCCTTGCAGTTTGGGTGTTCCGGATATAGACACTCCACGCGCCTGTTGGGGACCTGTCACGCTGGAGAAACACCATGATGAAGAAGCTGGGAACCATTGGAGTTCTTGCACTCACCCTGGGCCTGACCTTCGCCGCCTGCGGCGGCGAGGAAACCACGCCGGGAGGCGCGAAGGACGCCTCCACGACCGATCGCGGAGGCGGTGGAACAGGCGGACAGGCGTCCATCATCAACCTCAGCCCGCGTTCGCTGTCGCTCAAGCCGGGTGAAACCGGGCAACTCACCGCGGAGGTTCTGGACGCCAACAACAAGCCGCTCTCCGGGATCACCCTGACCTGGTTGTCCAGCAAGCCCGCGGTCGCCACCGTGAGCAGCAGCGGTCTGGTGACGGCGGTGGGGTCCGGCGAGGCGAGCATCACCGCTTCGGCGGATGGCGTCATCTCCAATCAGGCCGCCGTGACGGTCGAGGGCGATGTGGTGTCCGAGGTGGACAAGGTGGTGGTGACCCCCGCCGCCGCCAATATTGGCGTCAATGAAAGCTTCCAGTTCAAGGCGGAGGTCTTCGCGCCGGGCGGCAAACTGATTCCCAACAGCCCCGTTTCCTGGACCGTGGACGGCGGCACGCCCTTCGGTCTGGTGGACGCCAACGGCCGTTATTCCGCGCCGCCCAAAAAACCGTCTGGCAAGATCATCGTCCGCGCCACCTCGGGCGTGGACAAGAACAAATCGGGCATGGCGGAAGTCACCCTGACGGAAAGCAATCCCTTGCCCGTCATCGGCACCCTGGACCCCACGACAAAGGAAGCGGGGTCCGGCGCCTTCAAGCTGAAAATCAGCGGCAGCAATTTTGTCGAGGGGGCCGCGGTGTTTTTCGGCGCCCGCGAACTGACGCCATCGGCTGTCACCGCGACGGAAATCGAGGTGGAGATTCCGGCGGAGTTGATCGCGCGCGAGGGACCGGTGGACGTGGTGGTGATCAACCCCGCGCCGGGCGGCGGACGTTCCAAATCGGTGGTGTTCACCGTATCCCCGCCCTCGAACCCGGCGCCCAAAATCACCGAACTGGACCCGACCAGCGCGGAGGAAGGCGGACCCGCATTCCAGCTCAAGGTGGTGGGTCAGGGCTTTATCCGTCAGTCGAGGATCAAGTTTGGTCCGCGCGAGGTCGCCACATCGTTTGAATCGGACACCACGCTGTCAGGCTTCATCAACGCCGCGGATATCGCCAAGGCGGGCGACGTGGATGTCATTGTATCCAACCCGCAGCCGGGCGGCGGCGATTCCGCCCCGATCACCTTCACCATCCGCAAGAAGACCAAGGCGGACGCCCCGGCCATCACCAACCTGAAGCCCAGCACCATCGAGGTGGGGGCCGCCGAATTCGAGTTGGCGGTGGAGGGCAAGAATTTCGAGGCCGCTTCGGTGGTGGTGTTCGGCGGAGCGGATCTGCAGACCAAATTCGTCTCCGCAACCGAACTCACGGCGATCGTGCCGGCGGCCCAGGTGGCCAAGGTGGGCGAAGTGGAAGTGATTGTGCGCAACCCCGCGCCCTCTGGTCCTTCGGCGCAGGTGAAGTTCACCGTCACCGGCAAACCCAATCCCGTGCCCGCGATTTCGACCCTTTCTCCCTCCTCGGTGGTGGCGGGATCGGGCGTGTTCACCCTGACGGTGGAAGGCAAGGACTTCATCCAGGATTCCCGGGTGGTCTTCGCGGGACAGGAGCGCATCACCAATTTTGTGTCGAGCACCAAGCTGCAGGCGGATATCCCCGCCGCCGCCATCGCCAACGCGGGCAGCGTGAAGGTCGCGGTACGCAATCCTCCGCCCGGCGGCGGCAATTCGGCGGAGGTGACCTTCACCATCACCGCTCCCAACCCGGTTCCGAAGATCACCAGCCTTCAGCCCAACAAGGCGACCGCGGGCGGCACGGAATTCACCCTCAAGGTCCTTGGCGAGAATTTCGTGGACGGCGCGCGCGTGCAGTTCGACGGCGGTCCGCTGAGCACCGAATTCGTCAAGAGCACCGAACTATCGGCGACCGTGACCGCGGTGGCCATCGCGGCCTCCCGCAATGTGCAGGTGACGGTGTGGAATCCCGCTCCCGGCGGCGGCACTTCGACGGCGGTGACCTTCCCCGTGGAAGGACCCACGCCAGTGCTGGACGCCATTTTCCCGCCCTCCGCCCTGGCTGAAGGCAAGGAAATCACGGTCACCATCACGGGCGATAAATTCGTGTCGAACAGCTTTGTCAGCATTGATGGAACCAACCTGCAGACCACCTTCAAATCCGTCAAGGAATTGACCGCGGTGATTCCGGCTTCGAGTTCCATCCTCGCCGCGCCGGGAGACAAAACCGTGCGGGTGACCACGCCTCCCCCCGGCGGTGGAACCACCTCGCAGGATGTGAAGTTCAAGGTCATGTCGCAGCGTCCGGTCCTGTCCAGCCTGAGCATGTCCGCCGTGGAGGCCGGCTCCGCGAAATTCGACCTGACCCTGAAGGGTTCCGATTTCGCCGCCGGAGCGCTGACGGATGCGGGAACCGCCGTCAACCTGTCCGCCAAAACCCTGAAGGCGGATGAGATGGTGGTTGAAGTTCCGGCCTCGGCGGTTGCTTCGGAAGGGGTGCTGAACGTCACGGTGAAGAACCCGGGATCGGTCAATTCCAACACGTTGAAACTATCGGTGACCAAAGCCCAGCCCATCATCAACCGCCTGTCGCCCGTCAGCCTGGTCAAGGCGACGGGACCGTTTGATCTGACCATCCGCGGACGTGGTTTCAAGACCGGTTCGACGGTGGATTTTGGAACCGAAGCGGGCATCACGCCGAAGTCGCTGACCCCCACGGAAATCGTGGCGGTCATTCCGGCGACGGCGGTGGTCAACGCCGGCCTGGTGGATGTGGTGGTGAAGAACACCGGCGGCGCCGTGTCCAATCCGGTCAAGTTCACGGTTCTCAATTCGGGCGGAGCAGCCAACGCCCCGGTCATTGTTTCGCTGATTCCGACCTCGGCGCCGGAAGATGGGGACGCCTTCACCATCGAGGTGGAGGGGGCCAACTTCGCGAGCGGCGGCAAGGTCAATTTCGGCGGAACCGACCTGACCACGACCTTTGTGTCATCCACCCGCATCACCGCGCAGGTTCCCGCCGCCCAACTCGCCGCCACCGGCGTGAAGGAGGTCTACTACAACGGGACCACCGACAGCCCGCGCGTGAATTTCACCGTCACGGCGAAGAACACGCCGCGCATTGACGGCGTGAGTCCGAATACCGCCGTCGCCGGGGCCAACGATCTGCCGGTCACCGTCACCGGCGACTGGTTCAGCAGCGCCGTCAAGGTGGTGTTCGACGGGCAGCAATTGACCACCACCTTCGACAACGTCAGGCAGATCAAGGCGACCCTGCCCAAGGCCAGGCTGGCGGCGGCGGCCGAACTGGATTTGACCGTCACGGGAACCGGCGCGGCGATTCCGGCGGTGAAGTTCATCGTGCTGGCGTCGAATCCGGTTCCATCGCTGGTGTCGTTGAGTCCGGGCGGGAAAAAGAAGGGCGATCCGGACTTTGAACTGACCGTCACGGGAGACGCCAATGCGTTCGTGCAGGGCAGTCTGATCCTGGTCAACGACGCTCCGCTCACCACCACTTTTGTGAACGCCGCCTCGGTCAAGGCGACCGTGCCGGCGGCGTTCCTGAAGGAAGCGGGGCAGCTCAAGATCAAGGTGCTGAATCCCAAGCCGGGCGGCGGCGCCTCCAACGAACTGATCCTCAACGTCACCAACTGACGGGGTGCGGATCATCCAGACCAGCGGCCAGGGTCACGGAACTCTGGCCGCTTTTTTTGAGAGAAAACACCCATGAAACAATGGATTGCAGCCGCCGGATTCTTTCTTCTCGCTTGTGGCGGCGGTGATACGGCGGATGCCGAGGTTCCCGCCCTGGGCGACGCCGGGACCACTGATCGGACCGCCCGGGATACGGGTCCGGCGCAGGATTGGCGCCCATCCCTCACGATTGTATCCAGTACGCCGCAGGTGGACTGGGAGGGTCCCGTGCGCGCCTGGAACGCCGCCGCCACCGGCCTGATGGCGGTCACCCGTGTTCCAGCGGTGCGGGAATTGCTGGGAGTTGATCCGGCTTCTCCGCTTGCGGACAAGGATTGTCCGGCGGTGTCCAGGGGCACGCCCACCGTCACCCTGGATTTTTCGGCTCCCGGTTGTTCCGCCAGCGGCGGCGCCGGAGGCGCCGCGGTGACCGCCCGCGCCACCAGTCAGCCGCTGCAATTCAATGATCGCTTCGCCATTGCAGGCAGGCGTTTGACCGGCGATTTGCTGCTCATGCCCGGCTTCAACAAGACGCCCTGGGGCGTGAGCACGGCCAACGGCATGGAGAACTCCGCCTCCGCGGTGCTGACCCATCAGCCGGCGGACGCCAGCAAACCCGCGGCCGCCGTCCAGTTCAAAGGCCAGATGGAATTCAAGGGGACGGAAATTGTGCTGAGCGGCGCATCCAAATCAGGGCCGTGGACCATCACTCCGGACGGCGCTGGCATGGCGATGAACGGCAAACAGTCGTGCCCCTGCGCGGGCCTGGGCGTCCTCAGGCTGGATGCGCGTATTGGGCTCACCAACCGGGTGGATGTCCATTTTCCCGCGCTGGCTGGCGTGTTGGAGAAGGACACCACCGTCACCGTGCTCGCGCCCGCCGGCGCGCCCGTTTCCCTGGTCCTCGCCCAGGAAGGGGAAGGTTGTCCCGCCATCAAGGTTCAGCAGTCGTCTGTCAGCGGCGAAATCAAAATTCCCCGGGCTGAACTGGAAAAGGCCATGGCTGCGCATGATCTGGATGCGAAAACCTCCTCCGCGCTGCTGGGGAAGCTGGGCGGCGAACTGATCTTGCCGCCGGATGATCTCAACGCCGCGCTCGCCAGAACGGCGGGAGAAAAACTCGCCGGCGTTTGCACGCCCTGACAAACGCCTGTTTTTGCGGATGAACCCGTGCGGGCCGGAAGCGGGCGGCTGGGATTTTTTATCTCCCCACGCCGTTGATCAGGTAGTTTATCAGGGAGCGGGACATCAGCCGCAGCGCCACCCGGATGGCCCCGTCGCTGGCTTCAAAATCCTGGTGATGCAGATCCACCACGGGCTTGTTTTCCAGACGCGCGCCCAGGCGCAGCATGGCGGTGCGGGTATAGGCCGAATAGCAACTGAAATCCTCGCCGCCGGTGCTGGGGTTTTCCAGGATGAAGATATTGTCATCCCCCAGCAGTTCCTTCGCCGCCTGGTGCATGCCATGGACCAGTTTCTCGTCGTTGTAGAGGGGTGGCGAGCCGCGTTCGAGTTCCAACTCCATCTCGCCGCCCATGGAGCGCACGATTCCGCCCGCGATCTCGCGGATCAACTCCGGGATGGCGTCCCGGACGTTTTTGTCGAAGGTGCGGATGGTTCCCGCCAGATCCACCTGCCCGCAGATGACGTTGGGCGCGCCGCCGCCATGGGTCATGCCGACATTCACCACGGCGGTTTTCAGCGGATCAATGCGCGTGGGCACGATCTGGTAAATGGCTTCAATGACCTTGGCGGCCATCAGCAGGCCGTCGCGGGAAAGATAGGGCCGGGAGGAATGACCCGCCTGGGCGATGATGCGGATGCGGTACAGATCGGCGGCGGCGGTGACCACTCCATAGCGAAGTCCCACCTGGCCCGCCTTGAAGCGCGGGTCCACATGCAGCGCCCACAGCGCCTCGATTCCATCCACCGCTCCCGCCTTGCACATGGCGTCCGCCCCTGACGGCACCACTTCCTCGGCCGCCTGGAACAGAAAACGGACGCTGCCCGGAAAATGGCCGCGGAAACGCGCGGCGATGAGCGCCATGCCCAGGCCCACCGTGGAATGCAGGTCGTGGCCGCAGGCGTGCATCACCCCGGGCCGGGTGGAAGACCATGGATTGCCCGAGGTTTCCATGACCGGAAGGGCGTCCATGTCACAGCGGTAGCCAATGGCGGGCCCCGACACCACGCCTTCGACTTCCGCGGTGAATCCGGGGCCGGCCAGGCCTTCGCGGGGCTGGAGGCCCGCTTCCTTGAGGTGGCGGGCGAGAAACGCGGCGGTTTCGTATTCATGCCAGGACAATTCGGGATGGGCGTGGATGTGGTGGCGCACCTCCAGCAGACGGGGAAGCGTCTCGTCAATGAACCGGTCAATTTCCTGGAAAAGCGCGGTGCTGCTCGACGCCATGGAACTGGCCTCCGGGGAACGGGCGTTCGTCGCGCGGCAAGCTAGGGCCGCCCCGTGTGGGTGTCAACCTGCTGGGCCGGACCGGGTGGTTCGCGGGCTTCCAGTCAGGGGCTTCCACCGGATTATTTGTATCCATGGCGTGTTGTTAAAAATTTTTCAGGCTGATGCAAACCGGATACACTGCCGCCACGTTCTTTGAGGAGTAGACATGCGCGGGCTGAGGTTCGGTTTTTTGTTGCTGTGTTGGCTGCTTCCTGTCATCGCGTGGGCGGAAAGCGGAGTATTGACGGCGCCGCGCGACATTCTCCACGAGCCTTCCTACAAGACCGGAAAACCCGTGGCGAAGCTGAAAAAGGGCGAAGCGGTTGATATCCTGGATAAGAAGGGCCCTTGGTGGAAGGTCCGTTCCAAAAAAGGGGAAGAAGGCTGGATGGCCAAGCGGCTCATCCGGGTGACCGGAGAGAAGGCGCCCGGGGCGGAGAAATCACCGCCGGTATTCGCCGAAGAAGAAGCCGAGGTTCCAACCTTTGGCGCGGATGCGCCGCCATCGCCCGCGGCAGCCAGCCCATCCGCTCCAGGCAAGGAAGCTGCTCCGGGATTCGAGGAAGAAGCGCCGCAAGGAGCCGCCGCCGGACCGGTCACGGCGGCCGCCGCCGCTGTTCCAGCGGAATCCAAACCGCCGGAAGCCGGAAAACCGGCTTCCACGCCCGTGAAAAAGGGACTGGCCTGGATACAGCCTTTTGTGTGGGCCAATATGAACGACGCCCGCCGCAAGTCCTTCACCGATGGATTGTACGGGGCCCTGACCGCCCGGGGCTGGACGCCGGTGGACCCCGGCAACGCGGCGGCGCATCTGAAACCCCGGCCAGCCAAAAAGCTCGCCGCCTGCGGGGACAAACCAGACTGCATCCGGAAAATCCTGGTCAAACGCAAGGTGGGGTTGATGATCGGCGGCAGCGTGGCCGGCTCCGCCGCCGTGACTGTTCCATCGCTGCGGTTGCAACGGCTGGATAACAACGGCCTGGTGCGTTTCAGCAGCCCGTCTCCCGCCAACGAAGCGAAGGGGAAAGAGGCGTTGCTCCGCCAGATTGGCGAGGCCCTGGACGCCCTCGATCAGGCGCCGGGCGGGAAATAGGCTCCGCCGCGATTGTGTTCACCCCGCCAGCACGGAGCGGCGGCTTTGCAGCAGGCCATTGAGCAGTTCCTGCACGCGCCCGCGAATATCCATTGAAAGCCGCTGCACCAGCACCGGATCCTCGGCGTCCGCCGGTGAATACTGTTTCAGCGGCGCCGGATCGCCAAAGGCGATTCGCCACTTCGCCGGGAAGGGCATCAATCCCAGCGGGCCCAGCCAGGGGAAAGTGAAGGTGACGGGCACGAACGGCAATCCCAGGCTTCTGCCCACCCGGAGTTTGGCGACCAGCGGGTGAATCTCCTCCGCGCCGACAATCGCGGCCGGCACGATGGGCGTGCCGGTGCGCAGCGCCAGTTTGATGAACCCGCCGCGCCCGAAGCGCTGCAACTGGTAACGCTCGCCAAACAGCTTGCCCATGCCCAGCAGCCCTTCTGGAAACACGGAGATAAGCTGGCCGCTTTCCAGCAGGCGTTCGCCGTTTTCCTGGCAGGCGCGCACGCCGCCGACGCGGGACATCATCGGCCCCAGCACCGGGAAGTAGAAGATGGAATCCTCGACCAGAAAGCGGAGCTGCCGCTGCGCCGGGTGATCATTCTGGAAAGCGGTGCGCAGCATGATGGCGTCGTAAGGCAAGGCTCCGGAGTGATTGACCACGAGCATGCAGCGGCCTTGCGCCGGAACCTTTTCAATGCCGCTGACCTCCGCGCGGAAGTAATAGTAGTAGAGGAAATCGAAAAACGGCTGAAGTTTTTCCTCGTACACCGGGTCGAGACCGAACTCGTCCATGGCCGCGCCCGGTTCGCTCATCCCCATGGCGCCCCACTGGCTTGAATATCCCTGGGGCGACAGCGTGGACAGCGAGTCGCGCAGGGAGGCCAGCATGCGCGCGCCAATCTCCAGCCCCTTGCCGCCGGTGCGCTGCTGGAGCTTCTGCACTTCATCCGGGAATGAGGTCAGCAGCGCCTGCAGTTCGTTGATCAGCGCCGCGGCGGGACTCCCGCCGGTTTGAGGGCGAATGGGCGGCGGTCCATCCATCACCGGCGCGCCCGATGCTTCCTGAACCACCGTGGCCTCCGGGAGCGCCGCCGCTTCCGGGATTTCCGCCGCGTGGTCAAGTTCCAGCAACTCTTTCGAGGTTTCGATGTCCGGCGTGATGGGCTTCAGTTCGATCAGAATTTCCGCTTCGGATTCCATCGCCGCGCCGGCGGCTGCCGGCGGGGATCCGGGCGGTGTTTCCGGGGCGGGCGGCGGCGCCGGGATTTCCTCCTCCATCCTGCGGGCTTCATCGGCGGCGGATTGCACCGCCCGCAGCACCGATTCGAGAGGGCGATCCAGCGGGATGCTGCTTTCATCCATCGCCGGGGCGGGCTTTTTCGCCTTGGCGGCCGGAGTGCGTTTGTTTTTCACCGGCGGAAAAGAGCCGCCGTCCCTGGCCGGTGGAGCTGGTGTGGCCGCCGCGGATTGTGGCGGCGGGGAGGGGAGCACCACCTCCACTTTTCCCGTGGCGGCGGGCTTCGGTCGTTTGAGCGGCAGCGGCGGCGGCAGCGTGGAGGCTGGTTTGGCGGCAGGCTTCGCCGGGGGGGCTGGGACAGCTTTCCCCGCTGGCGCTGCAATGGGTTTTTTGGCGGCCGCCGCGGGGGCGGGCCGGGCTGCGCCTGAAGCGGAAGCCGGTTTCGATGGAACGGCCTTCGCCGGCGGCGGACCTGATTTGGCTGGCGGCGGCTTGTTGGCTGGAGAAGAAGTTTTCGCGGCGGCTTTTCCGGGAGCGGGTTTGTTTGTGGAGGGTGCAGCCGGGCTGGCGGCCTTTGGCGCCGCCGGTTTTGGGGACGGAGTTCCCGTCCTGGGTGGGACGGAAGCGGGCCGCGGCGGCTTGGACGCGCCAGCGGCCTTCGCCGCCGGCGGCGGTTTGTTCCCGGTTTTGGCCGCTGGAGATTTTTGCGGCGGCTTGCCCTTCCCCGGTTTGGAGCGTTTCCCGCCCGCGCTCCTGGATGCGGAGCCGGCTTCGCCAAACGGATTGGAACCTAATCCCTTTTTCGCCATTGCATCGTCTCCCGCATCAAACCCGGATCATGCCGCGGGACTCCAAGCCCTTGCGGAAATCCCGCAGGCAGTCCTGCACGTCGTATTTGGCCACAAAGCCCAGTTCGCGCTCGGCGCGGCGTCCGTCGGCCACCCACAGGTATTTCAGGTAGCGCGCCATGCGCGGGTGAATGTCCGATATTCCCAGCGACCATGCGCTGCGCAGCCCGGCGCGCAGCAGCCCTTCGGGAACGGGGGCGGGCATGCGGCCCACCAGCTTGATCACCGCCGACAACGGCAGCACGCCGCGTCCCACGATGTTGTATGCGCCGTTCACTTTCCCGGCGTCGAGAGCCATGGTGATGGCGTCCACCGCGTCGTCGGCGTGAAGGAACTGCACCAGGGGGTCGAAGCCCATCACCACCGGAGTCACGCGCGCGGTCAGGTAACGGGTCATGAAGTTGTCCACGCCTTCGCTGAGCAGGGTGGCGAAGCGCAGCACCGCCACCTCCACCTGCGGATTGCGTTTGCGGAATTCGATGGCCTGGCGCTCCACCTCGGCGCGATCCTCGAACAGCAGCGGCCCGGGATTGGACCTTCCAAAATGGTCTTCGGAAAGGTAGTTCGGGTTGCTCCGCTGCGCGCCGTAGACCGTTGTCGAACTGCCAATGATGATGCGCTCGACGCCCGCTTCCGCGCAGGCGTTGAGCACGTACATGGCGCCGATGGCTTCCAGTTCGTGGGCCCAGGCGGCGTCGCGGGCGGGGGCCTCGAAAAAACGCTGGCGTACGAATACGTTGATCCCGCGCTCGCGCAGCAGCGCGGGCAGAGCCAGCGCGCTCTGCGGCTGCGAAAGATCCATGCGATGAAATTCCGCCCGCCGCGTGGCGATCGCCGGCGTGTCGGTTCCCAGAAGCAGGATCGAGGAAAACGCGGGGTTGTTTTCCAGGCGCTGGAGCAGACGCAGCGCCACCGGAGTGTTGTTGATGGTGACGGCGACGCGCCGGGCGATGGCGCGGGGCATGACTTTCTGTTCGCTCAAGCCTTTCCCCTCCGCGTTGACAGCCTGGAATACGGCTTCTTACAATCCGTTTCGCGTTTACATCCAGGCTGTCATCCAGTCAATCCGATCCGTTTTCCGCCCGGTTCCCCATGAATGAAACCACCCGCCGCATCCGGCTGTTGCCGCCCCACCTGGCGGATCGCATCGCCGCCGGCGAAGTGGTCGAACGTCCGGCCAGCGTGCTCAAGGAACTGGTCGAGAACGCCCTGGACGCGGGCGCCACGCTCATCACGGTGGAGATCGAAGGGGCGGGGTCGAGGCTGATTCGCGTCACCGACAATGGCTGCGGCATGTCGCGCGAAGACCTGGAACTGGCGGTGCGGCGTCACGCCACCAGCAAACTCGCCAGCGAAGAGGATCTGTTCCACATCCGCACCCTGGGATTCCGCGGTGAGGCGATCCCCTCCATCGCATCCGTCAGCCGGTTCAGCATGGCCAGCCGGACCAGCGGCGGCGAAGGCCATCGCATCCAGATCACCGGCGGACAGAATCAGGAGATCAGTCCGGCGGGATTGGCGCCGGGAACGTCCGTGGAAGTGCGCGATCTGTTTTTCAATGTGCCGGCCCGCCGGAAATTCCTCAAATCGCCTCCGACCGAGGAGTCCCACCTGACCGAGGCGTTTATCCGGCTGGCGCTGCTGCGGTCCGATGTCCGCTTCCGTTACCTGCGCGACGGACGGGAGAGTTTTGATCTGCCCGCGGGCGAATCGCGGGAGCGGCGCATCACCCAACTGGCCAGCCGCGAACTGGAGCGGCGCCTGCTCGCCGCGCAAGGCTCGCTCAATGGCGTTGAGGTGCGCGGATACGCCGGATATCCGGAGGTTTCCCAGAGCACGCAGCGCCTGATGTACACCTATGTGAATGGCAGGTTCGTCCGCGATCGCGGGGTGCAGCGCGCCATTCTCGATGCGTACGAAAACGTGCTGCCCAAGGGACGCTATCCGGCGGTGTTTCTGGAGATCGTCATGGATCCCGGGCTGGTGGATGTGAACGTGCATCCCCAAAAAGTCGAGGTGCGCTTTGAAAACAGCGGCCTGGTCTACCGCGCGGTGCGGGAGGCGCTGACCAGCGTGCTGCGTCCGGCTCCTTGGGCGCGGGACGCCGGATTCACCCGCAAAAATTATGTGCTGGAGCCCGCGCGCGCCATGGGGCCCGCCCATTCCATTTCACCCTCCGGGGCGCTTTCCGCGCCGCCGGCGGGTGTTCCGCGTCCGGCGGCGGATCGCGGCTCCCATGGAACGCCAGGCGGAATCGCCATGCCGGCCAATCCCATCGCGCCCCAGGCCGCAAGACCGGCAAACGGAGACAAGGGATATATTGTTCAGCCAGACAGGCCGGACCAGGAATCCTTCGCCGCGCCGCCGCGGAAATGGGAGGAACAGCCGGACCCTTCCGCCGGGGGAGCAGGGAAGAAAGCTTTCTTCTCCCTGTTGAGGCCGGTGGGGCAATTCGCCGGCACGTACCTGGTCGCGGAAGGTCCCGATGGCCTGGTGGTGGTGGATCAGCACGCCGCTCACGAGCGCGTGACCTATACGCGGTTGATGGAGCAATACCATCGCGGCGAGGTGCCCCGTCAGGTGTTGCTGCTGCCGGTCGAACTGGAACTCAATCCCGCGCAGCGCCACCAGCTTTCCGCCCACGCGGACGAACTGGAGAAGCTGGGTTTCGTGGTGGAGCCGTCCGGTCCCTCCAGTTACGCGGTGCGGGAAATTCCGGAGGTGCTGGCCGGCGCCAATGTCCCGCGCATCATGAGCGACCTGCTGGATGAAATATCTTCCGGCGCGTCGTACGCCTCGCTGCATGAAGCGGTGGGAGATGTCTACGCCTCGTGCGCCTGTCACTCTTCCGTTCGCGCGGGCGACCGCCTGACCCACGAGGAAATCATGGCGCTCTTCCGGGCCATGGATGAAACGGAGTTCTCCGCCCACTGCCCGCATGGCAGGCCGGTTTCGGTGAATATCGGCCTTCCGGAAATCGCCCGCTGGTTTCACCGCACGTGAGCCGCCTGATCGTCATCGCGGGGCCCACGGCCGCCGGAAAAACCGCCCTGGCCGTTGAACTGGCGCGCGCGCTGGACGCCGAAATCGTCAACGTGGATTCCGTCCAGGTCTACCGGGGCTGCGCCATCGGCTCCGCCGCTCCAACGCCTGAGGAGATGAAACTGGCGCCCCATCATCTGACGGGCTTTCGCGATCCCCGCGAGCCGTTGTCCGCGGGGGAATTCGCACGCATCGCCCGGGAGACGATTGCGGAGATTCTCCGCCGGGGCAAGACGCCGCTGGTGGTGGCGGGAGCGGGACTGTGGTGGAGGGCGCTGGCGCATGGGCTTCACCGCCTGCCGCCGGCCAATCCGGAACTTCGCGTGGAGCTTCAGGCTTCGTGGAAACGCGACGGCGGCGCGGCCATCCGCGAGGAATTGGCGCGGGCCGATCCGCAATCGCTGCGCGAACTGGCTCCCGCCGATCAGTCCAGGCTGATCCGCGCGCTGGAAGTTGCGCGCATGACGGGCCGGACCATCCGCCAGTTGCAATCGGGCGGGAAGGATTCCCCGGGATACGTCTGGCGCGGCGTGATGCTGGACCCGGACCGGGAAAACCATCGCCAGCGCATCGCGGCGCGATTCGACGCCATGGTGAAAGCCGGCCTGCTGGAGGAAACCCGCGAACTGCTGGAATTGGGGCTGAATCCGGACGCCCTGCCGCTCAAGGCCATTGGCTATGCGCAGGCCATCCGCTATCTGCATGGCGAAATAGGCATGGATGAATTTCGTGAGCAGGCCATCGCGGATACCCGCCGCTATGCGAAGCGCCAGCGCACCTGGTTTCGCGCCGAACCTGGCTTCCGCTGGATTGAGGAGCCATGGCCCGCCGCGCGGTTGAAGGATGAATTCCGCCAGTTCATATTGGGTTGCGAAGGGCGGACCGGAACATGAACCGCGAAGTAATCATCCCGCCGTTGCGGCGGATTCAGGGCGTGCTGGTTCCGCCGGCGGACAAATCCATTCTGCACCGGGCGATTCTGCTGAACGCGCTGGCCGGGGGCGAGGCGGTCATCACCGCGCGCGAATACGGCGCGGACAACGTGAATATGATTGCGATCGCACAGGCGTTGGGCGCGCGGGCGGCGGTGGATGGAGACTCCATTCGCATGACGGGAGCGGGCATGCGCCCGGCCAGGCCGCCCGCCGGAATTCTCGATTGCGGCAACAGCGGCACGGCCATGCGGCTGTTGGCGGGCGTCTTGGCGGGCCAGGGATTCGGCTCCATCCTCGATGGCGATGAGTCCCTGCGGCGGCGGCCCATGGCGCGGGTGACGGATCCCTTGGCGCGGATGGGCGCCCGGATTGAATCGCGCCAGGGCAGGGCGCCGCTGACGATCCATGGGACGCCGTTGCGAGGCGCGCGTTGTGAAATGGCCGCCCCCAGCGCCCAGGTCAAAAGCGCGGTGATGTTCGCGGGCCTCTACGCCGAGGGAGAGACGCAGGTTGTCGAGATCGCGCCCACCCGCGATCACACGGAGCGTCTGTTTCATTATTTCGGGCTGCCCGTATCGGCGGAGGGCTACACGATCACCACCCGGCGGGTGGATGGCTGGCCCGCGTGTGGCGTCAGGGTCGCCGGCGATATCTCCGCCGCGTCGTTCTTCATCGCCGCCGCCGCCCTCGCCCGCGACGGATCGCTGCGCGTGGAGGATTGCGGATTGAACCCCACGCGCACGGGTTTCCTGGAGATATTGTCCGCCATGGGCGGGGATTTCGAGGCCGCGAAACCAGGCGTGTCCGCGGGGGAGCCGGTGGGGACCATCACCGTCCGTTCATCGCGGCTGGAGGGCGTCAACATCGGCGGCGAGTGGGTCGTGCGCGGCATTGACGAATTGCCCATCGCCGCCATTCTCGCCGCGGCCGCGGATGGCGAAACCAGCATCCGCGGCGCATCCGAATTGAGGGTGAAGGAGTCCGACCGCATCACGCTGATTGCGGCCAACCTCCGCGCGCTGGGAGTTCCGGTTGTTGAACGCGAGGATGGCGTTGACATCACCGGGATCGGCGAATGGAATGGCGGCGAGGTGGACAGCGGGGGCGATCACCGCATCGCCATGGCCTTCGCGGCGGCGGCCTGCCGCGCCCGGGGACCCATCCGCATCCGCAACGCCGGATGGGTCGAAACCTCATGGCCCGGATTTTTCACCACCCTTGGCCGCTTGAGCGGAGAAAACCTGTGAATCAGACCGCGTTGCCGGAAGACTGGATCATCGCGATTGATGGACCTGTCGGTTCCGGAAAATCCACCATCGCCCGGCTGCTCGCCCGGCGCATTGGCTTTCGCCATATTGACACGGGAGCCATTTACCGGTCGCTGGCGCTGCACGCGCTCCGCCATGGCGCGCCGTGGGATGACGGCGATGCGCTGGGCGCCCTGGCGGCGGGCCTGCCCATGGAATTCGCCGCCCGCGAGGAAGGAAACGCGGTCCTGCTGGAAGGCCGCGATGTCAGCCTGGATATCCGGACCCCGGAAATTTCCCGGGGCGCCAGCCTGGTGTCGAAGTGGCCGCAGGTCCGCGCGGCCTTGGTGGATTTGCAGCGGCGTCTGGGTGGAAACGGTTCGGCGGTGCTGGAAGGCCGGGACATCGGAACGGTGATTTTCCCCGACGCCGCCGCGAAATTTTTTCTCGACGCGCGCCCGGAAGTCCGCGCGCGCCGCCGTCACGCCGAACTGGCGGCCAAAGGCGCGGCGCCGCCATTCGAGGAGGTGCTCCGGGATCTGATCGAGCGGGACGAGCGCGATCGCACCCGCGAAGCCGCGCCCCTGAAGCCCGCTCCCGGAGCCATGATCGTGGACACCAGCGATCTCGCCACGGAGCAGGTCCTGGAAGAATTGATCCGGTTGCTGCGCGACAAGGCGAGGGGGACATGAACCAGAGCATTCACCGCATCTACGTCGGCAAGGACACCCACAAGTTTTCCGCGGCTCATATGACCGTCTTTCCCGACGGGACCAAGGAGCGGCTGCATGGTCACAATTTCCAGGTGACCGTGGCCTTCGATCTGACCAACGTCGAGTTTCAGTCGCTGGTGGATTTTGGAATGATCAAGCAGGTGTTGAGCAACCTGTGCCTGCGCTGGGACCAGCAGTTGATTCTGGCCGCCCACTGCCCGCATTTCCGCATCCAGCGGCGGGACAGCCGCGAGATCGAGTTCGAGCTTTGTGGAAAACACTATGTCGCGCCCGCGGATGAAGTGCTGTTGTTGCCGCTGACCAATATCGTGGTGGAAACGCTGGCGATGGAGTTCGCGAGGCAGTTCGTTGAATTGCTGGGGGATCGTTATCCGGCCGGCGTGGTGGCGGGGCTGGAGGTGACCATCAGCGAATCCCACGGGCAGGGCGGCGCGTACTACCACCGCGGATCAGGGGATACCCTGCGCTGACGCGGCCAGCCGCCGGGCTATGTCCAGGGCCTGCTCCCGGTCCAATTCCGGCTGTTCAAGCTGGGCGTCTTCAACCGCGTCCAGGATTTCCCGGTAACGGGGGCCAGGAGCCAGCCCAAGCTGCTTGAGGTCTTCTCCGGTGACCAGGCGCGGGCGGGGCGGCGGCTCCCTCGCCAGTTCGTCCAGCTTGCGCAGGCAAAATTCATACGCCCGCATGTCCATATGGGAAGCCATGCAGTCAATGCGGTGGAGTTCCAGGTGAAATGGAAAACTTTCGCGCCGGAGAAAACGCTTCAGCGTGGCGGCGCGCATGTTCATGACCGAGGCGAATTTGAGGTGATCCGCCACCAGTTCCTTCGTCAGTTCAATCTGGGCGTTGGAAAAACGGAGCCGCCGCATGATGTTCTCCGTCATCGGCAGGCCGGCGGTTTCATGGCCATGAAACCGGATGCGATCGGTCCGCGTGAACGTGGGCGGCTTGCCGATGTCATGGAAGAGCGCGCCGAGCGCCACCTCCAGTGATTTCGGCTCGTTCATGCAGTCGAACAGCAGACAGGTGTGGGTGAATACATCCCCCTCGGGATGAAATTCCGGCGGCTGTTCGCAGCCCACCATGGCGTCCATTTCCGGCAGGATTTCGCGGAGCAGACCCGAGTTCTGCAACAGATGGAACGCGCGGCCGGCGTCTGGTCCCGCCAGGATCTTGCACAACTCGTCGCGGATGCGTTCCGCGCTGACCTCGTGGATGCGCGGAGCCCAGCGCTGGATGGCGCGCCAGGTCGCCGGTTCGATGCGGAAGCCCAGGCGCGCGGCGAAGCGCACGGCGCGGATCAGACGCAGTTTGTCCTCCGCGAAACGCCGATCCGGATCGCCGATGGCGCGGATGATCCCGCGCATCAGGTCTTCGCGGCCGCCCACATAATCCAGCACTTCGCCGGTTTCCGGCTCCTGGAGCATGCCGTTGACGGTGAAGTCCCGCCGCAGCACGTCCTCCCGCGCGCTGGAGAAACGCACGGAAGAGGGGCGGCGGCCGTCGAGGTAGGGGCCGTCGGAGCGGAAGGTGGCGGTTTCGATTTCGACGCCGGGCTCCCGGACCACCCGCACCACGCCGAAGTGTTCTCCCACCGGAACGCAGCGGGGGAAGATCGCCATCACCTCCGCCGGAAGCGCGCTGGTCGCCACGTCGAAATCGGAGACGGGCCGGCCCAGCAGCGCATCGCGCACGCAGCCCCCCGCGAACACCGCTTCGTACCCCCGGGAGCGGAGGATGCGGGCGACTTCCAGCGCCCATTGACGTTGCGTTTCCATGCCCATGTCCTATGTTCCCGTGTGCGACCGCAACTTCAACGATCACCGGGAAACCAACATGACATCATCATCCGTCAGCCTCAAGGGCAAGATCGCCGTGATCACCGGCGCCAACGCGGGCATCGGCAAGGTCACCGCCAGGGAAATCGCGCGCGCGGGGGCCACCACGGTGATCGTCTGCCGCAACCAGGCCAAGGGGAAGGCCGCGCGGGAAGAGATCATCGGCGCGTCGGGAAACCAGGACGTACACCTGATGATCGCCGACATGGCCGATCAGGCGTCCATCGAGACCTTCGCATCGGAATTTCACAAACACTTCAGCGCCCTGCATGTGCTGGTCAACAACGCGGGCCTGATGCTGAGCAAGCGCGAACTGACGCCCAAGGGCGTCGAGATGACCCTGGCCATCAACCACCTGGGCTATTTCATCACCACCCTGCGCCTGCTGGATCTGCTCAAACAGAGCGCGCCCTCGCGCATTGTCTGCGTGGCCTCGCGCGCGCATTACCGGGGCCGTCTCGACTTCGACAACCTGTCCCTGGAACGCGGGTTCTCCGCCATGCGGGCGTACACCCAGTCCAAGCTGGCGAATGTGCTGTTCGCATCCGGACTGGCGCGGCGGCTGGAAGGCAGCGGGGTCGCCGTCAACTCGCTGCATCCGGGCGTGGTGGCGACGGAATTCACCGGCGAAGCAGGCTGGATTTGGCGGCTGGGATGGAAGCTGGGCCGGCCCTTCATGATCACGCCGGAAGAGGGCGCGCGAACCAGCATCTATCTGGCCACCTCACCTGAAGTGGAAGGCAAGACCGGTCTGTACTGGGACAAATGCAAACCCAAGACGCCCAGCAGGGCCGCGCGCGATCCGGAACTCGCCAAACGTCTGTGGGACTGGAGCGTCCAGCAGACTGGCCTGGATATATAGAAGCGGGGGATTTTCCGGCTCGTTCTGGTTGTTCCGGCGGCGGATCGCGCGGCGATCACGCGCCGGCTCCCTGCCGCGGCGGACATCGCCCGCGCGCCGGGAATCCCGTTCAGTTGACACTGCATTGGGCCCGATTGTACCGTCCGCGCCGCTTTTGAACCCGAGTTTCCGGAGGCGTTCGCCGTGAGTAAAAAATACCTGTTCACCCCTGGACCCACCCCCGTGCCCGAGCGCGTTTCGCTGGCCATGGCGGCCCCCATCCTGCACCACCGCACCAAGGAGTTTGAGTCGATCTTCGCGGAAGTCCGGCAGGACCTGCAGTGGATTTTCCAAACCAAAAGCGACGCCCTGATGTTCGCCAGCAGCGGAACCGGCGCTTTTGAAGGAGCCATCGCCAGCTTCTTCTCGCCGGGCGACAAGGTCATTTCGATCAACGGCGGAAAATTCGGCGAACGCTGGACCCATATCGGCAAGGCCTATGGCCTGAACGTGGACGAGGTGAAGGTCGAATGGGGCAAGGCCGTTGACCCGGCGGAAATCCGCAAGCGCCTGGACGCCGATCCCGCCATCAAGGGCGTGTTCGTGGTGGCCTCGGAAACCAGCACGGGCGTGGCCAATCCGGTGCGGGAACTGGCTGAACTGACCCGCAACCGCAACACCCTGATCCTCGTGGACGCCATCACCGCCCTGGGGGTGTGGAGCATCCCGTGTGACGAATGGGGGCTGGATGTCGTGGTGACCGGTTCTCAAAAGGCCTTCATGCTGCCGCCGGGGCTGGGCATGGCGGCCGTCAGCGCCAAGGCCTGGAAATCCGCGGAGACCGCCAAATGTCCGCGCTACTACTTTGATTACGTCCGCGAGAAAAAATCGCAGGAGAAAAACACCACCGCCTACACTCCCGCCATCTCCCTGATCATCGGCCTGCGCGAGTCGCTGCGCATGATGAAGGAAGAGGGGCTGGAGAATGTCTTCGCCCGGCATGACCGGCTGGCGCGCGCCTGCCGCGCGGGCGTGAAGGGGCTGGGCCTGAAGCTCTTCGCCGATGAGGCG
This sequence comes from Myxococcota bacterium, assembly GCA_022072125.1. Classification (GTDB taxonomy): domain Bacteria; phylum Myxococcota; class JAJVIH01; order JAJVIH01; family JAJVIH01; genus JAJVIH01. Next base: position 9,903 of record JAJVIH010000037.1, on the reverse strand, counting down.
GCGTCCTCCAGCGCGCTGACCACCGTAGTGGCCCCCGAAGGCGTGGACGCGGACAAAATCCGCTCCCACGTCAACAAGAAGTACGGCGTGAATTTCGCCGACGGCCAGGATCACCTGAAGGGCAAGGTTTTCCGCATCGCCCACATCGGCTACTACGACCGCATGGACGTGCTGCTGGCGCTGGGCGCGCTGGAGATGACCCTGAAGGACCTGGGCTGGAACGTGAAGCTGGGCGCCGGCGTGACCGCCGCGCAGGCCATTCTGTCCGAGTGAACCGCCGGAAAAAACGGCCCGTGACGATGAACATGTCTGAAGCGCGGGGGATGGTCCCCTGGCGCCGCAACCGGAGTTGACCATGGCTGCCGCCGAGAAAAAACGTGTGCTGGTTTCCGATGAACTGTCTCCCGAGGGTCTGGAGGTATTCCGCCGCACCCCGGGAATCGAGGTGGACAACCGTCCCGGCCTGCCCGCCGGCGAACTGCTCAATATCATCGGCGATTACCATGGCCTGGCCATCCGGTCGGGCACCAAGGTGACCAAGGCGGTGATTGAGGCCGCGAAGAAGCTGGAAGTCATCGGCCGCGCGGGCATCGGCGTGGACAACGTGGACACCGCCGCGGCGACCCGCAAGGGCATCGTGGTGATGAACACGCCCGACGGAAACACCGTCACCACCGCCGAGCACACCATCGCCATGATGATGAGCCTGACGCGGAAAATCCCCCAGGCGACCGCGAGCATGAAGTCGCACCTGTGGGAGAAGAACAAATTCCAGGGCCGCGAGGTTTTCAACAAGACCCTGGGCGTCCTCGGGCTTGGCAATATCGGGCGCATCGTCGCCGACCGCGCCCATGGCCTGAAGATGAAGGTGATCGCCTACGATCCCTTCGTCACTCCGGACGCGGCGCGTGAACTGGGCGTGGACCTGGTCAGCTTGGAGGACCTGTGCAGGCGCGCGGATTACATCACGGTGCATACTCCACTGACGCCCGAGACAAAGGGCGTTCTTGGCGACAAGGCCTTCGCGCTGATGAAGGACGGCGTGTTCATCATCAACTGCGCGCGCGGCGGCATCGTGGACGAGGAGGCGCTGGCGCGGGCCATTCAGAGCGGCAAGGTGGCGGGCGCGGCGCTGGATGTGTTCGCGCAGGAACCCCCGCCCAAGGAATTCCCGTTGCTCGATTCGCCGCAGGTGATCGCCACGCCGCACCTGGGCGCTTCGACGGAAGAGGCGCAGCTCAATGTCGCCATCGCCGTGGCCGAGCAGATGGCCGATTACCTGACGCGCGGCGTGATCCGCAACGCCGTGAACATGCCGTCCGTCAACAAGGAAATGCTCGAACTCGTCGCGCCCTACATCAACCTGGGCGAGCGCATCGGACGCATCCAGGGACAGCTCTGCCGCGAGGGCGTGACCGAGGTGACGGTGGAATATCGCGGCGCGGTGGCGGAGTTGCGCACGGACCCGGTGTCGATCGCCGTGCAGCGCGGCCTGCTCAGCGCGTTCTCCGACGCGGAATCGATCAACTACGTGAACGCGCCGGTGCGGTTGAAGGAGCGCGGCATCCGCTTCACCGAGACCCGGAACAAACACTCCGACGACTTCGCCAACCTGATCACGGTGACCTGCCGCGGCAAGGGAGTGGATTACGCCATCGGCGGCGCGTTGCTCATCCGCAAGGACCCGCGGATCGTCCGCATCAACAATTTCCTGCTGGAGGCCGTCGCGGACGGCTACCTGCTGCTGGTGCGCAACATGGACCAGCCAGGCGTGGTGGGCCGCATCGGCACCATCCTGGGCGAAGCCAATATCAATATCTCCCGGATGCAACTGGGGCTGGATCGCGAGCATGGCCTGGCGCTCAACGTCATCAATATTGACAGCGCGTGTCCGCCGGAAGTGCTGGAGAAACTGCGCTCGGTCAGCGGCGTGCTGGAAGTTCACCTGCTCTCGGTTTGATGGACTCCCGGGATTCCGCCGGAGGAAAAGCCTCCGCACTTCCGCCGGGGGTGTCTGATTTCACGCCGCCCGGCGCCGGGGTCATTCTGGACCTGCAGGCGCGCTTCGCCGCGGTTTCCCGGCGTTGGGGATATCAGCCGGTCATCACGCCCATGCTGGAGACCGCCGCATCGGTGGAGCAGGGCATGCCGGAAAGCCGGCGGGATCAGCTCTTCCGCCTGGTGGATCCGCTGGATGGCCGCGTGGCGGCCTTGCGCCCGGACATCACGCCCCAGATTGCGCGCATGGTCGCCCAGCGCATGGCCCATCTTCCCCGGCCGCTGAGGCTTTCCTACGAGGGGCGGGTGATGCGCCACCGCTCCGTGGATCACGGGGAGCCCCGGGAGATTTTTCAGACGGGCGTGGAACTGGTCGGCGACGGCGGCATCCAGGCCGATCTGGAAATCATCGAGTTGGCGCTGGAGACGCTGCGCGCCTGCGGGGTGGCGAAACCGGTATTCGATCTCAGCCATATGGGCATTGTGCGGGAACTGGCGCGCCGCGCCGGGCTTTCCCCCGAAGTCCAGGCGCGGGTCTGGTCCATGCTCAAACGCAAGAACCAAGCGAACCTGCGCGAACTGCTGGACGCCCAGCCGGGAGTGGACGCCGGCGCCGCGGCCATGCTGACCGCGTTGACGGGCCTGCACGGCGATGCTCCGGTGATCGGGCGCGCGGAAAGGATCCTGGCCGGAGCGGGGCTGCAGGAAATCTTCGCCCAACTCCGCGCGCTGGCGCGGCGGCTCATCAAGCTGGGCGTGGAGGTTTCGGTGGATCTGGGGGAAGTGCGCGGGGTGGAATACTACACCGGCCCGACCTTCCGCGTGTACGCCCACGGAGCCAGCCACGCCGTGGCCTCTGGCGGACGTTACGATCGCCTGATGGGCGTGTACGGCAAGGATGAACCCGCGGTCGGCTTCGCGCTGGAGATGGTCTCGCTGGCGTTGCTCCAGGGGCCGCCGGCGAAGAGCGGCGTGGTGGTGGTGTCCGACGGCGGCGATCACATGTGGGCGACCATCCAGCGGTTGCGCGATCAGGGAGAAAGCGTGGCGGTGCTGCACGGGGTCGAACCCGCCGCGGCCCAGCGTTACGCCGTGCGTCACGGATTCAGCCTGGTGATCGTTCCCGGTCCCAATGGCGAGGTCAGCAACCTGGCGGCCGATGACTCCGGCATGGAAAAACATCCCGGCGGATGATCATGCGCCGGAGATGAAATTGATCCGGAAAGAGATTATACTTCCTCCCCAACGGTCCGCATCAAAGGGTGCTTTGAGCCATGGCAGTTATCGTTATCGTCGGCGCGCAGTGGGGTGACGAGGGCAAAGGCAAGGTCGTGGATATTTACACGGGCTTCGCCGACATCGTGGTGCGCTACCAGGGCGGCAACAACGCGGGCCATACCCTGGTGGTGGATGACCGCAAAACCGTTCTGCACCTGATTCCCTCGGGCATTCTTCATTCCGGCAAGCGCTGCGTGATTGGCAATGGGGTGGTGCTTGACCTCAACGTCTTGCTGGAGGAGACCGCCGCGCTGCGCGCCGCCGGACATTTCCAGAACGACAGCCAACTCGTGATCTCCGAGCACGCGCATGTGATCATGCCGTACCACCGCAGTCTCGACGCCGCCCGCGAGGCCGCGACCGGCAACCGCATCGGCACCACCATGCGCGGCATCGGCCCCAGCTACGAGGACAAGATCGCGCGCCGGGGTGTCCGCGTGATGGACCTGTACGATCCCGCGCGGCTCAGGGCGAAAATCGAGGAGCGGCTGGCCGAACTGAATCCCTACTTCGTCCAGCACGGGGCGGACGCCTTCGATGTCCAGGCGGTGTTTGACGAGATCATCGCCCACGCGGAGCGGATCAAACCGTTTGTATCCAATGTCTCGGTCATGCTGAACGAGCAGATTCAGAAAGGGCGTCATGTGCTCTTCGAGGGCGCCCAGGGAACCCTGCTCGATATTGATCATGGAACCTATCCGTACGTGACCAGCAGCAACACCATCGCCGGCGGCGCCTGCACGGGAGGAGGCGTGGGCCCCACCGCCATCACGGGGGTGATTGGCATATCCAAGGCCTACACCACGCGCGTGGGCGGCGGGCCGTTTCCGACCGAACTGCACGACGAACTGGGCAAGCGTCTGCGCGAGGCTGGCGAGGAATACGGCGCCACCACGGGCCGTCCCCGCCGCACCGGCTGGATAGATATCGTCGCGCTGCGCCATGCGGTGCGCGTCAATGGCCTGACCGGACTGGCCCTGACCAAACTCGATGTCCTGCAGGGGATCAACGAGATCAAACTCTGCACCGGTTACAAGGCGGATGGCCAGGTGTTGACCGAGTTCCCGCTCGACAGCAGCCTGCTGGAGCGCTGCGAGCCGGTGTATGAATCCATGGCTGGCTGGAACCAGCCGATTTCAGACATCCGGGAGTTCGATGATTTGCCGGCCAACACCCAGCGTTACGTCAACCAGTTGGAAAGCCTGCTGGATATTCCGATTGTGCTGGTGTCGGTTGGCGCGGGCCGTCCGCAGACCATCGTCCGGCGCAACCCCTTTCGCGATGAGCGGAAGAAGCGCGACAGCAACCCATAATCCGTCTTGAGCAGCGCCGCCGCCAGTCCGCTGCATCAGCATGTGTTTGGTCATGGACCGCAAGCCATTTACGGATTGCACGGCTGGGGCGGCGATCACAATACCTTCGCTCCGCTGGAGCGGCTGATTCCGGCAGGTTATCGCATCCTGTCTCCGGACATGCCGGGCTACGGCGCCTCTGCGCCCCCGGAACGGTGGGATATCCCTTCCATCGCCCGTGAAATCGCCAGGGACATGGAACCGGTTCCCGGCGGCCCGATGATCTTTCTGGGAAATTGCAGCGGCGCGTTATTGGGCCTGTACGCGGTGATGCTGGCGCCCCACCGCTTCCGGCGCCTCGTGCTGATTGACCCCTTCGCCTGGATGCCGTGGTACTTCCGGGTGTTCACGGTTCCGGGGGGAGAGATTCCCTATTATTCAACCTTCGCCAATCCGCTGGGCAGGCTGATCGCCAATGCGTCGCTAAGCAGGCGCATGGAGACGGAAACCGGAATGGTGACGTCATTCGGCTCCGTGAACCACGCCGTGACCCTGAGGTATCTGCGCCTGCTGGGGGGAATCCGGGGAGTGGATGACTTCGCCGCGCTGCGGCTGCCGGTGGACATCGTCCACGGGGAACGCACCTTTCAGGCCATCCGCGACGGGCTTTCCAGATGGCGGCGCATCTGGCCTCACCTGAAGGTTCACGAACTGAAGGGGGCGGCCCATTTGCCAATCCAGGAGGCGCCGGAAGAACTGGCCCGCGTGCTCTTCGCCGGTTAGGGCGTTGGGAAATCAACTCTCCCATTGCCATCGCCGCTTTCAGGGGATATCAGTGCTTCCCGGTTCGATAACCCAACACCCCGGGCTGCCCAGGAGGCTCCGATGAAAATTCTGCTGACCGGCGCCACCGGTTTTCTTGGCTCCCATGTGGCGGAACAACTGAGCGGGCAGGGACATGTTGTCCGCTGCGTGGTGCGGAAAAGCTCGAACCGCAAATTTCTCGATTCGCTCCGCAACATCGAATACGCGGAAGGCCCGGTGGAAAACGAGGCCGCCATGGCGGAAGCGGTCAAAGGAGTGGATGCCGTGATCCACTCCGCGGGACTGGTCAAGGCGCGCACGCCCGCCGGATTCCGTGAGGTCAACGTGGGCGGCACGGCGGTCTTGCTGGAAGCCGCTGTCCAGCATAACCCCGGATTGAAGCGCTTCGTGCTGGTATCCAGCCTGGCGGCGATCGGGCCGTCGCTGGATGGCAAGCCGCTGACCGAAGAGGCGGACAAGGCCCCCAAGCCGGTGACACACTATGGCCGCAGCAAACTGGAGGCAGAGATCAAGGCCCGTGAGTACGCTTCCAGGCTTCCCGTCACGATTGTCCGCCCGCCGCTGATTTACGGCCCCCGCGACCAGGAGTGCTGGGCGTTTTTCGACTCCATCCGTAAGGGCGTCTTGCCCATGCTGGATGGCGGCCAGAACACCCTGAGCGTGATTTACGGGGCCGATGCGGCCGCGGCGCTCATCCGGGCGGCGGAGGCGGACGTTCCCAGCGGCAGCGCCTATTTCATCGAGGATGGCGAGGTGCGGGTGTGGAAGGACATGCTGGAGACGTTGGAAAAATCCATGGGACAGCGCGCCTGGCTGCGGATATCCATGCCGTTGTGGGTGATGGGAATCGGGGCTTTTTTCACCGAGACCTACGGCAGGATCACGGGCAAGGCTGTCATGCTGACGCGCGACAAGCTGAATGAACTGGCCCAGCCGCACTGGGTTTGCGACTCCACGAAGGCCCGGCGGGAGTTGGGGTGGGCTCCCCAAGTGGATTGGGAAACCGGTACTCGCCTGACCTGGGAATGGTACAAGAAGGAAGGCTGGCTGTAGCCGCCATCCTTTGCCCTGCCGCTGCAATCTCCAGAGACGGGCCGCCCCGCCCGCCAGAAGCTTCCGGCGGGCTGCGCCGCTCCATTCCAACCATCCGGACAGCCGGCTTACCCGGTTTGTTTGTGTTCTTCCGGGGTGAGCGCGGTGATGGAAAGCGCGTGGATGCGGGGCCCGAAACCTTCCCGCAGGGCGCCGTTCACCAGCCGGTGGCGTTTGACGGGGGTCAGCCCAGCGAAACGGGAAGACACCACGGTCACGAAGTAATGGCCGCCGCCGCTTTTGGCGCCTTCATGACCGGCGTGGCGGCGGCTGTCGTCGTGAATCAGCACCTCGGTGGCCGCCAGTTCTTCCCGCAGGCGGCGGTCCATCCACGCCAGGGTGGATTCGTGGCTCATTGCAGCGAGAAGGTGGCCGTGGCGGTGGTCGCTGGTCCCGGGCGCGTCAACACGTACGTGGTGACTCCGCCGCCCACCGCAACCGCTCCGATGATGGTCCAGACCCACCATTTCTCGTACCAGTATTCCCACTCTTCATCGATATTTCCCGGCTGACCGGCTCCGGGAGCCACCGTGCCCGCGCCAAGCAGTTCATCATAGCTGCCTTTTCTCGGCGCCTGTCCCAGCGCGGAACCGGGCATGCCGGCCCCTGGCGGCAGGAAGGTTCCAGGAGGAGGTCCGGCGGGCTGCTGAACGCCCGGCTGGACCGCCGGCGGCGCCTGCGCGGCCGGACCGGCGGGCATCGCAGGACCAGCGGGTCCGGCGGGAACCGCGGGGCCCACGGGCATCGCGGGACCCATGCCGGCGGGAGCGGCGGGACCCATGGGACCCACGGCCCCGGCATCCTCGGCTGGTTTGGGATGAACCGCGTATTCCACCATCGGCGCGGATGGCAACACGGCGGGAGCCGCGCCCGGCGCGGCGGGGCCGCCCAGCACGGGGGCCGAACTGGCGGGGGCGGCGGCGTCCTTCACCACCGGGATGGCGGCGTTGCCCACCGGCGATCCGGGAGCGGCCAGTTTCGCCTTGATATCCTCGGCGATTTCAAAGACCTGCACGGTCACGTTCAGCATGTCCCTGTCCACTTCCCCGCGCTTGATGGCGTAGATATTGGCGTCCTTGGTGCTCAGCAGATAGGCCTGCATGACCATCAGGCCCTGGGCGTTGGCCGCCACGCCGCCGAAAATCGCCCAGGAAGCCCCCTTCGCCTTGGCGATTCCCGACACCCGGTTGCGGGTCTCGAAATCAATCTTGTTCTCGCGCAGACTCGAGAAAACCATGTCGGCGGGCGATCCGCTTTTGGCTGGCGCCGCCTTGGGTTTGGGCGCGGCGGCGGCCTGGGCGAATTTCACGTCCTGATTGGCGGCGGCGCCGGCGTCCACTTTGACGCGCTGGGACCAGACATGACCCTTCGGGCTTTTCACGGTCAGCACGTGGTAGCCGGGGATGATATCCATCAGCCGGGCGGGCGCGGCGCCGATGGTCTTGCCATTGAAGATCACCGTTGAATCGGGGATATCGGCCGTGACCTGCAGGACGCCCCGCTTTGACTTCAGCAGCTTGTCGCGCTGCTTTTTGTACAGCGTCAGATACAGAGGCGGATTGTTCTGCTCATCCAGCTTGTATTCCGGGTCCATGCGGATCAGATCGGCGAAGGTTTCCTCGCCCTTCTCGTCCTCGGCGGTGCGCAGGTAGCAGATGGCGACGCCTTCCAGCGCACGTTTGAGGTTGGCGTAATCGCCCAGCCCGTCGAGCGCGGACATGTAGCCATCCATCGCGCTTTTATAGAGTTTGCGGGCGGGCCCCCATTTTTTCTTCTGGAACTCCTTGTCCGCGGCGGCCAGGTCCTTGTCCGCCTTGGAGATTTCCTTCGAGCGGTTGGGCGCCTCGACCTTGTCCGCGTCGCCGGTGTCTTCCTCCGCCGTGGCGGGCGCGTCCGCCGTGGCGGTTGGACGCGGTCCGGGGATGACCTCCACATCGGGCAGGTTCATGCATTCGTTCTGAAGGGCTTCATCCAGCTTGCCCGCATTGTCTTCGGTGGTTCCCTGCAGGACCGGCTGCAGCGGAAACATCATGACTTTCTGCTTGTCCTGGGCCAAGGCCGGCGCGCCCGCGAGGGATGCGGCGCAGACCACCCACAGGGAAATAAGAGTTCCTGTTCGCAACATGGAAACAATTCCTCCAGACGGAGCGGTAACAAAGGCGGTTTTATATCTCCAGGCCATCGGGGGATGCAAATGCCCGCGTCCGGAATGGCCCGGTTTCCGGCCGGATGGAAATCGCCAGGCGATCACTTGAAAGACATGCTGGAACCGGTGCTAATCTTCAACCATGGGAAGGGTGAGCGGGATTTCAGCCGGTTTCCTGGCTGTACTGTGTGCTGCTGTTCTCTGTTGGGCGGGGGCGGGCCAGGCCCAGGAGCCCAAATGCGAATTTGGGGAAGACTACTGCTGGAGCCTGAAAAAATGTCTCGCATGGGACAAGGATTGCCCCGAGGTGACCTTGCCCGATATCGCATCCGGCAAGGACGCCAGGAACGCAAGCCCCGCCGCCGCGGCGCGGCCGGGCAAACCGGCGCCGGACGGCGCGGGCCCGTCATCCGGCCCGGGAAAATCACCCGAGGCCGCCTCCATCGAATGGATCCTGGCGGGCAATGGACTGTTCATGTCCCGCCGGGAAGTGACGGTCGGACAATACCGGAGTTGCGTGAAAGCGGGGCAATGTTCCGAACCGCGCACGGGCGGGTTCTGCTCCTGGACGCCAGCGGAAAAACCGGTTCCGGAACAGGCCCCGGTGAATTGCGTGACCCAGGCGCAGGCCTCCGCCTTCTGCAAATGGGTTGGCGGACGCATCCCGAGCGCGCGCGAATGGGAGGACGAAGCCGGCTTGCGTGGAACCTACCCGTGGGGCTCCGCGCCGCCGGACTGCTCGCGGGCGCTTTACGGGTGGAAATCCGCTGATCAATGGGGCTGCGCCCAGCAGATACAGAACCTGAGCGGCTGTTCCCGTCACAATGGAGACAGCGCCGCCGGGATCTGCGATCTGGCGGGCGGGGTTGCTGAATGGACTTCCACCATCCTTCCCGATCTGCAGGTGGCGACCAAGGGAGGATCCTGGCGCTCTCCGCCGGAAGAATTGAAAAGTTCGACCCATGTTCCGCTGTTTCCGGGGCTTGCCAATGAACGTGTGGGGATTCGCTGCGTGCGCGGCAGCCGGTAGCCAGACGGACCGGACCGGCATCTCCGCGGCCATCCCCCATCCCCCACCACCCTGCTCTCAACAACGGGCGTTTTTTTCCCCGCCCGCTTTCGCTGAATATTCGGTTGTCAAAGATCTTCCGCGGGATCGCCCGGGATTTTTTTCGCCCGCACCGGGTTCGCACGCGCACGCTCATCCGCAGGCGCGCGTTTCATTCCAGCCGCTGTGTGCGCCATCCTTTCAAGCGCGCTTCCGCCTCATCG
>JAJVIH010000017.1 GCA_022072125.1 Myxococcota bacterium | reverse complement strand
ACTCCTTCGCGCCGCAACACGATGGCGATGCGTGGAGGGGAAGTGCCCTGCCGCGGGATGAGATTCGCGGAGCACGGCAGGGTAGATGGCCCAGGATTGATCCGCTGGCGGAAGACGCGATGGGGCCGCGCTACTCTTCCTCCCCCCGACGGGAGGAGAAATCAAACGGCGGGTGATGAACACCGGTCTCGGTGATGATGGCGGTGACGTAGCGCGCGGGCGTGACATCAAACGCCGGATTGCGCACTTTCACGTCCTGCGGGGCGATGGGATCGCCGGCGAACTGAATCAGTTCATGGCCGGAGCGCTCCTCGATGGGGATGGTCTTGCCATCCGGCAGGGAAGCGTCCAGCGTCGAGGTGGGGGCCGCCACGTAGAACGGCACGCCGTTTTCCCGCGCCGCCAGCGCCACCCCGTAGGTGCCGATCTTGTTGGCGAAATCTCCATTGGCGGCGATGCGGTCCGCCCCCACCACCACGCAGGTGATCTCCCCGCGCGAGAGAAAATGCCCCGCCATGTTGTCGCAGATCAGGGTGACATCAACGCCGTCCTTCATGAGTTCCCAACTGGTCAGGCGCGCGCCCTGCAAAAACGGACGGGTTTCGCAGGCGTACACCCGGATCTGCCGGCCCGCCTCGTGCGCCGCCCGCACAACCCCCAGCGCGGTGCCATAGCCTGCCGTGGCCAGCGCCCCCGCGTTGCAGTAGGTCAGCACGGTCGCCTTGTCTGGAATCAACGGCAGGCCGTGGGCGCCAATCGCCCGGCACATGGCGATGTCCTCTTCCCGGATGCGGTTGGCCTCCGCCACCAGTTGCTGCTGCCATTCCTTGAGCGGCAGGTGCGAGTTGATGGCGGCCGCGTTCATCATCCTGTCCAGAGCCCAGCGCAGGTTGACGGCGGTGGGGCGGGTGGACTCCAGCCGCCCGCGAAATTCAGCCATGCGCTGTTCGCGGTTGTCCCGCTCGTGCAAATCCAGCGCGCCCAGGGCCATGGCGTAGGCCGTGGCCACGCCAATCGCCGGCGCGCCGCGGATGATCATGGTGCGGATGGCGTAAGCGACCCCCTCGACGTGGTGATATTCGCGCACCACTTCCTTGCGCGGGAGCAAAGTCTGATCCAGCACATACAATACGCCGTCCCTGTACCAGAGCGGATGGATCGCCATGGGCTGACTATACGGCATCCCCGGCGGTGTGACAAAGATCACGCCTCCTTCTGGCTGAAGAAGTCAAGGCGCGTGGTGTCCAGGCTGGCCCAGCGCGCGCGCTGGCGGGCCCATTCGCGCAGGGCCTTGATACGCTCTTCGTAGGTATTGTACAGCGGCACCGTCTGTTCGATGGATCGCTCCAGATCGCGCTGGTGCAGTTCGCGGTTCTCGGTGAAGGCGCGGAACAGGCCGCCGATCACCACCTGCTCAATCTCGGCCCCGTTGAAATGTTCGCTGAGCTTCGCGAGGTGCTTGAGATTGAAGTTGCCGGGATTCCTTCCATGGCCGGTCAGATGCACCTGGAAGATCGCCTCCCGTTCATGCACGTTGGGCAAATCCACGAAAAAGATTTCATCGAAACGCCCTTTGCGCAGCAGTTCCGGCGGCAGACCGCTGATGTCGTTGGCGGTGGCGATGACGAACACCGGAGACTTCTTTTCCTGCAGCCAGGTGATGAACGATCCAAAGGCGCGCACGGAATTGATGTCCATGTTCTCCCGGCCCGCCTCGGCCCCCGCGAAGCCCTTTTCGATTTCGTCTATCCATAACACCGCGGGGGCCATGCTTTCGGCGACCTTGATGGCGTAGCGCAGGGATTCCTCCTTGCGGCCGGTGGGCGAGAAGGTGGTTCCCAGGTCGAGCCGCAGCAGGGGAAATTTCCACAGGCTCGCAACCGCCTTGGAGGTCAGCGACTTGCCGCAGCCCTGCACGCCCAGCAGCAACAGCCCCTTGGGAGGCGGCAGTCCGAATTGCGCCGCGCGCTCGGAAAAGGCGTCCTGGCGCTGCACCAGCCAGCGTTTGAGTTCCTCCAGGCCGCCGACATTGGCGAGTTCCAGGTCCAGGTCGTAGAAATCCAGCGACTGGCTTTTTTTCAACAGCCGTTTTTTCTCCTCGATGACAATGGTCAGGTCATCCGCCGATTTGACGCCGCGCAGCAGCGCCTTGCGGAAGACGCGCGCGCATTCCCGCTCGGTCAGGCCCAGCGCCGAATAGACCATGCGATCCGCGAATTCCGGCGAAAGCTCCATATTCATTTCCGCCAGGACGCCCCGCAGCAGATCATGCAGGCGCGGACGGGTGGGCAGCGGCAGGTCCAGCACCGATACTTCTTTTTCCAGTTCGACCGGCAGGTCCATCTCCGGCGCGCTGACGATGACGATGGTGCGGTGCTGCATCAGCCGGGGCACGATGTCGCGCATCTTCCGGATGATGCGGCGCTCGTGCATGAACCGGTGCAGGTCCTTCATCAACACGACCGCGACATCGAGCGCGGAAACCGCCTCCAGCGCGCGTTCGATGTCTTCCACCGCGCCGCCGCTGGTTTCGGTGTCGGGTTCGGGGCCATGAAATCCGACGGTGCTGGACCAGATGGCCCAGGGACGGCGGGTCCGCGCCGCCACATCGGCGGCCAGCCGCTCGACGCGATCCTCCTCCCAGGTGGTGATGAACAGGAAAGGATAGCCGGCGTTGAGCTGGTGCTGGATTTCCTCTGCGTGGTTGGTCTGGCTCACGATGTCCTCCGCGAGCCGTCAGGTTATCAAACCGGCGGGCGGCTGAACAATCCGGCGAAGGCGGCGGGAAATCAGCGCCCTTTCACCCGCGCCCGGACCGCAGGGAATGAACGAGCCGGAAGAGATTCCATGCCGTGAGCAGGAGCAGCACACAGGCTCCCACCGGAGCCTGCCAGCCCGAACGCGGAAATTCTCCCTCGCTCAGCACCCACGCGGCGGCTGGCTCAATCTCGAAATTCGATTTGGCGTATTCATCAATCACCGCCGTGAATTTGCGCCCCTCCGCCTTCATCAGGCGGCCGGTGAATTCCCGCGTCTCGCCCCCCCCCCTGGTTTCCGGCGCACGCTCCACCAGGATATTCGTGTTGAGCAGAACAACGTACTTCCGGTCGCCGGTGATGGTGCGCGCGCTGACCGACAGCATGGGCGTCATCCCCTTGACCGTCACGAGGCGGTTATGGGGCAGATCCGCCTTTTTCAGATCGCGTTCCAGCGCGTCGCCGAGAACAATGGGCTCCGGGGAGGAAAACCAGTATTCCAGTTCCGCGCGCCAGGTCCATATCATCCAGAAAGTGACCGCCAGAAACAGCGCGGGCAACACCCACGGGCGCCGGGGCTGGGCGAACTCCAGGTCCATGCCCGGATCGGGGGATGACCCGGGCGGGGGATTGTCCTGCTCGAAGGCGCGCGCGACCCGCTCGCTGACGCTTTCATCGCCGCGTCTGGATTCGTTGCTCATCGCCGGATCAAGACAGGTGAAACGGACGCCGGTTCCCGCATCAGGCGCCGCGCGCCTTGGTGATGGCGTCCTTGATGGCGCCCAGGCTGCCGAAGCCCTTGCCGCCCAGGTATTTCATCACCTTGCCGCCGCCCAGGGCGAGCACGCCGAAATAACCATGGGTCAGAAACGAGAAGACGCCGGCGTGGATGCGCACGTGAATCTTGCGCGCCTGCTCCTGGGTCAGCACCAGCTTGAAAAAGGCGATGCCGAACTCGCCGATGTCATCGGTGTTCATGGCGCCGATTTCCTCCACCGCCGCATCGGGGACGATGAGGGAGAAATCCGGATCGGAGGCGGGTCCGCGCCGCAGGTATCCGCCGTCCTTCTCCTTGCGGAAATGGTATTTCTCGTTGTCTCCCACGAAGGAGATGCCCACTTCCACGCCGGTTTTCAGCGGCTGGGCGCTGCGCACCGCCACCGGATGACGCTCCACGAACTCCTTGAGTTTCAGGTAGGACTGCTCGCTCACAGGGTCTCCTATTGTTCCACGTAGTCCACGATATAGCTCGATACCAGATCGTCGCTGTTGTAGTAGACGGCGAGGTACTGGACAATTTTCTTCACGACGATGGTCTTTTCCTTCATCTTGTAGAGGAAAAGCTGCTGGCCCCCCTCGGTCACCGACTTGGCGGGCCTGCCCAGCGCCTGCTCCACCTGGGCGCGGGTGGAGCCGATCTCCAGCGCCGTGCCCTTGAGCTTGCCCTGATAGGGCCGGGTCACGGCGATGACGTTGATATTTTCCTTGCCCTGGCCGTTCACCAGGGTGACGCCCAGCGAGGGCCACGACCACGTGATGAGATCGCCCTTGCGCGAGACGACATCCGGCGGACCCAGGATGCCCGAGGCCTTGGAGAATTTGTCCCCCTCCGGTACGTCGGCCTGCAGGCCGATGGGCGGATCCAGGCGCAGGCCGCGGTGATCAATCGCCGCATTGGGAACCAGCTTCTGCGCCTTGAACACGCTGATGCTCTGCACCGCGCCGCTGGCCTCCATGGTGATGTTCAGTCCCTTGGTGAACCAGATATCAATCGGCGTGGCGCCGCCCAGCTTGTCCGAACCTTCCGGCGGACCGAACTCGCCCGCGAAGGCGGTCTTCGGTTTGCCAATGCCGTTATTGCCCTTCGTCACCGCGTTGGAGCTTTTGCGCACGACGATCAAATGCAGTTTGTCGCCGGCGGTGAATTTGTCGTTGCCATCGCTGTCCAGATAGAGCAGCGCAACGCCCAGGGCGTCGTAACCACGGCCAAATTCGGTGTTGTTCAACTCGGCGATGGTGGCGCCGTCGCCGCCCAGCAGCTTGCCCGCCTCGCCCGCCGTGACGCCCAGCCGCAGGTTGGCCTTCACGCCGCCCTGGCTCAGGTTCAGCCCCTCGCCGGGCAGGATTTGTCCCGCGGCGGGCGGCGGACCGGTATCCGCCGGTCCGGTGTCTTTCGGGCCGCCGGTGTCCACGGGACCGCTATCCTTGACAACAGGGACATCCGCCGGATCGCCCGCGTCGGAGGGCTGAACGCCGCTGTCCTTTGGCGGCTGGCCTGAATCCTCCGGGGGATTTCCGGCGTCTTCCGGCGGAGTTCCAGAATCCTCCGGCCCCGGATCGATCACCGAGCCGTCGAGTTCGCCGGCCTCCTCGCATTTCTTGTCGCTGTTGCAGATTTCATTCTCGCCGCAGTCGTCGTCGGAGGAACACTCCTCTTCCGGCGGCGGGGCCTTGCGGTCGGCGGTTTTGGCGTCGCCGGCAGTGGAGCGCGAGCCGGGGGAATCCAGCGCCGCGTCCAGGTCCACGGTGCCGGGAGACGAGCCGCAGGAGATCATCCAGGCGGAGAGCGCCAGCGCAACCAGAACACGCGGATGGGCGACAGAGGAATGGATGCCAGACATGAAGCACCTGTGGCGGCGGTCGGAACGGATTCGCACCCCAACTCGTGCTTACACCTTACCCATGGCGTGGTGAAAAGCAAACCGGATTTATTTCCCGCGCGCGGCCGTCCCTCACCCGGCGGTGGCCCAAGCGGCGGACGTCATACACTCCGGGTTTCAATCCCCTCCCAAATTAGGGGTGAGTAAAACGAAGGCTCAATTGATTACGCGCTTTCACAGGTTTCAATCCCCTCCCAAATTAGGGGTGAGTAAAACTCCGCGAACGCCTCCCGGATGACGTGCTGGGTTTCAATCCCCTCCCAAATTAGGGGTGAGTAAAACCGCGCACGCGGGGAAAGGAGCTTGCCCTGAGTTTCAATCCCCTCCCAAATTAGGGGTGAGTAAAACCGCGCACGCGGGGAAAGGAGCTTGCCATGAGTTTCAATCCCCTCCCAAATTAGGGGTGAGTAAAACCCGACTCACGCCGGAAACGCTCGCGGAGTGGTTTCAATCCCCTCCCAAATTAGGGGTGAGTAAAACTGGCTCACGCCAGACGTGCTGGCGCAATGGTTTCAATCCCCTCCCAAATTAGGGGTGAGTAAAACCTGACCACCCCCGGCGTGGCGCGGCGGCTCGTTTCAATCCCCTCCCAAATTAGGGGTGAGTAAAACGCGGATGCCGCGTGATCGGCGCGCATCGCGGTTTCAATCCCCTCCCAAATTAGGGGTGAGTAAAACCCGCTTCAATTCTCCCAGCGCGAAGGCCGGGTTTCAATCCCCTCCCAAATTAGGGGTGAGTAAAACCCTTCGCGTGCTTAACGCGACACTCACCATGTTTCAATCCCCTCCCAAATTAGGGGTGAGTAAAACTATGCCAGAAAATCATCTGAAAGATCAAGTGCTTTTTCCATTTTATCACCGGAAAAAACGCCCTGGATCCCCGCGCCATCTCCTGAACATTCATCTTTTTTTTCGCCGGACTCACGCCAGGCGACACGGGTGGCTCCATACCCCTGCGCCACGCCCTTGCCTATCTGCAACCACGCCGCCAGCATGACCACCGGAGCAAGCCATCCCGGCGCGCCCCGGAAAACCTGTTCGCCAGCGACCCCGGCGACGCGCCGGTCGCGCCGCTCCACCATCAAACGGGACAACCGCGATTCACTGCTGGCGACCAGGTCCGCCGCCGCGAGAGCCATATGCACCGCGTTCTCCCGCTCCGGAGGCCATAGCGGGGAGCCGTGATCATGTTCGACTTCCCATGCACGGCGCAACAGCGCGCGAACCACATCGGAAAACGACGGGGTCGTCAACTCCACCCCTTTCCGGCGCAGGCGGGCGGGCCCCGCGTAGCTCAGCCACAGATCGGCCGGCATGTCCACCGGCGGCGGGTTGTGCAGCCAGGCCGCCAGGGAGGGCGGCGGCGGCGGGCGCCAGCCGGACTCCTCCCGTTCCGCCGCGGGCCAACAGGTCGTGACGTGGCGAAAGGCAAGCGCGCCGCCCGCGAACGAACTGTCCCCGAGCCGGGAGAGCGCGCTGGCCCACAGCGCGCCATGGGTGACGGCGGGTCCATACAGGTGCAGGGAGACGGTGAATACGGCCCCCGGCGCCAGCATTCCGCCAGCGGGCGAGATGGGGCCAAGCGCATAGCCGGCCGTCGCCTGGCCGCCGTGGCGAGCGCGCGGAAACAACTCCGTCTCGAACAGGAAGGCGTAGGCGCAACCGTGCGTGAATGGGCAGGGCGCGCAATCCTTGAGCCGGGTGACGCAGGCGGACTCGCGGAGCGATTGCCCCAGCGCGCCCCGCACCGCGGGTCCGGCGAAAACCCCCAGGTCGAGCGCGCCGCGGGCCACATAGGTGGCGGTCAGGCGCGCCACGGGCAAGGTGGCGGGCATCAACAGGGCGGCGGGATGGTTTCCGGGTGATGTCATGCCGGCGGATTGGGGAAACGGGCGGTGTTCAACTTCACGTCCGCATCTTCGCAAAGCTGGCGAAACAACCCCTCGATGCGTTGAAACATGGCCTCCCAGTCTTGCTGGTCTTGCGGCGCCTGCGCTTGATAGCCATGGTTGAGCACGCTCAGGTTCCGTTTGTGCATGGACTTCGCGGCATCATCCTCCTTTTTCAGCATCTCGCCCAAATACCTGGAGTCCAGATTGTCGCAACGCGTGAGCAGACGGGCGGCATCCAGGCGGGCCGCTTGATAGACCCCTTTATCATTGGGTTGAAGCGGCTTCTTATTGTCTTGGATCAACTCTCGAACCGCGGGGTGACTGCTGTTCAAATTCCCGGAGTCGAGCCCTTCACGAAACAACCTCGCTTGCCCGATCAATTCGGTCGCGCGGTAAAGGCGCAGCAAGGCGTCTTCGTAGCCGTCGCTCTCACAACATCGCCGCGCGTTCTCGATCATGTCCGCGATCAGGTGTTCGAGCACTTGGGATTTTCCCATGCAATCGAGTTTGTCCCATTGATCGGAATCTTGCGGAACCCGGCACATTTCAAGATGATTGAGCAATTCCGGCGATGTGGTCCCTGGCGATTCACGTGCCAGTTGAATAGCACGACGGTAATCAAACTGGTTCCATGCGGTGAGCATTCGAGCGAAATGAAGCAGCAGGGCCCGGCGCCCGGAAGTCTCGTCAGGCACGGGCGGATCCTTTATGCCGGGCATCTCCAACAATTTCATCGCGGCCGATGGAGCCCTCCCATTCAACATGGATTCCGCGGCCGAGAGCGCCCACTCCACCATCGCCGTGGCCAACCGGACATCATGAATAATTTCCGCGCCCGGTTTTACGGTTGGTCCTTCGCGTTCACCAGTGACATACCGGGCGTGAACGGCGCCACACCGAATCGCGGCCATCAGAAGGGCCGCCGACATGGCCTTGGTTCCGCGCGTAAAGTCGCAGACGATATGCGGTGCGCCATTTTTTCTCACGAGTTCGCGCAACACTCCCACGAAGTGTTGGTAACACCTGTCCACATCATCCTCATCGCCATATCCCGGCAAGGAAAAAATATCGAACGAGTTTGGAAGTGAGGTTTTCAGACGAGAGGCATTTGCTTCCGTCATTTTTGACGGAAGCAGGATGACCTGTTTCCATTCGCCCTTTTTAATGGACTCTCTCATGGGTTTGAACAAGGTCTCTTCCTGTTGTTCTGGGTCGCCAGTTCCCACTGTCATCACAAGAACCTGACTGGTCATGTCCATTTTGATTTCCTCCGGGTCTGAATTTCGTCAGCGGGGCGTCACCAGGATGGCTTGCCAATCCAGATGGCTGGAGCCAGCGCAAAGTGCGCGACCGCCAAACCTTGTTCCTGAAACCACTTACGGGACGCCATATCGGCCAATTCTCTGGTGCAATCAATGGCGCGGCCCAGACAGCCGTCGTCATTCATGCCCTTGAAGCAGGCGCCGGCTTCGAGCAGCATCATGGGTTCTTTTTCCGCCTGGGGAGCCCCCAGTTCCTGGCTGAACCAGCCATCCTTGCGAAACGCACGCCACAATCCGTCAGTGGGATCGCGGCTGGCGGGTTGAAAACAGCCCAGGGCCATCCAGGCTCCGTCTGGATGGCGTTTGTCATACCACTCATCCCGGGCGAGCGGCTCGACAATATCAAATGCTCCGCGGCCCACGCTCCGGCCGCCGCCAAAACCTGCATGGGCCAGCAGTTCAAAAGCGCTCTTCAGCCAGTCAAAAGCCTGATCTTCGCAACGCACGGCGATGTCCAGGTGCGGCGCCTCCGGCCATTCCACTTCTTCGTTGTACAGGCCGCCGCCGTCTTCGTATCCGGTGGTGTGAAATTCGCGATTGATGCTGTTACGCACCAGTACGTGGCGCCTTGACATCACGGGCTGTGATTTGAGGAGCGTCTCGATAGTGGGATACCGCCCATTACGCAGGTCATCAATCACTTTCCGCTGTACAAACCGGATGCGCTTGATGGGCTTTAAATATTCAAACGGCCATTCCAGATTCTGAAGCGACATCGGAGCCGGCACGCAGCCCTTGGGGGTAGCATCCGAAACAGCGAAGGCATGCCTGCCCTCGAACGCGGGTCTGATAATGTTCTGGACTACTTCATCGGCGCCGGCCACACGTATCACGGCGGAGACCAGCGAACCCGCGAGCACATCGGCGCGCCAAGGCGTGCGCCACGGCCCATGCGGCCGGATGGTGATACGAAAGGCTTTGAGGGTCATTTGCTTTCGTGCGATGAGATGGGCTTGAAGACAACCTTGGGCTTTTCAATTTCCTCCATCTCGGGATCGATCAATTCGATCTGCCCGGAACCGCGGCTCACACTCGATCCAAGACCCGCGCCCTCCTGAACCAGGCCCAGGCTTGTGCCGATGACTTCCAACAGCGCTTCTTCACCCCGCTTTTCATCGTACTCGAAAGTGGCGTCATCGTTGTACACGGACAAGACCATTTCAAGTTTGAACATCGAACCGGCGGGAACACGCTCCTCCATCCGTGGATGAACAGCGGCTCCTGTTTTTCGATCAATCGTGTTTGTCGTTTTGATCTCCATCTTTCCAATCTTTTGATCTTCCTGGATAAGATGGGCATCGCGAACGACGATGCGGCTCGGGCCGGTGCGGGATTGGGTGTTTTTGTGCGCCCCATATACGCGACAGATTGCACACGTTCCGCACATACAGGGTTCTTTCGGGTTGTCTTCGAATTGTCCGCGGTGATTCTCCTTCGGTCTCCCCCACCGGCCCTCTTTCTTTTCGATGGCGGCGCGCATGGCCCCTTTCAACGATGAGCCCGGGATATAGGGCAAGTCCGTAACCGGATCCCTTATGCACATCAGGTCGACGCCGCCAATTCGAAGCGAGCCATCGTTGCCGCCAACCCGCGTGGCGGTTTTGAGCTTGATCTTACCGGTGAGTTTGATGAGCTTGGTGAGTTTACGCTGGGTCATGATCTTTTGCCTTCCGTGAATTTACCGCTGCCGAAGCCAATGACGGCCTCGAAATGCGGCATGAATCCTTTGATGAACGCACGCGCGGGATCAGGGTCTCTTGTGACCGCCATGACATTTGCACGAATGAAATCGTGGAACAGCAGCGGAATCTTCTTGTCGGATTTCCCCGCGGCGTCCGCGGCGGCCAAATCGAGTTGATGAAAAGCGTGCGCAATCTCCCCCCAATCAGATCCATTCCGCAACCGCGTTTCGATGCCACGGGCGTGATTGAAGAACCGGCGAATCTGGGAATTGGTAAGCGGCGGATTACGGTCTCGCGACCCAAGCGCCTCCACAAGAGGCATCACATGTTCGCGGTCCATGAACTCGGTTCGCGGAAATCCCCTCTCATTGAAGTATCCATCCTTAAGGTAGTTGGACCAGATTTCGTCAACGCTTTCCAGTTCATCCCGTTGGTCTCTCGATTGCGCCTGATGGCCGCCGTTCTGGCGACGACCGCCGCCCTGCCATTTGTTGCGATTTCCATTGCTCATGATTCCTCCTTGCCCCGGGTCGCAAGCAACGCAAGGCGCATCGTGACGCCAAGATAGTCCGCTCCAATCGGTGTTTTGACAAAATCCTCACGCGGGTCTGGCGCGCCGCCACTGGTCCATTTCCCGTTTTTTTCGATATTTCTTACGATATAATAATGGAGCCGGGCGTCGGCGAGCGGGTCGCCTTTGTCGCGGGCGTCCGCCAGCCGGTTGATCGTCTGGAGCCATCCCCGGTTCGCCTTCCCTTCCGGTGAAGAAGGACCAACCCATTTCGCCCACGCCATCGCCGATGACCAGATTTCGCGATGGACGGCCCACTTCCAGGTTTCACTCAGAATGGCCAACTGGTCCTTGGGGCCGACCTTGCCACGCGCCGGCGCCTCCTTGGCGCGGGTCAACTCCGCATCGGCTGACTCAACCGCCTTGCGCAAGGGAAAGCCGGGCTTCATCAGTGCAATGCCGCAACTCAGAGTCAGTTTTTCCGCCTGGAAGACGCGGGTGAACTCATCGTGGACGCCGCCGGCAAATTCAATTGCAACATCCCAGGGCGCGACAGCGCACAGGTCGTCTCCACCGCCGTACACAAGGTAAACTGTCTCTTTGAACGCCTTCTCCCGGGCAATCAAATCGCACAACTCCACGGAGAAGAATTGGTGCAATTTCTTCGCCAGTTCAAACAGTTGGGCTCCTGACTGGTCGGCGTCAAGCCGGGCCTTCATGCTTAGCCCCAGGTTGTCCACATCCACCTTGACAACGGCCAGATATGGGGCTCCGCGTGCTCCGGTCGCCAAGTCATTGAAATCACGAATGTCTTGGCCCTTGAGAGGAACGTACTGGGCAAGCGGAATCGCTTCCCGTTCAACCTTTTCATGTTCATGCAAATCGTAAGGAATACCAACGATATTTATTTTACCAGTCCCAGCCGCGGGTCCAAAGGACTTCACAGTTCGTAACTTATTGCCAAGATCGGTTTCACACTCCGGTGACCATTTACCTCGCAAGTCTCCGCCAACAAGCAATTTGGGGTCCCAGTTTTTGCCGCCAGGTGGTGCGAAGGGCTGGAGCTTGCGGAGGCGAGCGCAGGAGTTCGCCTTCGCCAAGAGGACACCCGGTTTTCCGGCGAGTGGCGTGGCGCCAATGATGACACGTGGCGATGCGCCAAATTCCTGACGAACCTCCTCTTCCACCTGCTCCACCGCGCCGGCAAGGCGTTCCGCGTCAAACCCGTCTTCCGCATGGATATATGCCTTGCCAGCCACGCTGAGCACAATGGATTTGCAAGGCAGCCCGAGAATACCCGTAAAACGGCGGGCGCATGCATCCGCCAGGGCTTGAACCAGGAAGGAACGCGCGCGCAGCCGCGCCGCCTGACCGCCGCCCTCCGATGGCAAATCGAAGACATATTGCTGGATTCCGGAGACATCCACGATTGCGAGCATGTTAACATGCTCACACTTTTCGCGAAGCCAGGTCAAGCGCATCGCGGCGCCCCAGCAACCTTGAAGCTCCGCAATCATCGTTGGAAGCGCCGCCGGCGCTTCCACAAGTCTTTCACCAGGGCTCCGGACCAGAATCTTCGCCGGACCATGACCCCATGCGCGGCCCGGAGGAGACGGCGCGCGGAGGAGACGGAAGCAGGAACACCATTGCTGGCAAATAAAAAACCGCCGCGGAGAGCGGCGGTGCGGGGAGAAAATGGTGGGTTGTCTAGGGCTCGAACCTAGGACCCGCTGATTAAGAGTCAGCTGCTCTACCAACTGAGCTAACAACCCACGCGGTCAAAACTTGGGGTGAGTGATGGGACTTGAACCCACGGCCCCCAGGGTCACAACCTGGTGCTCTAACCAACTGAGCTACACCCACCACTCGGGGTGTCCGCCGCCTTCCCTCGCCCTTGCCGGATGCTGCCGCCTGCCAAGCTGGCGCGCCTGGAGGGAATCGAACCCCCGGCCCGCGGCTTAGAAGGCCGCTGCTCTATCCAACTGAGCTACAGGCGCGTATCCCGTGAACAGAGGTCCGCGGCGGCCAAACGCGGCGTCTTATACAGACGCCGCGTGGCCTTGTCAACGGATTGTTGATGTGAGCGCCCGCGGCGCGGCTTTCCGTCCGCCGCCCGCTTTTTCAGACGGAAAAACGGCGGAAGGGCGGGCGGAAGCGGGCGCCCGGCATCTTCTTCCTTGCCCGCTGGTTTTCCAACGTGGTATTTGAACCTCATGCGTACGGGAGTGAGTTCCGGCGCCGGAGGGGCGAAAACCATGTTGCGTAAACCGGGTATCCTGACTGCCGCCGTGTTCCTGGCGCCAATGGCCGTGTTGTCATCCTGCGACCTGCTGGACGACGTCCGCCAGGCGCTGATTTTTGAATGTGAACTGCCCTATCCCGCCGCCTCGTCGGATTGCGTGGCCAAGCCCGAGGAACGCAAGAATCCGCCCAATTTCCTGGGTCTCGACGCCGATGTGGCGTTCGCCGCGGCCAAACTCAGCCTGCAGAAGGTGCCGGGCGTCACCATCGCCGCGGATGGAACGATCAACGTCCCCAACGATCCGGATATCCAGAAGGCGGTGGATGACGCCTTGAAGCAGATTCCCGGCCTGGGCGCCACCTCCATCTCCCTGGCCATCCCCGCGCCGGCGCTGGATTTCGCGGCCATCCAGCCGGAGTTCAAGCGCTTCAAGGGAACCATTGAAAAGGCCCGCTTCGAACGCTTCACGCTGGTGTTCGGCCCGGAACTGGCCAAGCCGCAAAACACCCTGAACTACGACATTCAGTCCATCGAATTTTACCTGGCGCGGAAAGACGCCATCATTCAGGTGGACGCCGAGGTGGTGTTCAACCTGTCCAAGCCGGAGAATGCGCAAAAGCCCTTTGAATGGATCAAGGAAGTGGACGTCAGGCTGGCGGCGGAAAAGGCCAACCCCACGGGGCTGTTCACGGAATTCGTGACCTTCCCGGAAATCAAGGCCGGCGTGGTGCCCGCGCCGGACGCGCTGGAGGTCCGGTTCCAGGAGGAAAAGCAGCGCGAGATCGAGAAAATCCTGATCGAACTGGATTTCCAGCTCATCGTGGTGCTGCGGCTGAAGGGCGGCGTCCAGGATCAGAAAAAAATCCCCCAGGGCAAGCTGCAGCTTCAACTCAAGCCGCGCCTGGTGTTCGTGACCTGTCCGCTGGAAGGCATCCTGAGCGACGAACAAGCCGCGGAAGGCACGGTCAAGTGCAAGTCATAAGGGATGAAACCTCGCCCGATTCATCCATGGACCGCAATTGCAATTGGAGTATTCGCCTGGGGCTGCGGAGTTCCTTTTCCGCTTGACGTGGTGATCGAGAACGAGGTTGCGTTCGCCATTGACACCGGCGTGCAACAGTTGAGTTACGAACTGGGCCGTCCCTTTCCGGACCCCTACCCCAACAACAGCACGTATCCTCCGCTCGACCGCAGCGTCAGCGTGGTGGTCAGCAAGGAAATCCGCCTGTCGGATAAACCGGATATTCAGTCCAACCGCGACAAGATCCGGGAAATCCGGCTGGACCGCCTGGAGTTCGAGGTATTGGAAAACACCCTGTCCCAGGACCTGACCCAACTGGAGTTGTTCATGGCGCCGCCGGGCGCGGACCAGGTGGATGACGGCAGGGCCAGGCTGGTGACGGTGATTCCGCGGATTCCGGCGGGGGCGCTGATCTCCGGCGGCCTGGAATTCGCGGCGGAAAACCGCGACGCCGTGCGCGGATATCTCAGGGGCCTCGACTTCGCCATCCTGTCGCGCGGACGCACCCAGCTCGACACGCTGCGGAACAATGAGCGTCCCAAGGGCGGGGTGCGCATCCTGGTGACCATCCGCTCGACGTTCATCACCGAACCGTTGGGCGGCGGAGGGGAAGGCGAGTGAGCCCGTCTTCTCCCAAGGGCCGTCAAATCGCCGCGTTTTTTGACCTGGACCATACGCTGGTCCGGAAAAACACCGGGGAGCTGTTCGCGAAATATGTGTTCAAAAAGGGCCGGGCGAGTTTCTGGGACATGACCCGGGGGCTGATCTGGGTGGCGCAGAACAAATTCAACGTGATTGACATGGACGCCATGAGCGAGCGCATCCTGTCGCAGATGAAAGGCCAGGAGGAGGAGGACACCATCCGCTTCTGCGAACGCTGGTTCGAGGAAGTGGTGAAGAAATATATCTCCACCCGCGCCCAGCAGCGGGTGGAAGACCACAAGGTGCAGGGCCACCGGGTGGTGGTGCTCTCCGCCTCCACGCCCTATGTGGTGATTCCGCTGGTGCGCTACCTGAAAATGGACGACTTCATCTGCACGACGGTCCAGGTGGAGCAGGGCAAGTTCACCGGCGTGTACAACCGCCCCCTATGTTACGGACCGGGCAAGGTTCATTGGGCGAAAATCTGGGCCGAAAAACACAATGTGGACCTGGACGCCTGTTATTTCTACACCGACAGCTACAGCGATCTGCCCATGCTCAAGGCGGTGGGCTTTCCCCGCGTGGTCAACCCGGACCCGCAGCTGAACTCCTACGCCAAACAGGCGGGGTGGCCGGTGGAAATGTTCGTATGAACAGGCCCGGCCTTCATCCGGTTGACACATCCGGCGCCCGACCGTATCACTCCCGGATGAGTCCGGGTATGGACATCACCGGCCCGCTGCGGGAAGTCATCGCCAGCCTGGAATCCGCCGGCAACTACGAAGACGCCATCAAACTGCTGGCCATGATTCCCGGCACGGAATCCCACAGGCTGCAACTGCTCGAAAAACTGCGGGTATACGCGGCCGCCGATCCCGCCAGTTCGCGCGTGCGCTCGTATATCGGCGGCGATGATTTTGTCACCCTCGCCAAGGATGACGTGACCATCCGCTTTCATATCCGCAACCGTTCGCTGGTGCTGGAGGATGTCTACCGTTGCGTGCGCCGCGCCCAGAGCAAGGGGAACGAATGGTTTGGCGTGGCCCCCCTGCCCGTCGAACTGGAGATCTACAACACCCGCGAGGAGCTGAAGAATCGCGCGCCGGACAGCGTGGCCAGCGGCTGGGCCGCCGGCGTCTTCGACGGACGCATCCGCGCCGCCCTGGACCGGGAGACCCAACCGGAGCCGCAGTATCTCTACGTGTTGATCATGCATGAGTATGTCCACATGGCGGTGCGCGCCCTCTGCGGGCATGACGCCATCCCCGCCTGGCTGGACGAAGGGCTCGCGGTCTACCTCTCGCAGGAATTGACCAGCCGCCACCTGGACCTGCTGGCCGCCGCCCATCGCCAGAACGCCTACCTTCCGCTCGATGCGCTGATGGGGTCCTTTGCGGCGCTGGAGCCCGGTCTGGCCAACCTGGCCTACGCCCAGTCCGCCATGATGATCCGCTTCCTGCTGGAAAAGCGGGGCTGGCCGTGGATGCGCGAGATGATTCCGGGTTATACCCGGGAACGGGAGCCTTGGCTGAAGCGGCAAGGCGCCAATCACCAGACGCTGGAATGGGATTTCCGGCGCTGGCGGCAAAACCATTTCCGGGAGAATCCGCCCGGCGAGTCTGGACCTGAATGATGAGCGAAACGGCAAAACAGATATCCCCGGCCCTGGCGGCGGTGGTGATGGCGGCCGGCAAAGGCACCCGCATGAAAAGCAATACCGCCAAGGTGCTGCACGCCGTGGCGGGCAAACCCATGCTGGAATGGGTGCTGGATCTGGCGCTGGAGATTGGCTGTGAACGCGCCGTCGCGGTGGTGGGCCATCAGGCGGAGCGGGTGCGCGCCCATGTGGAAGGAAAATATGGCGCGGGACGCTTTCTGTTCGCGGAGCAGAGAGAGCAAAAAGGCACCGGCCACGCCGTGATGATGGCCGCCGGCGCGCTGCAGGGTTTCGAGGGGCGGGTGTTGATCCTGTCCGGCGACGTGCCCCTGCTCTCGCAGGAGACCCTGAAGCCCCTGCTGGAGGCCCCGGCGAGCCTCCGCGTGGCGCTGCTCAGCATGGTGCTGGATGATCCCACGGGCTATGGCCGGGTCATCCGCGGCGAGGACGGCCGGGTGCGCCGCATCGTCGAACACAAGGACGCAACGGAAACCGAACGCCAGGTCCGCGAGGTCAATTCCGGCGTGTACCTGATTGACGCCGCGCTGTTGCTCCAGTGGTTGCCGCGGTTGCAGCCCAACAACGCCCAGGGCGAATATTACCTGACCGATCTCATCCGCTTCGCGGCGGAGGAAAACGCCGCCGCGGAGGCTTATCCCGCCTCTCCGGAGGACCTGGGCGGCATCAATGACCGGGTGCAACTGGCGGCGGCTTCGGCGGTGGCGCGCCAGCGCATTCTGCGGCGGCATATGCTGGGCGGAGTGACCATCGAGGACCCCGTCACCACCTATATTGACCGGGATGTGACCATCGGCAATGACGCCATCATCGAACCGGGAGCGCATCTGCGCGGCGCAACCTCCATCGGCGAGGGAGCGGTCATCGGCGCGGGCAGCGTGATCATCAACAGCCAGGTGGGGCCGCAAGTCCGCGTGCAGGCATGGTGCCATTTCGAAGACGCGGTGGTGGGCCCCGCATGCAAAATCGGCCCCTACGCCCGCCTGCGTCCAGGCGCCGAACTGTCGGCGGACTGCCATATCGGCAACTTCGTCGAACTGAAAAAGGCGCGCATGGGCAAGGGCTCCAAGGCCAATCATCTCGCCTATCTGGGCGATGCGGAGATTGGCTCGGGCGTCAACGTGGGGGCGGGAACCATCACCTGCAACTACGACGGCAAGAACAAACATGTGACGCGGCTCGCAGACGGCGTGTTCGTGGGGAGCGATACCCAGTTCGTGGCGCCGGTCAGCGTTGGGGCGGGCGCTTATATTGGCGCGGGCTCGACCATCACGGAAGATGTCCCGGCCGGCGCCCTGGCCTTCACCCGCGCCCCGCAGACCGTGAAGGAAGGCTGGGTGCGGAAAAAGGCCGAACGCGACGCCCTGAAAACCGCGGAAAAGAAAACCTGAAATCCCCTTCAGCATCACGGCGCATCAAGGAGTGCAATCATGTGTGGAATAGTTGGAATGGTCGGACGTCCCAAGGTCACCAGCGCGCTGCTGGATGGTCTCCGCCGCCTGGAGTATCGCGGCTATGACTCGGCGGGGGTGGCGGTCTTCCAGGATGGGGATTTCCAGATCCGCCGCGCGCAGGGAAAACTGAACAACCTGGATAAGTTGCTCAACGATTCTCCCGCCGAGGGGCAGACCGGCGTCGGCCATACCCGCTGGGCTACCCACGGCGCTCCCTCGGAGCGCAACGCGCATCCGCACCGCATCGGAGACGTGGTGGTGGTCCACAACGGCATCATCGAAAACCACTTGGAACTGAAGCGCGAGGCGCTGGCCCAGGGCGCGGAATTTTCCAGCGAAACCGACACCGAAATCGTGGCGCACCTGGTCAACCGGGAAATCCAGCAGGGACACGGCCTGCTCGACTCCACCCGGCGCGCGCTGGAGAAGGTGCGGGGCGCCTACGCCATCTGCGTGTTGTCCCGCAAGCACCCCGATGAACTGGTGGTGGCGAAAAACGCCTCTCCGCTGGTGATTGGCGTGGGCGAGGGAGAAAATTACGTGGCCAGCGATATCCCGGCCCTGCTTCCCTACACCCGCGACATCATCTTCCTGGAGGAAGGCGAAATGGCGCGCATCACCCGGGAAAAGGTCGAACTGTTCACCCTGTCGGGCGAGACCGTGAACCGCCGCGCCAAACATATTCATCAGTGGTCGGTCAACCAGGCGGAAAAGGCCGGTCACAAGCACTTCATGATCAAGGAAATCCATGAACAGCCGCGCGCTGTCATTGACACCCTGCGCGGGCGCCTGGACCCCGCCGGGCCGCGCATTTACCTGGACGACGTGCGCATGGACCAGCAGACCGCCGAGCGCGTGCGCCGCGCGGTGATCGTGGCGTGCGGCACATCCTACCACGCCGGCCTGATCGGAAAATTCATCATCGAGGAACTGGCCCGCCTCCCCGTGGAGGTGGACGTGGCCAGCGAATACCGCTACCGCAGGCCCATCGTGGACCGGGACATGCTCTTCCTGGCGATATCCCAGTCCGGCGAAACGGCGGACACCCATGCGGCCCTGCGTGAATCGCGCAAGCTGGGCGCCCGCGTCATGTCTGTCTGCAACGTGGTGGACAGCTCCATCGCCCGCGACTCCGACGATGTGCTGTACACCCACGCCGGACCGGAGATCAGCGTGGCCTCCACCAAGGCGTTCACCACGCAGATCGTGGCGCTGGCCCTGGTGGGCCTGCGGCTGGCGGAGTTGCGCGACACCATCTCCAGCGACCGTTATTTCCACCTGACCAACCAGCTCCTGATGCTGCCTGGGATGATGGAGGACGTGCTCAAGCACGCCGGCAAGGTCAAGGACATCGCCCAGAAGTACATGAACGCGCGGGATTTCCTGTACCTGGGCCGCGGCATCAATTACCCGGTCGCCCTGGAAGGCGCGCTGAAGCTCAAGGAAATTTCCTACATCCACGCGGAGGGGTATCCCGCCGGCGAGATGAAACACGGTCCCATCGCGCTGATTGACGACAAGATGCCCGTGGTGGTGCTGGCCACCCGCAACGAGTCGTACGAGAAGATGCTGTCGAATATCCAGGAAGTGCGATCGCGCGGCGGCAAGGTCATCGCCATCGTCACGCGCGGGGATCAGGATGTAATCTCCATGGCGAGCGACTATTTTGAAATCCCCGCGATTGATCCGCTGCTGGAGCCCCTGCTGACTTCACTGCCCATGCAGTTGCTGGCCTACCACGTGGCCGATCTCAAGGGCACCGACGTGGATCAGCCGCGCAACCTGGCCAAGAGCGTCACCGTGGAATAAGCGGGAGATCGCGCCCGGGACTCCGCATGGCGCGGGCTTGACGCGAAGGTCCGCCTTTCATGCGAAGCCGTCCTAGTGGTTGGCGAACCCCTTCAGGAAACCGGAGAGCCGGGCGCGCTCCAGTTGCGGCAGCGGGGATAAGGCCAACAGTTCCAGCACGGCGCCGACACGCTCCTGCGATGGGATCATGTCCATCTTCAGGTTGGATTTGGCGTAGCCGTAGGGGCGTTCAACCACTTCGCCGGTCTCCACCCTGCCCTTTCTCCGCCAGGCGACAAAATGCCCCGCGCAGCTAATCTGAAAGCCCGACAGGGTTCCCCTGTCATCTTCCCAGATGATGACATCGGTTCCCCATGATCCGGACCACCATTTGCGCTTGAGTCCGCCGTCTTCCGGGCGGACATACCTCACTTCACGCAACGAGCGGGCCAGCATGCGCAGCCGCTCGGCCGATGGAATTTGAGGCACGGTGTTTACCCCCCATGTTCGCGCCGTTGATCCATCCACGCCAGAATGTCCACCCATACCGTTTTTGGGGCCATGTCGCCAACAATCAGGTCCAGGTGGCCGAAATGGGCCCCGGCGTTCCCGGCGCCGTATTCGATGAACATCTTGTCCTGGCTCAGGCTTTCATCGTGCGCGGGGCGGCAATTGCTGGTGGGAGCGAGAAAATCCTTGTCGCCGGACATGACAAACAGCGGCAGGTTCAGGTGGGCGAAGCGTTCGAGGTAATCAATCGCGCGCGATTCGCTGTACACGGTTTCCTTGCCGGCGAAACGGGCGATGGCGAACAGCACATGCGCGCTTTGGCGCTCGAATCCCTTGGAAACACGCTCGGCGAGCAGGGAGCGATCCGTCGAACCCATCTGCCAGGGCATCATCTGAAACCGGTTGCGGCGGTGATCCATGATGTCCATGCGGCGGGCCAGCCACCACCCCAAAATATCCAGCGGCAAGGGCGCGTTGGGCGCTTCCACCGGCGCCACATTGTCAAACATGCGCACCAGTCCGGTCAGCATGCGAATCATCGGGGCGCCGCGCGGAAAACGGTAAAGCGGAGCGATCAGGATCACCCCCGCGATCTGTTCCGGGATTTCACCCGCCACGCCGCAGGAAATGGCGCCGCCCATCGAGTGGCCGGCGAGAAACACCTTGCGGCCGCCATTCAACTCCCGGATATGACTGACGCAGGCGGGAATGTCATGGGCGATGAAATCATCGAATCCGTAAGGAATCCGCCCGACCACGCGGGAACGGCCCTGTCCCCGCAGGTCCACGTTGAATACATCGTAGCCGTGCGCCGCCAGGTAGCTGGTGAAGCTGCGGCGGGAGGTATGCCAGGAATAGCGGTTCTGCGCGAAGCCATGGATGCACAACACGCAGGGCAATATTCCGGAACGCCCATGCTCGCGCTTGCGCACCATGGCCACGCGGTCGCCGATCGGCGAAGTCACCTCGTGGACTTCCTTGTCGAAGACGCCGCGCCAGTCCGACTCAATGACCTGTTCGACCACCTGTATCATCGCCTGCCACCGGGAATATCCACGTCAAACGGACTCCACAGCAAGGCCTCGCCGCGGACCAGCCGCCTCAACAGCCCCAGTTCGCCGCCGGGCGGCCCGCCCATGTTCCCGCCGCCGCGCAACAGCATGCGCTGGAAATTGGCCGGCTCGCGCGGCGTGAAATCCAGCATCCGCCAGGGGGATTTGGGTACGCCGCCCTTTTCGTGCGTCAGTTCCAGGGCGTCGTCGAGAGAGCCCAGGAAATCCACCAGCCCCAACTCCTTCGCCTGCTTGCCCAGCCACACCCGGCCGCGGCCCAGTTCGTCCGCGCGGGCCTTGTCCATCTTGCGGCCTTCGGCCACACGGTCGAGAAACTGGCTGTAAATATCCTGAATATCCTTGCGCAACCGGGCGCGCTGCTCCCCGCTCATGGGCTTCCAGGGATTTTCCGGATCGCTCTGCCCGGCGGCGTCCACGGTTTCGTAATTCACGCCCAGTTTATCCAGCACGGCGGAGAGATCGGCGCGGCCTGAAATGACGCCGATGGAACCGGTGATGCAGGCGGGGCTGGCGACAATCACATGGGCAGGGCACGCCATGTAATAGCCGCCGGAAGCCGCCACATGACCCATGTAGACAACGACCGGTTTTTTCCTCGCCAGCCCGGCCAGTTCCGCCCACAGCAGGTCCGAGGCCACCACGTCGCCGCCCGGGGACTCGATATGAATGCAGGCGGCCTTGACGGAATCCGCCTCCGCCATGGCCCGGAAGATGGCGCAGTAGCGGCCCGACTCGCCGCCGGTGGCGGGGCCGCGGAATCCCGCTCCCGCGCGCCAGATATTTCCTTCAAATTTGCAGTAGGCGATGAAGGATCGCGGATTGACCAGCGGAATCCAGTCGAATACCGGCTTCAGGCCGCAGCGCGCGCCAGCGGGAATCATCGCCACCTGATCGGGTTTGTCCTTGTCCAGCGCGGCGCGGATGCCGTCCTCGCGGGCGAGGCTGTCAATCCATTTCTTCTCCAGCGCCACGGTCATCGGGGTGGGGCCCGCCGACACCAGTGCGCGGGCTTCTTCCTGGGACAGGCCGCGGTAGCGGGCTATCCGCTGCGTGACTTCCTCCGCCAGGCCATCCACCAGTTCCTGCAGGGCCTGCCGGGCGGGCTGGCTCATGCCTGCGCGGGACAAAAACTCAAAGGCCGATTTGTATTCCCCCGCGGTGACGACATCCACGCCGACGCCGAGGCGATCCAGCAGGTGGCGCAGGTACATTTGCCCGGCGGAAATCCCGGGCAGGTGCAAGGAGCCCACGGGATAGGCCCATACCGATCCCGTGGAAGCGGCCGCCAGGTAATCCTTCAACCCGCCGCCGATCAGGTAACCGGCCATGTTCATGCCGCGTTCCCGGAACTTCTCGATCATGTCCGCCAACGCCAGCAACCGGGTCAGCGAACAGGTGAGGCCGTCGAAATGAAAAATCACCAGATGGACGCCGCCGTCCATTTCAATGCGTTCCAGTTCGTTGCGGATGTCCTCCAGCGACGGGGGGTCGCGGCGGAAACGGATCCATGCGCGGGGCGGCGGACGCCAGAGAAGGTCCCCGCCCAGGCGGAACACCACCACCCGCGGACGTTTTCGCGATCCCAGCCCCCAGAAAAACCGCCGCACGGCATACCATGCCAGGCGGAACAGGTTGATGGCCAGCCGCAACGGCGCAACGATCAACCAGCCCAGCACGATTCAATTCTCCTGAAAAGGAATGGGAATGACATGACTCCGCCGGTGCGAAGCGCCTCAGAGGAAGACGCCGATTTTCTGTCCCATGCGCACCCGGGCGCGCGGAGGAAGTTGATCCAGTTCAAAACGGCCTTTCTGGAAGAGCAGCACCACGCTGGAGCCCAGTTCAAAGCGGCCCAGTTCCGCCCCCTTCGCCAGTGGAGGGTAATCGCGGACCGGCTGAAGTCCAACCGGACCCGCTCCCGAATTGGTGGCGAGTTCATTGTACACCACCCGGATGCGTCCCACGCAGGTGGCGCCGATCATCACCAGCGCGGCTTTTCCAGCGGGGGTGTCGAGCCATGTGATCAGCCGTTCGTTGACGGCGAACAGGCGATCCACGCTTTCCACCGAGATCTCGTTGACGGGATACAGCGCGCCATGGACATGGCGGAAGGCGGTGACCCGGCCCTCCAGAGGCATGTGGATGCGGTGGTAATCCGGCGGGGCCAGGTAAAAGGTCAGAAAAGTCCCGCCCTCGAACAACGCGGCCTCCTGGGCGTCATCCAGCAGATCGGCGATGGAATACTCCCGGCCCTTGGTCTGCACCGCCGCGCCCGAGCGGATTTCCCCGCGTTCGGTGAGGCGCGCATCCACCGGCGACACCACGGAATCCGGAGCGGCGTCCACCGGGCGGGCGCCCGGCCTGAGTTCGCGGACAAAAAAATCATTGATCGAGGCGAAGGACTCGATGGGGGCGTCAAATTCGGAGGTGTCAATCTGGAAGCGCTTGATCATCTGCCGGATGGCGTAATGCACCACCGGCGCGGGGGCCTGGTTGCGGGCCGCCCAGCCCACCAGTTGGCTCAACTCGTTTTTGGGCAGGAGATTGACAAGCTGGAACTGGAATCGGTTCATGTCGGACCAGTGCGGTGACGGAACTGGCTGGGATTGACCCCGCGCTTTTTGAGCAGTTGATGGAGATTGACCCGGTGCACCCCCGCGATGGCGGCCGCCTGGGAGATATTCCCGCCCGTGCGGGTCATCAGTTCGCGCAGATAGTTCTCCTCGAAGCGGGACAATACGGCGGTGCGGCGTGCGTGATAACCGCCCTGGACCGGCTCCGTCAACGCCGGTTCGCCAGCCTGGGCGGGCATGACATCACTGGCGTCCAGCAATTCCCGCTCGGAGAGAATGACCGCCCGCTCAATCAGGTTGCGGAGTTCGCGCACGTTGCCGGGGAAGTCATAATTCATCAGCCACTCCAGCGCCTCTGGCGTCAGGCCGGTGACCGGCTTGTTGTAGCGGCGGGCGGCGTCGTCAATAAAGGCGCGCACCATGGCGGGAACCGATTGCCGGTAGGCGCGCAGCGGCGGCAGGAAAATCGGCACCACCATCAGCCGGTAATACAGGTCCTCGCGGAACTGCCCGGCTTTCATCATCTCTTCCAGGTTGCGGTTGGTCGCGGCCAGCACGCGGACATCCACCTTGCGCGGCGGCGTGTTGGCGCCCAGTTTCTGCACATCGCCGGTTTGCAGCACGCGCAACAGCTTGACCTGCAGCGGCAGGGATAGATCGCCGATTTCATCCAGAAAGATGGTCCCGTGATGGGCCTTTTCGAACTCGCCCAGCTTGTCGTACGAGGCGCCCGTGAAGGCGCCCTTCACGTGGCCGAACAACTCGCTTTCCAGCAGTTCCGAAGGAATGGCCGCGCAGTTGACCACCACCAGGGGCTCCCGCGCCCGCAACGAGTTGAAATGAATGGACCGCGCCACCAGTTCCTTGCCGGTGCCGCTCTCGCCGCGGATGATCACGGTGGCGTTGGTGGCGGACGCTTTTTCGATGCGCCGCTCCACTTCCTCCCATTCCGGCGACAGGCCCTTGATCATGATGCCCGCGCCGCCCTCCTCCGACTGGGTTTTCTGGTAGAGCTGGGCGCGGCGCACCATGATGCTGACGGAGCGGGCCAGCGACTGTAACACATCCAGGTCTTCCTGGGTGAACCCGTTGCGGCGCGGCGACTCCACCACAATCACGCCGATGCACCGGTTCTGGAAGGAGATGGGCGCCGCCAGCGTGCTCATCACGTCGCGAAAGAAGGGGATGTAGTTGGGGTCCCGGCCAATGTCATTGGCGAGATAGGGCTTGTTGCTGTCCAGCACCTGAAAGGCGATGCCCGACGGACCGTCTTTTTTCCGGATCAGCCGCTTGGGCGCGGCGGAGACAATCAGTTCCCCCTGAATGGCCTGCTGTTCAAAGACCAGGTCTCCGGTTTTTTCATCCACCATGAGGATGACGCCGCAGGGCGCATGAGTGCGCGCCAGGGCGATTTCCAGGATATTGCCCAGCAGTTTGGACATTTCGCTTTCATCCAGATTGACCAGGGCGTCGCTGAGGGGGTCGGTCAGGCCACGCTTGACGTTCCACAACAGGGCGTTTTCCTTGCCGGAGGTGATGGCGGCCTGGCGCATCTCCACAAGTTTTCCCAGCATTCCGGCGCATTGCTCCAGGAGCCGCCCAAGATCGGGGCTGAAATGGACGCGCCGGCCGGATTCGAGGACCACAACCCCGCGCCGCTCCCGGGCCAGGGCGAAACGGCAGGCCATCATGGATGTCGAGCGGTTGAAGAAAAACCGGGAGGATTCCTCTTCCGGTTGATAAAAAAACGCCCCGGTCGCGCCAAGAATGGATTGGACCATGCGTCCGTTGAGATTCATCAGGCCTTCACGGTCGCGGAAGGGCGCGCCCGTTTTTACTTCCACCTTGAGTTCACCCGCGTCGCCATCCGCCGTGGCGATGAATCCCTCGTCCGCGCCGGTGGCGTCCGTCAGCCAATCCAGGGTGAGGTGATACAGCGCCGGCAAATCTGGCGCGGCGACGGCCTGCTGGGACCACCGCCAGAGCGTTGATGCAACATCCATGTCAGTTTCCGGCATCCGGGTGACAATTTTGGGCGCCCTGGTCAATCCGCTTGATGGGCCGCTCCGGCGATATAAATTATTATTTGATAAAAATCAACCACTTATCAAAGAACGAACCCGGGAGATCAATCAGGCATGGCATTTGCATTATCAGAATGCAGGAAGCGCGGGGTAACCAGTGCGCCACTGTGGGGGAGCAGGCGCCGCCAATCAGGTGGTGAAGGATTGGGGGGAGGTTCGAATCCCGGGAAGCATGGGCCCAACCGGCTGTGCTTCCCGGCCTTCGAACCGGTGGAAAACAGAATGCACCGGTCCCTGCGAAGGCAAGGGGGAATTGCCATGAAAACATCCAGTTCAACTGTCGTGAATGTGACGCCGCTGACCCTGATCGGGCATCGCTGGTTCGCTGGAGTGACAAAAGTTGTCATTCACAGCATGGAGCGTCTGTCGAATCATCGTCCCTTGGTGGTGCTCTACGTCCGCAAGGTCCCGGCGCGCTGATCCCACCGTGATGGGGTTGATGGCTTGGCCCGCCTCATGCTTGCACAACTCCTCGCGGCTCTTCTTTCCCGCGCCTTCTGGATACCCTTCTCGCAGGGGCGGACGCCCGGTTTCGTGATCCATCCCTCTGGCGGCGGGAAGCAGATATCCCTTCCTGCTCCGCGCAAATTCCGTACAATGTCATCGCCAGGGCGGCCTCCGCTAATTCCCAAAGAAGATCATCGCCAGGGTCGCGGGAACTGGAAAGCCCCCGGGGCCTATGGTACAAATGATAGGATCATCAGGTTGGATTTGTTCCACGCATGAACATCAAGTGTCCCAGTTGCAGCACCCAATTCGTGATTCCTGACGACCGGATCACGGAACAGGGCACCAAGGTCAAGTGCTCGCGCTGCAGCCATTTGTTCATGGTCCGCAGAAAGGCGGCTGGCCAGACCAGCATTCCCAAGGCCACCCCTTCCGCCTCGGTTCCCAACTCGGCGCCGGTGCGCCCCAAAACCAAAATGCCGACCTTTGATGATGATCTCATGGGCGGCTTTGGCGGCGGGAACGATTTGATGAATGACGCGACGCAGGTCATGAAATCCGGCGACCTGCCGCCCGCCTGGCCGCCGCCCAAGGCCAAGGCTTCACCCGCCATTCAGGCGCCGCCGCCCGCGCGCGCGCCGATGCCATCCAAGGCGCCGCCCGCCGCCGCCCGCGAAAGCCTGGATGATCTCCTGGGAGAACTCAGCAGCCTGACCACCCGGCAAGATCTGGCGGATCCGAGTCCATTCGATGATCAAACGAGAGTGGTCAGCTACCGCCAGCCGGTGCCGGCGGCCAATCAGCCGGTCAAGCGCGGACCCCAGGTTGACGATGATCGCCCCGCCGCCAAAAGCGTGGTGATGAATCTGGACGAACTCTTCGCCGGCTTTGAAACAGAAGGCGCCGCGCCCAAAAAACCGGCCGCCAAACCCGGCCAGGACGATATGACCATCGCCACCAATCCGCGCGCGATGGCCCACGCCATGCAATCGGGCTGGCAACCTCCCGTGCAGGCGGACCAAGGTCCGCCAGTCCGGCCCAAGACCGGAACGCTGGGAGACAGCCCCCTCTCCAAACTCGCCGGGCAGCGCCCCAAGACCCAATTGGCCGCCGAAGGCAAGGCCATGCTGGACAACCTGTTCAGCAACCTGAACCAGTCGCAGGCGCGCTCGCAGACGGGGACGTTCAAACCACTTCCCGAAAGCAGCGGAGCGGATGACCCCCTGACCGGCCTGTTCAATTCGGTGGAGGAAACCACCACCCTTCCACCGAACCGCAACCCCATGAGCGGCGGCTCCACCCTGCCGCCATCCAAAGGTCCGTCGGCGAGCACCTTGCCGCCCACCGCCACTCCCAAGGCCGCGCAACCTGCAAACACCGCACTGGCCGCGGTCAGCCTGAAACAGGTATCCAAGCCGGATATGTCTTTCGACAGCCTGTTCGGAGACGATCTGGACCCTGTCACGCCCCAGGACGGCAAAAAACTCCCGTCCCTGCCTCCTCCCCGCCCGATGATGGATCTGGAATTTGGCCTGGAGATGGGAAGCGGCGAACCAGAAGCCAGCAAGGATGATTTCCGGAACCTTGGGTTGAAACAACCAGCGGCGGCGCCCGTGGGGTTGGGAGCGTCCACGCTGCCCATGCCGGGCGCGGCCGCGCCGAAAAAATCCACCCAGATGTCCGCCGCGGCCCCAGCCGCCGCCGGACCGGGCGCCGGATTTTCATTCAACTTTGACATGGCCCCGGCGCCGGTCACCCCCGCGCAACCCCCGTCTCCCAGCACTTCCCAATCGCTGATTCACCTGCAGAACATGGCGAAAAACGCCGGGATTGAAACCGGCGATCTGTGGGGCGACAAGGGCGTCAAGCCGGCGGAAGCAAGGGCGCCCAGCGCCCCTGTCGCTTCCACTCCGGGTGTGGAGGTGCAGAAAAGTCAGATGGTCAGCGAGACCGCGCCGGCCAATCTGGACTTTCTCGACAAACTGGCGGGAGAAGCGCCGGAAGTGCGCTGGCCCAAGGCGCTGACCACCGCGGGCATCGTCACCGCGGCGATCATCGCCATGACCATGAAACTGGCCCTGGAATACGAAGGCAGCCTGGACGAGGTATCGGGCGAGTCAATCGTCAAGGTATTCAGTTTCAGCCGGATTCAGCCGCGCGATATTGTCCTCGGCGCGGGCGATCTCGACGCTTCCATCCAGAAAGTCATTCCCTTCCAGACGCTGTCGGGCATGGAATTGCTGGTCATCACCGGCGAGGCGCAGAACAAAAAGAATACCCCCATCCAGGCCGCGGAAATCGGCGTCATGGTGAATGGCAAGCCCCTGGCCAATGTCAGGCACCGTTATCCCGTCAACGCAATATTTGACGAATACGAACTGGCCGAACTCACCACGGACAAGGAACTCGCCCAGAAGTACGCGGAAAAGGTCTCCGCCCCGAACTATCAGGCTTCCATCGCGGGAAGCGGCAAGGCGCAATTCATGGCGGTAATATGGCAGGGCAAGACCTGGAGCGATGCCGATGAACTGTCCTTGAGAGGATATCCGCTGGAAGGCAAGGACAAATTTTCGGTCGCGGCTTTCCTCAATCCTCCCCAGGCGGCCGCCCCGGCGACGGCCTCATCCCAGGCGGCGCCCAGGGAAACGCCGCCTGCGCCAGCCTCCGCCACCCCCGCCGCAAAAAATACGCCTCCGAACACCCCTCCCAGGAAAAAAGGGAAATAGCCTCCGCATCAACGCCTGCCGGAGCCGGCGTTGCGGATGGCGCCCCACTCTGTTTCCGTTCCCTCCATTGCTATCCCTGGTTTGAACCACGATGAAAAATCAATGGCTGTTGCTGGTTGGTTTCCTGATCACGACGGCCGCCTGCGGCGGCGGCGGCGGCGCGGACACCGCTTCCAGCAACGCGGATGGCGCTTCACCCGCCGTGGACGCCTCCGCCGTTCCTGACGCCGCGGCGGCGCCCGATGGCGGCGCCGGGATTCCCCAATTCCCTGTTGATTCCGGGCCCGCCTCCGGCTGTGATCGCGCCGCCGCCCTCAAAGCGGCCTGGCCGCTGACAGACAAAATATCGTCCGGCGAGGTGACCACCCGGGAGGAAGGCGGGTTCCGCATCACCACCGTGGACGCTTCAGCGGGCGGCATGGAAGGCGCGCGGAACAATCCGTTCACCTATTTGAACTTCTCCACCGGCGCCAAGGCTGCAATCACGGATTTTCAGAGCCTCGCGGACAACGGCTGGGATATCGCCTTCCGCCGCACGGCCATCCGCGTCAACGGCGGAGACTCGGGACCGGGGCGGCGCAAGCTGGCGGTGACCGAGGGCGGCCGTCTGGACAAGGCCCCCGCTGTTCCGGCGCCTGACGAGTTTGCGGACGACAACTCGCTGGACGATCAATGCCGGCCATTCCTGGATCCTCTTGGCGCGCCGGTCACCGCCGTGAACCGGCTCAAGCAGAACAGTTCGCCCCAGACGGCGTCCTGGTATGACTACTCGGGTCAGCATGGGGTCTCGCCCATTCCGGGCGATATCTACTTCCTGCACAACGGACTGACTGGCGAGGTCACGGTCTTTGAAATCACCGGCTGGAAATCGGGGGTGTTCAGCCTGCGATGGAAAAAAGCGGATTGACCCGCTTCCGGCCCCACCACCCTGAACCGGATATCCGTCAGGTTGACGTGGAGGGTTGAATCCTCCCCACCTTCGGGCTACGATAATAATTCTGGAGCATCGGGCTCCTGTGGTTCCATTCCATGATTGAATGCCCCGCATGTAAAACGCAGGTCGCAGAAGGGATTGTTTTTTGCCCTTCCTGCGGCACCCAGGTGGTTGACCCGCTGACCCTGCCAGACCCTTTGGTGGGGCAGATGTTCGTCAACAAATACCGCGTGGACAAACTGGTGGGCGTGGGCGGAATGGGGCGCGTGTACCGGGCGCATCAGCTTTCCCTCGGCAAGGATGTCTGCCTCAAGGTCCTGAGCCCCAACTACCTGTCGGACGCCATTCAGGTGAAGCGCTTTCACCGCGAGGCGCTGGCGGCGTCCCAACTCAATCACCCCAATATCGTCTCGGTCTTCGACTTCGGCCAGAACGGCGACGGCTCCGTGTTCATCGTCATGGAGTACGTGCAGGGCCGCGACCTGGTGAAGGTGATCAACGAGGATTTTCCCTTCACTCCGCGCCGCATCGTGGATATCGGCGGACAGATTTGCGACGCGCTGACGGAAGCCCACGCCAAGCACATCATCCATCGCGACATCAAACCGGAAAACGTCATGCTGCTGGATCGCAGCGACCGCCACGATGTGGCGAAGGTGCTGGATTTCGGCATCGCCCGGCTGGAATACCAGCCCGGCGAAACCCCCGTCACCCGCGAGGGACTGGTCTGCGGCACGCCCGAGTTCATGTCGCCCGAACAGGCGCAGGGTCTGGAACTGGACGCCCGCTCGGACATCTATTCACTGGGCGTGGTGCTGTACCAACTCGCCTGCGGGTATCTGCCCTTTGAAGGGCAGACCGCCATGGAGACCGCGGTCAAGCACCTGACGGAGCAGCCCATTCCGCCCAACGAGCGTTCGCCGCACTACGCGATTCCGGAAGAACTGCAGGCCGTGATCATGAAGGCTCTCTCCAAGCGCAAGGAGGAACGGCCTTCGACCGCCCAGGAATTCAAGGCCCTGCTGGAAGCGGCGGTGCGCGCCCCCGCCCAGGAAGATGATTTGCGCGGGGTCTTCGCGGTCTTCACGGATGGCGAGCGCCCCATGACCGAGCCATCGCGCCGCATCAACGCAGTTCCCCCCAGTTCGCCCGCGGTGACCGCGGAAGCCGGTCCGCCGGCGCCGCCGCAACCGGCGCCGGCCATCCCCTCGCCGCTCCCCATGGCGAGCCTGCAGGCCGCCGCGGCTGTATTCTCCAGTTCCGCGCCGCCGGCCGCGCAGGGCAGGCCGGTGACCTTTCCCTCGCCGCGCACCCCTCCCCCCACTCCCACCGGAGGAACACAGGCGTACGACGGTTCCATGCAGAACAGCATTGAACCGGGTTACCCCGTCCCGCAGGAGCAGGATCGCTTCCTCGAAGCACAGAAGCACAAACGCCGCAAGCAGATGATGTTCCGCATCGGCGGCGCGGCGGCCGCGGCCATTGCCGGCATCATCGCCATTTACATGCTCTCCAACGGCGGAAACTGACTCCCGGTAAAACAGGCGGGCGTTCGCATCCCGCGCTTGCGTCTTCACCCGCGATCCGGAAAAAAGCAGCGCGGCCTCCAGGGTGCTTGTCCGGCGGAACGCGCTGAATCGTGAATATTCCGGCGGCCGCCCCTGGAACCGGATTCCCAAGGGAGTATTCCGGGGGACCGGGTCCTCAATTCAGCGAATACCGGTCTTTTCCCTTCAAGCCGGGCAATATCCGCTCCAGCTTCCGGAACAACAGTTCATCCTCGAATTTGATGAAAGGACCGGCGATATTCAGTCTGGCGCCGTTGTCCATTTCAATGAAGATTACCGACGCCGCCACTCCGGGAAATTCATCCAGCAGATTTTTGAGGGATTGCAGCGTGGCCGGCGTGATTTCCCTGGCCTGAATCGTAATCTGGACATTCCTGATCACAGCGCCCAGCGCCTGTTCCAGCGGGTCGGCGTCATCCGCGCTCATCCGTATCGCCACCACATGGCCTTCATCATTGCTCTCGACGTTGATGCGGCCGCGCACGACCAGGAGTTGATGTTGCCGGACCACGGATTCAAACTTGGCCCACGCCTTTTTGTAGAAGACGATCTCGCCCAAACCTGTCTGATCCGACACCTCGACGGTGGCCCATTTGCCTGTCTTGTCCTTGGCGGCTTTCTCGCGCACCTCGACCCGTGACACGACGGCGACGAAGCTTTCGCCATTCACCGCGTTATCGCCCAGTTCACCCAGCCGGTGGGTGGCGACACGGGATATCTGATCCTGATAACGATCCAGCGGATGCCCCGTGAGATAAAAGCCCAGCGACTGGAATTCATGTTCCAGCCGTTCCCTCTCCAGCCATTCCTCGTCCTTCGACACGTCGTCAATATCCGCGTCCCGGGTCCCCCCCGGCCCATCCGGCGACAATTCAAACATGGATGACTGGCTGGAGTTTTTTTCCTTGAGCAGCTTCTGTCCGCGCGCGATGGCTTTGCCCGCCGCCTCGAACAACGCCTGCCGCGGGCGTTTGGTGAAATCGAAGGCTCCGCTGGCGCATAGCGCCTCCACCACGCGCTTGTTGACCTTGCGGCCATCCACCCGTTCGCAGAAATCGTACAGCCCCAGAAAATCACCGCCTTCCCGCCTGCGGGAGAGGATTTCGGTGATGGCCGACTCTCCCACTCCCTTGATGGCGCCCAGGCCAAAGCGGATGGCGCCGCCCTCGATGGAGAAATTTTCCTCCGACCGGTTGACATCCGGCGGTTTCACCTGAATGCCCATCTCCCGGATGGTCGCCACGTGGAAGGCGATTTTGCTGGTGTCGCTTTTCTCGCTGGTGAGAAGAGCGGTCATGAACTCCACCGGAAAATGCTTCTTGAGCCAGGCGGTCTGGTAGGTGATCAGGGCGTAGGCGGCGGAATGCGACTTGTTGAAGCCATACTCAGCGAATTTCTGGATCAGATTGAAGACTTCCCCGCCCTTCTCCCTGGAGACGCCATTCCGCACGCAGCCGGCGATGAACTTCTCCTTCTCCTGCTCCATGATCTCCTTCTTCTTTTTTCCCATGGCGCGGCGGATCAAATCCGCTCCGCCAAGGGAAAATCCGCCCAACACCTGCACGATGCGCATGACCTGTTCCTGGTACACGATCACGCCATTGGTGGCGGCGAGCAGATCGTCAATCATGGGGTGGATGGAAACGGAAGGCTTGCGCCTGTGCTTGACGTCAATATACGCATCCACCATGCCCGAACCGAGGGGGCCCGGCCGGTACAGCGCCACCGCCGCGATCAGGTCTTCAAAACAGTCGGGACGGAGTTTCGTCAGCATCCTGGTCATGCCCTGGGACTCAAGCTGGAACACGCCGGCGGTTTCTCCCCGCGAAATCATGCGGTACACGCCGGCGTCGTCGAGCGGAATCGCGGACAGGTTGATTCTCCCCTTGTCCGGCTGGGATTTTTCAATGTACTGCAACGCCATCTCGATGACGGTCAGCGTTTTCAGGCCAAGAAAGTCGAATTTGACGAGGCCGGCCTTCTCCACTTCGTCCTTGGCGAACTGCGTGACCAATTCGCCGTTGTTGCCGGTGCAAACCGGGACGTAGTTCCACAGGGGCTGATCGCCAATCACAAT
This sequence comes from Myxococcota bacterium, assembly GCA_022072125.1. Lineage (GTDB taxonomy): Bacteria > Myxococcota > JAJVIH01 > JAJVIH01 > JAJVIH01 > JAJVIH01. The sequence continues at coordinate 30,206 of JAJVIH010000017.1, read as the reverse complement.
GCCCGCGGCATGTATTCCGGACTGGCGGTTCAGGCCTTCGAGACGTTCGGCGATTTCAATCACCCGTTTGAGGCGCGGATCATCTTTTATCAGATCCCGGAGCCCGTTCTCCGCTTCCAGCGCCAGGGGAATCGTCATTTTGGGGTCTTCGGGAATCAGCTTGGCGATCGCATTCATTTCCTGGTAGGGAACCCCGAGCACGCGCCCCACGTCGCGCACCACTGACTTCGCCTTGAGCTGGGAATAGGTGATGATCTGGCCGACGTTGTCGTTGCCGTACCGTTCCGTCACATATTCAATGACTTCGTTGCGGCGGTCCTGGCAAAAATCAATATCAAAGTCGGGCATGCTGACGCGCTCCGGGTTCAGGAAGCGTTCGAACAGCAGATCATGGGGAATCGGATCAATATCCGTGATGCCAAGGGCGTAGGCCGCCATGGAACCGGCGCCGGAGCCGCGCCCGGGACCCACGGGAATCCCCTTGCGTTTCGACGCGGCGATGAAGTCCCACACGATCAGAAAATATCCGGCGAACCCCATATTGATGATGACATCCAGCTCCATCTCCAGCCGGGCCAGGTATTTTTCCCGGTCCATCAGGAGCGGGTTGACAGCGGCCAGACGCGCTTCAAGCCCTTCGCGGGCCTTTTCCCGCAGGTAGCTGTTGATGTCGTATCCTTCCGGAACCTGGAACCGCGGCAGCAGGGTTTTGTCCAGCGATAAATTCACCGTGCAGCGGGAGGCGATCTCCATGGCGTTATGAAACGCGGAGGAGGGCAGATGGGCGAGCGCGCGTTCCATTTCATCAGGGCTGCGCAGGAAAAACGCATCGGTCTCGGGTGTGATGGGACCTTCATCCAGGATTTTTCCCTCGCCGATGGCCCGGAAGACCTCGTGCGCGGGGGCGTCTTCCTGATTGAGGTACAGGCAGTTGTTGGTGGCCGCCAGCGGCAGGCCCAGTTCCTCCGCGAGTTCGCAGAGGGCGTCGTTCACCCGCTCCTGATCATCGAGGCCATTGGCCTGCACCTCCAGGTAGAAGCAGCCGGGCGCAAACAGCGCCTGGTATTCCCGGGCGGCGGCGCGCGCCTTGTCCATATCGCCATTCAGGATATGGCGCGGAATCTCTCCGCGCAGGCAACCGCTGGTGGCGATGATCCCGTCCGTGCGTCCGGCGAGAAAGGCCTTGTCGACGCGCGGGACCTTGTAATTGCCTTTCAGCCACGACATCGAGTTGATATACGTCAGGTTGCGGTAGCCCTCGCTGGTGGCGGCGAGCATGTTGAGCTGCCATGCGATGGTGCTCGTACGATCCTCCATGCCCTTGGGACCGGCGATCCACATGCCGCATCCAAAGATCGGCGTGATCCCATGCTCCTTCGCCTTCTGGTGGAAATGAATGACACCGAACATATTGCCATGATCGGTCATCGCCACGTGGGTCATGCCAAGTTCCTTCACGCGCTGGAACAAATCATCCACGCGGATGGCGCCTTCGAGCATGGAATATTGGGTGTGCAGGTGCAGGTGGGCGAATTCAGCCATGGCGAACCTCAACAGGGCCCTTACCATAGCACATTTCAAGCGCGATGACCGTCCTGTTTTTAGGAGATTGCCGGTGTGAGATCCCTGTGGATGATGATCGGGATCGCGGCGGTTTCAGGCGGAAGGCGCCGGCGTGCGAGGTCCGCCCTTCAACCACAATCAGGCGCCGGCGGTTTTGCAACGGATGGCTTCCGCGGCGAGGGCGGGCAGGGTCAGGCTGACATCTCCCCTGATAAAGACATGGCTGATGGTGTCGGTCAGGGAGGTTTTCTCCAGGTTCATCTCCATGATCCTGGCCCCGCGGCGGTACGCCAGCCATGGATAATTGCTGACGGGCGCCACCTGGGCGCTGGTGCCGATGAGCATGACCAGATCGGCCTCGCGCACCGCGGACTCCGCCTGATCCAGGGCGTCCGCGGGAATGTCCTCGCCGAAGAGCACGAACGCCGGTTTGAGGGTGAAGCCGCATTCACGGCATGAAGGGATTTCCCCCTGGCTCACGCGATCCTTCCAGGGATCCGACGGCTCCCGGTGGCCACAGCGGATGCAGTGCAACTCGCGCCCGGAGCCATGAAACTCCGCGACGCGCTGCGAACCGGCGGCCTGGTGCAAACCGTCCACATTCTGGGTGATGATCAACCCCAGCAAGCCCTGGCGCTCCAGGTTCGCGAGCGCGCGATGCCCCGCATTCGGCCGGACGTCCAGGGTGGCCCGGTGCAACTCCCGGAACAGCCCCCAAACTTTCCCGGGGTTGGCCTCGAAAGCGTAGATGGTGGCGTATTCGGCGGGATCGTATTTGTCCCATATCCCGCCGCCGCTGCGAAAATCAGGAATGCCCGAGGCGGTGGATATCCCCGCGCCGGTGATGGCGACGGCCCTGCGGGACTGTGCAAGCAGCGCCGCTCCATCGTGGATGGATTTCCGGTCGAACGCGGGAGTTTTGCGCCAGAAGGCCATCAGTCAAACCGCTGGAGCCAGGCCATCATGGATGCATAATCGGGGAAGTTGTGGCTGGCCTGCGCGGAGGTTTTTTTGCGGTGCAGCATCACCGCGGTCATGCCCAGCCGCCGCGCGGGCAGGATATCGCGATCCTCCCGGTCGCCCACGTAGAAAATTTCCTCCGGGGCGACGCCCAGGCGATCCCGCAAGATCTCAAACCCGTGGATTTGCGGCTTGAGCGAACCGATCTCCTCTCCGGCGACCAGCACCTTCCACGGGTAATCCGCCAGCCCCAGGGCCCTGAGTTTCGCCTCCGCGCGATATTCGCTGAAGATGGCGAGGGTGATCTTCCGCTCGACCAGCCAGTCCAGCACCTCGCGGAGCTGGGGCCACGGCCCCACACGGCCGGTGGCGAGCGGATACTGCTGTCCCATCAGAAACTCGATGCGGCGGGCCACATCCTCCACCGGTTCGCCGCGTTCGTGGGCGAGGATGCGCGCCTGGCGATCCATCAGGTTTTCGACCACTCCCGCCGCCCGGAGCTGGTTGCGCACCAGCATCATCTGCCGCAAAAAATGGATGGAAAACAGCCGCCGGATCAGGAAGCGCACAATCGCCCGTTTTTCATTGTACAGGGTGCCATCCACGTCAAACGCCGCCGCCTTGTAGGGAAACGGGGGCATTTACGGAACCTCTCCGGTGACGGCCAGGGCCTCGCGCAGGAGCTTTTCCTCGCGGAACAGATAGGGGTGCTTGATATGCGCGTCCGGAGCGCCAGCGGCCACGCGGCGCTTGCGGTGCGCCTCAAAGGCGTGTTGCTCCAGCGTCAACAGCAGCGGTTCGCCCAGGCGGCCCGAGTCCCGCTTGGTTTCGTATTCCATGTTGACCTGCTTGAGCTGGAGGTCGCACCCGCGCAACAGTTTCTCCAGCAATTCCCTGGATGGAGCGCCGTCCGGCTCCACCGCGAAGACATAGCGCGGAATTTCATCCAGGCGGATGGACACCGAGAAACCATGCAGCCTGACGCCAGCCGATTCGGCCGCCGCCGTCACCGCGCGCACCACATGGGACTCCCCGACCTTCTCCCCCGTGATGGACAGCATGTTGCCGCCCTTGTGGACAAATTCGATCTCGGGAGTGGCCCCGCATTCACCCACGACACGCACGATGTCGTTGATGTCGTAGCGGTACAGCCCGTTCGACGCGGTAAGGATGACGTAATACTCCTTGCCGGTTTCCAGATCGCCGGCCAGCAGGGTGGGCGGATGGGGATCGCCGGGGTTGGCGTCGCGGATATCCGCCGGAACAAATTCGTAAAAATGCGACCGGATGGCGACCACCCCCTTGGCGCCTTCCGTGGAAAGCGGAGTCGAAAAGGCGCCCTCGGTGGCCAGGAAACCAAATTCAAGCTGCGGCAAATCGCCGAACCAGCGCGGGAATTGGCGCAGGTAAAACCCGGCGCTGCCGCCCTTCCAACAGGCGAGACCGCACAGTTCGGGCCAGACATCCTTTGGGCGCAATTCGCCGTTCTTCTCCACCAGTTGGCGCAGGCGGCGGGCGCGGCGGGGATCGGGTTTGAGTTTGCTTTCGATGCGGCGGCGCAGCGGCGCGTCAATCTTCAGCCAAGAGGCGAGCGTCCCCCGTTCCACGTCCTGAATCAGTTCGTCACGGAACTGGTTCAGTTTCTTGCAGAACATGATCAGGGTGCTCGGGTTCACGGCGGAGAATACCGACACCCGGTTGCTCAAGGCGATGCGCAGGATGGCGTAGTATTTGGAATCGAAATCATCAATCAGAAAACAGCCGCGCGGAAAGGTCGCCAGCTTGTCGGCGATCTCCGATTCGCGGACCGTCAACACCCTGCTGATGGAGCCATAGGGCGCGCCGCCTTCCGTGTAACCTTCAATCTTGTTGGAGACGATGGTGAGCCAGTTGCCGCGGATCAGGCCGGGAAAACTGCGGCCGAAAACCGCGAACCAGAGTTTCTGGTGGTTCTTGTACTCCTCGACGAAGCTGGCGGTGATGGGAATGAACTTCGATCTGCCGGTGGTGCCGCTGGAGCAGGCGAAATAATTCACCGGTTCGGAGACCAGCACGCCGCTTTCTCCCTTGCACATGCGATCCACGTAAGGCTGGATGTCCTCGTAACGGACCACGGGGACTTTCGCGCGGTAATCGTCCACGGATTTGATCGAGCGGAAATCGTATTTCATCCCGTAAGTGGAGGATGAATTGCGCTTGAGAATATCCAGCAGCTTCTCCGTCTGAACTTCGTTGGGGCGGGCGGCCGCCTCGTGAAAAGAGTCCACGAGTTTGCGGGTGAGCCTTCGCCAGATCGCCGCGAACACCGGAATGGGCAGCAGATACGTGGTGATGAAGAAAACAATCTTGCCGATGATGACCCGGATATCCATGCCGCCTCAGACTTCGATCTCCATGCCCACTTCGATCACCATGTCCGGAGGAATATTGAAAAAACCGGTGGCGGGCCGGGCGTTGCGCGACAGCACCGCGTATATCCATTTGCGCCAGCGGGGCAGACGCGACTCTCCGGTCGCCAGCACGGTCATCCGTCCCACGTAAAAACTGGTGTCCAGCAACGAGACGGGCAGCCCCACCGCGTTGCAGGAGACCAGAATCTCGCGCACGTCGGGCGTCTCCATGAATCCGTATTTGGCGGTCACCTGATGGAATCCCAGGCCGTCGTCCTTGAAGGTGATGCGATCATCCAGATCCACCACCGGGACATTTTCCGTTTGCACCTTGAGCAGAATGACCGATTTGTGCAGCACCTTGTTGTGTTTGTAATGGTGCAGCAGAACCGGCGGAGCCATGTCGAGTTGGGAAGTCATGAACACCGCATAGCCTTTGACGCGGGGCGGCTCCTCGTGGCGAATCTGCTCCATGAAGTCTTCGAGCGGCTTGGCGGAGTCCCGCATTTTGTCGGCGATCACCGCCTGCCCCATCTTCCAGGTGGTCATGGCGAAAAAGGCGAATGCTCCAACCACCAGCGGGAACAAGCCGCCAGACCCCAGCTTGGGGGTGTTGGCGGCGAGATAGATCAGGTCCACGGCCAGGAAGGCGCCAAACAACCAGCCGGCCTTGGCGCGGGTCCATCCCCAGTTCTTGCGGGCCAGCACATACATCAATACCGAGGTGATGGACATGGCGCCGACGACGGAAATGCCGTAGGCGGCGGCGAGATTGGAAGAGGATTTGAACATCAATACCAGAGCGAAACAGGCCGCCATCAGGAACCAGTTGACCTCGGGAATATAAATCTGTCCGCGCATTTCCCGGGAAGTGTGGATGATGGTCAGGCGGGGCAGGTAACCAAGCTGGACCGCCTGCTGGGATAACGAAAACATCCCCGAGATCAGGGCCTGGGAAGCGATGATGGTGGCCAGGGTCGCCACCGCGATGGTGGGATAGAGCAGCCATCCGCCGGCCAGGGCGTAAAAAGGGTGCTCCAGCACCGCTTTCAGTTGCGACGGGTCGCCCGATTTCGACAGCAGCAGGGCCCCCTGACCAAAATAATTGATGAGCAGGCCCGGCATGACCAGCGCATACCAGGCGAATTTGATGGGTTTCCGGCCAAAATGCCCCATATCCGCGTAAAGGGCTTCCGTACCGGTGATGCACAACACCACCGATCCCAGAACAAAAAAGGCGGCCTTGCCGTTCTGGAGAAAAAAGTTGATCGCATGATGAGGCGACACCGCCCAGAGGATGGAAGGATTTCTGACGATTTCGGGCAACCCCAACAATCCGATAAACAGAAACCATACCACCATGGCCGGGCCAAAAATGTTGGCGACCTTTGCGGTGCCGCGGCTTTGCATCAGGAACAGACCGCCCAGGATGCCAATGGTGATGGGAATCACCAGGTGATGAAGCTGGGGAAAGGCGATTTCCACGCCCTCGACAGCCGACAGAACCGAAATCGAGGGCGTGATCATTCCATCCGCGATCAACAGCGCCGTGCCAAACAGCGCCAGCGAGAGCAGCATGGGGGCGCGGAAAGGGTCATCCGAGCGGGGGATTTTTTTGGCGACCAGGGCCAGCAACGCCAGCACGCCGCCCTCGCCCCGGTTGTCGGCGCGCAGGACAAAGGTCAGATACTTCGCCACCACGACCACCATCAGCGACCAGAAAACCAAGGACAGAATCCCGAGGATATTCCCCTGGGTGGCGTGGATATGGGTATGTTCCGTCAGAAAGCATTCGCGGATGGCGTACAACGGCGAGGTGCCGATATCGCCATAGACCACGCCAAGCGCGCCCAGCCCCAGCCAGGACAGTTCCTTCAGGCTGGAAGGTTCCGGCACATGATGAACCTGGGTGACCGGCCTCTCCTTGGGGGCGCTGCTCTCGAAGCCGGGCAACTCCCCTTGATGTTGAAACGACGGCTCAGACATCATCTTTCTGGGTAAAACGGAGCCGCATCATACAGAAAGAACTCCGGGCCGCAACCGTTGCGGATCGCCCTTCAAGGCCGCTAGTTTCACATCCGATGTGCGGCATCTATGGAGAGGTCTGTTTCCACGCGGACAGCCATGCCTGGAAAGGAGAAGCGCCCGCCGCTCCCGATGAGCAACGGGTGCGCGCCGCCACCACAACACTCCATCATCGCGGACCCGATGGCGAAGGGTTCCGGTTTGATGGTCCGGCGGCGCTGGGGCACCGCAGACTCGCCATTATTGACCTGGCGGGCAGCCCGCAGCCCATGAGCAGCCCCGGCGGACGCTGGACACTGACCTACAACGGCGAGATTTACAACTACCGGGAATTGCGGGACCGTTGCGCCGCCAGGGGCTGGAATTTCCGCACGGCGGGCGACACCGAGGCGCTGCTGGCGGGACTCTGTCTGTTCGGAACGGACTGGCTGCTCGAACTCAACGGCATCTTCGCCTTCGGACTCTGGGACCGGGAGAAGCGCGAATTGTTTTTGGCCCGCGATCCCATGGGCGTCAAACCGCTCTATTTCACCCAGGGCAAGCACCGGTTCAGTTTCGCCTCGGAGCCCAAGGCGTTGCTGGCGGACAAGGAATTGTCCCGCGCGATTGACCCGGCCTCGCTGGATATCTACCTGGGCTATGGCCACACCATCGCGCCATGGACCATCTTCGCGTCCATCCAGAAGCTGCAACCGGGGCATTGTCTGCGCGTCACCGCCGCCGGGATGGATTTGCGCCGCTATTATTCTCCGCCCGCCGAATCGCCGGATATGGCCCATGAACCCGTGATTGATCAGGCGAAGCGTTTGCGCGCGCTGGTCTTCGCCGCGATCGAGCGGCAGATGGTTGCGGATGTTCCGGTCGGGGCGTTCCTCTCCGGCGGGGTGGATTCAGCTGCCGTGGCCGCCGTGATGCAACAGGTGTCTTCCGATCCGGTCAATACCTATACGGTGGGATATCCGGCGCGGTGGGGCTTCAACGAGGCGGCCTTCGCCCGCGAAACCGCCCGCGAACTGGGAACCCGCCACCACGAACTGGAAGTCACCGAAGCCATGCTGGCGGAGAATATCCCGGCGCTGACCGGGGCCTATGACGAACCCTTCGCCGATCTGGCGGGGATTCCCACGCTGCTGCTCTCGCGGCTGGCCCGCCGGGACGTGAAAGTCGTTCTTTCCGGAGAAGGCGGAGACGAACTGTTCGGCGGCTATCGCAAATACGCCCTGGATCCGCTCGCCGCCGCCGCGGGACGGATTCCAGGGCTCGGAGAGGCGGCCCGCCACTGGATGCGCGGCGACCGGCGAAGCGGCCGCGCCGCCGGTTTGCTTTCGGATCGCGAAGGCGGCGAGCGTATGGCGCTGTGGAACCGCCATGGCCTGGATATCGCCGCGCGGCGGGCTCTTTTGCATCCGGAATGGCGATACCAAGGTGCGTGGACCGGCGAAACACTGTACCAGGACGCCTGGAAGCGGCACGCCGGGCGCTCTCCAGCCAATCGCATGATGGCCGCCGATCAGGAAATCTGGCTGGGCAACGGGCTGCTCGACAAGGTGGATCGCGCCACCATGGCGGCCGGTCTGGAAGCGCGCGTTCCGCTGCTGGACATGGAACTGGTCCGCTACTGTCACCAGCTTCCTTCCAGCCGCAAGGTGGCGGGACCGCTCCACAAATGGCTGTTCAAGCTGGCGATCCGCGATCTGGTCCCCCGGCGCGTGCTGTTGCGGCGCAAACGCGGCTTTGATGTGCCGCTGGATCAGTGGCTGCGCGGACCGCTGGCGCCTCTCGCGCAGGACATTCTGCATGACGCCCGCTTCCGGGAACGCGGGGTATTCCTGCCCCAGCCTGCCCTGCGGCTGCTGGAGGAACACCTGTCCGGCGCGGCCGACCACTCCCGCCCGCTGTGGATGATCCTCATGTTTGAACTATGGGCCCGCCGCTGGATGGACGGGAAGAATTAACCGGAATTTGACCGGTGCAAACGGCTCCCGGCGGCGGCGAATCCGTATCTTGGAAGAGAAGCGGAGAGAGAAGGGGCCTATTTTTTCTTCGCGGGCGTGGGGGCCGCGCGGCGTTCTTTTTCCACGAACTGAAAGGCCGCTTCCACGGCGTTGAAGATGGCCTCGATCATCAGGTTTTTCAGGCTGACCACCGGCTCCTTCAGGCTGTCGAAATAACGCTGGCGATCAGCGGCGTGAACAATCGCGGGCTGAAAACCCTCGTGCATCAGAATCAGGTTGGAAATCACCCGGGCCGCCCGTCCCGAATGTTCGGTAAAGGGAAAGATCGCCATGAAGCGGTGATGGGCTTCCGCCGCCAAATCAACGGGATGCATCTCCCAATTGGTGTCTTCGCAAAGGAAATCGGAGAGTTTTTCCATCTGCGGGGCAATCTGATCCGGCGTTGCAATCGGGTGAAAATAATTGCGGTGCAGGGGAATTTCGATGCGGTATTCACCTGCAGTGAAGGGAGTATGCTCGCCCAGCATCATGTGGATGCGTTTCATGTATGGGGTATTGATCTTGAGCTTGGGCACATGGGCCTGCTGGTGAACAAACTCCACAACGGAGCGGAGGTTCCGGACTTCCTGATAGAGTTGGGCGGTGGCGAGGTTGCTTGACGCCGCATCGCCTGAAAGAATCTGGGTCAACTCTTCAAAAGGCAATACAATGCCTTCCATGGCGCAGTCGTGGTAAATCCAGCCCACGTTCAGGCGGTCATAGAAGGGATCCATGTCCACGCCAGTGGCGTTGATCAACTCATTCAATTTGCCGATGCGCTCTTCCAGGCGATACAGATCGGAGACGTTCATGCCACCCCCGGGCCTTGGCTTGCGGTCCTTCAAAGGAATGGGCCGCTGGGTCATCTGAAACAACGCAGGAATATAACCGGCGCGGGGAAGGCATCCAAATTTTCCGGTCTTCAACTGATTATTTGGATAGTATTTCTGTCCGGATTCCCCAGGAATCCCGCCGCGATGGCCCGTGCGCCCGCTTTGCATCACTTCGCGGCAGGGGGTACAGAACCGGTCAGGAATTGGAGCATCAACCGCCATGCCACGCCCGCCGCTGATTTACCTGGACCACAATGCCGCCGCGCCGCTGGCGCCCGGCGTACGGGAAGCGATGGAGCCCTGGCTGGGGCCTTTGACCGGCAATCCCGGCAGCGTTCACCAAACCGGGCGCGCGGCCCGCGCGGCGATTGACCAGGCGCGGCGGCGGATTGAAGCCCTGTGCAATGGCGAATACGCGGCCATTCTGACCGCTGGGGGCTCCAGCGCGGCCAATCTGGCCATCAAGGGCGTTTGGCTGGCGGCGCGGGCGCAGGGACGGAACCGCATTCTGGTCTCCGCCGGCGAACACGAATGCGTCCTGGAATCGGCCAGGTTTTTGACGGAGTTTGGCGCGGCGGTCGAACTGGTCCCCTTGACCCGCGCGGGTCAGCCCAGCCTGGAAGCCGCCGCGGCGATGATGGACAACCGCACCGCCCTGTTGGCCGCCATGGCGGTCAACAACGAGACCGGGGTGTTGTCCCCCATTCCGGAACTGGCGCGGATCGCCCACCAGCACGGCGCTCTGCTGGCATGCGACGCCGCCGCCGCCGCTGGAAAGACTCCTCTCATGCCATGGCTGGACGGGGCCGATGTCCTGTTCGCCGCCTCGCACAAGCTGGGCGGACCGGTGGGGGCCGGGGTTGTCTTCGCACGCAACCGGGGCGTTCTGCAGGCATGGGAGCATGGCGGCCCGCAGGAACGGGGACTGCGGGCGGGCACCGAAAACGTGGCGGCGATTGTGGGCATGGGAGCAGCGGCGGAAACCGCGCTGACCCATCTGGATGAACACCAGTCCCGGGTGTCCCGGCTGCGGGAGCGGATGGACGCCTTCGCCCGCGCCATTCCAGGCGTGCGCATCGCGGGGGAATCCGCGCCCCGCATCTGCAACACCACACAATGGCTGGTGGAAGGCTGTTCGTCGGAGGCCATGCTCCAGGCGCTGGACCTGGAAGGCGTGGCCGCATCCAGCGGCTCCGCATGTTCCGCCGGATCGCTGGAACCCAGCCATGTCCTGCTGGCCATGGGATACTCCCCGGAGGAAGCGCGCACCGCCTTGCGGCTTTCCATCGGACCTTCCACCACGGAGGAGGAAATCACCCGGGCGCTGGATATTCTCGGCCAGGTGATTGAACGCATCCGCCGCGTCAACGCGGAGCGCGAAGGCTCATGACGGGATGCGCGGCGTGGTTGAAATCTCCAGGGCGCCATCTGTCCGAAGCGGCTTGGCGGCGCGCCGCGTGAAATCCGCCGGCAAGGACCTCCGGTTCGCCGTCCGGAAACAGCGTGTGCATTCTTTCAGCCGCGCGGAGCGGCGGATTGATTTGAATCCACATTATTTTTGAACCGGCCATTCCCGGGGATAAGATGCCCTCATGCCATCGCGGACGGTGGAAATCATGGAATTCATTGGCGAGATGCGGGCGGGAAGACGCGCATCTCCCCATACCCTGAGCGCATATTCCCGCGACCTGAAACAGCTTGACGCATTCCTGACCCGGAAATTTCCAGCCATCCGGGCGGACGATGGTTTCGGCGCGGTCGGCAAACTGGCGCTGCGCGCCTTTCTCGCCGGACTGCCGGCCGATCTGGCGCCCGCCACCCGCGCGAGAAAGCTTGCATCCATCCGCTCGCTGTTCCGCTCCCTCCACGAACGCGGTCAAATCACCGGCAACCCGGCCGCGCTGTTAAGCCCCGTGAAGGTTCCCGCCTCGCTGCCGCGCTTCCTGACCGTGGACGAAACCTTCGCCATTCTGGAAGAACGGAGTCCTCAAACCAGCGAGGAAGGCGGCGCGGTCCTGCTCCGCGACAACGCCGTGCTGGAACTGGCGTATGGTTGCGGTCTGCGCGTGTCGGAACTGGCGGGGTTGAACCTGAACAGCATCAACCTGGATGAGCGGACGGTCCGCGTATTCGGCAAGGGGCGGAAAGAGCGCCTGGTCCCCTTCGGCGGCAAGGCGGAAGAAGCGCTCCGCGCCTGGCTTTCGCGCCGCCAGGACCTGCTCATGGCAGGAAGCCCCGGAGAAACCGCGTTGTTTCTCTCCATCCGCGGACGCCGCTTCAACACCCGCGCCATCCAGCGGCTGGTGGATGAGCGTTGCGCCGCCGCGGGCGTGCGCAAGAAGATCAGCCCCCACAAACTGCGCCACAGCTTCGCCACCCATTTGCTGGACGCGGGCGCGGATTTGCGGGGCATTCAGGAACTGCTCGGGCACTCCAACCTTTCGACCACCCAGCGGTATACGCATATCCAGCTTGACCGCATGATGGCGGTTTACGACGCCGCACACCCGCGCGCGCGCCGCAAGCCGGACAATCCCGCATGAAGCCGCCGCCCCAGCCCCGCCTGGCGCCCCGCGACGGCGCCTTGCGGATTGAAATGCGCGGCGCCCCCGGAATCCGGTTCGCGGATGTGTATCATTTCCTGCTCAAGCTGACCTGGCCGCGTTTCATCGGGCTGATGATCTCGGGTTATCTGCTGGTCAATCTGGCGTTCGCCGGACTGTATGTCATGGGGGGAGATGTCATCGCCAACGCGCGGGCCGGCTCATTCGCCGACGCATTTTTTTTAGCGTGCAGACCATGGCGACCATCGGCTATGGCGCCATGTATCCCCGAACCCCCTACGCCAACATCCTGGTGACCATCGAGGCGTTTATCGGCCTGTTTGGCGTCTCCACCTGGGGGGCGCTGATGTTCGCCAAGTTTTCCCGCCCCACCGCGCGCATCATGTTCAGCGATGCGGCGGTGATCCACCAGCGCGACGGCGCGCCAACGCTGATGTTCCGGTTGGCCAATGAACGGCGCAACCAGGTGGTGGAAGCCCATGTCACCGTGGTGTTCATCCGCAACGAAACCACCCTCGAAGGCGAAAGTTTCCGCCGCATCCACGACCTCAAACTGGTGCGCAACTCCTCGCCGGTGTTCTCCCTGACATGGACGGTGATGCACCCCATCACGGAGGAAAGCCCCCTGCACGGCGCCACGCCGGAGGACTTGCGGCGAAGCAACGCCGAAATCATCGCCGTGGTGACGGGGGTGGATGACACCTTCGCCCAATCCATTCACTCACGCCATGGCTATACCGCTGATGAAATCCGCTGGGGATATCGCTTTGCCGACATGCTCCAGACCGGCGCGGATGGACGCCGGGTGCTGGAATACGCGAAGTTTCACCTCATCGAACCAGTTTCCGCCAAACCGGCTCCGGCGGCCGGTTAGGGGATAGGCCCCCGCCCCTCGCGGTTTCGATCGAGCCGTTTTTTTATTGAACATCAGTCACTTCAGGGCTTGACCGGTTGCTGATCCCGGCCAATAATTCCACCACGGGAATTGTCCAGACAAACAGAGCCAACCCCGCCGCAAGAGGAGCGCGAGCATGAAGAAACTTTATTTTTCCGGGGCGATCCTGTTGTCCGCCTGGCTGGCTTTCATGACCGGATGTTCTGAATCGTCCGTCCGGATGGATGGCGGCGGCGCGGCGCCGGCGGCCGATGGATCGAGCGCCAGCGCGACCGGCGTCATCGGTTACGAAGCGCTCTACAACCAGTATGTCCTCAAGGCGGGCGGTTGCGGCGTTCAGGGTTGCCACAGCGGCGAAGGCGTGGCCGGGCTTTCCTTCGACAACCTGGAAAAATCCTACCAGCGCCTGATCCTGGGCGATGTGCGGCATCCCCAGGCCGCCGCCGATGGTCTCAAGCTGGTCACCCCCCGCGACCCGGAAAAATCCCTTCTGTATTGGAAACTCGCCACCTCCACCCAGGACCTGGTGGAGAAAGGATACGGCTCTCCCATGCCGTTCGGCAGTTTGCCCAAACCGGGCCCCAAACTGCGCGAAGCCATCGTGAAGTGGATCGAGGCGGGAGCGCCGCTCAAGGGCGACGCCATCCATTTCGATATCGAGCAGGACAAGCTGTCCGCGGGCAAGGGCAACGAATACATCAACTGCACGGCCACCGATGAAGAAGGACTGCGGAAGTGTTTCCCTGAAAAGAGCCACCCCCAGGCGCTGCGGATTTTCACCAAACCCATGAAAATTCCGCCGAAGTCGGACGTCACCATCTGCGCTTATATCCCCGATCGGCTGGCGGACGACCTTTATGTGCAGGATATCCGGGGCTACCAGATGCGCGGCGGGCACCACACCGCGGCTTTCCTGGCGCTGGTTCCCAGCGATGATCCCACGCCGGTGCTGTGCAAGGATGATCAGATGCCCAATATCCGGTTCGTCATGGCCAGCTTTGGCGACGCCGGAAACACCGGTCTCGCGGCAGGGCACGCCGTCAAGGTGGACAAGGGGTCGCAATTCCTGATTCAGGCCCATTATATCAATGTGCAGGACAAGGAAGTGACCGTGATGGATGCGATTGATCTCATCCCTTCGGACAAGGGAGCCCAGTCCGTCATGGCGGACGCCTTCGCCATGCTCAATGGCGATTTCAAAATCCCCAGCGGAGCGGACAGCCACCGCGTGGAAACCACCTGCGAACTCGACACGGACATGAATATCCACATCATGCTGGGACATATGCACGAATACGCGAGGCTGTTCAGCTACAGCCGCATTCCAGCGGGCGGCGGAACGCCCGAACTGCTCTACCAGGGAACCGATGGGCGTCTGTTGCGCAACAGCCCCGATATCAAAGCCCATGGCGACAAGCCCCTGCAGTGGAAAAAAGGAGACAAGGTGCAGATCACCTGCGTCTGGAAAAATCCCACGGACCATGAACTGATCTGGCCGGAGGAAATGTGCGTGGGACTGGTCTACTATTCCCCGGGACGGGGTTTTCTGAAATGCGAGCCGGGAGACGGCAAACCCAAGGTCATCGGCCAGGACAACGGCGGCGGATTCTGCCCGCCCGAAGGGACGCCCGGAAACTCGCTGGGGGTGGGCAAATCCTGCAAGAAGGGCGGCAAGGAATGCGAAGGCAACGGCAAGGCGACGCTCTGCCTGGCCACGTTTGACGCCCGCGCCCGTTTCTGCAGCCTGTTCGGCTGCAAGCAGGACAGCGACTGCGGTGAAAACGCCTTCTGTGAAAAGCAGTCCGCGGGCAGCGCCTGCGTGCCCAACCTGTGCAAGTAGGAATGGCCGGGCCTATCTTCCCCGGCGGGTTTCCACCAGGCGTCTGACGCGATCCAGCAGGTGATCGGCGATGGCGGTTTTGGGCGCGCGCGGCAGTTCTTCCTTGTCGCCGCTGGAGAAATACAGGGTCATGCGGTTGTCGTCGGTGTTGAAGCCAATCCCTTCTTCCGACACCAGATTGGCCGCGATCAGGTCGGCCTGCTTGGATTGAAGTTTGCGGCGGGCGTTTTCCTCCAGGTTATCGGTCTCCGCCGCGAAGCCCACGATCACCGGCCGCTCCATCAAGGCCGCCGCCGCGGCCAGGATATCCGGATTGCGCTCCAGTTCGATGGTCACCCGCTCCTCCCCCATCTTCTTGATCTTGTGAGCCGCCCGGTTGGCGGGACGGAAATCCGCCACCGCCGCCGCGAAGATGGCGGCGTCCGCGCCGCTGATCTGGTTCATCACTCCGTCATACATTTCCCGCGCGGTCTGCACGCGGATCACCCGCGCCCCAGGGGGAGGCTGGACCTGGCTGGGTCCCAGCACCAGCGTCACCTCCGCGCCGCGCCGCCAAGCCGCGCTGGCGATGGCCGCGCCCATCTTGCCGGAGGAATAATTGGAAATGAACCGGACCGGATCAAATTCCTCCCGCGTGGGACCGGCGGTGATCAGCACCTTGCGGCCGCGCCAATCCTGCGGGCTCAGGGCTTTCGCCGTCCATTCCATCAGGATCGCGCTGTCCGGCATGCGGCCCGGCCCCACTTCGCCGCAGGCCAGTTCGCCCTCGCTGGGGGGGATAATCAAACGCCCGGGATAGCCGCTGAACCGCCGCAGGTTGTCCTGCACCACCGGGTTTTCCCACATCACGGTGTTCATGGCGGGAGACAGCACGATGGGGGCGCGGGTGGCCAGGGCCGTGGTCGCGACCAGATCGTCGCCCATTCCCGCCGCCAGCCGCGCGATCAAATCCGCCGTCGCCGGGGCCACCAGAAAAACATCGGCCCAACGCGCCAGATCAATATGCCCCATGGCGTGTTCCTGTTCGGCGCTGAACAGACTTGTATGCACGGGGTGTCCGGACAACGCCTGAAAGGTCAGCGGCTGGACAAATTCCGTCGCGGCGGGGGTCATGACCACCCGCACATCCGCGCCCCGCGCCTTGAGGTCGCGCACCAACTGGCAGCTTTTGTAGGCGGCGATTCCTCCGCCCACGCCCAGCACGACTTTTTTTCCGTTCAGGACATCCATGGCGCCTCCGCGGGATCAATCTACACCGCATCGGTCCCCCGTGGGAATTTATCACCCCGGCCAGGAGACGGAACGGTCCCGCGGGGGCCATTTGAGTATCCATTCCAGTTCCTGGCGTGGCGGAGGAGGCGCCCCGCTGTTTCGCGCCTGGTTCGCAAAGAACCATTTGACACCGGGCGGGGGCATGGTTATAGCCGGTCCCGCGTCCGGATTCCGCATGATACCTTTGTCAGGAGAAGGTCCTTGAGCAAGCACCATCGCGGCATCGCCCGCATGTTTGAATCCGACTTCATTGAGTTTTTCTCGAAAGTCCATCCAGCCACCCCAGCGGTGGTCTACCTGCCGGTCGCGGCCGCCAGTTTGTGGTACGCATCCTCCCGTCACCAGCAGGGCGCGCTGGAAATCGCCGGTTTGTGTTTTCTCGGTTATTTTGTCTGGACCTTGTCCGAGTACTGGCTGCACCGCCTGGTTTTTCATCTCAAACCAACCGGACCATTCACCCAGCGGCTGCAATTCATCCTGCACGGCGTCCACCACGATTACCCATGGGATCACTACCGGCTGGTCATGCCGCTGGTTCCGGGACTGATTGGAGCCACGGCGTTCTACCTGTTGTTCTGGGGCCTGTTCGGCCAGCATGCCATGTATCCGGTTTTCGCGGGGTTTGCGATCGGATACGTCATCTACGACACCACCCACTGGTACACCCATGCGGGCCGGCCGCGGTCCGGATATCTCAAATACCTGCGGCGCGAACATATGATCCATCACTTCAAGGAAGAGGGAACCCGCTACGGCGTGAGTTGCCCATGGTGGGATTTTGTGTTCGGCACCGCGGGCAATCGTTCGATCCGGGACGATTCGGCTGGTTGACTGGCCGGACCGGGGCCAGGCTGCTTCAGCGGCAGCCCGGAGAGCCCTCGCCCCCAAATGTTTGCTTCCATTTGGGGCTTCTCTGTCTGGTGGATTTCGCCTGTTCTGAAACAGTCTGAAAGGGAAGCAGACTTTCCCGCCACCTTTCACCGGCGATGACGGCATGAATCAACCGCTCCGCATCCGCACTGGAGTTCTCTTCGCGGCGGCGGCGGCGGTGCTTTATGGATTGTCCATTCCCCTGATCAAGCAGGCCGGCGCGAAAACCGGCCCCGCCATGACGGCGGCCCTGCTCTATTTCGGCGCCGCCGCTGGCGCCCTGCTGGGCAAGGCCGTGGAAGGCTCGCCGCGCACCCTGTTGGCCAGGCATGGGGTGCGGCTCATTTTCGTGGCGCTGTCGGGCGCCGTGGCCGCCCCCATCCTGCTGGCGGCGGGCCTGCAAATGCTGGATGGGGCCACCGCTTCCCTGCTGCAGAATTTCGAGCCGATCTTCACCCTGTTGCTGGCGGCGATCATCCTGAAGGAACCGCTGAGCAAACGGGTTGGGCTGGCCATCGCCTGCATGCTGGGGGGCGGAGCCGCCATGGCGCTGGAATCCGGCGGGCCCGGCGAGTGGAAGCTGGCGGGATCGACGGCGGTGCTGGGTGCGGCGTTTTTCTGGGCGCTGGACAATATCCTCACGCAACCGCTGTCGCGGCTGAATCCGCTGGAAGTGGTGGCGGGCAAGGCCGCCATGGGCGCGCTGCTCAGCCTGGGGATTGCGCTGGGCCTGCGGCAAGGTTTCCCGCCCGCGGCCGCCGCCGGATTGCTGGTGTTATATGGATTTCTGGGGGTCGGCGTCAGTCTCGCCTGTTTCATTCTCGCCTTGCGGCATGCAGGGGCCGCCCGCACGGGATCGGTATTTTCCCTGGCCCCGTTTGTGGGCGCCGCGGCCGCGTGGACGATGGACCGGATCCTTCCCGGTCCATGGGGGTGGGCAGCCATCGCCGCCTTCGGGACGGGGGTGTGGTTGCACGTGACCGAACAGCCGGCGGCGCCAACGGAAACGGGCGGCCAACAGGCCGCCCGCGCGGATTGACTCCATCAGCCTGGACTCAGGCGAAATACGGACCCGGCTGGGTGCGGGCGGGTTCGCGCCTGTAGATGGGATCAAAGGGACACCGGCCCTTCTCCACATGGTCGTAAAATTCTTCCTTGAACTTGGTGACAAACGCCTTGGTGGGCCAAGCCGCCGCATCGCCCAGGGCGCAGATGGTGTTGCCCTCGATGTTGTTGGCGACCCCCCACAACATGTCCACGTCTTCCCTGGTGGCGTTGCCTTCCTCGATGCGGCGCACCACTTTTTCCAGCCAGCCGGTTCCTTCGCGGCAGGGCGTGCATTGTCCGCATGACTCGTGGTGGTAGAAACGCAGCAGGTTGAGCAGCGAACGCACCATACACACGGTTTCGTCCATGACCATGACCGCGCCGGTGCCCAGCATGGTGCCCATCCGCTTGGGATCATCGAAGTCCATCATGAAATCCAGTTCATTGGCGCGCACCACCGGCACCGAGGCGCCGCCGGGAATCACCGCCTTGAGCTGCTTGCCGTCGCGGATGCCTCCGCAGACGTCATGGATGATTTCCTTCAACGTGATGTTGTGGTTCAGTTCGTACACGCCCGGGCGCTTCACATGCCCGGAAATGCAGTATAGCTTGGTTCCGCCGGCCTTGGGCGAGCCGTATTTGTTCCATTCATCCACGCCCTCGCGGATGATATGGGGCACGGCGGAAACCGTTTCGGTGTTGTTCACGGTGGTGGGCATGCCGAACACGCCAAACGCCGCCGGAAATGGCGGCTTCATGCGCGGCTGGCCCTTCTTGCCCTCGATGGATTCGATCAGCGCGGTTTCCTCGCCGCAGATATAGGCCCCCGCGCCCGGGTGGTTGTAAATTTCAAAATCAAAACCCGACCCCAGGATATTCCTGCCCAGGAAACCCGCCTCGCGCGCCTCCTGCACCGCCCGGTCCATGCACGCAATGGCCTGGACCAGTTCGCCGCGGATGTAGTTGTACCCCACCGTGCAGCCCAGCGTGTAACCGGCGATGATCATCCCTTCCACCAACTGGTGGGGATCGCGCTCCATGATGTAGCGATCCTTGAAGGTGCCCGGCTCTCCCTCGTCGGAGTTGACCACCAGGTACTGCTGCTTCCCGGAGTTCCGGTTCATGAAGCTCCACTTGACGCCGGTGGGAAAGCCCGCGCCGCCGCGGCCGCGCAGGTTGGCCTTTTTCAAGGTCTCGATGATGTCCTTCGGATCCATCTTGAGGGCCATGCGCAGGCCTTCATATCCGCCCGAAGCCATATAGGCCTTGATATTGTATTCTTTCAGGTTCCAGTTCTTGCTGAAGTAAAGTTTCTGTCCGGACATGGAATCCTCTCATCCGCTCAGGCGTTTTTCTTCCCGTCCGCCGCAAGTTTGTCGAGCAGCGCCGTCAGGCGCTCCGGATTCAGGCACTCGTGATAGTCCTTGTTCACCTGCATCACCGGGCCGGTGCCGCAGGATGCAAGGCACTGCACTTCGGTCAGGGTGAACAGGCCATCCTTCGTGGTTTCACCGGGGCCAATTCCCAGGTGTTCCCTGATCTTCTGCAGGATGACATCGGAGCCCACCAGGGTGCAGCTCAGGTTGGTGCAAAGCTGCAGGTGGTATTTGCCGGTCTTCTCCCGGTTGAACATGGTGTAGAAGCTGACCACTTCACGCACGTGGGTGAGCGGGAGATTCAGTTTCTGGGCCACATACTGTTCGGTTTCCGGGGAAATCCAGCCGCCAAATTCATCCTGCGCCAGGTGCAGGGTGGGAATCAGCGCGCCCGCGCGGGTGGGATAGCGCTTCAGGAGGTCCTGGAATTTCGCTTCCGTACTGGGAGAGAACTGAAGAGCCATTGCAATCCGGGGTGGATGGGCCGGCATTCCGGCGCGCGTTTCAGGCGGCGCCGATGGACCTTTCCATCCCCGCCGGTGCGCGTAAAAACCAGTCAACTGGGCGCGAAGTCATTATGGCGTTTGACCCCTGAAGTCAAGGCGGGGCGCGGGCGCCGGGCGGCCTGCCGGCGGCGGGAAACCATGAAACCGCGAACCTGGACGCTATTTCCTCACCAGGTTTTCCAGTTCCGAACAGAGGCGGTCGAAAGTAATCGGCTTGTGCAGGATGACATCCGCCCCAAGCTGCTGGATTTGCTGGTGCGATTTCAGGTCCTTGAAAAAATGCGACAGGAAAATGATCCGGCGCGGGCGGTTGGGATGCCCCTTCAACTGGGACAGAAGTTTCATGCCATCCATTTTCGGCAACAAACCATCAATGATGGCGATATCCGCCACTCCGCCATCCACAAAGGATAAAAAATCTTCCGGCCGGGTGAATCCTTGCATCTCCAGGCCAAGCCGTTGCGAAGCCAGCCTGACATACTCCAGAAACCCGGGATCATCATCCACAATCAACAACTTTGCCATGGGTTCCCCTGTGACTGAAAAATAGGTCCATATTCAGCCAACGTTTGTCAATAAATGTTACCACGACACGAACTTCCAGCTCAAGCGGAAACAAGCGGTTTTCCCGTTTCAAATGACGGGCGGCGCCAGGCGGCGGCCATATTCCACCGGCTCCCGTGGGGATTTCGCCCGTTTGCCGGATTGTCGCTGGATGGCGAATTGACGGGCTGGCGTCCCGGAATGGGCGGCGGGTGTGATCGGCGTGAACGGATAACCCATGCATTTCGCGGACTGGGCGCCGGACGATTCCATTTCATATGATTCCACGCGCGGCGCCCAAAGCGCCGGGGCGGGGTGGATCATGTGGCGGCTCCAGCGCCGGCGCGATCCGGCGCCAGGGCTTGCAGGGCGGCCAGTTCTGATCGGGGAACGGCGTAGAAACGCCCGCCGGCGCCGCGCAGCAACACGACATCTCCGGTTGATTCGCCCATGGCTTCTGGCGCCGGCGCGCCCGGTTCGCCCACCGTGCGCAACGCCCTGCCCAGCAGGCGCGACAGGTAAATGGGGTTCTGCCTGGCCAGCAATTCCCGGGAAACCCGCTGTCCCGCTGCGATAAAAATCGCGGAGCCGCGGCATTGGGCGTGAGTCACCCGATCCATGGCGCCGGCGTATTTTTCGCTGACCCAGGCGCAGCGGCCGCAGGTGCGGTTGTTGGCGCAGGTGGAACATCCCTTCATCTGGCCAAGGGTGTCGAATCCGGCGAAGGGGGCCTGCTTTTCCCGATCCATGCCGGTTTTCACATGCCCAATGGGATGCAATTTGTCCCCGGCGTAACGCCAGCACGGATAAATGGTTCCATCCAGCGCGATGGAGAGCAGGATATCGCCGGCACCGCAAAACAGACCCGCCTTGGGTACGCTCCGGCCCTTGCCAATGGAGTCCCAACTGGCGATTTCCGGAATGGCGCCGGACTCCAGTTGGCGGATATACCAATCCGCCAGCCGTTCACAGGAAGCCTCCAGGGAGTCCAGTTGGGCATCGCTCCAGTCCGCCGTCAAGTCCATGGAAAAGCTGACGCGCGGCAGGCCCAGACCAAAAATGGCGGCGACATCCGCATCGAAGCAATGCGCGCGATCCGGGGCCACCGTGATGCGCGTGTAGACCTTGTGCGGATACTTCACCAGATCCGGGATATGCCTCGCCAGCAGTTTCCACGAACCCTTGCCGCCCAGGGTGGGACGGTTGCGATCATGGGTTTCCGGCGCGCCGTCAATACTGATGGCGATCTTGCAGCCATGCGAGGCCAGGAAATCCAACCGATCCGGGGTGAACAGCGTTCCGTTGGTGTTGAGGGAAAACTCCACGCCGGGAACCACTTCCAGCGCCCGGGCGATCATCCACTGGATGAGTTCCCATTCGGTCATCGGCTCCACACCGAAAAAACCCACATCGCGCCGCCGGGCCGGGCGGCTGGCGATGAACTGGAGCGTGGCTTCGGCCATGTCCCGGCTCATGCCCGGACCTTTGCGATCCGGCAGGTAGCAGTAGTGACAATTCAGGTTGCAGAACCCGGCGACAAAGATGGCGTAGATATGTTTTCCCGGCAGGCCATCACCGTTTTCGAGCACCTCCGGGGACTCATCCCAGGGGGCGCACAGGCTGTCATCGGGGGCGGTGAACGGCATGAATCTCCTCCGTCACCGGCAGGAGCAGAACCCGAGCGAGGAACAACTGTTGGAGCTGAAGCCCGCGCAGTCCGCCGCGCTGGAACAGCGCCGCACGCAGTTTTTGGACAGGCGTCCGCATATCAGCCCCTGCGCGGAATCACATTCGGCGTTCTGCGTGCATGGGGTGCAGGGCCCGCCCTTCTGCGGAGTGGTGGTGCAGGTTTTCGATACCGGATCACACACCTCGGGCGGCGTGCAATCGGTGTTGGTGGCGCAGGTTCCCGGATTGGCGGGCGGCTTGCATCCGCCGGAAATGCATTTGTATCCGGGCCCCAAGCTGGCGCACTCCGAATCGTTGCGGCAACCCGGAGGGGTGATCGGCGTTTCACATTGCCGGGAAGCATTGCAGCGCTGGCCAGCGGGACAATCGGCGTCGGCGGAGCAGCCGGAGCCAGCCAGGCAGATATTGCGGCCGGTATCGCATTTGCCAGACGGACAATCGCCGTTGGACAGGCATTGCACGCAGCGCTGTTCGGCGGTCAGGCATTTTTTGGTGTTGGCGGTTTGCGCGCAATCCCGATCGGCGCGGCAGGCGACCGTGGCGATGACCGTCACGCAGACGCCCTGGCTGCATGGGGTCACCGCGCCACAGCGGCCATCCAGTTGACCGGGTTGGCCGGGGGGATTGGTCCCGGGCCGGTAACTGGCGGGTATGCAGGCGCCGGGAGCCGTCCCCCGCCCCTGCAGAAACGGAATGCATATCTTGGAACTGTTGGGACAACGCTGCGGGTTGTTCGGATCCGTGGTGGGGTTCTGGCATTCCAGCAGGCAGAGATCATCGCCCTTGTCCACGCCATCGCAGGCCAGCGAGACCAGGTTGCACACTCCCACCGGGCAATCCGGGCTGGACAGGCATTCCACGCATTCCAGCAGGTTGGGATGGCATTTCTTCTTGCCGGTGGAGGGGCAATCGCGGTCCTGCTTGCATTTGATGACAGGCGAATCTTCGCAGGTCAGCGAAGTCAGGTTGCATTGCCGGCCAAAACCGCATTCCGCATTGGCGAGGCATTCGACGCATTTTCCGGAGGCGGGATTGCACACCGCCAGTCTGGGATCGGCGGCGCAATCCGCATTGGCGGAACAGCGGGCGTTCGCGGCGCAGCGGCCCTGCGTGCGATCACAGATTTCCCCCGCCGCGCAAATACTGGGGATGGTGCGGCAGGTCTGCGCCGGAACGCATTTTCCCGAAGCGCATTTGCGATCGGTGTTGACCGGGTCGCAGTTCTCGTTGGACGTACATTCCGGCGGCGGCGGATTGGGATCAATACACCGTCCCTCGGCGGTGCATTTGGTGCGCGGCGCATAGGGTTGACAATCCAGATCCTCGCCGCACTCGACCACGCGAACGCATTGCAGCGAATCGGCCTGGCACGCCCAGTTGACCGGACAATCATTGTTGCCCTTGCAATCGCCCGGGCGCAGGCACTGGCGCTCGCGGCATACACGGTCAATGCCGCAGTCGCGGTGGGACTGGCAGCCTTCTTCCTTCGCGTCGGGCTGACCGGACTGACCCGCGTCGGAACCCGGTAATGGGGACGACCCCGCGTCCGCCGGCGGGATCTCATCCGGATTCACGCATTGCAGGAAACGGCAGACCCGCCCGGTGGGGCAGTCACTGTCCTCGGAGCACAAGCCCAGGTCGCGGAGTTCGCTTTTTTCCAGGCACCTCCCCCGGAAACACGAGAGTCCCGTTGGACAGGTTCCGCCCTCGTCGCAACGGTAGGAGCCGGCGACTTCCGATTCCGGAAAGCAGCCGGTCAGCGCCAGCGCCGCCGCGCCCGCGGCGAAGAGCAGTTTCAGAAGGGGCCGGTATGAACTGGAATGGAACATGAAATCATGCACCGGGAAACTGAATCATCATCAATTCGCGGTCACAGCGCAAGCCTTGCTCCCCGCTCCGCGGCGGCGCCCGGTGCGCGTCTTCAGTTGCAGTCGCACGAACCCACAAACGCACAGCGCTTGGCGGCGAAATCCTGGCACTGGCCGCTGTTGAAGCAGCCGCGCGTGCATTTTTTCTGGATGCGGCTGCAGGTCAGGTTGAGCGATTTGTCGCAGTCGCTGTCCTGGGAGCATGGGCTGCAATGAACGCCCTTGCCGGAACCGCCTCCTCCTCCCCCACCCCCTCCTCCTCCACCGCCGGAGCCGCCGCTGACAAAACACTGATTGAACTCTCCGGGGCATTTGCTCGTCAAACAGGGAATATCCAGCCCGCCGCTTCCAATGCAGCCCGTGGAGACGCCGCAAGAAGCCAGATTCTGGGCGCAGGCGGTGCAGGCCGGACCATCGGCGCTGAAGCAGGAATTGAAACAGTTGATGTCTCCGGATTGGAGGCAGTTTTTCTCGATGCAACCCTGGGCGGTGGGACAATCCGGGCCTGTTCCGCCGCCGCCACCGCCGGTGTTCTTGCAGGTTCCGGCGGCGCGATCGCAGGTCTGCCCCGCGCCGCAAAGGGCCGGGTTGGATCTGCAGGTATTGGCGGCCACGCAACGGCCCGACTTGCACTCGCGATCCGTGTTGACCGGGTCGCAGTCGGCGTTGGTGCGGCAGGTCGAATCCTGCTGGCAGGCGAAGGACCCCAGGTTGCATACGCCGCCAGGGCAGTGCGCGTTGTCGTAACAACCCACGCAGACAAACCCCGCCGGATTGCAGCGGGCCTGCGGCGCGGCGCAATCGGCGTCACTGGCGCATTTGCCGGGAGGTTTCACGCAACGCAGGCTGGTCAGATCACAGGATGCGGGCGCCTGGCAATCCGCATTGCCCATACACTGGACGCAAACGCTTCCCTGGGGATTGCAGCGCGGCAATTCGGGAGTGATGCAGTCGCGATCCGCGCGGCAGACAGGGGGCGGCCCCGCATCGGAACCGGTTCCGCCATCCGTTGATCCGCCGTCCGCGGGCGCACCGCCATCGCGCGGGGGCGCGACGGAGCCATCGGCCCCCGGGTTTGGACCGGTGGATCCGGTTCCACCGCCATCCCCCGCGCCGGCCAGGGGTTGGCACTGGTTTTCCACGCAATGCTCTTCTTCCGGACAATCGGAATTGAGGCGGCAAGGCGGAGGGGAACCGCCGTCGTTGTCACCGGATGGGGATACGCAGCGTCCATCCAGGCAGCTTTGTCCCGCCGGGCAATCCGCCTGGCTCACGCAAGCAAAGCCGCTGGCTGGCAGCGAGGTTTCGGGAAAACATCCCACGGCGGCGGCGCCCCCTGCCAGCAGCATCAGGAACGCATATCGCCGCGAGGCTGTCATGACGATTCCCCTGCTACTGACAGGAACAGAATCCGAAGGGCTGGCCGCACACCGGATTGGGGAACGCCGCGCAATCCGTGTCCGCCTGGCATTTGACAATGCATTTCTTGCTGAGGCGTCCGCAGGTCAGGCCCTTGGTTGCGTCGCAGTCGCCATCCTGGGCGCAGATGGCGCAGGGGCCGCCACTGCCGGGCGGGGTTCCGCAGGAACCGCTGTTGCATTTTTCGCCCGCCGCGGTGTCGCAATCGGTGTCGGTGGTGCAGGTTTTGGGCGGCGGCGGGGCCTGGCACAGGTTGTTGATGCATTTGGCGCCCGGAATGCCCGAAGCCAGGCAATCAATATTGGAACTGCACGGCGTGGTCGGACCACCGCCGTCGGTGGTTCCGCCGTCAGGCGGGGATTCGCACTGGCCAATGGCGGTATTGCACTTCTGGCCCGGCGGGCACATGGCGTCCGAGGTGCAACCAGCCGGACCACCCGGTTCGCAGGTCAGGGTGGTGGGGTTGCAACGCTCAGTGGTGAGGCAGGGGGGACTGCAGGTTTTGGGCGGCTCCTCACACTGCCCGGTGGCGGTGTTGCATTTGGTCTTCGGAGCCTGGCTGGTGCAGTCACTGTCCGCCGTGCAACCGGTCTGGGTCTTTTTGCACTGCTGAGAGAGGGTGTTGCACTCCCATCCCACCGGGCAGGCGGTATCGGCGTTGGTGGCGTTGCAGGTGGAAGGCGCGTCACATTTTCCGGCGACGCAGATCCGGTCCGGCTTGCATTCCTCATTCGAGATGCAGGAACCGGGGTTGACCACCGCGCCATCGGATGGCGTGGCCGATCCGCCGTCGGCGTCAGCCGGGGTTTCCTGGAAGCAGGTGTTGTTGATGGTGCTGCACTTGAACCCCGGCCCCAAGGCGGTGCAATCGGTGTCGCTGGCGCATTTGCGGACACAAATGCCGCCCGAGCAGGTTTCCCCCGCCTGACAGTTGTTGTCCGACTGGCAGGTTGAAGTCGTTGCATCGGGCCGCCTGGTGCCGGCATCCGTGCCGCCATCGCCGCCAGAACAGGCGGCGCATGCGAGGACGCCGCCCAAGGCCAACAGGACCAGAAGATTCTTGTTCATGTGCGAGTTTTTGAGTTGGTTTGGTTGAGGGGTTGGCGGTCAACCGGTTATTTGGGAATACACACCTTATCCCCGGAAAACAAACCTGCATTGCAGGTTTCAGCGGGGTCGGTGCAAGGTTTGAGCAGGCTGCATTTCACCGCGCAGACCTTCCCGCCGAATTTGCCAAACAAGATGCCACTGGCGCAACTCAATCCGTTTTGGCAATCCTGATCCGCCTGGCAGGGGTCGCCTTTGGCCCCGGAACCGCCGCCTCCTCCACCTCCTCCTCCGCCGCCTCCGCCAATGCAGTTGCCGCCGATGCAAAAACCACCGTTGGGGCAATCCGCATTGGTCTGGCAACCACCGCCGCCTCCACCTCCTCCTCCGCCGGATTTGCAGGTGAAAGCGGTGAGGTCACAGGAAGAGCCGGGGCAATCGCTGTTGCCCATACACTCGACGCAGGTGGAGGTCGTGAAATTGCACTTGGGAGTTGGCGCGGAACATTCGCTGTCCTTCTTGCAGGAGCCTCCACCACCGCCGCCGCCGCTGGTTTCGCAACGGTACAAGGTCAGGTTGCAGGTCTTTCCGCCGCTGCAATCGCTGTTGCCCAGGCATTCCACACACTGCTTCGCGGCGGGGTTGCAACGGGAGCCGGACGCGCTGCTGGCGCAGTCGGCGTCGCTGGAGCAACCGCCGCCGCCGCCCGGCTTGGGAACGCATTTGCCGGTCTGGCGATCACATTCCTCACCGGTGACGCACAGACTGGCGTTGGTGCGGCAGGTCAGGGCCGGCTCGCATTTCCCGGCCTGGCAGATTTTGTCGGTGTTCACCGGATCGCAGTCCGTATCGGATTTGCAGGTCTCCCCAGCCGCAGGCTCGACGCATTTGCCCGCATCACATTTGGTTTTGGGCGCCTTGGAAACGCAATCGCTATCCGCCACGCATTCGCTGGACTGGATGCATTTGTTCTGGAAGCCGTTGCAGGTCCATCCCTCGGGACATTCGGAATTGTCCTTGCAGGTCGTGGGTTCGGCGCATTTGCTCTTTACGCAAGCCTTGCCGCCCTGACAATCCTTGCTGGAGGTACACTCCGGCGTGCTTGCGTCGCTTTCCGGAGCCTGGGCGTCGCCCGGGCTGGCGCCCGCGTCGGAGCCCACCGAGCCGGGATCCGGATTGGTGTTGTCAAAAGTCTCGCAGATATTGGTGCTAGGGTTGCAGGTGGCGGCGAATCCGCAATCCTCATCGGTGGCGCAGGCCCTGGCCGCCATGGTGCAGACTCCGCCTTCGCAGGTGAGCCCCTCGCAGCAATTGTCGTTGCTCAGGCAGGATTTGCCTTCCGCTGCGCAGGCCGCGCTCAGTTTGCGCCCTGGAATGGGCGTGTCGGCGCCGCATCCAGTCAGAATGATCAGGCTGGCGAACGTCAGGGCAAACGCGATCTGGCTGGAACAATTACGAATAAGTGTCATGGAATGTCCGTTTGATACAGAGGTTCCGGGCGCCACCGGGGTTATTTAGCGGCGGTTTTGCAAAGGTGTCAATTGAACTCCACGGACCAGGCCCAAACACGCACCCTTTTCGTTCGCTCCCGGCCGTGACAATCTACCTCCTATTGCAACTGGACGCCATCATCCATGTGCCGGATGCCCGGCTCTGTGACAGGCGACACACCATGGACAGATCGCGTTTTTAGACATGAACCTGATTCAACACACTGGCCGCCCACCAACGCCCTGGCTGCTGGCGTTGCTGACCGTATTGGCCGCTTCGGGCGCCTGTCTGTTCATTCCCCTGTTTGGCCACCTGGGATACGAATTTTCCCTTGCCGCCGCGGCGGTGATTTGGCTCGCCATGGGAATATGGGCGCCATCCCCCGCCGCTTCCCGGGGTTTCCTCGCCCCCCTCGCCATCCTCTTTGCTTCGCCCTTGCTGGTCTCCGCCGTGGGGGCGCTGTGGATTCGCAACTGCGACCCGTTCACCGGTCTGGTTTTCTACCTTCTGATGGCTGGCGGCGGAGTGCTGGTTCATCTGGGAATGCTGGCGGTTGCGCACGCCATTTTTCCCGGAAAAGCCTGGAAGGTTCGTCTGGTTTATTTCATCGCCGGAACGCTTGTCATCGCCCATGGCCTGTGGCGGCTGTACTCGCACCCGCCCATCTTCGCCTTCAACGCCATCTTCGGCTGGTATCCAGGCGCGATATACGACGAATCCATCACCGTCCCGGCCTCCCTGTACTGGTATCGCCTGCAAACCAGCGGCGTGGCCGTTGTGTTGCTGACCCTGGCGGCGGCGATTCAGGCGTGGCGCTCCGGAGAACGGCTGGGCTGGTCCGCCGCACTGGCCGGATGGCTGGGCGTGGCCGTCGCCGCGGGTGTTTTTGCAAATGGGGTCCGGCTGCGGATCAGCATCAGCCGCCAGGACATGATCAATGCGATGGCCTTCATCGAGACGCCGCATTTTGTGATCCATCTCTCCAACACCCGGACTCTGAAAGAGGACGCCCGCCTCATCGCCGCCGAACATGAGTTCCGGCTTTCCCAACTGGCGCGCTGGTTTGCAATCGAGCCCCCGCGCGAGAAAATCCGCAGCTTTGTTTTCTCCAGCGACGATGAAAAAAAACGCTGGATGGGAGCGGGCCTGGTGCAGGTGGCCCGCCCTTGGGCGCGGGAGATCTACATCTCATACCGGGAATTTCCGGTTCCCACCCTGGCGCACGAACTGGCCCATGTGCTGGCGGCCCCGGACGGCTCGCCTCCGATGGGATTGCCCGCCCGCTGGCTGGGATTGATCCCCAATGCGGCCATGCTGGAGGGCATGGCGGTCGCCGCGGCCTGGGACTCCCACGACCTGACAATCCATGAATTCGCCGCCGCGATGATCCGCCTCAAGTTGGCGCCTTCCATCGGAGAATTGATCAGTCCGGTGGGGTTCTGGAGCGAAGCCGGGCCCCGCGCCTACACGCTTGCGGGTTCCTTCCTGCGTTATCTGGGGGATCGTTATGGAGTGGCGAAACTCCGCGCCGCTTACCGCTCTGGAGATCTGGAGGGCGCGTATGGCAGGACGCTGGCGGAACTCGAAAACGAATGGAAAACCTTTCTCAATGACATCGAAATCCCGCCGCGCGCCGCCCGCCTGGCCGAGGATCGCTTTGGAATCCCCGGCATTTTCGCGCGGCCTTGTCCCCATGAGGTGGCCTGGTTTCAGAGTTGCGCCAGCCGCGAACTGGAGGCCGGCCGCTTCGCCGCGGCGGGGGAATATCTTCACAAGGCCATCCGGCTTGCTGGTCCCAAGGCCGGTCTGGTGACCAGCCAAGTGGAATTGCTGGCGCGCTCCGGACGCATCCAGAACGCGCTGACGCTGGCGGAATCGCAACTGCGCAAAGCCGGCGAGGAAAAATGGACCGCCGCCCAGCGTAACCGCCTGCGCATGCTCATGGCCCGGTTGGCGCTCCAGTCGGAACGCTGGGGAGACGCCGCAAAAAGCTGGCTGGAGGTGCTGCGCGAGG
>JAJVIH010000062.1 GCA_022072125.1 Myxococcota bacterium | reverse complement strand
CCGCTGGCGCCGCGCCCGGCCACAGCGATTCCGGCTGGAACACCAACGCCCGCGCCTTTTTCTCCGCCATTCCCTGGAATGGCGGCGCCTGAACGGATTCAAGATGGATCAGGAAAACCACCTCGGCTACGACGAAAACAACGGCCTGTACGTGTCTCCCTCCGGCGAACGCTACGCGCTGGCGCCGTGGGACCTGCTCGCGGCCTTCAACCAGGTGCTGGCCTCGGCGGCGGAGCACGTTCCCGGCCATGTGCTGTATGTGGCGGGCAAGGCCTATGCCGCCCGTCTGTTGGAGGAACTGGCGCAGGATTGCCTGCCCGAATACGGCAAGGGTCTGGAAGACGTGACCGTGGCCGAATATGTCCGCCTGGTGCAGGAAAAATGCCGGACGCTCGGGCTTGGTTATCCCGAGTTCGATTTCGCGCTGACCCCCGCGGGCGTGGTGGAAGCCGCCTGGATGAACGGCGAGGTATTGACGCGAACCCTCGGCACGGGGCAGCCGGCGGGCAGCTTCGTCGCGGGATTGCTGGCGGGACTGATCGAACCCTTCGCCGGCCAGGCGCTGGATTGCCTGGAGTATGCGTCGGCCGTGCGCGGAGACCCCTCCAATGGTTTCCTCATCACCGTGGGGGCGCGCCTGCAGCAGGGCTTTGAACTGGCGGCCCAAGGCCAGTCCGCCAGCGTGGTCCGCGCCGCCATCGCGGGGTAGACGCGCGCCCCGGCGCCGGCGGCGCTTCATGCGCCCATGCGCTTCCTGCGAACCTCAATCCCCGTGGATGGAGTTGCTCCCCTTCGCCCGCTCCTCCTGCGGCCCTCGTTCCCAAAGCATCTTTCTCTTCCGCGCGCTCCGCGATCCCCGTTCCTTCGCGACCTTTCTGTCCATGCCTGTGCGGCAGAGAGAGGAATTTTGGAGTGGATTTGATGTGGATCACTCCATGGCGATCTTGTGATCCCCTCACCGCGCCGCAAAGCGGGTGGATAGTGGATGACGCGCAGCGGCGGGAGTGAGTACACGGTGCGCGGTGGAGAGAAGAAGGCGGCGCGGGCAAACGCGGGCGGGGTTCGTTATATCGCGGAGAAACAATGATTCCGCATCGCCGTCATGCGGACTTTCCCCGCGCCGCTTCGATTTTGCCGGCGATATGGCCGCGCACCCGCTCGATGACTTCCGGCAGGGCGCCCTGCAACGTACATCCCGCCGCGCGCGCGTGGCCGCCGCCGCGCGGAGTCAGTTCCGCGGCCGCCTTCGCCACATCCACCAGCCCCCGCGAACGGAACGACACCTTCACGCCGCCATTGGGCTTTTCCACGAAGAGCATCGCCACTTCCACGCCCTCGATGAAGATCAACTCGGGAATAATCCCCGAACTGTCGGCGTTTTTGAGCAGGGGCTCCTCGCGCAGGGAGAGCGGGACGGCGGACCAGCTCAGCTTGCCGTCCGCTGCTGTTTGCGCGTTGGCGACCACGCGCCCGCGCAGCAGGGTGTCCGCGTAGGTGGTGTCGAGCAGCACGCGCTCCTGGATTTTCTGGAAGTCAATGCCGGTCTCCATCAGGCGGGCGGCGATGCGCAGGGTCTCCGGCGTGGTCAGTGAATAGCGGAACGAGCCGGTGTCGTAGATGATTCCGGCGTAGAGGACGGCGGCCAGATCGGCGTCCCATTGCAGTCCCCAGTGATCGGCCAGGTGGGCGATCATCTGCGCGGTGGCGGCGCATCCGGGGGACAGCACGGCGAAATCGTAGTCGCTGGTTTTGGCGGAACCGTGGTGATCAAACAGCCCCTTGCGGTCACAGGCCAGGTAGAGCGGCTCCACGGCGCCCAGGCGGAAGCGATCGCCATCCATCACCAGCCCGAGGTTGAAGGATCGTCCCTGCACCCGCGAAGGGGTCAGGATGCGCTCCCAGCCTTTCAGAAAGCGATAGCGTTCCGGGCAGGGATCGACGTTGACCACTTCCGCGCGGAGGCGGGGGAAGCGGCGATCCAGGCACCACAGCAGGCCGAGGTTGGCGGCGATGGAGTCGCCATCGGTGTCCGCCGGGGCGGTGATGAGCAGGCCGCCGGCTTTTTCGAGCAGCGCCGTGAAGGCGTCGAACTGGGACGCCAGGGCGGGATTCAGCATGACGATCCAGTTTCCACGCGGTTGCGGCCGAGTTTCTTGGCGCAGTAGAGGGCGTCGTCGGCGTACTGGATCATGCTTTCGGGGGTTTCAAACCGGCCCAGGTCCATGCCGGCCACGCCCGCGCTCATGGTGATTTTCAGCGGTTTGTCTTCCCAGACGAAGGGATATTTTTCGACCAGCCTGCGCATGCGGTTGGCCGCCGCCGCACCTTCGCGCAACTGGATGCCGCGCATGAGCACGGCGAATTCCTCGCCGCCCACGCGCGCCATGACATCTTCCTTGCGCAGGGCGTCGCCGACGATTTTCGCGACGGTCTGCAACACGTAGTCGCCGCAGGGGTGGCCCCAGGTGTCATTGACCTTCTTGAAGTGGTCGAGGTCGAAAAGCATCAGGCTCATCGGCGTCTTGTGGCGCAGCGCGAACATGAACTCCTCGCCGAAGCGGTCCTGGAAAAATTTCTTGTTGTAGACGCGGGTCAGGCCGTCGCGGGTGGCGTTTTCGTAGAGCTTGCGCTGGAACTGCTCTTCAATTTCATCCTGGAAACTGAATTTGAGCATCACGTTGTCGCCGATTTGCAGCTTGTCGCCGTTTTTCAGCACGGCGGTCTCCACCAAGGCGCCGTTGACGTAGGTGCCATTGGTGGAATTCATGTCGGTGATCTGGAATTTGCCGGATTGCAGCCGCTGGATCAGCGCGTGGCGGCGCGACACGCCGTCGTCCGAAATGATGACTTCCGCGGGCTCGGTGCGGCCGATGGTCATCTGTTCGCCATCCAGGGCGTAGGACTGGCCGACCAGCGGCCCTTGCAACACCGTGAGGACGGCCTTTTGTTCAGCCCTTTCCTCGCGGGGTTTGACGAGATCAATTCTCGCCCGGATAACGGTTTTATCATCAATTGGCATGTCGAATCCGCTTTGCGCCCCCCATCGGGCGGAACCCTCTCCTGTTGGTTCAGTATAAATGAGTGACCCCCTTGGGGCAAGCGGGACACGCGCCGGATTTGGCCCTCTTTGCACCTTCCGTCATGCCTGTTGCGGCGTGCGGGAACACCCTCCCCAATCCATGGTGGATGGGTGATAAAAAGATTCACATCTATTTTGCGCCATGATTCCGGGGCCGGTTTGCTGTTCGATGGAGCCGCAACGAACTTGCCGCCTGCCCGGCGCCCGGTTGTACAAGCAATGGAGCAGGGGCCGGACGGAACACGCCGGACGGGGCGGCGCCATGCGCCGTGGGCGAGGTGAGGTGGGCGGAAGGGGGACGATGACTCAACGGGGGGCCGTGCAAACACCCACGCGCGCCTCGGGCTTGAGGAAGCGGCATTGATCGTTATCCTTGCAGTCCGCCGCGGTCAGGCACGAGAACCCCTTGCACACCAGGTCCTCCGGCGGCGTGGTGGGATTCGGATCATTGCCCGCGATCACGGGCAACTGGGTCGAGGTGCCATCGGGACAGGTCAATGTCACCGAGGCCACTTCTTCTTTTCCGTTGGCGTCCTTTTTGTAGGTGGTGACCACCTTGTATTCCTGGTTGTCCTTGATCGTGATGACGGTCAGGGTCTGGGCCGCGCGGTTGAGATCGCTGCGCTGGCGATAGCAAAGTTCGCCTTTGGAATTGTACTGGCGGGCCTCGCCGCCTTCTTCAAATTTTTTCAGGACAATCTGGGCCTTGGCGCCGTTGGGCCAGGAAAAATTCATGGTTTTTCCCGGCTTGTCGTAGTCGCAGGAGACCTCCCCCGCGGCGTCGAAGCAACCCGCGTAGACGCTTTCCAGGCAGGTGCCGACATAGCGATCGGCGCGCGGGATGCTGGGGCCGCCGGTTCCGGTGGCCGGGGCGCCGTCTCCCGCGCCGGCGTCAGACGCCGCGTCCGCGAGAGCGCCGGCGTCGTCCTGCCCGCCGGAACCGCATGCGGAGACCATCGCCAGCAACGCGAGAGTCCCCGCCGCCAGTGCATGAGTCATCGTCTGATTTTGTCCCATGAAAGGAAGGATACCCCATCCGGGAAAAAAGGTCACCCGCCCCCGCGGGCCCGCGGCGAACCGGGCGTCATTGCTCAAGGAGACGGATGATCGTTGATCCGGTCCGGCCGCGCCTGCAATCGCCTTCAGTTCCCGGCGCGGCGGCGATGGACATCCGCCAGAAAATCCGCCAGCCGCTGTTTGCCGCGCCGTGGAGCGACGAGATCGTGTTGATGCAAACAAGCGATGAAATGCACGAGTTCGCCCATGCGCGGGTGAAACAGACGGAGCAGTGATCCCGCCAGTTTGCCCAGCCAGACAGGAATCCGCGTGTATTTGACAGGCTTGTTCCGGGCCTCGAACGCCATTTCCAGGATGCGCCGCCGCGTCAGGATATCCGGCCCGCCCGCTTCCACGAGTCCGCCCTCGCCCGATTCGATGACTTCCACGCACACTTCCGCGAGATCGCCATCGTCAACCGGGTTGGTGCGCGCCTCGCCGCCGCCGAACATCACCGCCCGGTTTTTCGCGGCCATGTCATATATTTCCGCGAATCCGGAAAAGAACCCGGTGGGCCGCACCACCACATGGCGCAGGCCGGATTCGCGCAGAATTTCCTCCACCTTCAGGTGCGCATCCGTGTACCAGGTGGAGGGAAATCCCGCCGGCGCCAGCATGGACACATACACAAACCGCTTCACCCCAAACTGTTTGGCGGCCATGATCAGGTTGCGGTTGGCGGGAATATCCACGGAGAAAAAACCGGGCCGTCCGGCTTTCCAGTCGCTGGTGACCGCCGCGCCAAGGCAGGAAAAGACCGCATCGCAGCCCGCCAGCGCCACGCCCAGCGTATCCCCCCGCAGCGCGTCGCCCTCCACGGCGATCACCCGATCGCCAAACATGGCCTTGACCTTCGCCGCGTTGCGGGTCAACACGCGGACGGTCCAGCCCTGTGCAAGCAGGCGGCGCACCACCTCGCGGCCCAGTTTGCCGCTTCCGCCGGCCGCCAGAATGGTTTTAGACATCATGGCCTCCAAGTCAGTCGCGGGGGATTTTCCGGCTCCCGCCGCGGCGCGGGATATCTTGCCACGGCGCTGCAAGGGGGGTAAACGGGCGCCATGTCCGCCATTGGCAAAGTGGTCACCAACCTGCGGCGGGGGCAGGCGCTCATCAAGGATGTGGGCCGCTTCCGCGATATTTCGGTGGTGCTGATCAACTACGGTTTCGGCGAGGTGCTGCGCCGCATCGAGTTGCCGGAGGCGGTTCCTTTTTCCGGGCTGCTGGAAAAAGCCAAGCCCAAGGATGTCGCCCGCCTGTCCACCGCGGAGCGTCTGTTCCTCGCCATTCAGGAACTGGGTCCGACTTTCGTCAAACTCGGGCAGATTCTGTCCACCCGCGAAGATCTGATTCCGCCGGAATATGTCGAGCAATTCAGCAAGCTGCAGGATCAGGTGTCTTCCTTTTCATGGGAAGAGGCGAGACAGCGCGTCGAAAACGCCCTGGGCGGCCCGATTGAAGCGCATTTCGGGTCGTTCCAGGAGCAGCCCATCGCCAGCGCCTCGATCGCCCAGGTCCACCGCGCGACGCTGAAAGATGGAACGCCGGTGGCCGTGAAGGTGATGCGCCCCGGCATCCGCGAGAAGATCGAGAGCGACATCAATATCCTGTATTTCCTGGCGCGCAGCGTGGAGAAGGCCATCCCGGAGGCGCAACTGGCGGACTTGACCGGCATCATCAACGAATTTGACCGCGCCATCAGCCGGGAACTCGATTTCACCATCGAGGCGCGCAACCTGTCCCGGTTCAGCGGCAATTTCCAGGGGACGCCGGGGGTCCGCTTTCCCAAGCCCTTCCTCGATTTGTGCCGCCCCGAAGTGCTGGTCATGGAATTCATCGAGGGCGCCAAGGTGACGGACGCCTACGCATCCGGCAAATTCGACGGCGCCCAGATTGCGCAGACGCTCGCCGACGTGGTGTTCCGCATGTTGCTGCGCGATGGGTTTTTTCACGGAGATTTGCATCCGGGAAACGTGCTGATCGAGCCCAACGGCACGGTGGCCATTCTCGATTGCGGCATGGCGGGACGCCTCACCCCGTTGATGAAGGACCGGGTGATTGACATGCTGATGGCGATGTCGCGGCAGGACTGGCAGCGCATCGCCGAAATTTATTACGAGATCGGCGTCAAGACGGCGCCCGTTCCCTTCGACGCCTTTCAGGCCGACGTGATTGACGTGATGGAGGAGTACCTCGTCAACAAGCGGCTGGATGAAGTCGAGATCGGCGCCTTCTTCAGCAAGCTGATAGACGGAGCGGTCAAGTACCGGCTGAAAATGCCGCCGGATTACACGATGATGTTCAAGGCCCTGATGACCGTGGAGGGCCTGGGCAAGACCATCTATCCCGATCTCGATATCATCGCGCAGGCCCGGCCCTATGTGGAGGAGGCGCTGCGGCAACGCTACGCTCCCGAAAAAATCACCCGTGATCTGTTGCAGAGCATCGAGAGCCTGAACCGGCTGCTGCGCATGGCGCCGCGCACGGGCCGGGAGATTCTGGCGGGAATCGAAAACGGCCGGGTCAAATTCGGGGTGGAGCTGGATCGCCTGGACCTGCTGGCGGAATCGCTCAAGCGCCAGGCCAACCTGCAATCCGCCGGGATGATGACCGCGGGGCTCGCCATCGCCAGCGCGCTGATTCACGGCAAGGACCCGGCGTGGCTGGGCAACCTGGGCTGGATACTCACGGCGGCGGCCGTGGGCTGGATCATCCTGCAAATTCTGCGTCCGGTGAAGTGAGGCGCGGCTTCTTCCCGCGCGGCGGAGGAACGCCGGATCATGCGCTTTCCGCCTGCTCTTGCGGCGATCCGGGCTCATTTGGCAGGCGGGCGGGCAGGCGGATATAGTTTCCTGCACAGTGGGGTTGATGATCCGTTTGCTCTCGCGGGAGTTTGAAATGCCGTTTTCCGCCCGTTTGTTCTGCCTCTGGCTGGTGTGGGCCGGTTGCTGGGCATGTTCTTCCACGGAACCCGCCATCCATGACGCAGGGCAGGCGGCGGACGGCGCGGCCGCCGGGGGCGATGCGGGGCCAGGGCCGCTGGTGAAATGGGAGATTCAGCCCGCGCTGCCCGGCGCGGCGATGAAACTGAATCTGGCGGGCGGTTTTTTCGACCGGCCCTTTCCCGCCAACGCCGCCCTGACCGCCGAAGGGACCATTGACACCAAAGGCTTTCCCCACGGCGACAAGGAAATCGTCCTGTCATATCTCCAGTTTGTCCGCACGCTGAAGAGCTTTTCCACGCAGGGGGCCATTTATCTCCCCTTCGACGGCGCGCTGGATCGCGCCAGCCTGCCCGCTGATGCGCGGGCGTCGCTGGATCCCAACGCCTCCGCCTTTCTGGTGTGCGTGGACAGGGCTTCGCCGCTGTATGGGAAAAAACATCCGGTCAGCTTTGCATTCAAGGCGGGGGAAGAGCCGCAGTCGGTTCCCCACCTGCTGGCGGCGCTGCCGGTGATGGGTGTGCCGCTGCGGCCCGCCACCTCCTATGCGCTGGTGGCGACCAGCGCGGTGAAGACGGCGGATGGCAAGGCCATTGGCGCTCCGGTCCTGGCGGAGACGGCGCGCTGGTCATGGAGCCGCAATGTGGATTGGACTGGCGCGCCAGACGATGCGCGCCGCTGGGCGGAGAGCGTCAAGGCGCTGGGCGATTACCTGCGCGGCGAAGGTTTGCCCGCCGGCGCCGATCGTCCGCCGCCAATCGGGGATATTCGCGCCTACACGGTCTTCACCACTGGCGAGCCCGCCTCGGGCATGAAAGCCATCGCCGCCAAGGCAATCGAGGCTGGTCCGGGAATCCGGCCCATTGAGGCGAAGGTGACCGAAACCTTCGCCGGTTATTGCCTCATCGAGGGGAAATTCGGTTCGCCGCGCTGGCAAACCGGCGCCGCTCCCTACAAGGACGCGAAGAAGCGCGAGGGCCGGATCGTGTTTGAAAACGGCGTTCCAAAACAGCAGGGCGCCGATGAACTGCGCTTCACCCTGACCATTCCCAAGCAGCCCATGCCGGAAAGGGGCTTCCCGCTGATGATGTACGGGCATGGCATGACCGGCAATTTCCGTCAGGTGATCGATCGCGGCCAGAATTTCACCGACGGTCCGCCCGATCCGTCGTTCCGCGGGTCGGGCCCGGCCCAGGTGGCCGCGCGGCGTGGAATCGCCGCTGGCGGGCTGGATGCGGTCGCCCATGGCGCGCGTGTTCCCGGCGGCGCGGGCCCGGACGCCGGGCTGAATTATTTCAACTTCTTCAATCCCTGGGCGGTGCGCGACAACACACGCCAGACCATCAGCGACTATATGGTCTTCGGGCGCATGGCTGGCGCGATGGAGATGGACGCCGCGGCGTGCCCCGGCGTGACCGCGCCCGGCGGTAAGGTCAGATGGGACGCCCGCAACCTGTTTTTCATGGGACATTCGCTGGGGTCCTCGCAAGCCAATGTGATCGCCGCCGTGGATCCGGATGTGCGCGTGGTCATCACCTCCGGCGCGGGCGGCGCGGCGATTTCGTTTGTCATGTCGCAGAAGTCGCCGGTGGACATCGCCAAAACCATGGCCAGCGTTCTGGGCATGGATGCGGCGAAGGGGCACGAACTGGATGTCCACGATCCCATCCTGACCGTGATTCAGATGATCTTCGACGAAGCCGACGGCCCCAATTTCGCCGCGATGGCCGGGCCCGCCATGGAGCCCTCGTGGCCCAGCCGCAACGTGCTGCAACTGCACGGCCTGGGCGACACCTTCACGCCGGAACTGACCGCCAACGCCGTCGCCGCCTCGTTCGGTCTGGACGCCGTGCGCGGCGAAGTGGACCCGGAACTGCCGGAGCGCATTTCCTTCAACGGCGGCAAGGTGGTGGACGCCCCGGTTTCCGGCAACCGCACGCTGCCCAATGGCGCGAAGGCCACCTTCGTGCTGCTGTCGTACAACGTGCCGGGCGCGCCTCAGATCAATCCGCATTACGGAACCTTCCGCATGGAGAGCGTGAAGCACCGTTACGGTTGCTTCCTGCGCGGCTTCCTCGACAAGGGCGTACCCACCCTCCCCGCCGCCCGGGAAGATTCGAAAGCGGAGTGTGATCCATGAGCAACGCCGCCTCCAGATCCGGCGTGCGGCGCCTGCGTGAGATCGCGGATCGCCTGCGCGCCAAGGTTTCCGGCGGCCGCGACTGGCTGCGCGAGCCCTGGTTTGTGGACGCCCCCGCGTTCATGGCGAAGGCCGCCTCCCTGGCGGCCGATTACCGCAACGCGCAACCGTTTCCCCACGCGGTGATTGACGGCCTGTTTCCCGATGGCCTGCTGGACGCCATTCTCCGTGAGTTTCCGGGCCCGCGCGACACCAACTGGATGCAGTACAACTCCACCGTGGACTGCAAGCTTGAATCCCGGAACGAAGCCCAACTGGGGCCTGTCACCCGTCTCTTCCTGCACGAACTGAACTCGTCGCCCTTTGTGTTGTTCCTGGAGACGCTGACCGGCATCAGCGGGTTGATTCCCGATCCCCACCTTTTTGGAGGCGGGCTTCACCAGATCGAGCGCGGCGGATATCTGCATGTCCACGCGGATTTCAACAAGCATCCCCACACGCGGCTGGATCGCCGCCTCAACGTGCTGCTGTATCTCAACCGCGGCTGGACGGAGGGCCATGGCGGCGCGCTGGAGTTGTGGGACGAAAAAATGACCGCCTGCCAGAAGAGCATTCTGCCGGTGTTCAACCGTCTGGTGGTGTTCAGCACCACCTCGACTTCGTTCCACGGGCATCCGGATCCGCTGACCTGCCCGTGGAACGAATCGCGGAAATCCATCGCCATGTATTATTACTCCAACGGGCGCCCCGCGCTGGAAGTGCGGGAGGAACATTCCACGTTGTGGCAAAAACGGCCCGGTGAACACTAACCTTGGAAATCTGCCGCGGACCCCGTGGTTGTGGACCGCGCTGGCGGCGGCGCTGGCCGCCGTGCTGCCCGCGCTCGACAAGGCCATTCACATTGACGACGAGATTTACCTGCGCGGAGCGGCGCGGATTCTCGTTTCGCCTCTGGACCCCCTGGGCGGCTGGCAATCGCTGTTCGGCCAGAGGATGCCCACGGTTCACTTCACGCAGCATCCCCCAGGACTATCCTATTACTGGTCCCTGTGGTTCGCCCTCGGCGGCGGATCGGACAGCGAGATCGCGCTGCGCCTGTTTTACCTGCCCTGGGTTCTCGCCTGCGCGATCGCGGTGGGCGCCTTCATGGCGCTGTTTGTCCGCCGCCCGCACTGGCCGCTGGCGCTCTTCGCCCTGTGTCCCGCCGCCGCCGTCACCTGGCAGGACTTCTTCACGGAGACGCCGTTTCTCGCCTGTTATTATGGTTCGCTGACCCTGTTCTGGATGGCTCTCCGCCAGGATTCCCGCGGGCTGATGCGCGGGGCGGCGGCCCTGGCCTTTCTCGCCGCCTGCTTCCAGTACCGCGGTTTCACGGTTTCGATGGTGATGGCCGCCGCCGCGCTCGCCATGGGGGTTCCGTGGCGGAAGTGGATCCTCGCCGCCGCCGCGCCCTGGGTGTTCATCGCCGGATTCGCCGTCCACAACCTGATCACCATCGGGGTCTGGCATGTCGCCGATGCGGGAGAGTGGATGGACATGACCCCGGGCCGCGTCGCCGGCTCCTTTCTGACCGCCGCGAGTTTTCTAACCGCCGCGGGGATTTTCGCCGCCGCGCCGTTTCTGCTGAAAGCGCTGACGCGCGACTGGAAGGGCGCGGGTCCCATCGCCGTTTTTGCGCTGGCGCTGGGCGCCATGATCATCGCCGCCAGCCAGCTTGCGCCTGAAGACACGGGTATTCCCTATCGCCTCTGGCTCGCCTTGATGGCGGGCGCGGGCGTGCTGATGCTGGTGGGGGTATTGTGGAGCCAGCGGGGGGCCGCGCGGGAATGGGCGCAATGCTGGCGCGCGCGCCGCCCGCTCGATCCGGATCAGGGGGCCCGGCTGATGTTGCTGCTGCTGTTTGGCGGCCACCTGGCGGGACAGACCGCCTTCAACCTGTTTGTCGCCGCGCGCACCCTGCTGGTGCTGATGGTTCCCTTGCTCATCCTGTTGTGGCGGGAGGTGGAAAGCGATCCGGAGTTTGAAGACGCCGCCGACGCGAAATGGGCGCCCGTGCTGCTGATCAACGCCATCCTCGCCATCGCCGTGGGGGTGGCGGATTACCGGTACGCGGGCATGTACCGCGAGCAGGCGGCGAATATCATGCGGGTGGCGCCGCGCGATCACCGCTGCCTGTTCAATGGCGAATGGGGTTTCCGCTGGTACATGACGCACGCGGGCTGCATTCCCTTCGACTGGAACGCGATGTCCGCCAGCCGGGGCGACATGCTGGTCTGGCCCTCCCTGCCCGCCATGCCGCGGCAGCTTCCCTATCCGGAAAAGATGCTGGGGCAGAGCGCCATTCTCACCCCCGGCGATATCTGGCCGGTGCGCGTGATGTCGTTTGATTTGCACGCCGGCTTTTATTCCGAGGGCTGGGGACCCTTGCCGTGGGTGCTGGGTTCCGGCCCGCTGGAGAAAATCATCCTGTATCGCGTCGAACAACAACCGGATGTGAGCCATGGATATCCCGGGACCGCGCCGCCATGACAGTTCCGCTGGCGAACGCCTCGCGGTGCTGCTGCGTGTCTTTCACCGGGTGGAGGATGCGCTCATCTCCCTGCGCATCTTCGGCGCGCTGCATGATCGCGCGGGATTGCATATCGAGGTGGCGTCCAACGGCGCGGCGGATGGATATCCCTTTCCCGCCGGCTCCGGGGAAGACGAGTTGATCGAATTGAAGGACAATCCCGGGCTGCACAGGGGCGATCTGGCGCTGCTGGAACATGGGGTGAAACGCTTGCGCGAACTGGGTTTCCGTTATGCGCTGCTGACCCAGGCGGATAGCTGGTTTCTCGACGGGGAATGGCTGCGCCATCAAGCGGAGGAGTTTCAGCGGACCGGCGCGGCGTGGATGTCCAGCGCCTGGGATTTGGCCGGCCAGGCGGCCACCGACATGGCGCTCGCCGATCTGGATCAACTGACGGCGCTGCCCGGCCTGTTCCAGCTTGAAGAGGATGTTCCGCTCGAAACCCATGTCTTCAATCTCCTGGACGAGCGCGGCCTGTGGTGTGAATGGACGGTGTTTGCTCCGGTCCATGTCAATGAGTCGCGCCCCCGCCTGGAATGGGATCCGGCGTTTGCCTGGAACACCGCGGCGCGGCGGCGCAACTGGTTTCCCGGAGCGAAGGTCATCACCCATCACGCCGAGGATCTGCCCGGCGGGCTGACCACCAAGCTGGAACTGGCGGAACGCATGTTGGGACGCCCGCTGCCTTTCCGTTGGGAGCGCGGATGAACGATCAGGGATCACCGGCGTTCTCCCGGGGACAGTGGATCTGCGCCGCGATCTCGGCGGGCTGCATGATGGTCTTGTGCGCCCCCGTCTTCATCGCCGCCTGGCTGAATGAAGACGCCCTGTACCGGTTCAGTGGCTACACCGGGCAGCATATTGACGACAACTGGTTCTACTTGTCCGCCATCGAGCAGGCGCGGCGCGGCTCGTGGTGGCCCTTCCTGATCCGCTCCGCCGGATTTCCGGACACGCTGCAACTCTCGCCCAACCTTTATTGGCTGTTCACTGGAAAACTCGCCGCGCTGCTGGGGATTTCGTCCGTCGCCGCCATGCAGCTCGTGCGGCTGGGTTGCGCGCTGGTCTGCGCCTGGCTGGTCTCCCGCATCGCCTGGGAGTTGTCGGGCCGGAAATTGCGCGGCGCCGCGTTGATCATTCCATGCGCCTGGCTGACGCCGGGGGCGTCGTGGCCCGCGCTGCTGGGCATGGACGCCAACCAGACCGACCGCCAGTTCCTGGAACTCACGTTGGGAACCGGAGTGCGGGACTCCATGTTCGCGCCGGTGGGCGTGGTGTTCATGCTGGGAATCGCCTGGCTGCTGTACAGCATGACCAGGGAAGCCGCCACGCCGCGGCTGCGCGATCTGGCGCTGCTGGGGGCCGCCAACCTGGCGCTGGTGTTCATCTACACATCCAAGGCGATTCCGCTGGCGGCGTTTCAGGTGATCTGGCTCCTGGCGCGTTACTGGCCGCCATCCACGCCGGGGTGGTTCGCGATCTGCAAACCCTTCGCGGCGGCGTGGACCATCTCCGCCCTGATCGCCATGTCCGCGATGGGCGCCTACATCGCCGCCCACTGGGAGATGTTCGAAGTCTACTCGGGCATGGATGAGCCGCAGGCCTTTCTGCCGCCGTTGTGGATGATCTTCGAGGCGTGCTGGCCGGTTTTTTTCACCATCCCTTCGCTGGTTTGGGCGTGGCGGCGCGGCGGCGCGTGGCGTGCGCCCGTGGTCTGGATCGCCGCCATGTTCGCCATCTACACGCTGGGACAGTGGAATCTCGCCATCAATATCCGGAAGCACTGCATGACGCTGATATTCACCGTTCCAGCGGTGATGCTGGCGGCGCACGCTGTCCGGCGGCGCGGCCTGCCAGGGGTCATGCTGGCGGCCTGGCTGGCGATCTCCGTGATCAACACCGCCGGACTCGTGGCGTACGACATCCGTCATTTCAACAGCCGTCCCGCGCCGTGGTTCCGGCCCGTGCAGGTGGAGCCGGTGATGCACTGGCTGGCGCGGGCGGGGCGGGAAGGCGAGAGCGTGTTGCATTCGCCGCTGCTCACCGCGGAAGTGCTTGCGGAGACGCCCCTGACCCCGTGGGTGTTCATCGCGGGCGAGGTCGCGGTTTCGCCTGTGTTAAAGGGCGCGGCGGCGCTCAAGCAGCCGCTGGCGCTGACGGTCTTCAATGGATCGCCGTCCGCTTTCCCGCATGCGCTGCTTTGCGCCCTGAATACCCGCTTCGTGATCAGCGGCCCCGCTTCGGACCCGCGCGATCCGGCGCCGGTTTCCATGGATTTTTTTGAATTCGCCCAGGTGGGGATGATGGATCCGCGTTACGAAAACGCGGACAACCTCCGCGCCGTCAGCGGCCGGTGGGCGCGCGAGGTCTTCGCCTCTGGTCCGTGGACGATTTTCGAGATCATCCACTGCCCCAATCCGCCCGGACCCTTGCCGCCCTGGGCGCATGAACTGCGCCGCGCCAACCGCCCCTGAGCCGTTCCAGGGCGGGCGTTCCCGCACGCGAAGGCGGGCGCCCGGCGTATTCCGCGGATTGACCGACCCGGCGCGGCGGAAAGGTCAGCACAACCCTTTTTCGCGCAGGAGCTGGAGGTAAAGCTCTTCCTGGTCGCGCACCATCTGGTCAATAT
The DNA here is from genome assembly GCA_022072125.1 of Myxococcota bacterium. GTDB lineage: Bacteria > Myxococcota > JAJVIH01 > JAJVIH01 > JAJVIH01 > JAJVIH01. The sequence continues at coordinate 52,766 of JAJVIH010000062.1, read as the reverse complement.
CCCATTCGCGCACCCGGGCGCGGCCGCGTTCCCCCATCAACTGGCGCTTGGGTTTCTGGTTGAGCAGTTCGTAGAGGTGGGAGGCCAGGCCCTCCACGTCGCCGGGTTTGCACAGGTACCCGTTTTCTCCATGAATGATCGCCTCGGGGCCGCCATTGACCGCCGTTCCAACCACGGGGGCTCCCGCCGCCATCGCCTGGGGAAACACCCGCGGCAGGCCCTCCCACAGGCTGGTCAGGCAGAATACGTCCATGGCGGCGAACAGGCCGGGCACGTCCCGCCGCCACCCCAGCAGGTGGAAGCAGTCCTGCAGACCGTATTCGGCGATCAGTTTTTCCACCTCGGGGCGCAGGGGTCCGTCGCCGGCGATGAAGAAATGCGCATCGGGCAATTTGCGCCGGACGATGCGCGCGACCTTCACGAAATCGGTGGGGCATTTCTGCGGTTTCATGTTGCCGATGAAGCCCGCCACCGGCGTTTTTTCGCTCAGCCCCAACTCCGCGCGGATGCGGCTGCGTTCGCTTTTGCGCGCCGCCTCGTCCAGTTGGAACTCGCGGATGGGAATGCCGCTGTGGATCACGCGCACCCGGTCCGGCGCGCAGAGTCCCAGCCGCACGGCGGTGTCCGCGTTCTCACGGGAAACCGCGATGAAGAAGTCCGTGACCGGGGCCGCGGCGCGCTCCAGCCCGATATAGAAGGCCTTCCTGGCGGGAGGCATGAAATCATGAAACCCGAAGCCGTGAATGGAATGAATGATCACGTCCGCCCCGGCGGCTTTCGCGGCGGCGCGCCCCAGCACCCCGGCCTTGGAGCTATGGGTATGCGCCACCAGGGGCAGCCGCGTGCGGGCCTTTTCCGCGCGCAACCAGTCGCGCAGCGCCACAAAGGCCCGGAAGTCGCGGATGGGATTGATCTCCCGGAGCAGGTCTGGAATCTCGCGGCGTTCCAGCGCCGGGATGCGTCCGGCGTCCGGGTTCAGAATGCCGCCGGGACCATACGCGAGCCCCACGGAAAACCGCCCGCGGTCGAGGTGTTCGCAGGTATACAGGGTGTTCTGCTGGGCTCCCCCCAGTTCCAGCATGGTGATGATATGCACGACATGCGCGGCGGCGGTCATTGCTTCCGGCCTCTCCATTGATATCCTGGGGTGGAATCCCTTAGATTCATGCTGACCCGGAAGGAAAAAACATCTTTGATAATGCGATTTGTTGCTGAATCGCCGCGCCGGGTTTGAACTGGAGTCGCATCATGGGTCTCGGTTTCACGCGCGCCGCGATTGCGGCCTGCTGCCTGGCGGCGTTGGTTCCGGCGGGGACACTCGCCAAGGGGCGCGTCTTTGTCAACGGACGGGACGTGACCGGCCAGGTCAACCTGAAATACCAGCTCGTCAACGTGGAAGTGGACGCCGCGGGTGATGTCCGCATCACCACCACGGAGACGCCCAGCCCCAAACTGGCGCCGGCGTTGCCCAAAAAGGACGATGGCAAGCTGGCCAAGAAATACTGGCTGGTGACCCGGCGCGGATCGGATCCCGCGGGCGCGGACATCGAATTGTGGGTCAATGGCAAACTGGCGCGGAAGATTATGGCCCATGATGAACAGATCGTGCAGGAGATCACGGGCCTGGTGGCGAAGGGAAACAACAAGGTGCTGATCCGCTCCACGCCGGCCGCGGGCGCCGGGGTTGCGGAGGATAATGAGGAAACCAGCCCGGAGGCCTGGCTGGAGATCTACGTGGGTCCGGGCGGCAACACCGAAGGGAAGATGGTGTTTGAAGGCGTGGACGTGCAGTTCCGCCGGACGGGCGTTCAGCCGGCGAAAATGCAGAAGGAATTCGAGTTTGAAGGAGAATGACCATGTTTGATGTGGACGCATCCCTGGACCGGATTCCCGTGCGGCCTTCGCAAATCGTGCAGGTCTACTCATCCCAAAACATGGTCATGATTGGCGAAGGGGAGGGCGGCAGCCTGGCGCGGTCCTACATGGTCACGGTGGACAACGGCGCCCACGGCTTTGATGAGTACCTGTACCTGCATTACCCCGATATCCCGGCCTGCCATGTCTATCGCTGGATGGCGGGACCGGTGAATTACCAGGACCGCGTGGCGGTCGAGGAAGAGGGCCTGTCCTTTCTGGAGTCCATGGGCTTCGCCATGGAGATTCACCATCTCCAGGGCAAGCCGCTGGAAGAACTGGCGGAACTGTTCCGCAGCCTTCCGTTCTTCTATTCCAACCTGGAAGAGCACCGGTCCAAATACGGCTCGATAGTCGCGCACAAGAAGGCCTCCACCTCCCAGATGGAGGTGGTCCACCCTCCCCCCGCCGGCCGCCATGCTTCCGCCGCCCAGCCGGTGGCGGCGGCGCCCGTGGAAAAGAAACCCTCCACAAAGGAGACCTCGGGCCTGTCCGGCCTCGCCGTGATGGAAGACGCCGATGTCGAATCGCTGGAAACCGATCCAAACCGCGAGGCGGTGGGCCGTCTGCTGGCCGCTTTTTAGGAAGAGTCTCATGCCGAAATTCCACGCCATGTTGTTCCTGGCGCTGCCCTTGCTGGCGGCGGCCTGCGCCACCTCCCAGCAAGAGCGCAAAAAGGCCCAGATCGCCCACGATCTGGGCATTGACGCCTTCAACCGGGGGGATTTCCGGTCCACCCTCAGCCACTGCATGAAATCGGTGGAATACGACGACACCTTTCCCGAGGCGCACAATTGCCTGGGCCTGATTTACCATGCCCAGCGCATGTATTCGCAGTCCGAGGAGCATTACCTGCTGGCGATCAAGCACAACCCCGCCTACTCGGAAGCCAAGAACAACCTGGCGGCCCTCTACCTGGACCGCAAGGAATACGACAAGGCGATTCCGTATCTGAAGGACGCGGCGGAAGATCTGCAGTACGGAACCCCCTACATCGCCCGCGGCAACCTGGGCTGGGCCCAGTATAAAACCGGCCAGGTCAAGGAGGGGCTGAAAAACCTCAAGGATTCGGTGATCATCAACCCGAAATTCTGCTGGGGATACCAGAAACTGGGGCTGATCTATTCCGAGCAGTCCCAGAACGATCTGGCGCTGGAAGCCTTTGAGGCCTTCGCCGCGAATTGCCCCAGCAATCCGGACGCCTTTTACCGCCTGGGCATGGAACTGGAAAAGGCCGGCCAGAAGGACAAGGCCCGGGAAAAATTTGAAAAATGCGTTTCCCTGGACCCCAAGGGCCCGGTGGGCAAGGACTGCAGGGCGTTGTTGCCAAAAGCGACAAATGAGCTTTGACAAGGCGGTTCCCGTGGCCGTATCCTGACATAAGGCTTTGAGGATTCTGATACCATGCAGACATTGGGCCAATATCTGCGGGAAAAACGCGAGGCCGCCGGGAAGTCGGTGGAGGATATCCACCACGAAACCCGGATTTCGCGCACGGTGTTGCAGTCGCTGGAGACGGATGATTTTGAAAACCTTCCGGCAGGCGCCTACCTCAAGTCGTTCATTCAGTCCTACTGCCAGGCGGTGAACGCCGATCTGGAAGAGGCCCTCTCCCGCATCCGCTTTTCCCGGCGTTATGAAAGCCATATCCGCGAAGTGAATCCGGAGTTGTACACCCCGCCGCTGCCTCATGGCCGCAACATGCTCTTCGCGGTGTTCGTGATCATCGTCGCCGCCTCGCTGATCATCCTGGCGACCCGTTCCCGCGATTCCAGCGGGCCCGGCGGCGCCGATCAGCCGCTTGAACTCAACCGCTGATCTCCGCATCCCCGCCTGATCCGCGCCGGTTTCCTGATCCGCCCGGCGCGCGGCGGAACTATTTCTCCAGCATGCCGGAAGGCGGCGCCAGCGGGGCTTTCTCCGCCTTTTCCCATTCCACCGCCAGTTCCTGCCACCACGGGACGGACTTGCCTTCGATCAGGGAGCGAATCCAGTCCCTGGCGTCCTTTTCCCGGTTGGCCTTGCGGGCGCAGTTCAGGTAGGCCGCCGTGACTTCATGGAGATGAAACGCGCGCCCGTTCATGCCCTCGCGCAGCAGCCGCTGGTATTCCTTCTCCGCCTCGGGAAGGCGTCCCGCATCACGCAGCGCCCCCGCCCGGTTGAACCGGTAACGGGCCGATTCCGGGTCCTTGCGGATGGCGTGCTCCAGCGCCTTGATGGCGGGAACCGGCAATTCGGCCTTCATCATGCCAATGCCGGCGGCGTTGGCGGTTTCCGGATCGGCGGCGCTGGCGGCGCGCTCCAGGAGCATGTCAATCGCCTTGGCCTCCCGGTCGCGGGCGCGCTCCGCCCAGATGAATGAGGTGACGTGATCGTTGCGGTAGGGCTGCAACTCCATGAGCCGGGTCAGCAGCGCCGAGGCCTCGGCCAGCCGCGCTGTCGCGCCATATACCTGGGAGGCGCGAATCAGAAAGGGCGGATAATCGGGCCACAGGGCCACGGCGCGGGTCCAGTGCTCCGCCGCCAGGCGGGCGTCCTTCATTTTCGCGGCCAGGCGGGCCAGCAGGCTGTTACAGGCCGCGGAGACTTCCACCAGCTTCACATCCTTGACCAATTCCTCGAACAAGGCCTTGGGAGTGGTGGATGCGCTGGCCGCCGCGGAGGCGATGTCGTCCGCGTGTTCCCGCCATCCCCGTTTTTCCGCATCCCGCATCGCCTCGGCCAGATCGCCGGGGAAGCCGGAGCGCACCGCGGCGCCCGCCAGCAACACCTGCGCGCGTTTGAACGCCGCCAGGGGGTGATCAGGCATGTCCCGCAGCAGTTCGACCGCCGCCACATCATGGCCGCCTTCGATCAGGCGTTCTCCCAACTCCAGCCGGTTGGTTGGCGAGGGATCACGCTCCCACAATTCCCGCGCCAGCCGGACCGCCTCCGCGAAATGCTTTTGCCGCGACAACAACCGGGACAACGCCCGTTGCACATGGGGTTTGCCAGCCCCCTCCGCGGGGGCTTTCTCCAGCCACTGGATGGCTTTCTCCAGTTCGCCATGGCGGGCGCTGAAACGCCCCAACACGTAGAACGCTGCCCAGTTGTTGGGCTCCGCCTTGGTTTTGGCCTGCAGATGATCCAGCAGGGCGGACATCTCCTTCGCATCCTGAAAAAATTCGCTGAACATCTCCATGGCGGAATCCATTTCATCGCTGGAGGCCATGGGGCCGATACCCGCGATCAAATCAATCACGTCCTGGGCGTGCATGGCCTTGCCTGACAGGCTGGCCGCGGCGGAGAACCCCAGCAGGCGTGAGTAGGCCGTGGTTCCGCCCAGCATGAGTTGGCGGTATTTCTGGAAGGCGCCGGTGTTGTCTCCGGCGGCGCGCTTCAGTTCGGCCTGGGCGATCAGCGCCGCATCCCCGCCGCCCGCGCCGGTGGAAGTTCCGGCCCGCTCCGGGGCGTATGCGTGCAGCGCCAGCCACGCGCGAACATCGCTTTTGGCGCGGGCGGACAGAGCGTCCGCGGCCTTGTCCGCGTCTTCCCTGCGATCAAGCAGCACCGCCACGTGCAGGATGCGGCTCAGCGTGTCCGCCGTTGGGGGTGCGGACCACAACAGCGCCAGCGCCCGGTCGTATTCCCCCGCGCCCAGCAGGCGGGAGACCTCCTCGGCTTCCGCGGGCGGCAAGGGTTCTGGCGCGACGGCGGGAGAGGATTGCGCCGCGATCGAGGCGGGCGGGTTGTTGAGCGCCGCACCAGCCGTTTCCGGCGCCGCGGATGGCGTTGCGGGGGAAGGGGGAGGCGTTTGCGATTTGCACCCGGCGGCCAGCGCAAGGGCGAGCATCAGCCAGCATCGTTTCATGGCGATTTCCCACCCTTGGGAGAGAGGCCCGCCCGCCGCTCCGATTCGGCGATCATGCCCCGCATGGCGACGATCCCCGCCGCGATATTCAAGCCATGCTCAAACGACGGCTCCAGTTGCAGGAACTTTCGCAGGATATCGCTGGAGTCCCGCAGGTCCGTATAATAGCTGTAGCACATCGCCGAACCCGGCTCCGCCGGATGGACATCCCAAATCCACAGCGCGTTCCGGATATTGCCGCTATAGGGTTTCTGCGACACGCGGCGGGGCGGATCCAGCAGCACCTTGCTGCGGAAGGGCACGCTGATGAACAGCACCCCGAATTCCGATTCCATTTCGTAGGCCCGGTCGCCCACGCGATCGCGCACCTTCTGGTGTTTGACGTTGGGCAAAAACGCCGGATAGCCGCCATGATCGGCGACCACCTCCCAGAGAGAGTCCGGTCCGGCCCGGCTGGATGCGAGGATGCCCACCTGTTTCAGTCCGCCCGTGGGCCATGATTCCACCAGCACCAGGGTTCCCCGCTTGAGCAGGGGTGCGAGTCCGCTCAACATGGAGACAGGGTTGTCCGGCAGCATGGATTGAACGCTGATTTTCTGTTTCTCCGCCGCGCCTTTGGCCGCGGGGTCCGGCGCGGCCTTGCCGCCAACCCCGCGCCGCAGCCCCTGCAGGTTCATGATCGCCGCCGCCACGTTGATGCCATGCTCCAGGTTGGGCTCGACCTTCAGGATCTGCCGGACCACCCAACCGCTTTCCCGGATGTTGGCGTACATGGTGCTGATCACCAGGCATTGGTCCTTCCAGGGCTGGAAGCGCCAGTCCATCGAAAGGGTGCGGACATCTCCCCGGTCGAGCGCTTCCACGTGAATGGCGTCCGGCGGAGACAGCCGCATCACCTGGACCATCTCGACATTCTGCAGGGGCGCCTGGATTTCATAGCGATATTCAATGCGCTGGCCCTCGCGTTTCAGCACCTCGGCCACCGGCACGTTTTTTATCCACGCAGGGTATTGGGAGGGGTCCGCGATGCGCTCAAACACCCGCGGGCACTCCGCCGGAATCAGGGAAAAGGTGGAGGTCTGTTTCAACGCGCCGCCTGGATGATTCTCCAGCAACGCCAGATCGCCCCGTTGCAGCAGCGGCGTCAGGACTTCCGGCGCGGCGCCGCCCGGACCCACCACCACCGGATCCAGTTTCACGGGTTTGGCCCGCGCGGCGCCGGTCCATGCGATGCACGCCGCCAGCGCCGCGGCGCGCATCCTTCCACACCTTGGCCGTGCGAGTGATTGAGCTTCCATCATGGCCATCCTATACTCCCGCGCAGGATGAAAATCACCTGCACCCACTGGATGCTCCCCTTCGCCGGATGGATATTCCTTCCATTCGCCGCTTGGGCGATGGATCCGCCCGCTGTTGATGAAGATCTGGGGCCAGAGCCCATTCTGGTGATTGCTCCCGCCGCCTGCCAGGTGGAAGCCGAACTGGTCCGCACATCGCTGGCGCGGGGAGGGCGTCCGGCGGTGATTCAGACCTGCGGCGGCCCATCCCCCTGCAAACGGCCCCACGTGGCGGCGCCCGCCCAATCCGGCCCCGGGTTGTCCTCCAGCGTGCGGGGCGCCCTGTTCCGCGCGGGGATGGAGCTCCCTTTCCGCTCGCGGGACGGGGAGGGCGTGGAAATCCACCTCTGCGGCGGTGATTTCACCAGCCCCATCCCAGGCGGATATGGCGCGGGCGCGAGGTTTTTGCTGATGGCGCCGGAATCCTGCGCCGCGCCCGCGGCGGATACGGTGCGGGCGCTGGTCCGCCGTGGTTTTCAACTCGAGTTCAGCTTCTGCGGTGGTCCGGAGTGGCCCGCCTGCGGCGGCTCCGTCCTCTCCACGCCGCGGACGCAGGATCCCCATCAACGCAATCTTCTGCTCCGCCACCTGCGCGCGCTGGGTCACCGGGTCGAGACCACCCCTGGCGGCCAGGGCGACAACGCATGGTCGCTCACCATTTGCGGCGGCGGTCTTCCGGCGGCCGCTCCGGAAGCCTTCCGGGACAACCTGCGCATCATGACCGTCGAGTCGGACGTCAAACCGGGTTACGATTTTCCATCCCGCGTGCTGGTGTTCGTGGATGGTGAAGCCTGGGGCGAAACCCCGGCGGGTCCCCGCAGCCTGTTGAAAAGCGCGGTATTCAGCGTGCCGCCGGGGAAACACCGGATCCGGCTGGAAAAATGGGGCGAGATCAATGGCAAGTGGAAACCCATCGAGTCGAAGGGGGAACAGACGCTGGAGCGGGAATTGGAGTTTTTCCCGATGGATATCCGTGACATCCGCCTGTTCTGGAAAGCCAATGGCCAGGAACTGGACCTCCAGCTAAAATAGCGCCGGACGGCCATTGTCAGGCGGTGTTGCGGATGGGGGAGTTCCGGAATGCTTCGCCAGGCATCCTTCACCCGGTCATCAGAACCTCAAAGCGAACCCCGCCGGGTGAAAGCCCGGCGGGGTTTTCCCCGTCACAATTGGTGGCTGCCGGAGAGTGACGTGGAACCTGATCAGGGGCCGTGGAAGCGGACCGGTTTTTTGTCCACCCGATCCAGCACGGCCCCAGCGAATACTTCAATGAACAGCCTGCACTGGCCCTCGAAAGTGAACTTCGCCAGCACGCTGGTTTCGAGGCGGCATTCCATCGCGGATTCGACCTTGCCCTCGGCCTTGCATCCGCCATTTCCCTTGACCGCCACAACCACCATCTGTTTGGTGAAATCCACCTTCGGCGGCGAACTGGCGCATCCAAAGGTTTTGTAGAAGCCGTTCAATTCCGCGGTGGAGCGCAGGACCACTCCCGTCGGCCGCGCCAGCCCTGGCGGGGTGCGGCATCCGGACATGGCGAACGGCTCCACATTGAGGGGCAGGCAGATGGGGTCCTCGGATTTGGCGCACTGGCACAGTTTGCAGCCCTTGGCGTCGGTGGCGAAGCCATCCGGGCAGGCGATGCGGCATTGCACCGGCGCGCAGGCGTTGTCCACGCAGTTCAAGTCTTCCAGGCGTTTGCCAGTGGGACACGAGCAGGACTGGCCATCCCACGATCCGCCGGTGCTCACGCAATGATATTTGGGGGAGCGCACGCAATTGCTTCCGGTCCACTGGCAGGCGTGGGAACTCTCGCACTGGTTGGGTGGATTGGTCGGGCAGGAGCCCTCCGGTTTGCAGGCGCAGAGTTCGCATCCCTTGTCATCGGTTTTGTAGCCATAGGCGCACGCCAGGTCGCAGGCGACGGGCATGCAGGTATCTGGACAGGTGCAGACCGGGCAGGGATTTCCCGGGCTGGTCACACAGGTTGGCCTTGCGCCATTGGGGCAGACGGGCATGGCCGGCGGGCAAACCGGCTCGCATTTCCAGACAGGGCAGTTGTATTTGTCGCGTTCGCCGGTCGCCACGCACTCCGGTCCAGGGCTGCCTGGGCAGAGGACGCATTGGTTATTCGTGCAGGCGAGTGTGGTGGTGTTGGGCGGGGGCATGGGGCAGCCGCCGCCGCAACCCTGGTTTTCCCGGCACAGACCCTTTTCAAACTGCTCCTTGAAGTTGCGGTTGACGGCGGTCATCTCGCCGGGTGATCCGCAACTGCAGCAGGTGTTTTTCGCCATCACGCAGTCGGACACCTGCTTGCACGCCTTCATGTCCGGAGCTGGTTCGCAGTTGCAGGTCTGGCAGCCCTTCTCATCCCGGGCGAACCCGGTGGGGCACTGTTGCGCGCATTTGATCTGCGGACATTGTTCAGGCGGCGCCCGCAGGGCGCATTGCCCTGATTTACACCAGGGGATGTTTTTGTCGGGGTGGCCGCCCGGCATGCAGGGCGCGCAGGCGACGCCCTTGGGGCACAGGTTTTGTTCGTAATCTTTCACGTGGCTGGCGTTGATGGAGGTGAAATCACCGTCATATCCACAGGTGCAGCAGGCCCTGGGGACCTTGGCGCAGTCGCTGTCCTGTTTGCACGCGGTGAGATCCGGGCTGGGAATGCAGGAGGGGCAACATTCGCCAGGCTTGACGCCCGCCTTTTCCCCGGGCTTGCATATCGGCTCCACGGCCGGGCAGTCCACCGCTTCGCAGGGATTCACATCCGGTTGGCCGCCATCCTCGTCTCCCGGCAGGCAGCGTGGACAACATTCTCCGGGCGCCGTTCCAAAGACCTCCCCCGGGCGGCATTCCGGCATGATGTCCGGGCAGGCGACATCCTTGCAGGGATTGCCCCCGTCCGTCGCGGGAATGCAGGAAGGACAGCACTCTCCCGGTTTGACGCCTTCGACTTCACCCGGGCCGCAAACGAGACCAATGGCCGGGCAGCCCACATTCTCGCAATGGGCGTCCGGCTTGCCGGCGTCGCCGGGGCCTCCGCCATCCGCGGGCGCCCCGCCATCGGAGGGAACGCCTGAATCCCGGTCAATGGGGGTGGAGACGTCTTCGCCGCCAATCAGGGTGGCGCCGCATCCGGTCAACAGCGTCAGAGTGAACAGGGAAAGAAAAACAGTGGTTTTTTGCAGCATGGCAGCCCTCATGGAAGAGGTTATAGCAATCCCCGTGCCAATTGTCTGGTTCCTTGGAAGGGATTTTTCAGGTCATTGATTTATCGTCTGTATTACGAATCGTGAAAGCTGGAGCCCCCGGTTGTTCCCTTCTTCGCCGACAATCCGCTTTCACATTTTTGGCGCCAGCCGGGATGGAAATCAGAAATCTGAAGACCCGCGCTCCCGGCTCCTGGAAAATGGAGGGGGGAATGTGCGGACAGACAAATCCCGTTCGCTCTCCAAAACCGGGGCGCCTTCCCACATTCCGCTTGCTCCCGTGGGGCAATCCCGCTAATGGTGGGGGACGCCGGAAGGCCGCGCCAGCGGTCCTGTGCGTGACCATGGGTCCAGTTATCCTCGCAGTCATCAGCGTTGTGCTCGTCATTCTGGGGACGGTGGAATTCGTGCTTCACCGCCGCAACCTGCGCGCCATTCCCATCCGCATCCATGTCAATGGCACACGGGGCAAATCCAGCGTCACCCGCCTGATTGCGGCGGGGCTGCGCGAAGCGGGGATTGTCACCTGCGCGAAGACCACCGGCACCCTCGCCCGCATGATCATGCCCGACGGCCAGGAATATCCGGTGTTCCGCCCGTCCAAACCCAATGTGATTGAACAGGTGCGCATTGTCGCCACCGCGCGCAAGGCGGGCGCCCAGGCGCTTGTGCTGGAATGCATGGCGGTTCACCCCATGCTGCAAAGCCTGAGCGAATTCCGGTTGATCAACGCCACCCATGGCGTGATCACCAATGCGCGCGCCGATCACCTGGATGTCATGGGTCCCACGGAGACCGATGTCGCCTGGGCGCTGTGCGGCATGACGCCGGTGAAGGGCGCTCTTTTCACCGCCGAACGCCGTCATCTCGGGATTCTGGAACAGGCGGCCCGCGACCGGGGCAGCACGGTGTCCGCCATCTCCGGAGACGATGTGGATGCGGTGACCGACAGCGAGATGGCCGGGTTCTCCTACGTCGAGCACAAGGAAAATGTCGCCCTCGCGCTGCGGGTCTGCGAATCGGCGGGAGTGGATCGCGCGACGGGGCTGCGCGGCATGCAGAAAACGCGCCCCGATCCCGGGGCCATGACGGTCCATGAACTGCAGTTTTTCGGCCGGCGGATTGTCTTCATCAACGCCTTCGCCGCCAACGATCCCGAATCCACCGGGCGTTTGTGGCGGATGGCGCTGGAGCGTTATCCGGAGGTCGAGACCCGCATCGCGGTCTTCAATTGCCGGGCGGACCGGGCGGATCGTTCCCGCCAGCTTGGCGAGGCTTGCGCCCAGTGGCCCGAGGCCGATCACTACCTGTTGATTGGCAGCGGAACCTACGTATTCGCCCGCGAGGCCATCCGCCATGGACTGCCCGATCTCAAGATGGTGTTTGGCGAGGACCAGCGCGTGGATGAAATTTTCGAGACCGTGGTGGGATTGTCCGGTCAATCCTCCGTGGTCATGGGCATGGGCAATATCGGCAACCAGGGGCTGGATATCGTCCAGTATTTCCGTAACCGCAGTTCATTTGTCGAGTCGTTCTGATGGGCGTTCTTCCTGTATCCATAGGCATCGGGCTGGCGGTCAGCTTGTTTTTCTCGGAACTGTTCGGGCTGGCGGCAGGCGGCATGGTGGTGCCGGGCTATATCGCCCTGTATCTGCACCGGCCGGTTGACGTGGCCCTGACCATCGGCGCGGGATTCGCCACCTTTGCGCTGGTTCACGCCCTCTCCGCCGTGCTGATTCTCTATGGGCGCCGGCGCACTGTGCTGATGATCCTGATCGGCTACCTGCTGGGCATGATGGCTCATCAGATGGGCGGGGCGCTGTTGTCCACGGCCTATCCTGACCATGAAATCCAGGTGATCGGCTACATCATCCCCGGTTTGATCGGCATCTGGCTGGAGCGCCAGGGCGTCATCGAGACCATGAGCGTCCTGTTGATCGCCGCCTGCGTGGTGCGTCTGGTGCTGGTGCTGGTGATGGGGCAGGAGTTGCCCGCGTGATCCGGATTTACTGGCGGCCCCGCCGCGTGCCCCGGGTCGTGTTGTTCACGGTCGCCCTGCTGGCGCTCGCCGGAGTATATGGGGTCGAGACCTATCAGATCCGGCGTGTGCAGCCCCACTACAAGGAAAAGCTTCAGGCCGCCAACATCGCCAAACAGGCGTTTGAGCATATCAAGGCGGAGCGTATCCGCCTGCTGGGTCCCATAGACAGGGAATCCGATCCGGCGGAATCGGGGCTGATCGGCGCCAACATGAGCCCGGTGACCAGCGACCCCGGTCTGCTGGCGGCCAAGCAGACGACCGTCAATCCGAATTTCGCCGCCATGGTGGTGCAACTCCTGCGGCGCGCGGGGGTTGAAAACGGCGACACCATCGCGGTGGGCATGAGCGGTTCATTCCCCGCCCTGAATATCTGCGTCTACGCCGCCGCCAAGGCGCTGAATCTCAACGTGGTCGCCATCGCCAGCGCATCCTCGTCGCAGTGGGGCGCCAACCATCCCGAGTTTCTGTGGCTGGATCAGGAAAAATTGCTCTTCGTCAACAAGGTGTTTCCGTACCGTTCGATGGCCTCTTCGCTGGGCGGCCTGGAAGATCGCGGTCTCGGCATGACGGCCGACGGACGCAAACTCCTGCGCGCGGCGATCACCGAGCGGCACGCCCTGCCGTTGATTCAGGCCAGCGACTTCAACGAAAGCGTGGAGCAGCGCATGGCCATGTACCGCACCGCCGCGGGTGAAAAACCCATCCGCGCCTATGTCAATGTCGGCGGCGGAACCGTGTCGGTGGGCTCCAGCGTGGGCAAGCGTCAGTTCAAGGAGGGCCTCAACCTCACCGCCCCCGCGGGAGCGGTGGATCTGGCCGACTCGGTCATGCTGCGGTTCATCCGGGATAACGTGCCGGTGATTCATCTGGTGCGCATCGAAAACCTGGCGGAGCGCTATGGTTTTCCGCTTACCCCGCAGACCATGCCGGTGGCCGGCCAGGGAAAAATTTTCTACCAGGACGAATACAACAAGCCGCTGGCCGGCGGAGTGCTGGTGGTGATCTTCGTGCTGCTTTACGCCTTCGTGCGATCCGATCTCGGATTCCGCCTGCTGCAGGTGACCAGCCGCGGCAAGGAAAAGCGTCACCCCGAGCGCATGGTTTGACCGGGGCGCGGGCGGGGTTATTCCTCCTCGCCCATGCGGGTGAGGATTTCACGGGCGATCTGGTTTCGCGGGTCGAGTTTGAGGGCTTCGTCTATCGCCTTGCGGGCCTCTTCCAGGTGGCGCTTCCGGGCTTTTTTGTCTTTCTCCACCACATATTCACCCGCGTGAATGGCCGCGAGTTTGAGCCAGGTTTTCAGGCTCTGGGGACGGATGCGGGCGGCCTCGCGGTAATGCTCCTCCGCCTCGGTGCGCAGGTTGTTGGCCTCCAGGGCGCCGGCCAGGCTGAAATGGGCGTCCGCGCTTTCCGGGAGCAGGCGGACCAGCTTGCGGAAGAGCGGCAGGGCCTCCTTCGCATTGCTCGACGCCATCAGCAGATCGCCCAGTTTCTGGTAGCCGATGGGGTTGAGCGGATTGGCCTTGATGGCGCCCTGAAAATAATCCCGCGCCTTTGCGGGGCGTTCCAGCCGCAACATCAATTCGCCCGCCACCAGGTAGGGTTCGGGATAGTCCGGCAGCAGGGTGATCGCCTTGTCGAGGTGGATGAAGGCCGCCGCGTCGTTGGCGATCTTGGCGTAGGCGAAACCCAGGTAGGCGTGGGCGAGGCCAAAGGTGTCGTGGGCCTCGACCATCGGCTGCAGGATGTTCAGCGCCTCGCCCGGGACATCGTATTTCTCCAGCCAGGCGGCCGCCCTGAAAAACTCTGTCTTTAGTTTTGACGGCACGGTGCGGTAGGGATCGCGCAGCGCGTTGGAGGCCGCCAGCGCCCGCCCGGCCACCGCCGGCTCCGGTTCCATTTCAATGACCCGGTTCAGCACGGTTTTCCCTTTTTCCGTCTCTCCCAGGTAATGCAGGGTCAGCGCCAGCGGGACCAGGATATCCGGGCGATCGGGACCCAGCTTCGCCGCTTCCTCCAGCAGGGGGAGCGCCTGATCGAAATCCTCGCGTTCGTAGTGCATCAGCCCAAGCCGGAAAACCGGTTCGGGGTCTCCCGGCAATGCGGCGCGGGCCCTTTCCAAGTGCTGGAACGCCTGCTGGTTCTTCAGCGGATCGCTGGCGGCGTCCAGCATCCCCAGTCCCAAGTGGTGGATGGCGGGGCGCGAACTTTCCTGGTCCATCAAATCCTCGCGCACCTCTTCCGTCCGCCCCACCAGTTCGGCCTGGCGGATGCGCGCCCGCAGCAGCGTGATATCGTTGGGGTGCTCCCGGTGCGCCCGGTTGAGCACGTCCATGGCTTCATCCTGCCGGCGATCACGGGAGAGGATTTCCGCCTGGCGCAGCCCGGCCGCGGGCGTGGCGTAGCGCGCCGCGCACGAACCGGCCAACGCCGCCAGAAGGAAAATGCATGACAGAAAGCAGCGCCGCACGAAGGACCCCGCCCCGGTTTTCCGGATCATTTGCGCACGCGGATTTCGTATTGCTCGATGGGGAAGGAGGACATGGGCATGACCACCACCTTGCGGCCGGTTTGTTCCTCCACCTCGGACAGGCTTTCGCTTTCGGAGGTCGCCAGGGTCTCCGCCAGATGGGGATTCACCGCCACCACGATCTCGCGGTCTTCCTCGCGCAGGTTCAGGCGGTGGATATTGCGCACGATTTCGTACGCCAGGGTGTCGTGGGACTTGATGAATCCCCTTCCCTGGCAGGTGGGGCATTCCTGCGTCATCAGGCGGCCCAGGGATTCGCGGGTGCGCTTGCGCGTCATCTGCACCAGCCCCAGTTCGCTGATTTTCAGGATATTGGTGCGGGTCCGGTCTTTCTTCAGCGCCTCGTCGAGTTCCCGGTACACCCGCTCCCGGTTGGATTGATCCTCCATGTCAATCAGGTCGAGGATGATGATGCCGCCCAGGTTGCGCAGCCGGAGCTGGTAGACGATCTCATGCACCGCTTCCAGGTTGATCTTGGTGATGGTTTCTTCCAGGCTTTTTTTGCCGACGTAGCGCCCCGAGTTCACGTCCACCGCGGTCAGCGCCTCGGCCTGATCGATGATCAGATAGCCGCCGGATTTCAGCCAGACCTTGCGCTGCAGGGCGCGCTCCAGTTCCGGTTCGATGCCATAGGCGTCGAAGATGGGTTCGGAGCCGGTATAATGCTCGATATGCGCGGCCCGGCGGGGCATGAACGTCCGGACAAAGAACTTGAGCCGGTCGAACTCCTTCGGATTGTCAATCACCAGCTTGTCCACCTCGGTGGTGAAGAGGTCGCGGGTGGCGCGCAGGATCAGGTCCAGGTCGGTGTGCAGTTTGGTGGGGGCGGGCACCTTTTCCGACCGGCGCAGGATGTCGTTCCACAGGTTGATCAGGAACTCCACGTCAGCGCGCAGATGGTCGCGGGGGATATCCGCGGCGGCGGTGCGCACGATGAACCCGGTCCCCTTGGGACGGACCGATTCGATGATCTCGCGCAGGCGGGCGCGTTCCTTCGCGCTTTCAATGCGGCGGGAAATTCCCACATGCTCGACCGTGGGCATGAACACCAGGTGGCGTCCGGGCAGGGTGATATGCGTGGTCAGGCGGGCGCCCTTGGTGCCGATGGGGTCCTTGGCGACCTGGACGACGATGTCCTGGCCTTCCTTGAGCAGCGAATCAATGGATTTGATCGGCGGACGGACCTTGCGCGGACGGCGTCCGCGGCGATCCCGGCCATTGCGTCCGCGCCCGCGCCGTCCGCGGTCATCATCGTCCCCGCCCTCGTCGTCCTCGCCGTCGTCCACGTCCTCGCCCAGCATGTCGAACATGCCGAATTGCGCGTCCAGCACATCGCCGGCGTAGAGGAACGCGGCCTTTTCCATGCCGATATCCACAAACGCCGCCTGCATGCCCGGCAGAACGCGCGCGACCTTGCCTTTATAAATGTTGCCGACGATGCCCCGGTCTTTTTTCCGTTCGAGATAATACTCGCTGATCAATCCGTCTTCGACGAGAGCGACACGGGTCTCCTGGCTGCCTGCATTGATGACAAGAACATTGGCCATGAACGGAATCCTTTCGGACGCGCGCGATCACTGCCTGGCTGGCGTGCGCCCGGTGCGTCCGTCCGCCCGGACTTCGCCGCCAGGGGCGGTCGAAGGGGCGCGCGGAACGGCGATGCGACGGATTCCCGGCGCGGGGCGCTTGCGTCAGCCGCTGGCGGCGAAGGCCGCGGCGGTAAACTGGAGGTGGGAGAAAAGCGATGGGAAAGGGGTTGGCGAACCAGAATAGCGCCCGCGACCGTGGATGAGGCCAACCACCGGCGGCCAGCCCGGAGGGCAGGCGTGTTGTATTTCAGCACAGCGGACATTCTGGTTCAGAAAACTGACTTGGAGGTCACTATCAGACAGAACCCCCTCTGGCAAATGCATGAAGTTTCGCCCATCCAGGGATATCCGGTTGTGGCAACCTTCCCCCAGACGGTTTTTCCTGCTCCCGGCGAGGGATGAAGGATGCGGGAGGCTGGGCATGGAACGCCAGACCCGGGAATCCGTTATTCATGGAATGACAGATTTCAGAATTTTGAGACGGGGAAGGGGTGGTTCCGGATCGTGCGGAAGAGCAGCAACGCAGCATATTGAAATTCCAGAGAATTTTTAGCCGTTCGGGCTTGGGAGCATTGGCATGGATGTTGCTTGGATATTCGTCTGATTGGTATGGAGCCAAATCATCGCAACCGGAGACTCCATGAAATTCCGCTCTTTCTTTCTCATGATGATCCTGGGGCTGCTGGGCGTGCTGAATGCCTGCGCCTCGAACAACAACCAGCCCGCCGATGGCGGAGTTCCGGCAGGCGACAGCGGTCCGGGCGGCTCCGATGCATCCGCCGTGGATGAAACCCTGATCAAATCCTCCAAAAGCCGGTTGATGGCGCCGAAGGTCGAGCCCGCCGACGCCAAGGCCCTGGAGGAAGGCAACGCCGCTTTCGCCTGGTCGCTGTTCAAGCAACTGCGCGAGGAGAAGGGGAATCTGTTTTTTTCGCCCGCCAGCGTCTCCATCGCCCTGGCCATGACCTCCGCGGGCGCCAAGGCGGGCACGTTGTCTGAAATGGAAAAGGCTCTCCAGTTCCGGCTTCCCCAGCCGAGGTTGCATCCCGCCTTCAACCAACTGGATTTGGCGCTGGAAAGCCGGGGCGCCAAGGCTCCCTCGAAGGACGATGGAGAGCCTTTCCGGTTGAGCATCGCCAACGCCCTGTGGGGCGCCAAGGGGATGAAATTCCTGGATCCGTTTCTGGACACCCTGGCGGAGAACTATGGCGCGGGCATGCATGTGCTCGATTTCAAGGCCAGCCCGGAAAAGGCCCGGGAGACAATCAACGATTGGGTGGCCAACAAAACCGGCCAGAAAATCAAGGACCTGCTGCCCCAGGGCAGCATCAAGCCGGATACCTCCCTGGTGCTGACCAACGCCATCTATTTCAAGGCCAACTGGCTGCGGACCTTCGCGGAATCAGACACCAAACCGGGCGACTTCACGACCCAGGACGGCGTCAAAAAATCCGTTCCGGTGATGAAGCAGTCCGCCACCATGATGGTGGGTGAATATGTGGGCTTTCAGGCGGTGCGGCTGCCCTATGCCGGGAACGAGGTTTCGATGTGGCTGTTCCAGGCTCCAGAAGGGAATTTCGAGGGAATGGAACAATCCTTTGATTCCAATTTCGTGGATGGCCTGATCCGGAACGCCCAAATCGCGAGTGTGGAGTTGACCCTGCCCAAATGGAAGGCCGTCAGCCAGTTTTCGCTGGCCGCCGCCTTGCAGAAGCTCGGCATGCCCGTGGCTTTTTCGGATGGCGCTGACTTTTCCGGCATGACCGCGGACGCCCGCCTGCGCATCGCCGATGTGATTCACAAGGCGTTTGTCGAAGTCAACGA
Organism: Myxococcota bacterium; assembly: GCA_022072125.1. GTDB lineage: Bacteria > Myxococcota > JAJVIH01 > JAJVIH01 > JAJVIH01 > JAJVIH01. The sequence goes on along the minus strand of JAJVIH010000062.1, from coordinate 34,472 downwards.
GAAGGGAACCGAGGCGGCGGCGGCCACCGGCGTGATCATGGAGCCGACATCGGCTCCGGGCCGCACGGTGAAACTGAACTTTGATCGTCCCTTTCTGTACGTGATCCGGGATGATCCCACGGGCGCCATTCTGTTCGTGGGCCGCGTGTCCGATCCGGCGATGTAAATCCATCCCGTATGCGGCCGCTCATGGTGGAGAGGTTACCCTCCCGGCATGGCGCTTGCATGACTTTTGGCCTTGAGATACAAGGCCAAGGTTCATTTTTCGTCCGGAATAACCGCAGCAATCCGGGTCCCCGGGAGGATTCCGCATGGGCCGTTTCATCATCAGCATCGTGGTCATCGCCCTGGTGGGCGGCAGCGTTTTCATGTTCGGCCGCAACGCCATCTCCACCATCAAGAGGCTCGAATTTGAACGCGACCGCGAGCAGAACGAAAACCAGTTTTTGCGTCACGGCGACTATATCCGCGACCTCGCCGATCCGAAGCTGTACAACAACGAGGTCAAAAACCTGGTTGGCTGGTGGTTCACCAATCTGGACAAGATGTACCAGGAGCGCGAACGTCCCCTTGATCCCGACGCCTACTGGAAGGACAAGGAAGCCCGCAAGGCCCAGGGCAAGCTGACCGAGGACGAGAACAATTCCTGGGATTCCAACAAGAAGGCCTTCGAGTACTCCAAGCAGATTTACGAGATGTTCCGCCGGGGCAGCTACTCTCCCCTGCTTTTCGCGCACTCCAACGGCGTCCGGATGGATATTTACAATATCGTTCCGGTGCAGGAGAGCGGCCAGAAACTGCTGAAAGCCGATTTCATCCTGTGGGGATACCACGGCAAGGCCATGGGCGGCGGCGAGGCGGCGTTTGAATACCGCCGCGTGGTGGATGACGACACCAAGAAAAAGGAACTGGAGGAAGCCCGCAAGACCAAACCCGATCTGGTGGGTCTTGATTATACCTGGCGTTCAACCGGCAAGGCGCTGCCCAACTACCTGGTGCCGGATCCCTGGCGCAAGGTGGATTTGAATCCTCCCGCTTTCGCCGCGGGTTATTACCTGTTCTCCGGCATGCATCCGCAGGCCAACAAGGTGGATTTTCACCTGGTGCTCAAGTTCACCGCGGTCACCGGCGGCTCCATTGAATCCCGCTTTGAGTTCAAGGACGTGGATATTGACCCCACCTGGAAATTCGGCTGGGACAATGTCCAGACCCAGGTCACCACCACCAGCGTGCCGGAAGACGAACTCAACAAGAAGGAAGGGGACAAGAAGTAAGTCATGTACCCGGGCATCACGATTTCAGACATCGCGCGTCACGAGGATCAGGAAGTCACCCTTGCCGGGTGGCTGTACAATATGCGCAGCTCGAAGACGCTGCATTTTCTTCAGTTGCGGGATGGATCGGGAATTATCCAGTGCGTGGTTTACAAACCGGAGGCCGCCGAAGAGGTCTGGAATCTCTGCTCGGGCCTGACCCAGGAATCGGCGATCCGGGTGACCGGCAAGGTGCGCAAGGAGCCGCGTTCTTCCATCGGCTATGAGATCGCGGTCAGCAAGGTGGAACTGGTCCACCAGGCTGTTGATTATCCCATCACTCCCAAGGAGCATGGCGTGGCGTTCCTGATGGAGAACCGCCACCTGTGGCTGCGCTCCCGCCGGCAGCACATCATCCTTCGCGTGCGGGCGGCCATCATCAAGGCCATCCGGGATTATTTCGACAACAACGGTTTCACGCTGGTGGATTGTCCGATTCTGACCCCCAACGCCTGCGAGGGCACCACCACGCTGTTTGAGACCGATTACTTCGGCGAACCGGCGTATCTGTCGCAGTCGGGCCAGTTGTACAACGAAGCCACCGCCATGGCCTTTGGCAAAACCTATTGCTTTGGCCCCACCTTCCGGGCGGAAAAATCCAAGACCCGCCGCCACCTGATGGAGTTCTGGATGGTGGAGCCCGAGGTCGCCTGGATGGACCTCGACGGCGACATGGACCTGGCGGAAGACTTTCTGGTCTACGTGGTGGGCAGGGTCTTGGAGAAGCACGAGAAGGAACTGGCCGAACTGGAGCGCGATGTCAGCTTCCTGAAGAACGTCAAGAAGCCGTTTCCGCGTATCAGTTACACCGATGCGGTCAAGCAGCTTCAGTCGCTGGGCAGCGACATCCAGTGGGGGTCGGATTTCGGCGGCGATGACGAGACCATCCTGACCAGGCAGTACGACCGGCCCATCATGGTTCACCGCTATCCGGCCGCGGTGAAGGCGTTTTACATGAAGAAGGACCCGTCTAATCCCGATCTGGCCCTGTGCGTGGACGTGCTGGCGCCCGAGGGTTATGGCGAGATTGTCGGCGGCGGACAGCGCGAGGATAATTACGGGGTGCTGGAAGCCAGCATCCAGCACCATGGCTTGCCGCTGGAAGCCTTCAAATGGTTTCTGGACCTGCGGCGTTATGGATCGGTTCCACACGCGGGGTTTGGTCTGGGCGTCGAGCGCACGGTGGCGTGGATTTGCGGGCTCCAGCACGTGCGGGAGACCATTCCCTTTCCACGCATGCTGGAGAAAATCTGGCCCTGAGCATTGGCTTCCACGTGCGGAAGCGCCTGGCTGTCAGGGAGTCCGCCAACAAAAACGGGACCACCATCGTGGTCCCGTTTTTGTTGGACGAGGGGTCTGGTTCAGACCGCGGCTTCCACGGTGGCCTGCACCACGCGGGCCTTGGCGAGCACCATGCCCATATTGGCGCTCTTGCGGCACACCAGCACAAGAGCATGCTGGGAATACTTCTTGCCGCGCAGGAAGACGTGCAGCAGGTTGTCGGACATCACCAGCATTTCCTGGAAATAGTGGTGTCCGTCATCCGGCAGCCCGCGCGCCTTTTTGAACATGCGCTCGATGGCGGTGACGTTGGATCCCTGGAAGAGGTCTGCCGTGGCCGCGGAGACCAGATCCAGAACATCCCGTGGATGGGAGTCAACCGTTTTGACGCCGAGCAGCATGCCCGTGGACATGTCCACGTAGCCGCCGGCGACGCACTCCGGCACCTGGGTGATGGCTTGTTGAATGGCGCGATCAAGGGACATGAACAGCTCCTTGTTGAGGGGAGTGATGATGAATCCGGTCCAGGGCTCCCCTCGTTGACCCTGGAATCCGGAACTGCTCAAGGTTTGGCGTTCCTCAACCGGGAGTTGAAAATTCCAGCCGGCTGGCGGTTCCAGCGCGGGCGATTTCTTCCCGGGCGTATTCTGTTCCTTTCCGCCCCGCCTCCGATGGGATGGCGAGGACAGGCGCATGAGGTGATGATGGGATGATCAAACCGGGTCTTTCTCGAATTGATGATCCCTCCGCAGGGGCATTGTGAATCAACTTTCATTTACGTCATGGCGAAGTTCTTCTCTTGAGGACAAGGGTAACATCGTGGCGCCGGGATTCAACTCATATTTGGATGGAAAGCGAATTTAGTCCAAAACAGTATTTTCCTCCCTCTTCTCTGCATCAGATGGAATCAATGCTGGCCGGCATGCCGGGGAAACCCCGCCGGGACGCGGAATTTGCTCACCGGTAAGCCGCCATGGTTGTGGCCATGATTGCTCTTCACAATCGGCAGGCGGGCGCGGCGTTGCTGTTCGAGTTTGTCCTGCCTGCCCGGATATGGAACGCAGGATGTATTCGCCTTGCCCGTTATTTCCGTGACGGGTTCCACGGCGGAACCACCCCCTCGCAATGGCTCCCGGCCTCTGACTGAAGCGTCTCCACGGTGTTCGACAGGATGGTTCATCCGCATTGCTGCTGGAAATCCTCCCCTTCCCCGGTCCACTGACGTCCGGCGCCGCCGCCACATCGAACGTCAACCAGTAGTCTTCCGCCATTCGTCTGCTTATTTGCCGGCTTGTGAATTTCAAGATGGATGGAAGGATTGTTTTCATTCGTGACGGAGGGGGTCCGCACTGGTTTTCGCCGCAGGCCGCCGCAACCATGAGGGTGGCGCATCCCCGCATCAGATGGGCTCCGCCGCGGGGCCTTGCTTCGTCTCCGCCAGCAACCGGATGCGGCTTCGGCAGGAATGGGGAGACTATGGCGCCAATTCCCTCCGCCGCCGGACCACGCCGGAAAAAGCCTTCAGGAAATTGATTTGTGCGCCGGACTGAATCCAGCGGGGTTCAATCGCCCGCGCCTTTTCGATGGCTTCCAGCGCGCTCGCGCCGTTCCAGATCAATTGGGCCGCCAGCATGGCCCCCGTCCGTCCAAGACCGGCAAGACAGTGGTAAGCCACGGTGGAGCCTGCGCTCATCCAGTTTTCAACCGCGGCGCAGATCTTTAGCGCGTGATCAATTTCCGGGGCCTTCATGTCTTCGATGGGAAAATGGATGCCCATGATGTCGTGGCGTTTGAGCAGGGCGGCGTTGAGTGACGTGGTTTCAAGGGTGATCAGGATATTCACGCCCACCCGCCTGAGCGCAGCCAAATCGTGCTCGATATCATCCACCACCCCTGGCCGGGGGGAGCCGCCCAGCCTTCCTTTGATCAGCCAGCGGAAACCGCGCGGGCCAAATGCGTCGCTGATATATTCGGTTGCTTCCCGCGGCAGCGGGGGCGGGGGCGGCGCATCCTCCGCCAGAAATTCGGGTGGGGTATCGGGCGAGGGCAGGCTGCAGCTTCCGTTGAGTATCCACTGGCGCGCGGCCTGGGAAACCGGTGCGGAAAAAAACTGTCCGGTTGGAGAGCATTCCTGGATGCGTCCTCCCGCCAGCAGCGCGGTGAGTCCGCCCAGTTCGCGGGCGTGCCGCTGGTTGTGGGTGGCGAAGAGGATCGCCCGGCGCAGGGATTCATCCCTCAACTGTTTCAGGAGGGCTTCCTCGCCTGGGCCGTCAATATCGCTGGTCACCTCGTCCACGCAGATCATGCGCGGTCCGGCCGCGACCTGGCGCACGATGGATATCTGCCGTTGCTGGTGCAGCGGAAGGGTGATCACCTCCTGATCCAGCTTGCCGGAAAGAGGTTCAAGGCCGCTTTGCCGGAGCATGCGTTGCGCCAGATCCCGTTGCGCGCCGCGGGTCAGCCTGTCGCGCTCGGGCAGCCCGTGAACAATATTGTCAAACACGGTGGATACCAGCAGCCGCGCATTCTGCCCCACCATCGCGGGAAGTTCGCCGGCGCCCAGTTGATCGCCAGCAAAGCGCGCCTCTCCCCAGGTGCGGAAAGAGGGCTGCGCGGAATTGAGGCCGCAAAGCGAACGCATCAACGTGGATTTCCCCGCTCCCCCCGGGCCCACCAGATTGACGATTCCCCGTTCCGGAACATGGAGGTTGATTTCCGCCAGCACGATGCGCTCGCCGAACGCCACGCCGTACCCTCTCAAGGTGAGAATATTGCTTTCCAATCCGGGTCTTCCTCCGGTCCGGGAAACTGGTCCGCGATTCCGCCGCGCAGGTCTTGCGAAACGCCGGCGAACAAATCAGGTCCACATTCCCCCTGAACCGCCACGTGGTTCATGGTTTGATGCTTCGCCCGCAAAGAGTCCCGGTTTCGCTCCCGCCGCGTCAAGGAGCAAACGGCGGGGAATCCGGCCCATGAACGGGGTCAGATCGCGGAAATCCTCAATACAAAACATCTTCAGACCACTTTGAGCCACTGGTCAGGGGAGCGGTTCCGCGGTTGGGAAAGATCGATCCGCGCCGCCATGACGCCACGAACCGGTTACTGGATTATCCGGGGTTCGCCGGAGCCCGTCCGTCCGGTTGTATTGAATGGATCGGCGAATGCCGGCGAGTCATCGCATCCGCTTTTCCGGACACAAAAAACGGGCGCCTGATTCAGGCGCCCGGTGTGTGTGGGGGGGGGCGGGGGTTACTTGGTGGAAGCCGCGGCGGGCTTGGTCAATTCGATATCGAGGTTGATCTCCACCTCGTCGCCGACCAGCACGCCTCCCGCTTCCAGGGCCTTGTTCCAGGTCAGGCCGAAGTCCTTGCGGTTGATCTTCGTGGCGGCGCTCGCGCCGATCTTGATATTGCCCCAGGGATCCTTGACTTCCGGCGTGGGGCCCGTGGCCGCGAGGGTGACTTCCTTGGTGGTTCCGCGGATGGTCAGATCACCCTTGATCTCGAATTTCCCTTTGCCCTTGGGGGTGATCTTCTTCGATTTGAAGGTCAGCACCGGGTGTTTCTCCACGTCGAAGAAGTCGGCGCTGCGCAGGTGTTCGTCGCGTTTGGGCTCGCGGGTGTTGATGGATTTGGCGTCAATGCTGATGTCAATCACCGCCTTGGAGAGGTCCTTGCCGTCGTATGCGACGGTCCCGGTGATTTTCTGAAATTCCCCGCGGACATCGCTCACCATCAGATGGCGGACCTTGAAGGTGGCGGCGGAGTGGGAAGAGTCAATCGTCCAAGTTTGGGCGAATGCGAAAGCGGGGGACAGGGCCAGCACAAAAAATGCGCTGCGAATGAATGCGGTCATGGTCAATGCTCCTTGGAAAGAGGACTTGTGGTCCTCGTGTTGGCCAGAGATGTATGCATCGCCATTCTCAAAGCAAGGGATGAGAAGTATTCTCCGTATTGTTTCAAGAACCATGACCCGTACGGATCGGATCTCGATCCCGCGGGATCATTTTCGCGGTGAGTTGGCGCACAATGTCTGGATGAAACCCGGGAAGGCGATCAGATCACGCGCGCGTAGACGCCCGGGGACAGCCGCCACACCACAACCCCGCAGAAGCGCGGACCTTCCGGGCAGGGGGGGCGCACCCCGGACATTTCCCGGATATTGCAGGGCGGCCGCAGGTATTTTCCCAGGGTGGGATGCAAGGCTTCAATCTGCGTGACCTCATCCAGGCAGGCGCGCCATATCTCTTCCTGGGCGGTGTAGCAGAGGCGGGTGGTCCATTTGTGATGGAGATTGAGCAGATCGCCCGATTCCTCGAAGCGGATGCTGACGCCGTTGGGCAGAAGGCACAGGGCGAATTCAGGCGGCGTTCCGGCGTCGAGAAGGGCGTCTACGTCCTGCCAGGCGGACGCGCATGCGGTGTCGTAGAGTTCCCGCGCCTCGCCGTTCAGCAGCATCAGCGACGGCATCACCACGTCGGGCTCTCCTCCCGCGTAATGCCGGTGCAGGATCGGACGCGAGGCCGGGGTCATGCGGTGGCGCTGATCCTGGGAGTCCGCGGTATGGCTCAACAGCTTGCGGAAGGTGTAATGAGGATGGTGCAGCACCCGCGTCAGTTTGGACAGCGTGTTGATGTTCAGGGCGTTGGAGAAATTGGGATTGCGTTTGGGATTCAGCGCCAGTTCCAGCGCGGCTGCATCGCTCAGGGCGGAGGAAGGCAGCCCCAGCACCTGCCGGACCGCGTTGGCGGTGGTGGCCTCGGCGTTGATCTTGTAATCCGTCAGCACGGAAACCCGTTTGCCCAGGGAGGCGTCGAACTCCCGGATGAACTCGCGCGCGGACGATGACGGCTCCGGTGTCTGGAGCGATTGCAGCGCCATGAATTCGTGGGTTTGCTCCAGTGGAATGGGGTCTTCAATGCGCGCGAAAAACAGCGGATCATGGGCCTGGACCTCCGCCACCATCGCCTTCACCACGAAGAAGGTTTCCGCTGGAGTGTCATATTGCAGGCACATGCGGTGGTAGCGGTGCAGGGTCAGGCCGCTGATGGTGTGGTACAGGTGTGCGTGAATGGCCACTGGCAGCACGTAGCGGGCGATTTCCTGGGATTTTTTCTTGATGGCGGAATTCCATTTGTCCGCGGCTTTGCGCCGGCCGGGAAAAACCTGGAAAAACGCCTCCGCGGCGGTGGGCGTCAGAACTTCAATCAGTTTCCGGTAGGCCGCCATCTGGCGTTCCAGACAGGCCAGATAAATGGCCTGTTGCGCGCCGGGCAGCCGCGGGATGAAGGCCCGCCCCGGCTTCACTTCCACATAACGCTGGCTGACCTGTTCGGAATTGTAGAACGGGTGCGCATGCAGGAACGACCACAGGAATTGCCGGGAGACATTTTCCAGCGTGAACTGGAAATGGGCGTGCTGAAGGGTGGTGTGATGCCCGGCGCCGTAGGTCTCCCGGGCGATGCGGTCGCGGACCTCCCGCGCGGCCTCGTCACGGTTCACATCCGCGGGGGTGATCACGCGCGATGAATAGCAGGTGCGCGCGGTGGCGACGGCGTTGTTGTAGGGATCCGCGAAGGCGTTGACCAGCCGCACGCGCGGCGGCGCCGATGCGAAAGGATGCTGCGTGGAATGGTCAGCGTGAACGTCCATGGAGCTGGGTCCGCATCCGTTTTGCCCTACCTTGCCCCGGGGTTCAAGACCCTTCCATTCATGCAAGGGGAATGTTTGGCCATGGTGAAAATGGCTGCGGACCCGCGGGGCCTGCCTGTTCCTCCCGCTGCACGCGGGCGAGGGTGCGAAACCTGCCCCCCGCAAGATAACGGCGCGGGGCGAAAGGCGGGGCTTCCCGGGCCTAAAACCGGAAAGTCAGTCCGCCGCCAAACTGGATGCGGTTGTTGGTGATATCCGTGGATAAAACTTCGTCGAAATGGAACCGTTCGCCCATGTAGTCGAACCGGAAGTGAAGGCGTGCGAAATCCGTCAGGGCGAAGCCCAGCGACGTCCGGATGGCGATGGCCCGGTTATGGGACATCGGCAGCATTTCCAGATTCCAGAGGCGGTTTCCGTATTCAAATCCTATCAACAGATTGAACGCCCAGGAATCGTATCCGAACCGGGAGATGAATCCCCATTGCACGCCGCCTTCTTTCCACAGCGTGTCATCCAGCAGGGACAGCGGCAACTCGAACAACAGATAGACATTGTTGGCCCCGAATTTCAGGCGGGGGATCAACACATTCGCCGCGCCATCCACGACAGAGGCGCCAGCCTGCGGCGCCAGCCCCGGTGACGGATCATTGGCGTGATTTTGAATCACGCTGACGGGCCCGCGCACCGGCGGAGCGACGGGAATCTTTTCACCCTGCCAGCGTTCGTAGCGAAAACCAATGACCGTGCCGCCGAGCGTCAAATCACTCTGTGCGGTGATTCGCAGCGCGGGTAAAAACTTCTTGCCCAGGGATCCGCCCGCGGAAGCCTCAAGCGACAGCACCGAACCGGCGTTGAAGCCCAGACGGCCCGACAGCAGCATGTCCGATTCCTTGGGAAATGCGGGATCGCCTTCCGCGGTGGTCGAGTTCAGGGCTTGCAGGGCGAAGACCGGAGAGTCCTGCCAGTAGAACAACGCTCCAGCCCGGAAGGGGCCGTATACCAGCCAGTCCAGATCCCCATAGGCGCGCATGAAGGCGTCCGGCGCGGTCAGTCCGTAAAGGAAATCGCCTTCCAGCCGGAAACGCTGGGTGTCGAAATAGCCGGGGCTGGAATCATCTTCCGGTTTTTGGGGTGGCTGCTCCGGCGGTTTTTCAGGCGCGGGGGCTGGAGCCGGCTCCGGTTTGGCCTGGGGCTGACTGGCTTGATTCCGGGCGTTCCGGACCATGTTGATTTTGTCCCGGATGTCGGTGCGGGAAGGGGCTTTGGCGAGGGCGATTTCCCAGTTGTGAATGGCGTCGCCGGGCATGAGTTTGCCGGCGAAAGCATCGCCGCGCAGATCGTGCAGCAGCACCAGGGTCTGATCCTCCATGCCGCCCATCTGCTCGGCCAGCCTGGTGGCGTCGAGGGACTCATCCCAGCGTTGCTGCACTTTCAGGGTGTACCCGAGGATGATGAAAAACAGGGGCATTTGCTGCCCCTGCAGGGCCTTGCGGACCTGTCCCTCCGCCTGAACGGCGTCGGCCTTCGCGGCGGGGGTTCCTTGCTGGTTGCGCAACAGCAGGGCGAACGCATAAGCGGCGCGCGCCTCGTCGTCGCCCGGATCGGTTTCCAGATGCCGCTCGTAGAGGTTGGCGGCGGTCCGGAAATCCTGCTTCTGGAAAGCGCCTTGCGCCTGCGCCTTCAGGGATCCGCCCGCGGATTGAGCCGCCGCCGGAAGCGGGGCCAAGAGTATCAGGGCCGTCAGGGTTGACAGCGTCAACTTGCGAAAGGTGGTCATCATGACTCCAGCGTGGTGATGCAATGGTGGGGCCCGGCTCAACATCCGCCATGGATATTTTCAGCCCGGGCGTGGAAACGCATCATGGATGATCCGTTCGCCGCGGGCCGGGGATACGTTCCGGAAAGCAGCCGGAAGAATCCGTGACGGGCCGGCATGCGCGGATATGGCGAGCGCTTCCCCGGGAAAGCGTTCACGGGCCGCGGACGGCGCGGGCCCCGCCGATGCACTCCGTTTTTGAACTGTCGTAGGTCGAGCCAAAGCTCATGCCGACCTGCTTGGCCTGGGAGAGCGTTCCGCCCCCATCGGTCCAGTATAGATCGGTGCCTCCCTTTTCGAAGATGCGGGTGTAGTTCACGTTGCCGCCTGTCGCCTGGGTGTTGACGCCGGATTTGAAAATGCCCTTGAGTTCATTTTCGGTGGGCAGGCGCCAGTCGGTATAGCCGCCGATATTCAGCCCTTCCGCCCAGTCGTTGCTGGCATGCCAGTCGGCGCATTTGCCGAAGACATTCCATGTGTCTTTTTTGGTCCACATGAGGCCGGTGCGGCTGTCCTTGACCGCTCCATTTCCCAGATCGGTGAAACGTCCGTCCGAAGCGCCCCCGCCGCCACCCTGGAAGTTACCGGCGCCCCGGCTGGAGCGCACGGCGCGCGCTCCGCCCAGGCAATCGCTTTTCGTGGACTCATAGGTTCCGCCGAAGCTCATGCCGACCTTGGTGCGTTTGTCGAAGCTGGGACCTTCGGAAGACCAGTAGAGGTCCGTGCCCCGGCTGGAGAAAACCGGGGAATATTTCACGGGCCCGCCAGTCTCCTGGGTGTTGGTTCCCGAATCGAAAATGCCCTTCAACTCACTGATGGTGGGCAGGCGCCAGTCGGAATATCCGCCAAGACGGAGGCCCTGCGCCCAGGAGTTGGAGTAGTTCCAGTCCGCGCATTTTTTGGTGAGGTTCCAGGTGTCGTTTTTGCTCCACATCAGGCCGGTGCGGCTGTCGGTGACCGTGCCATCGCCATTGTCGGTGAAACGGCCATCGGATTTTGGACCGTCCCCGGATGCGCCCGGCGACCCGCCGCCGGAGCGCACGGCGCGCGCTCCGCCCAGGCAATCGCTTTTCGTGGACTCATAGGTTCCGCCGTAGCTCATTCCGACCTTGGTGCGTTTGTCGAAGGATGGGCCTTCGGAAGACCAGTAAAGGTCCGTGCCCCGGCTGGAGAAAACCGGGGAATATTTCACGGGCCCGCCAGTCTCCTGGGTGTTGGTTCCCGAATCGAAAATGCCCTTCAACTCACTGATGGTGGGCAGTCGCCAATCGGAGTATCCGCCAATGCGCAATCCCCGCGCCCAGGAATCAGAGCCATGCCAGTCCTTGGCAGGCATTGAAGATGTTTTGGGTGTCATCCTTCGACCACATGAGGCCGGTGCGGGTGTCGGTCACGCTGCCGTCGCCGTTGTCGGTGAAGCGTCCATCGGATTTTGGACCGCTCCCGGAGACGCCCGGCGACCCGCCGCCGGAGCGCACGGCGCGGACGCCATAGCCCATGCATCCGGTGCGTTCGAACTCCACTTCGTCGCCGTCATGAAATTCGAGATTGCGCGCGGTGTTGAATTTGGGCGTTTCGGAGGACCAGTACCCGTAGGCGCCGCCGGGCGCGAAGACGTCGCTCAACCGCAACGGGCTGGCGGCGTCGCTGTCATGGGCCAGCACCTTTCCGGTGTTGAGAATGCCCTTCAACTCCGCCATGGTGGGCAGCCGCCAGTCGCTGTACCCGCCGGTGCGCAATCCGGCCACGTATTTTTTGGAGTCGGCCCAGTTCAGGCATTTGCCCAACTCGGCGTAGCTGTCCTTGTGCGCCCACATCAAACCGGTGTTGGAATCGGTGACGGTTCCATCGCCGTTGTTGGCGAAGCGTCCATCGGATTTTTTTCCGCCGCCGGAGGACGGAATGGGAGCGGGAGCACGTCCGCCGCCGCCATCGCGCACGGCCAGCACGCCGCCATCGCCGCAATTCGATTTTTTCTCGGTCAGGTTGTATCCGAACATGAAGTCCACGCCGACCGCGGAGTCGCCGGACTCTTCCGATGTCCAGAAATACCAGGTGCCGTTGCGGGCGAAACTGGTGCTGATGTTGACATCCTCGCCCTTGAAGGTCTTGTTCTTGCCGCTGCCATAGATGGCCTTGAGTTCATCGGGGGTGGGCATGCGCCAATCCCGGTGGCCGCCGGTGTTCAGGTTGCTCACATACTCCCTCGCCTTGGTCCAGGTGAGGCAGCGTTTGAGGACGGCGTAGCTGTCTTTCTGGGTCCACATGAGCCCGGTATCGGTATCGGTGAGGGTTCCATCGCCGTTGTCGCGGAACCGGGAGTCTCCAGAGCCAATGGCCACCCGCGTGGGCTCATCATGCGGGAGAATGGTGTTGGCCGCGGGATGGCGGGCCCATGCCGCCGCTGGAGACATCAGGAACACAAGGGCCAGCACATGCACTCCCGGCGCGGGTATTTCCCGGCGTTTTTTATCGCCGGAGTTGGCGGGAGAATCATGGAGAGGCTTGGGATTGCGATGGCGGATCATCGGTAAAAACCTGCAAAGTGAAAATGTCTTCATATCCCATCCCAAAAGTGCGGTCAGAAGAATTTATGGGAATCGTCCGTTCAAGTCCAGCGTGCGGGTGAGGCCGGCGCACCGGTTCACGGGCTTTTCACGGGTTTGTCCGGCTTTCCGGGCAGGGCTTCCTGGGCGAGTTCCTTGCGCTGCAACTCCTGGTAGCCTTGGGTGATCAGGCGCTCGCGTTCGGAGATCCGGTTCTGGAACTCCTGGTATCCATCCCAGTCCGGGAACCATTCCCTGCATTCCACCAGCTTGGATTTCGCCTGAAGCATGTCATTGTTCTTGATGATCGCGTCCAGGAGCGTTTTACACAGGTAGATGGATTTGTTGCCGAGGGCCTCGATGATCTGGAGTTCCTTGACGGCCGCTCCATATTTTCCCGCATTCAGGTAGGCGTGTCCCTTGTATGTGAGGAAATCAAGTTGCGCGCCGGTGTTGTCGAGGAGTTTTTCAGCGATGGCCTTGTTTCTCATGTCGTCCACGATATCGGCGTTGCCTTCGTGCATGGCCAGATAGGCCCGCTGGAGGAGCAGCTTCAACCGGTTTTCCCGGGCTTTGGACAAGCCTTCCTCAAGGAGGCGGACGGCCTCGTTCTTCCGCCCATCCATGTAATACATATTGGCCAGTTCCGCATAAGCGGTCCCCTGTTCCGGAAATTTCTTGATCGCCAATTGATAGAGCGCCTCGGCGCCGAAAATATCCTTTTTGCTCCGGCGGATATCGGCCATGCCCACGTAGAACTCCCAGTGGTCCGGGAATTTCTTCTGCCCTTTTTCCAGGAGGGACCAGAGGACGTTCTCCATGTTCTTCTTGCGGAAGAACTCCGCCAGGTCCAGGTATGACTGGGGCTCGTCCGGAAACATCTCCAGCCAGGTGCTCAACTTGAATTTGTAGGGGATCAGGTCATTCCACAGCCGTTCCCTTCTTTCCCGATCCATGAATTTCTGCGCCTCACCGAACTCAAAGGCCGCCTGTTTGATGCGGCCAAGGGATGCAAGCGCGTATCCCGCCTTCAGGTGCGGGGAAGGGTCGCTTGTTTTCAGGTACATGGCCCTGTTCAGCGTGGCCAGGGATTCCTCGTATTTGGGCGGGTTGGCCGTCAGCAGCCAGTCGGTATGCAGCAGGTGAACAAAATAATCATGCGGATGCAGGTCAATCAGGCGCAGGACCTGGTCTTCGCCAATGTTTTTCCGGTTATTGAGGATGCCAGCCCGCATCTGTTCGCCGTCGTCGCCGTAGATGCGGGCCTTGAAAATAAATTTCCCCGCGGCGAAGGCGCCAACCAGGATGATCAATCCCCCCAGGACCATCTGTTTGACGGCCCCCCGCAACTGGATTTTCAGCCGGGACTCCATCTCATGGCTGGTGGTCGTCATGAGATAGACAATCACCATGAACAAAGGGACGGCGACGCCCAGCCGTTCCGTGCCAAAATCAAATATTTCCCGGATGGTGATGAACAGGATCGCCCCAAACAGCATCAGGCCCTGGGGATATTGCCGGGTCCGTCTCCACGCCAGGAACAGAATGGACCCGAGCATCATCAGCGCGATGGTTCCTCCCACCCACCCAAATTCAGCCCAGTGTTGCAGGAAGACATTCTCCGGGAACCGGACACGTCCCAACACGTCGCCGGGTTGATACCGGGTGTATCCATGCTCGAAAGCTCCACGGCCCGCGCCAACCAGCCAGAAATCGTTCGTCATGTGAACGGCGGATTTCCACATGGCGATTTTGACATCGCTTTTTTCGGTGGTGAGGGACTCCGATTTGGCGATCTCTTCCTTGATGTCGCCGATACTGGTCCAAGCCGCGAATCCAATGGCCCCGGCCAGCGCCAGCGGAAGCCCGTATTTCAGGGCGGCTGGCATGCGTTCCTGGCGGGCGAACAGCATCAGCAACACCGTCAGGACCATGGAGGATGCGAACGCCACCACGCCGCCGCGGCTCAGGGTCAGCACCACTCCAACGGCGGACACCAGCCCGGCGCCGATCATCAGGGCCATGTATATCGCCCGGCCTTTGTTGATCTGGCTGCTGACACCCAGATAAAGCGATACAAAAGAGGCGACGCCAAAGAAACTCGCCTGATGGTTGGCGTTGACGAAGCTGCCCCTCAGGAAAGCATCGTCATTGAGTTCGGGAGGCAATGGGTAATATCCCAGCATGAACCCCTGCCCCAGGAACCGGGACAACAATCCGATCCAGAATGTGATCACGCCCAGAATGGCTATCCAGCCCAGAGTCCGCCGGGCGGCCTCGGAGCGATCATTCCAGTAATTGCCCGCCACCAGGAGGAACAACACAACGCTGGAATGGAGAGACACCGCGTTCAGGGTGCCCCAGGGGTCCACGGAAATGGGCCGCCAGCGGGTGGAAATGGGGGCGGGAAAATCCTTGAGCAGATAATCCAGCGACCGGACGTATTCCCCGGAGAGCAGGCTCAGGGCCCACCTGGGCAGGGGAACAAGCTGAAACAATTCCAAAACCACGATCGCCGCCAGAATCAGCACCGGGTAGTGGATCAGCAGGAAGCGGCGGGTGGACAACATCCAGGTGCTCAGGCCCAGCAGAACGGTCAGCATGGCGAAGAGCAACTGCACCTGGACATTGACGCCGCCAATGCCCATCACGCAAAGGAATATTCCGCCCACCAGGCCGTAATGCACGGCCCCTTCCAGTATCTTGCGGGTTTTTGAGCGCAGCCGCCACGCGGACTTGGATTTGGACACAGAGTACCTGCCAGTCAGACCCGGTCAGTATTTGCGGGTGCGGAACCACTCCATGGTCTCGCGCAAGCCCGCATCCACGTCCCGCGAGGGAGACCACCCGAGTTCCCGTTTCGCCTTGCCGGCGTCCAGGCACGAACGCATCTGTTCGCCGGGCTTGGCGGCGGCGTGCGCGGCCTGACCGGAAAACCCCGCCGCCTGGATCAGGTGCGCGGCGATGGTGTTGATGTCTGTCTCCACCCCGGAGCCGATGTTGTAGGCCCCGGTTTTCCGGGTCTTCATCGCCCGCACCATGGAGTCCACGGCGTCCAGAACAAAAACAAAATCACGGGTCTGCCTGCCTTCGCCGTAGATGGTGGGGGTCTCTCCGCGCAGAAGTTTCACGGCGAAAATCGCGACCACCCCCGCTTCGCCGTGGGGATTTTGGCGTGGTCCGTAGATATTGGCGAATCGCATGGCGGCGTATCCAAGTTGATATTCAATATGATAATAATTCAGATACAGTTCGCCTGCGTATTTGGATACCCCATATGGACTGCAGGGGCGTTTTTCATGTCCTTCCGGGGCGGGGAACACATCCTGTTCGCCATAAATGGCGCCGCCGGACGAGGCGAAAACGGTGAACTGCAGGCCATTGCGCCGTCCCGCTTCCAGCAGATTGAGCAGACCAATCAGGTTGACGTCGGCGTCATACCCGGGATCGGCGACGCTGCGGCGGACATCCATCTGCGCCGCCAGGTGGAACATCGCTTCGGGCTTTTCTTCCGCGAAGACGCGATCCATGGCCGTCCGGTCACGGATATCGGTCTGATGAAACCGCGCCTTCTCATGCACCTGGGACCGCACGCCGGTGCTCAGGTTGTCAATGACCGCGACATCGTGTCCTTCGGCGATCAGGCGGTCCGTCAAATGCGAGCCAATGAAGCCCGCTCCCCCCGTGACGAGGCAACGCATACTGGTTTCCCCTTTTGTGCCATGGTCCCCGTTTAGCCGGGTTGCATCCATGTTCCCAATTTCGTAACAGTAATGAACCGGCGCTGAAGTGTCCGCGTAATCGCAAATTTCCATGGGGTTGGCAAGCGGATTGGCGGGCGGCAGGAGAGGGAATGAGTTCAGGAACCCGGCAGGAACAGCTTGAAGGATTGTTGAGGGACTGGCAGGGCCACCAGCGCCTGAATGAGTCCCAGCGCAAAGCGATTGTCCAGTCCGCCGTCCACAGGTCGCTGCAGAAGGACGAATCCCTGTTTGAAGAGGGGGCGGCGGGCAAGGGGCTCTTCATCGTTCATGAGGGAGAGATCAAAATCTGCAAAATCTCTTCCGGCGGACGGGAGCAGATTCTCTACATGGCCCGTTCCGGCAAATTCATTCTGGAGGCCCTGGGATTGCGCGGCGAACCCTGTCCGGCCCACGCCATCGCCACGCGCGAAGGGGACGCCTGGATGATCCCCTCGGGAACCATGCTGGAGTTGGCCCGCGCCAATCCCGAGTTCGCCATTGAAATGTTTGAACTGCTCTTCAACCGGACGATGCGTTATATCGCCCTGGTCGAGGATGTGACCCTGCGCAATGTGCGGAGCCGCCTGGCGTCGTTTCTCTACACGCGGGCGCTCAACCAGGGAACGGACGCCGGAACCGGTGAGGTCACGCTGGTGCGCGATTTGACCACGGAAACCGTCGCATCCCGCCTGGGAACGGTGCGGGAGGAGATTTCCCGGGCGCTCTCCGCGCTGGAGACCGAGGGGGTGATCTCCCTCTCGCGCAAGGCCATCGTCATCAAGGACATGAGCCTGCTTGAAAACTTCATGTACGACGAAGAAGACTGAAGACGGGATTCGCCCGGTCCTGGCTGGGAAAGGACCGGCGCCGGCGCATCCGGGAGCGGCGGAATCGCCGGCGCAAGAAAAATTCATCGGCAAAGATGTTATTCTGTCAAATGTTCAGTCTGGGGTTTCCGCCGCCGTGTGGCACACTCCCCGCCGATATGCCGCTGAATTCAACCGCCGCACGGCGTCCATCGGGCGCTGATCAGCCTCCTTTCATACAGGTTGGCCCGGGTGAATGTTCGCCCCCCCTGAAGCTGGACTCCCGCCGTCTGGACTGGCTGATGGCGCGCGCGCAGGGCCTGTTCCGTTTGCGCGCCCACTCCGGCGGCGTCGCCCTGGAGGCTTCGGGGGATACCGGCGTGGTGGCGTTTCCCAATGGCGCCATGTCAGTGCGCAGCCGCTTTCCGCTCCGCATGCTGCAATGCCTGGTTTTTGACGGCGCGGGCGAGGCGGTTTTGGCGGAAGGTCCTGAGCCGCGTTCCCTCGCCGATGTGGTCGCGGGACCCCTGCTCATGGAGGCGCGCCGGTGGACCGGCTCCAGCCAGCCCAAATCCTCCACACCGGCGCATGGCGTCCGTGTGATTCCGCCGGCCGCCGCAAGGGTGTTGCGCTACGCGGCCTGGCTGCTCTCCGCGTTTCCCCTCAACGCATCCTGTCTGCGCATGCTGAATTCGGTGGAGCGAAGCCTGGAAAGCGCTCCGCTTGTCGCATGGGATGAAAGCGAGGTGCTGGGCGTCCAGCAATGGAATGACTCGCCCCTGCTGGCGGCGGCGCTGCGCGCGCTGGCCCGCCATGTGATCGTGGATCACATTCCCGGGGGACAGCGCATCGCCAGCCTGGCCATGCCCGAGTGGGAGATGTTCGCCTCGGCGCTTTCGGATGTGTTGTGCGCCCAGGAAGAAGGACGGCCTTTGTTTCTCCGGCCAGGACGCATGCCGCCGCCTCACCCGCTTGAACAGGTCCGCGCTCCGCTCATGTTGAACGCGGGGGATGCGCCCATTCCCGTGCTGTTTCATGATCGCATGGGCAGGGAAAGCCTGGCGGATGTGATTTCCCGGTTGTCCGTGCTGCTGTTGCTGGAAGGCGGCGACACCGGTTTGATCCTTTCCGGACCGGCGGAAGACACGGATGCCTCGGTGATACCGCTGGGCAAATCCGCCCGCGCCATGGTGTTGGAATTTCATGTGCCCGAAGAGGCGTGTCCGGCGGATCTGGCTGGATTCGTTTCCGCCGAAGTGCGCGAAACGGTTCACCGCATGGTGCGCAAGAAGGCCTGACAGTCAGCCTCAACCCCTGGAAGACCAGACGCCCTGCGCCTTGCGCAGGGTCACCATCGCCGCGGCGGCGGCGGCGGATGCATTGAAGCTGTCCAGCGGGCCCAGTTGAGGAATCCGCAGCAGGAAATCGCAGGTCTCCCGCGTCAGGCGGCGCATTCCGGCTCCTTCTCCGCCAATCACCAGCACGAGCTTTTGGGAAACGTCAAAATCAAAAAGGCTGTCCCCGGCCATGTCGAGGCCTGCAATCCAGAACCCCGCCTCCTTCGCCTGTTCGAGGAAGCGCCGCAGGTTCACCACCTCGGCCACTGGGGTATGCTCAATGGCGCCCGCGCTCGCTTTGGCGGTAACCGGGGTCACGCCGGCGGAATGATCGCGGGGAACCACCACGCCCGCCGCGCCGCACAGACAGGCGCTGCGCACGATCGCCCCCAGGTTCCGCGGATCGGTCACGCCGTCGCACACCACGATCAGCGCGGGCTCCGGAGCGGAGAAGAATTTGTCTTCCTGCACCGCGGGATAGGGTCCCACCCACGCCATCACGCCCTGATGTTCGGTGGAAGAGGTGATCCGGTCCAGTTCCCCGGACAGCACCTGACGGACCGCAATGCTGCCCGGCTTGAAGGCTTCGGCGATCGCCCCGGGCAACTGTCTGCCGGAAAACAGGATTTCGCGCACCGGCCGGAGGCGGGCGCGCAGGGCTTCACGGACCGGGTTCACGCCATAGACCAGGTTTCGTGGCGCGGGCGCCTCCCTTGCGGGAACCGGCGGACGGGGCCTTGCGGCGTCCCGGTTGGATGATAAAGCTTCTGGTCCCGGGCCATGCCGGCGGGGAGCGGCTGGCGAAGTGCGCGGCGGCGGACGATTTCCCGGTTTTTTCACAGGCCCCCCGTCACTTCCAGCACCGCGCCATTGACGTAGGACGCCTCGCTGGAGGCGAGGAAGAGAATCGTCTGGGCGGTTTCACCAGCGGTTCCAAAGCGCTTGATCGGGATGCGCGACAGGTATTCGTTGCGCAACGGTTCGGAAAGATCGGCGATCAGTTCAGTGTCAATAAATCCAGGAGATACGGCGTTCACGGTGATGCCGCGCGCGCCCACTTCCCGGGCCAACGCCTTGGTGAACCCCGTCATTCCGGCCTTGGAGGCGGAGTAATTGGTCTGCCCGGCGACGCCGCGCGAGCCGCTCGGCGAGGTGATGTTGATGATCCGTCCGGAGCGCCGCCGGATCATCATCTTCACCGCGAAACGGCTCATATGGAAGACCCCTCCCAGGTTGGTGTCGAGCACCGAGGTCCAGTCTTCTTCCTTCATCATCGCCAGCAGGCCGTCGCGGCGGATGCCCGCATTGTTGACCAGCACCGCGGGAGCGCCATGGTCATTTTCGTAGCGATCATAGAACTCCGACACCCGCTCGAAGCTGGAAATATCAAGCTGCTCCAGCAACAACCGCTCCGCCATGTCCCCCGCCTGTTCCATCGTGCGGTAGGCGGCTTCCGTATTCCCCTGGAAGATCGCGGTCACCTGGGCGCCCGCGCGCAGGAACGCCAGGGTCGTGGCCCCGCCGATGCCGCGCGTTCCCCCCGTGATGATGACTTTCACGCCCGAAAAATCGTACTGGATATTGCCCATGTCAGAAGTGTCCGCGCAGAAAGAAATAATAGCTGGCGCCGATGGTGTCGCCGCCGGTCAGGGTGTTGAACAGGTTCAGGCGCGGATACTGGATATGCCGTCCGCGCTGCACCGAGCGCACAATCTTGTTGCCGTCGGCGTCCGTTTCATAAACGAAACCCTGATCGCGCTGGCGGGTCCACGCGCCCAGCAGGTTATCCGCTCCGCCGCCGATGGTCAGCCATTCCGATTCGCCGAAGGAATAACTCAGGTTGGTGTTGAGAATGAAATAAGAAGGCGTCTGAAAGGTCCCAAAGGAATTGGTCAGGGCGGTCAGCGCCCGTGGTTCGGTCTTGTAGGGCTGTATGGCGCCCGCCAGCGCCTCCGGCGGGCGGATGTCGAAGGAGACATCCTGGCTGGGCAACTGCGTCAGGAAATTTTTCCGGATGGTCCGCGCCACATAATGTCCATACAGGTTGGCGCGCACGCCATGAAAGCGGCTGTTCACGCCGAAATTGATCTTGTGCTCCGGGTTTTCGGTGTTGATGGTGATGAAGTCCGGAACCCGCGATGGTTCAATGCCCAGGGATCTCGCCACCTCGTCCTGGTTGAGCAGGCTGGTTTTCTGGAAGGAATAATTGGCGAACAGTTTCAGGCCGTCAATGATGCGCAGTTCCGAACTCAACTCCAGGCCCATGTTGGCGGCGTCAATCAGGTTTTCGTAGATGAAGATATTGGCGGTGGCGGCCTGTTTGTCGGCCAGCGGAATCGAGGGGGTCAGGCCGGTGACCAGGCCCTGCACATCGCCCTTCAGAACAATCAGCCCATCCACCTTTTCCCAGAACAAATCGAGCCCCAGGCGCAGGCGATCCCAATAGAGGCCTGAATAACCCAACTCGGCGGACAGCATCTGCTCGGGCTTCAGCGTGGGGTTGCCGCGGTAGATGATGTCGGGAATCTGGTTGTCAACCGGAATGGATCCGTCGCCCGCGTTGATGGACAGGACTCCGGGAACGGTGCGCGCGGTGATGTACTTCAGCGCCGAGGAAGACTCGAAGAGGGCGGGGTTGCGGTAAGCCAATCCGCCGGAAAGACGGAGGCTGTGATCCTCTCCCGGTTTGAACACCACCGCCCCGCGGGGCGAAAAGGCGGTGCGCAGCCTGGGCTTGATTTCCGGACGGGTGGGGTCTTCGTAGTTCAGGTCCTGGAGATCAAAGCGCAAGCCCGCGCTGATGAACAGCATGTCCACCGGCCGCAATTCGTTGAGCAGGAACAGCCCCAGCGCGTTCTGGGTGATGTCCGTGTCCAGCAGGTTGGAAGACTGCAACGACACCAGCCGGTAATTGGCGCCGAAGGTCAGCGTGTCCATGGACCCGATCTCCAGGGCGTACTGTCCTTCGGCGTCAGCGGTGATGGAGTCCGCCGGAAGTCTGATGAGCGGCACCTCGCCCAGCAGGTCCTCCTGAATGAGTCCGGTCAGTTTGCGTCCGGAGCGGTCGCGCAGCACCAGGCCCTTGCTGGCGAAGTCATCCACCACCTGCTGGCCGTCGGGGGGCAACTGGATCACGTCCGGCACCAGCGGACGGATGGTCGCGTCCGCGCCGAGGTAGTTGACAAAGCCCTGCAGGCGCAGCTTTTTGTGAATGAAGGTCGCTTGGGCGAAGGCCTGGTTCACGTCAAAGGCCAGCGGCCCAATCTGGGTGAGGAAACTGCCGTCGTCCTTGGAGAAGCCGCCCTGCAGGCGCAACTGCGTGTTGGGATTAATCGCCAGCCGGTACAGGAAATTGCCCTTGATGCTGTCCTTATTTTTTCTTTCATAATCTTCCAGTTCGTTGAGGTAGTTCCATTCCGCCGTGACCCGGACGCCATGTTTGCCGCGCACATGTCCGCCCTGGAAGGTCGAACTGTTTCCGGCGGAGCCGTACCACTGGTACAGGCGCAGGCCATCCACGTCCTCCGGCTCCTTGGTGAACAATGACACGATGCCGGAGAAGGCGTTGGCGCCGTAAATCGTGCTGCCGGGGCCGCGGATCACCTCGACGCGCTTGTAATCGTAATAGCTGGTGGGCAGGCCTTCCCAGAATGTGATGCCGAAGATATCCACGTAGACGCTGCGGCCATCCACCAGCGAAAGCAGGCGGTTTGAATTTTCCCGGTTGAAGCCGCGCACATTGACGTTGAAGTCCGCGGCGTTGATGCGCATGACATCCATGCCGGGCATTTGCCGCAGGGCTTCGCCCAGCAGCGGCGATCCGTAGTTGACCAGGTCGTCTTCCGTCAGTACGGACACCGCGGCGGGGGATTCCGATGCGCGCTGGCGCGCACGGCTCACCGATTCGATGACCTGATCCTGGGCGAAACGGCCAAATTCGGTTTCGCGCACCGAGGAATCCTCGATGGGCTTGCTGACTTCGGGGAAAATTCCCTCCGGCCTTGGCGCCGGCGGCGGCGGCGGCAGCAGGGACATTTCGTCCGGCCGCGGCAGCCGGGCCTGCGCGACCTGGGGCTGCTCCGCGGTGGCGAACAGCGGAACCGTCTGCCCGCGCACGCTCGCGGCGATGTAGTACTGCATGTCGCCGGGACGCAGGAAATCCGCTGGAACGCTGGTTTCGTAATGCCGGGTTTTGGTCCGGCTCATGAACAGGGTCTGGTAAACCATGGAGCCGGCGGGACGTATTTGCACGGTGACAAATTCGATTCCGGTTTCTTCCTCCAAATCAATGGAAAGCATGGTGGCGTTGCCCAGAAAAAACGCGGGAGGCGGATTGTGCCGTACGTCGAACGCCGGCGCGGCGGACGCATCCGGTTGCGGCTGGGGAGCCGCGGGGGGCGCCTGCGGAGCGGCTGGCGGCGGACGCGGCGTCACCGGGGGAGGCGGCGGAAGCCGCCATTGCGCCAGCGCGGGCGCGGACGCGAAGCACGCCATCAACGCGGCTACCCAGGCTGCGCCGGTGGAAACGGACCACGTTCTCCAGAACAACTTCATGGCGGTTCTTCTTGGGATGACCGGATGAGGCTAAATGAAGCACAGGGCCAACACAAGCCCTTTCCGCCGGGGCGGAACAACTCTTTTCCCCGGCGTCCGGACGCCGGCGGCGGGGTGGGAATCCGGTTCCCGGGCGGCGGCGCATCCGATCAGTTTTCAGCGAGAGCCGCCGCCGGGTCGAGTTGGGCCGCGCGTTGCGCCGGCCAGAAGGCCCCGGTAAGAGCGCACGCCACCGCGAACAGGATCCCGGCGCCGATCAGCATGGCGTCATAGGCGAACAGGCTGTCCACCGTGACGGGGCCGTAAAACTGCCTCACATAGCGGTTGAGCAGGTCATTCAGCGCCGGAATGGCGAGGAAATCCGCCACGCGGGAGCCCAGCCAGGCAATCAGCGCGCCGGTGACGCCGCCAAACAACCCGAGCAGGAAGGCTTCCCCCATCACGATGATCCGCAAATCCATGCGGCTGGCCCCAATGGCGCGCAGGATGCCGAAGTCCCGCCGCCGCTGGTGCAGCACCAGAAAAAAGGTCTGGCTGATATTCACCGCCGCCAGCGCGATGATCAGCAACGCCAAACCACGCATGACCCAGGTGATGGCGTCAATGGCGCGGCCCGCCGCCGCCACCTCGGGATCAATCTTGAGCCCCATGGATTCCACCTCCGCGGTGATGGCTGGCAGGTAGGAGGGGTTCTGTATCTTGATATAAGCGTTCCGGTAGGAGAACCGCAGGTCTTTTTCGCCGGGCTGGAAGTCCGCCGGCAACTCCACGTTGGGGTTGTCCGGGTTGGCCTGGCGCAACTCCGCCAGCTTCTCCCGCCGTTTCTGTTCAATGATGTGCTGGCGGTTGACGTGCTTCACGAATTCCATCGGGAAGGACACGCCCACCAGCACCGCCAGCTTGCTGGTGCCCACCACGCGGGCCTTGATTTGCTGGGCGTCCAGTCCGCTGCGCACAAGAAACGAGCGGTTGAGCAGCAGATCAAAGTCCAGCACGAAATTCACAAAGGCGTCGCGGTCATCCGGATTGACCCGGGGCAGGTCCGGAAATTTCGAGGCGAAATTTTCGTTGAAGATCTGCAGCAGCGTGCGGCTGACCAGACCGGGAACCGGTTCGGTCTGATCGGGTTTCCATGCAAACCTGAACTGGGGCGGTATGTCATCCGCCACCAGTCCGGGGTCGAGGCCCGTGGCCACCAGTTCGGTTTTCAGTCCCAGGTTGAAGATCCGCCCCACCCCCTGCATGGGCGGCAACATGTCCAGTTCCGCGCCCACGCTTTCCACGCCCGGCAGGGCGCGAAAGCGGTTGAGGCTGTCATCGGTGATCACCGAACTGCTGGTTTGCCGGAAAAACGGCAGGTTGTAGGCCTTGGTGGTGACGCGCAGCAGGTTCGCCTTGCCGCGAAACTGTTCGACGCCCGCTTTCAGTCCGGCGCCCAGAGCCGAGAAAAACAGCAGGAACGAGACGCCGGCGGTCACTCCAATGCTCGACAGCAGGAAATTCCGCTTCGAGTTGGCGATATTGGCGCCGATCAGCGCGGGAAGGCTGGCGGTTTTCACTGCGGCGGCGCCTCCTCCATGAGTTTGCCTTCCCTCAGACGCAACACGCGCTTGCCCAGCTTCGCCACGCGGTCTTCATGGGTGACGATCAGGAAGGTGATGTCCTCGTTGCGGTTCAGGTCCTGGAAAAGCTCAAGGATTTGATCCGCGGTGCCGTAGTCGAGGTTGCCGGTGGGTTCGTCGCACAGCAGGATGCGCGGTTTCATCAGCAGCGCCCGGGCGATGGCGGTGCGCTGGCGTTCTCCGCCGGAAAGGGTGCGCGGGCGCTGGTTCATCCGGTCCTCCAGGCCCACGCGCCGCAGCACCTCGCGCGCGCGCGCCTCCATGCCGCCGCGCTCTCCGGAGAACGCCGCGGGGGCCAGCACATTTTGCAGGCAGGTCAGGTGCTCCAGCAGGTTGAAGCCCTGAAAGATGTACCCGCAGGTGTGATTGCGGAAGCGCGAGAGTTTGCCGTCGCCCATGGCGCGCAGGTTGACCCCATCCACCGTGATTTCTCCGGTATAATGGGTGTCGAGTCCGCCGATGATGTTGAGCAGGGTGGATTTGCCGGAGCCGCTGCGTCCGGTGATGGCGGCGAACTCCCCGGCGGCGATGGACAAATCCACGGCGTCGAGCACGCGCCGGGCGAAGGCTCCATCCTGATATTCCCGCGTCAGTCCTTTGAGTTCGATAAACGCCATGGGGACTGACGCCGATAACAGGCGGGCGCCGTCAAGTCAAAACCCCGGGAAAACGCGCGGTGAACCGGCGGCAAACCCCATTCCGTGTGTTGCGGCTGTGATGCTTGACACGCCGCAAGCTAGAGCAATACAATCGCCTTTGTATTCAACAAGCAGAACGGCTTCACCACCAACCCGAGGGGCTCCTGCCTTTCATTCCCAAGGAGAGATCATGACCAAGGCTGAACTGATTGAGGCGATTCAGGGCGCGAAGGGTTTGCCCGAGCTGTCCAAGAAGGACATCAACACGCTGGTTGACGCGGTATTTGACGGCGTGAAAAAATCCCTCAAGAAGGACAAGAAGTTCGCGTATCCGGGATTCGGCACCTTCAGCATCCGTTCGCGCAAGGCCCGCACCGGCCGCAATCCCCGCACCGGCGAGCAGATCAAGATCAAGGCCTCCAAGTCCGTTGGCTTCAAGGCCGCTCCCGCGTTGAAGGAAAGCATCTAACAAGACTGGCGGGCATGCGTGCCAGTTCAGCGCTGAAGCTTTCATCCAGGATGCCCATCCCGGGGACCCCCCAGTCCCTGGGATTTTTTTTCGTCCTTGCGGCGGCGTGCCTTGCTCCTGCTCCCCTGCTGGCGGTGGAGCAGGGACCCATCCTGCGCATCGCCATTGTGCGCACCAGTAAGCCGGTGGTGGTGGGCGGCGACACGGTGGTGGTGTCCGGCAAGGATTTCGTGGATACCCAGCCGGGGAAAGGCGTATTTGAATTCCGGGTCAAGGGGGATTCCCTGCTGGTGCAAGGCGAAGACAGCGGCCAGAGCCAACTCCGCGTCTCCAGCGCGGCCGGACAATTGACCATCAACCGCAAATCATGGCGCGGCGAACTGGAATTGCTGGTTCAGGGCCGTGAAATGCTGATCATCAACAGCTTGCCGCTGGAGGGCTACCTCAAGGGCGTGGTCGGATCGGAGATTCCGCCGAACTGGCCCATGGAGTCGCTGAAGGCGCAGGCAGTGGCGGCGCGTACCTTCGCGTTGCGCCGCCGCATGGAGCGCGAGGGCCAGCCATTCCATGTCGAGGCGACGGTGGATGATCAGGTCTACGGCGGCGCCGCCTCCGAGCACGAACGGGTGAGCGAGGCGGTGGACGCCACGCGCGGCGAGGTGATAGCCCACGGGCGCGAACTGGCCTCTTCCTTTTTCACGGCCTGTTGCGGCGGCGAAACCGAGTCAGCCCGGGAAGTCTGGGGCCAGGATTTGCCTTACGCCCGCGGCGTCCCCTGCAAATGGTGCGGCGATTGCGCCCGCTCAAGCTGGAATTACCGCGTGCCCATGGCGGAATTGGAGCGTTCCCTGCGCAAGGCCCGTTTGATCCTGGGACGGCTGAAGGAACTCCAGCCTGGCGGCATGACCTCGAGCGGGCGCTGGGCGGATTTGGAGGCCCGCACCGATCGCGGGGTTGAGCGCATACCGCTGGACAAATTCCGGCGCGCAGCCGGCTACTCAAAGGTGTTTTCGGGACGTTTCACCGTTCATCAGGAAGGCGCGTTCGTGGTGTTTCGCGGCTCGGGCAGCGGTCATGGCGTGGGGCTTTGTCAGGCCGGAGCAAGGAACATGGCCGTGAACGGCAAGAGCTACCGGCAAATTCTCAAGCACTATTACCCGGGCGCGAACCTCTTCCAGATGTATTGACAGGCGGGGCGCCGCCGCGCCATCTTGCCGCGCCGTGCGAGCGGCCGCCATGCGCCTCAGCGATTTTGATTTCCATCTGCCCGCAGAGTTGATCGCCCAGCATCCAGCGGAGCGCCGCCAGGGCAGCCGGATGATGGTGGTGCGGCGCGGCGGCGGCGTCATCGAACACGCGCGCTTTGAAGACATCACCTCCCTGCTGCGCGCGCCCGATGTGCTGGTGGCCAACAACACCCGCGTCCGCAAGGCCCGCGTGCTGTTCCATCGCCCCAGCGGCGGCGCGGCTGAACTTCTGCTCTGCGAGCCAGTGGGGGAGACGCAATGGCGTTGTCTCGCCCGTCCCGCCAGCCGTATGAAGCCGGGCGCCGTGCTGGAATTGCCGGGCGGAGTGAACTGCCGGGTGGCGGAATCCGAAGGACAGGGCTTTGTGGTGGTGGAATTTCCGGAAGGCCTGGAGATAGACGCCTGGCTGGACCAGCATGGGGCGATTCCTCTGCCCCGCTATATCCGCCGGGACGCCGGACTGCATCTCCCGGGGGACGAGGAACGTTATCAGACTGTCTACTCGCGCGAGCGCGGGGCCATCGCGGCGCCGACCGCCGGCCTGCATTTCACTCCGGAGATCATCGCCAGATTGCAGGAACAGGGCGTGAAATGGCTGGAGGTCACGCTGCATGTGGGGGCGGGCACCTTTCTGCCGGTGCGGGCGGAGGACGTGCGCGAACATCGCGTGTCGCCGGAGCGATCCCGGATTTCCGGCGAGGTCGCGGCGGAGATCGAACGCGCGCGCGCAACTGGCAGCCGCGTCATCGCTGTCGGCACCACGACGGTCCGCACGCTGGAGTCCTCGGCGCGGGAGAGCGGCCGGGTGACTCCGGGAGAGCGCGCGGCCGATCTGACCATTGTTCCGGGTTACCGTTTCCAGACGACGGACGCCATGCTGACCAATTTCCATTTGCCCATGTCCAGCCTGTTGCTGCTGGTCAGCGCCTTCGCCGGCCGGGAACTCATCCTGCAAGCCTATCGCCAGGCGGTGGAGGAGCGTTACCGTTTTTTCAGCTACGGCGACTGCATGCTGATTCTGTGACCGCGGCCGCCCGGAAATGGTTCTGCAAGGAGCCTATCGCTGCGCGGTGGGACGGGCTTCCGCGATGGCTTCCAGAACGATGCTGTTGGTGAGCAGTTCCGGCAGCACTTTCGGCTGGGTTGGCCGCGCCGGGGAATAGACGAGATAAAGCGGCACCCCGGCTTTGCCAAATTCCGCAAGCTTGGCGCGGATGGTTTCATCCTCATTGGTCCAATCCCCCTTGAGCAGGACAAAACCATTGTCGCGGAAGGCCGAAACAACAGAGGTGCTCGCCAGCACGCCGTTTTCATTGGCCTTGCAGGTGATGCACCAGGTCGCGGTGAAGTCCACGAATACCGGTTTGCCTTCCCGCAGCGCATCCGCCACCGCGGCTTCGCTCCAGGGTCTCCAGGCGAGGGAATCTCCCGCGGCGTGGTCTGGAGTTTTTTGCCCGGCCATCTTCAGGGGGAAGACCACGGCGGCGGTTCCAGCCGTTGCGATCAGGCCCAATGCGATAAACGCGGCCCGGAAACGGATGGCCGGCCATCCCCACGTCCAGGCGGCGAGCCCCAGCGCCAGCAGAAAGGCGAGGGTTTTCGCCATGCCGTCCGCGCCGGCGGACAGGCCGAGAATCCACAACAGCCAGACCAGGGTTCCCATCATGGCGAAGCCCAAAAACTGCTTGAGGCGGTTCATCCACGCCCCCGGGCGGGGCAGAATCCGGGTGACGCCGGGGATGAGGGTCGCGGCGGCGAAAGGCGCGGTCAGCCCCAGGCCAATCATCACAAAAACCATCAGGATGATCGGCGGAGAACTGGCGAGGGCGAATCCCACCGCGGCGCCCAGAAAGGGCGCCGAGCATGGCGTGGCGAGGATCACCGCGAGAACGCCTTCGCCAAAGCTGCGCCGCAGGCCAAAGGTTTTGTCCACCGCCGCGCCGGCGCCGCTGGCGTCCAGGCGGATTTCAAAAACGCCGAAGAGATTGAGCGCGAACAGGAAAACCACCGCCGACACCACCACCAGGAACACCGGCTGCTGGAACTGGAATCCCCAGCCGATGCGCGTTCCGGCCTGTTGCAACAGAATCACCGCCAGCGCCAGCGCCATCATTGATGAGACGATGCCCAGCGAGTACGAGGCGGTGTGCTTGCCAATTTCCTTGCGGTCCCGGTGCGCCAATTCAATGAATGAATAGACCTTGATCGCCAGCACGGGCAGCACGCAGGGCATCAGGTTGAGCACCATGCCGCCCGCAAACGCCAATAACAGGACCCACCACAGGCTCAGCGGCGTTTCTTCCCTGATGGGCGCCGGCGGGCCTGCCGCGGGTGAACCCGGCGCTTCCGCCACCCCGGCGGTTTGGACCAGACCCTGAGCCGCGCCGGCGGATTGACGCGGGATGGAGGTCCGCACCTCCACCAGACGGGGTTGTCCGCTTTCCTCCAGTTTCGCCACCCCGGCCAGCCACGCCACGGTTGCGGGAATGGGGTCCAGGCCCGCCTTGCCGGCGACCTCTATCAGCACCCCGCGAAAAGCGGAGGGGTGCGGACGGACGGCGGTCACGGTCCATTCCACTCCTTCCGTGCGTTCAGGGACAAAGGCTTTGGCCGCGGGGCCCGCGGGAGCAGACAATTCCGGGCAGGCGCCTGGATCCTTGCCCGGTGTCCGGCAGCGGATGAGTTCGATGGAACCTTGAATGCTCTCTCCGGGTTGGATGGTCTCTCGCGACCAGGAGTAGGCGGTTTCCAGGCCAGCCAGGGCGGCGGGCGCCGGAACCCGCTTCCGCCAGGACTCGAACAATTCGATATCGCTTCTGCTCGCGGGTATGGATGTCCCGGCCGCCGGCAAGGACAATTGCAGCGTGGCGTCGCCCGGAACACAGTCAATCTTGCAGGCGAGAAATTCCACATCGGCCTGAATCAGCAGGATGTCCGGGGCCTGTGTGGAGACCGTGGCCGGGGCGGTCAACAGGACTTCGGTTTCGTAGCCGTAGGTGGTGATGAAACCGTGGCTTTGCTGAAAGACCCCCGGCGCGGGCCACCGCAGCGGCCCCACCTCGACCGCGGAAGCCTTCCAGGTGATTTCGGTGGGGATGGCCGCCTGACCGGGATTTTTCCAGTATATATGCCACCCCGGCTCCATCTGAAAACGCACCCCGAGATGAAAAATGTCTCCGCGCCCCGCCTGTTCCACATCCGCCATCAGGGAAACCCGCACGCGGTCCGCCCCTTCGGCGCGGGCGGTGGATGTGGCTGGCCACTGGGCGCCCTGGCTCTGGGCGCGCAATTCCGCCGCCGGAATCACGGCCAGGGCCAGCATCCACAGGATGATATGCGAGTTCTTGTTCATCATGATCGGCCGGGGAGCCATTCATCCCATGGGGGAATGCAAGCGGACAAACCATTCCCCGGTGGAACAGCCCCGTTCATGGGAGAGATATCCCGTTTCCGGCGTGGCGCAAGTTCGTAGCTCCAGGCGTTGTTCTCCAGCGGGTTGCCGCGCCGCATCAAACTTTTGAAGAACGGGGGCCGAGGGGTGACAAAAAACCATGACACCGATCATATTTCCGGAGGAGGCGAACCGCCTGTGTATAGCGGATTTGGAAAGGTATTCGATTTTGGCCAGGCGGCGATCGCTCCATAATATCATCAGTAAATTCAAGATATTGATGCCGCCGGCGCGCTGAAATTCCGGTTTGACAGACGAATCAGATCCGGTTTTACCGTGGATAAACCTGCTGTCCTTCATGGTCACAAAAAGATTTTCCGGCTTTCCAGGATTGGCATGGAAGATGCTTTATCCATGGCGGAGAGCGAGGGCGCCCGGCTTCTTCTCTGGATGAACCGGGTTTCTTCATGAGTGAGCAGGGCGGTGCGGGAAAAACGTGACCCCTGCCCGCGCCGTCCAGCAGTCCCCCCGGATTCCCTCCCCGGGGGGACTGTTTTTTCGCCGCTTGCCGCGTCCATTCTGAATTGTTCGATGTAACGTCAACAACGCCCGGACCGATGGCCGGACCCTGGATGGATGGGCGGAAAAATCCGGGAGAATGAGGGAGGAAAGGGCGGTCCGGGCTTAAACCCGTTCGATGCCCCGGACAAATCTCATGCGGCGCAGTGAGTTGATCAGATTGTCCAACTGGTTGGTGGACTTGACCAGCAACTGGAAGGTATTGACCGCATGGTCGGTGTCCACCACCTTGCAGTTCGCCTCGCTGATATTGATGCCCGCCTTGGAGATGGCGTTGGACAGGTTGGCCAGAATACCGGGAGCGTCGCTGGTGAATACCTTGAGCATTACCGGCCGGAACATCGGGGATTCCTCGTCGACATCCCAGACCACGTCAATCAGGCGATCTGGAGACAGCGCATCGAGGGATTCACATTCCACCCGGTGGATATTCATGCCGTGTCCCTGGCTGACAAAGCCGAGAATCTGATCCCCCGGCAGCGGGTTACAGCATTTGGCGAAGTTGACCATCACATCGTCAATGCCCTGGATGCGCACGCCGGTTTTCGATTTGGCGCCGGACACCTTTTCGATGATGCGCGAAAGCACATTGTCCTGCTTCTGCAGGGCGGCTTTCATCTCTTCCTCGCCCATCGCCTTGGCGAGCACCGCGGCCGCGGTCAGTTTGCCGTGGCCCACCTGGCGCAGGACTTCATCCATATCCTTGATCTTCAGCGCGGCGGGGACATCCTTGAACTCGCCGTTCTTCAGCATTTTCTGGAAGGATTTGTGAACCTTCCGCGCCTCGTGCTCCATCATGTCCGCGCCAAACTGCAGGGAGCGTTCGCGCTCATGGCTGCGCACGAACGAGCGGATGCGGGTTTTCGCCCTGGTGGATTTGACAAACTCCAGCCAGTCCTTGTTGGGCTTCTGGTTCTGGCTGGTGATGATCTCGACGGTATCGCCGTTCCGCAGGACATGGCGCAGCGGGACAATGACGCCGTTGACCTTGGCGCCCGTGCAATGATCTCCCACTTCCGAGTGAATGGCGTAAGCCAGATCCACCGGCGTGGAGCCCACCGGCAATTCAATGGGCTTGCCCTTGGGCGTGAGCACGTAGACTTCATCCGTCGCCAGGTCCGTGCGCACGTTTTCCATGAACTCGGAGTTGTCCTTGACGTCTTGCTGCCATTCCATCAGGCGCCGCAGCCAGGCGAAAATCTTCTCGTCACGATTCGCGGACCCGCTGTTTTCCTTATAGCGCCAGTGAGCAGCCACGCCTTCCTCGGCGATGCGGTGCATTTCCAGAGTGCGGATCTGCACTTCCACCTGTTGTCCCTGATCCAGGGCGATGGTGGTATGGAGAGACTGATAGAAGTTGTTTTTCGGAATTGAGATGTAATCCTTGAATCGCCCGGGCACCGGAGTACCTGTTGCGTGGACCACTCCCAGAGCGGCGTAGCAGTCGCTGGAGTTTCCCACGATCACCCGGAAGGCCATCAGATCATGGATGGCCCCGATGTCCATGGAGCCTTTTTTCTTCAGCTTTTTGTAAATGGAAAACAGGTGCTTGTTGCGGCCGGTGATGTCGGCCTTCAGGCCGTTTTCCGCCATTTTCGCGGAGAGCAGCGATACGATGGCCTGGACCTGCCGTTCGCGGGCCTTCTGGGTGTTGGCGAGTTGCTTCTCGATGTTCGCGTATTCATCGGCATGCAGATATTTGAAGCACAGGTCCTCCAGTTCGGCCTTGAGTTGATACATGCCGAGCCGGTGCGCCAGCGGAGCGTAGATATCCAGGGTTTCCGTCGCGACGCGGGCCTGTTTTTCCGGCTTGACGTAACCCAGCGTGCGCATGTTGTGCAGGCGATCCGCCAGCTTGACCACGATGACGCGGATATCCTTCGCCATCGCCACCAGCATTTTGCGGAAATTCTCGGCCGCGCGATCTTCCTTGTTGTCGGTCTTGATTTGTTCCAGCTTTGTCACGCCGTCAACCAGGAACGCCACATCCTTGCCAAATTCCTTCTCAATAATTTCCTGCGTGACGCCTTCCGCGTCTTCCACGGTGTCATGGAGCAGACCGGTGACGACGGTGGGTACGTCAAACCGCCAGTCCGCGAGGATGGCCGCTACCGCCACGGGGTGAATCAGATAGGGTTCTCCGGATGTCCGGTACTGATCTATGTGCGCTTTCGCGGCAAAAGCATAAGCTTTGCGAATGAGTTCGACATCCGCATTGGGGTGGGCCAGGCGGGCCTGGGAAATGATATCTTCGACTCGGGCCATGCGGATGTCCGCTTTGGGGTCCCGCCAGCACCGCGCCAAGCGCAGCTCCCCGCTGGCAGGAGGTGACTCCTCCGTCTTCATCATAACCGCAATTGGCTCCGGAAACAACGAAGTTTTACACACTGCGTCATCGGACAAATGGCGGATGATAAAAAAAATCCGCGGGCCTTCTTCGCGCCTGAAATCCAGGCCTGGGCGCGGAATCCGCGATCACCGGCGGAAACGCGCCGCGGGTGACAATCACATCAAATGGTTTCGCTTTGCGACACCCAGGGCCTGACAAGCATGGAGCCTTCGCCCGGCTTCTGTCCGGCGTGACCCAGGGTGTGGTCATCGCGGTTTTGCTCCGGTGGAACCCGATGACCATGCCAGGCCAAAAGTGTTCTCATGCCGTCCGCCGCCAGGGATATTCAGATGATAATTTCTTCCGTGAAGCGCAAGGCAGCCGGACCAATCCGCTGGTGGTTGCTGGAGGTGGTGGACATTCCCCAGAAAGCAATCGCTGCTGGCGCGGCGGAGACCTCCGCCACGCAGCCCTGATGTGACTTCTTGAGGAGATCATTCCCAGGGATCAGAGAGCCTTATCAAGCTTGCGGAACAAAGCAGGCCGGGGAGGTCATTTCCCCAGCGGGTAGCCGGCGTCATCGTTTTGATGCGAGCGCGCCCACGCCAGACGCTCTTTCCAGTCATTCACCAGCAGGCGAAAGCCGGGTCTCGACGGCGAATCCTCCAGCCGTTGCAGCGCCGCTCCGCAGATGTCCAGTTCTCCGGCGAGAAAAGACGACACCACCAGCCGGAGCAGATTTTCCCGTTCAAAGGCTTCACCGGGAAAACGTCGTCCCACCGCGCGCAGAAACGCCTCCGCCGCCGAACGGTGGTCGCCCTGATTGTATAGCCAGCGGCCATAGAGGTAGGGGCCCAGCGGATCATCCGGAAACGACTGGGCGTACTGGAGTATCCACACCCCCCGCCGGGGGTCGGTTTCGGCGGCGGTCAGGTGAGGGATCAGAAAGCGCGCGCGCGCCGGATCGGACAACGCCATCAGGCCCAGTTTCGCCGCCCGGTGATCCGGTTCCGCGATATCCTCGCGCAGCACCTCCAGCCAGCTTTTTGCGGCGTCTCCCCAGCGTTCCGACTGGAGCGCCAACCGGGCCATGAGCATGCGCAG
Organism: Myxococcota bacterium; assembly: GCA_022072125.1. Taxonomy (GTDB): domain Bacteria; phylum Myxococcota; class JAJVIH01; order JAJVIH01; family JAJVIH01; genus JAJVIH01. The sequence continues at coordinate 46 of JAJVIH010000062.1, read as the reverse complement.
GCGGTTACGCTGGGCGGCGGTCCATTTTTCCTCGCCGGCTTAGATC
>JAJVIH010000019.1 GCA_022072125.1 Myxococcota bacterium | reverse complement strand
CTTGTAGTCGTCGTAACGGTAGCGGCCCCACAGCAGGGTGGCGGCCAGCAGGCGTCCGCCGTGGGCGGTCTCGTTTTCCGGGTCGAGTTGCAAGGCCCGATCGAAATGATCCACCGCCTTCTTCAGGCTCGCCTCGGTGTTGGCGTTCAGCCAGTCCACCGCCGGATAAACCAGGTTGGTGATCTGGACGGTCCGCTGGCGCCAATAGAACATGCCGCCGCCCACCAGCGAGACGAGCACGAAGAGCAGCGACACGGTTTTGATGAGCGTACGCCGCTGCTTGGCCCGGACCTCCGCCTCGGTGGGTTCCGGCGCCACATTCTCCAGCATCTGCGGCCGGCGTTTCTGGGTCAGCGGACGCTCTTCCGCGCCGGCAGGCGGTTTTCCCTTTTTGGTGGTCTTGCGGGGCGCGCCATCCGCCGGAGCAAGCACGGGGGAAGAAGGCAGGCGCATCTCCGCCTTTTCCACCGGAGGAGGAGCGGGCTCCGTTGGCGCCGGGCGCGCACGGACCGGCATGGATTCGGGGGCGGGCTCTTCCGCGGGTTCCGGTCCGGGCGGGGGCGCCGGTTTTGCCGGTTCCGGCGGCAATTCGATGCGAACCTGCTGGGTGACTTCGACGGCTTCTTCCTCCCGCGGTTCCGGCGCCCGGGGAATATTTCTCGACGCCCTGGGCTGGGGGACCGGCCTGGGCGCGGAGGTTTCCGGCGGGGGAGGGGGCGGAGTCTCGATGCGGGCGGCTTCCGCCTCTCCCGGCTTGACGCCGCTCGATCGCCTCAGCGCCCGCTCTTCCTGCAGGCGCGGGGACTCCCGGACCACCGTGGCGTTCTGTTCCTGCCGGACCACTTCGTCCATGCGCTCCACAATGGTGCGGTCCTGCTGGATGTCGCCTTCCTCTTCGTAGGAGTCGTGGGAATAAGACTCGCTGTCTTCTTCGGCCGGTTCATCTGGCGCGATGCCCAGTTCGGTCAGGCCCGCGATCGCGGTTTCATTGCCCGCATCCAGCTTCAGGGCCTGGCGGAAGCGGGTGGCGGCGTCCTCGCGCAGGCCCATCTGCAAAAGCACGAAGCCCAGACGGGCGAAAGCCTCACCGTAGTTGGGCTCCTCCTCGATGAGCTTTTCCAGTTCCTGCCGCGCCTTGGGCGGCTTGGACTGGGCCAGGTAAATTTCCGCCATCAGGATACGCCCCTGGGGGTCGCCCGGATGGGATTTCAATCCCTTTTTGCAGACCACCATGGCCTCGATATGGCGCCCATGCTCCAGGTAGGCGGCCGCGAGGTCACGGTAGATCAACGAGTCGGGGTTGGCGGCGAATTCGCGCTCCAGGCTGGTCAAATCCATGGCGCCCATCGAAGACGTGTACTCCTCTTGCGATGCTTCGGGAAATGCGACAGATTCCGGTCGAGATGCCCGCCCACCTTAGCAACCTTCCCACCCCTGATCAATGGCCTTTTTCTCCGGATTGGAATCGTCCGCCAAGAGGAAATCCTTCCGGAGCCTTTCCCCGCCGCCATGAGCCAACCGGTTGATCCCAGGGAACTGCTCCGTCAGTCCGGGCTGTCCCCCAAAAAATCCTGGGGGCAGAACTTTCTGGTGTCCCGGAAGGTCCTGACCGCCATTGTCGAAGCCATGGAGGCGGGACCGGAAGACGTCATCATCGAAATCGGCGCCGGCCCCGGCGTCCTGACCCAGGGGTTGGCGGATACAGGCGCCCGGGTGCTGGCGGTGGAGCGTGACCGGGACATGATCACGCTGCTGCGCGCCAACCTGGGCGATCGCTCCAACCTGACCATCGTCGAGATGGACGCCAAAAAACTCGATTTCCACGCCGTCGCGGCGGACTTTCCGCGCCGTCTCAAGGCGGCGGGCAACCTGCCGTATCACCTGACCAGCCCGATCATCGAGCGCCTGATCGAGGGCCGTTCACACATTGAGCGGGCGGTCATCATGGTGCAGGCGGAAGTCGCCCACAGGCTGATGGCTCCCCCTGGCCATCCGGAGCGGTCGGCGCTGGGGGCCGCGGTGGAATTGTTCGCCCGGGTCCATCCGGTCATCGCCGCGCCGCCGCACGCCTTTTTTCCCCAGCCCCGCGTTCACAGCCAGGTGGTCCGGCTGGATTTCACGATCCAGCCCGCCGCTCCGGAGCCGGTGGAGAACGCGGCGCGCGCCCTGATTGCGGCGGCCTTCCAGCAACGCCGGAAGACCATCCGGAACAGCCTGAAAACCCTGTTCGGCGGCGGAGCCCCCCGGTTTGGCGTCCTGCCCGCCGGATTGCAGGAACAAAACTCCGCCGCCGCCATCGAAAGCTGGTTCGCGCTCACGGGAGTGGATGGAAATCGCCGCGCGGAAACCCTGCACAGGGCCGAATGGCTGTCCCTGGCGAAGGTGGTTTGCGAGGCTCCGCCGCCGGTTCCCCATGAATGACGCGCCCGCGGAAGGCCGGGCGAAGCGTATTGTCCGGCCGCCGGACTAACGCTGGAACCGGCCGCCGGTTGGCAGGCCGTCGAAGAGCCAGTCGGCGCCGAACCGAGAGACCGTCAGTTCCTCCAGCCCCACGGCGTCGCCGATGCGCTCCGGCGAGGGACCGCCAATGAACGATGGGGCGTCCTGTCCGCCCAGGATGCGCGGACTCACGAACAGTTTCAGTTGATCCGCCAGGCCCGCTTTCCAGAAGGAACCATGGACAGCCGCGCCGCCTTCCACCAGCAGGCTGCGGATTTCACGTTCGTGCAGTTCCTTCATCAGGGCGGTCAGGGAAATGCGGTCTTTCTCCACCGGCGACTGGATGACCTGGGCGCCGCGGGCTTCCAGTTCAAACACCGCCTGTGGGGGCGCATCCTCGCCGGCGATGACCAGCAGCGGATATTCCTCGATATCCCGCAGCAGGCGCATGGCGGGGGGCAGGCGGGCCATGCGGCTCAACACAATCCGGCGGGTTGGCGTCAGCCGTTTTTCCACCTCGCGGGGGGTGAGCAGGGGATCATCCTTCCAGACCGTGCCGGAGCCCACCAGCACCGCGTCCATGGCGGCGCGCAGGCGGTGGACTTCCAGCCGGGCTTCGGGACCGGTGATCCACTTGCTGTCGCCCGATGGCGTGGCGATCTTGCCATCCAGCGTGATGGCGGCCTTGAGCACGACCCAGGGGCGGCGCTGCAACATGTTGGTGAAGAAGACCCGGTTGAGTTTGCGGCATTCGTCTTCCAGCACGCCCACATCCACGCGGACGCCCGCCTCGCGCAGGGCCAGAATCCCTCTCCCGCTGACGATGGGGTTGGGATCGGTGACGCCCACCACCACCCGCGCCACGCCCGCCGCAATCAGCGCCCGCGTGCAGGGGGGGGTGCGCCCCCAGTGGTTGCAGGGCTCCAGGTTGACGTAGGCGGTGGCGCCCTTCGCCTGATCCCCGGCGGCGGAAAGGGCGGCCTGTTCGGCGTGGGCCTCCCCCGCCTTGCGGTGATACCCTGTCGCGATGAGATGGCCGTCCCGGACCAGCACGCAGCCCACCATCGGATTGGGCGAGGTGTCGCCGAGGGCGCGGCGCGCCTCTTCCAGCGCCAGCCGCATGAAATGCTGGTCGGATGGCGGGCTCGCGGATGGATGCAGGGGTTCAGCCACGGGCCTGGGGCTCACGGGTGGACTGATCATCCCGGGCGCTGGGCAGGACTTCCTGGATTTCCCGGATGAATTCCTTGGCGTCGGTGAATGACCGGTAGACCGAGGCGAAGCGCACATAGGCGATGGGGTCAATCTCCTTCAACCGGGAGATGATCTCCTCGCCAATCTCCTTGCTGGAGATTTCCTTCAGGCCCAGATCGTGGATTTTATGCTCGATGCCGTCCACCAGTTCTTCCAGGGTCTGGGTGGGCACCGGGCGTTTGCGGCAGGCGATTTTCAGCCCCTGCAGGATCTTCTCCCGGTCGTAGGGTTCGCGGCGCCCGTCGCGCTTGACCACCATGGGCATCATCTCCTCGATGCGTTCGTAGGTGGTGAAACGGCGCTGGCATTTGTCGCAGACGCGGCGGCGGCGGATCAACAGGCCATCGCGGGACATCCTGCTGTCAATGACCTTGTTGTCGAGCGAATGGCACCAGGGACAGCGCATTCCTTACACCAGCCCCGCGAGATGGGGATACAGCGGGAACCGCTGGCACAATTCCCCGACCCTGGCGCGCACCCGCTTCTGGACATTTTCGTCTTCCAGCGCGTCCAGCACGTCGGCGATGAGGTGGCCCACCTCTTCAAATTCCTTGACCCCAAAGCCCCGTGTGGTCAGGGCTGGGGTTCCCAGGCGCACGCCGCTGGTGACAAAGGGCTTCTGCGGGTCGAAGGGGACCATGTTCTTGTTCACGGTGATTCCCGCCAGGTCCAGCGAATGCTCCGCCGCCTTGCCGGTGAGGCCCCGCGGGCTCAAGTCCACCAGCATCAGGTGGTTGTCCGTGCCGCCGCTGACGAGATGATATCCGCGCGAGATCAGAACCTTCCCCAGCACCTGGGCGTTCTGGATGATGGCCGCGCAGTAATCCTTGAAGGAAGGCTGCAGCGCTTCGCGGAAGGCCACCGCCTTGGCGGCGATGACATGCATCAGCGGTCCTCCCTGCACGCCAGGGAACACCGCCGAATCAATCGCCTTGGCGAATTCCTCGCGGCAGAGAATCAACCCGCCGCGCGGGCCGCGCAGGGTTTTGTGCGTCGTGCTGGTCACGTATCCGGCATGGGGAATGGGAGAAGGATGGTGTCCGGCGGCCACCAGCCCGGCGATATGGGCCATGTCCACCATCAGTTTCGCTCCCACGGCGCGGGCGATTTCCCCGAAGCGTTCAAAATCAATGATGCGCGGGTAGGCGCTTGCGCCGGCCACGATCATTTTGGGTTGATGCTCGTGGGCCAGCCGTTCCACCTCCGCGTAGTCAATGCGTCCGGTCTCCCGGGCCACGCCGTAGGGAATCACCTTGTAGAGCGAGCCGCTGAAGTTGACCGGCGAGCCATGGGTCAAATGACCGCCGTGGGCCAGGTTCATGGCGAGGATGGCGTCGCCCGGCTTGATGGCGCTCATATACACCGCCATATTGGCCTGCGCCCCCGAATGGGGCTGCACGTTGGCGTGCGCCGCGCCGAAAAGCTGCTTGACGCGCGCGCGCGCCAGTTCCTCCGCCACGTCCACGCTTTCGCATCCGCCGTAGTACCGCTTGCCCGGGTATCCCTCGGCGTATTTGTTGGTCATGGGGTTGTTCATGGCCTCCATGACCGCCGCCGACACCAGGTTCTCGCTGGCGATCATCTCCAGCGTGGTCAGTTCGCGGCGCAATTCCCCGCGGATGGATTCAAATATCTCCGGGTCGGCGTCGCGCAGATGGTCATGGCTCATCGGGATTCTCCCAGTGGAGCATCAATTTTGCGGACCCGGCCCTCGTGGCGGCCGCCTTCAAAGGGCGTTGTCAGAAAGGCGCGCAGGATGGCCTTGGCCAGTTCGTCGCCCGTCACGCGCGCGCCCATGCACAATACATTCGCGTCGTTATGTTCCCGCGCCATGCGGGCCATGTATTCGTTGACACATACCGCCGCCCGGATTCCCTTGCGCCGGTTGGCGGCCATGGACATGCCCAGCCCGGTGCCGCATAGCAGCACGCCCATGGAGCCGGGTTCCTTCAGGACGGCCTGAGTCAGGGCGTGGGCCTGGTCGGGATAATCGGCGCGCGCTCCGTGGCCGACCCCGAAGTCCCGGATCTCCGCCGCCAGTTCGGCTTCCGCGGCGAAGGAGGCGAGGGCGCGTTTCAGGTCCACGGCGGCGTGGTCATTGGCGATAAACAGAACCGGAATCTTCATCGGAGAAAGTCCATACCGCAGGCGGATACAACCCGGCAAGGGATGCGCCAGGGGAAGCGGGATGACCGCCGGAATCCGCCGTCATCCATATGCCCGTTTCCGAGATATGGCTCGCCGCGGCAATCCCAATCCCCGGGCGCCCTGATCCGGAATGCGGAGCGCCAAGAAGGCCGGGCCGGGCCCGGCAACGGAGAACCCGGGGCGCCCTTCCATCGGAAATCTGAAAACTGGCGGAGAAAGCCCTGAGGGGTTGGTGAAAAACTGAGGCGGTCCGGGATGAAACAGGGTGGCGGGGTGGTTCCTTCGTTGTCCGCGGGCGGAGGGAAAGGGCGGCCGATCCGTCCGGTCCGCCGCCGCCGTATCCTTAACCTGTTGATATGGTTATGATTTTATTGATACGCCCCGGCGCACGGAAATCGTTACGCGCAGGTGCAAATTATCCCTGAATGTGGCATGGGTTTTGCTTCTGGCCACATAGAGGTGGAATTCCACCCGGAACAAGCATCTCGAAATTCTGAAATCGCGGGGCGGACATGAAAGCATCTACCGGAGTAAAGGCCATGAACATGCAAGCGGCGGTATCGGGCGGCGGCAAGGGCGTGAATGGACAACGCGGCGCATGGTTGCGGGGGGCGGGAGTTCTGCTGTTGCTGTCTGCCCTCGCGGTTGTGGGGCCCGCCTGCAGCAGTTCGGACGGCCCGGGAGGCGGCGGCGGAGGCGGCGGGGATATCCACAAAACGCTGCTGGCGGGCGCCCGGGTGATCGAGGATCAAATCCGCGCCGATATCGCCAGCGGCAAGGCCGCCCTCAGCCTGCCCATCGAACGCACGGCGGATGGCGAGTTTTCAGGCGCCCTCGAAGTCACTCTGGAAGAGATGGACAGCGGCAAGGAAGTCGCCCAGGTGTCGAGGAATCTCCGCTTCAGCGACGCCCGCATCGTGGAGAATGTGGAATTGACCGGCCTCGACCCGGCCCTCGCCAAGGGCGATACCGCCGGTCTCGTCATCCGGTTCAGGCTGCGTGACAACAAGGGGACCAGCGACGGCCGCCGTTCCCTGTTCGACGCTTTATATAAGGTGGAGAACCTCATCCTCTCCACGGACAAGTTTTTCGCGGGCACGGCGTCCTATATGCGCATCGTGTCGCGCGATCCCAAGGATGGAACCCCCAACAAAAACGCCCAGGTGACCGTCAGCCTGAAGGCCGCGGGCTCCTCCCAGGATATCTACAAGGGCATCACCAATGACTTTGGCATGGTGGCGGCGAAGCTGGCCATCCCGGCGGACATGCCCGCGGGCCAGGGATCGCTGATGGTGGTGATTGAAACCGGCAAGGCGACCGAGCGCCTGGAACGCCCCATCACCATCCGCCGCGAGCAAAAGCTGCTGCTGACCACCGACAAGCCCATCTATCAACCGGGCCAGCAAATGCACCTGCGTACGCTGGCGCTCCGCCGCCCGGACCTCAAGGCGGAGGCCGGCCAGGACATGTTGTTCGAGGTGTCCGACGCCAAGGGCAACAAGCTGTTCAAGAAGACCATCAAGACCAATGACTTTGGCGTGGCGGGAACCTCGTTCCGGATCGCGCGCGAGGTCAATATGGGCGCCTGGAAGGTCACCGCCTCCCTGGGCAATACGAAGAGCGAGAAGACAGTCAAGGTCGAGCGCTATGTGCTGCCCAAATTCAAGGTCACCTTCACGCCGGATCGCGAATTTTATCGCCCTGGAGACACCGTCAAGGCGCTGGTTTCCGCCAATTATTTCTTCGGCAAGCCCGTCGCCGGCGGCAAGGTGAATATCAAGGCCATGAAATTCGACGTGGGGTTCGAGACCTTCGCGGAACTCAAGGGCGTGCTGGACAAGGATGGCCAGTATGCGGCCGCCGTGAAGCTGCCCAACTCCTTTGTCGGCCAGCCGCTGGAGCAGGGCAACGCCTTCGCCCGCTTTGAAATCGAGATCACCGATCTGGCCGAGCAGAAAAGCCTGACCAATCACACGGTCAGCGTGGCCGAGGCGCCCATCCGTCCGCTGGTGTTCGCGGAAAGCCAGTATCTCGCCCATGGCATGGATAACCGGTTTTTCCTGATCACCACCGATCCGCGCGGCGCTCCCATCAAGACCAGCAACACAGTCGTGGCGGCCGGGCAAACCCTGAAGGTGGATACGGACGCCTATGGCGTGGGCGAATTCAACCTGCAGGTGGCGCCGGTGGAGGCGGGAAAGACCGCTCCGGCGCTGACGATTGAAGTGGCCTCTTCCGACGGCAAGGGCGGGCAGGCCAACAAACGTTTCCAGATTGGCGGGCGGCCCGGCCAGGGAGATGCGGCGGTCCGGCTGCGCGCCAACAAATCGCTCTACAAAGTGGGCGACACCGCGGAACTCAAATTTTTCGTGCGCGGCAATGGCAGCGAGCGCCTGTTCCTGGATGTCATCCGCAACAACCAGACGCTGTTGACCGAAACCCTGACCTCCGTGGCCGGTCAGGCGGATTATTCCCTCGATCTGAGCGAGGACCTGGCGGGCAATCTGCAACTCTTCGTGTGGTTCGTGGGCGTGGATGGCGATATCGTCCGCGATCAGAAGCTGATCTTCGTGGATTCCGCCAACGATCTGACGGTCAAGGCCGAACTCGACAAGACCACCTACAAACCGGCGGAGACCGCGAAGCTCCGCTTCTCCATCACCAACGCCAAGGGGCAGGGCGTGCCCGCCGCGCTGGGACTGTACGTGGTGGATGAAGCGGTCTTCGCCCTTCAGGAAGTGCAGCCGGGCCTGGCGCAGGTCTTCTTCCGGGCCGAGGAAGAGATCATGAAGCCGCGTTACCAGATCAACGGCTGGTCCAGCAGCGATATCTACGTACAGCCGGAGGACGACGCGGACGCCAAACGCCGGGAGCGCGGCGCCGAAGTGTTGTCGGCGGCCTCGGGCGGAGAGGTGACGCACGGCATCAATATCAACACCCACACCGAGGCGGTGAGCACCGCTTCCGCGAAGGTCAAGGCGCGGGTGGAAAAAGACTTCGCCGAGGTGCGCAAACTCTATCTGACCCTGCTGGGCGGCGCCCAGCCCGATCAGGCCAGCCTGGAGCGTTTTATCGAGTCCAGCCGCACCCGCTGGATTGATCCCTTCGGCAACGCCTATATCTTCGAATCGAAGCGCGGCGAATTCAACCAACTCGAGATCAGCTTTCTGTGCTGGGGCCCGGATGAAAAGGCGGGCACCAGCGACGACATCCTGCTCAAGGCCCAGGATTGGCAGTTCTACTCCCGGGGCGGGCGTGGAGAGGTGGACGATGGCGATTTCGACGGCGCCCCCAACGCCGGTGGTCCTCCCCAGGCCGGCGGCGGCGGTGGCGGCATGGCGGATGCGGGAGCCGCGCCTTCCCCCCCGCGGGAGCCCGGCAAGGCCGAAGGCGAGCAGCCCCGCGTACGCAGTTTTTTCCCCGAAACCTTGTACGTGAACCCCGCGATCATCACGGACAACCAGGGCGCGGCCACCCTCGACCTGCCGCTGGCGGATTCCATCACCACCTGGCGCATGACCGGCATGGCCAACAGCGCGGGCGGGGCGTTGGGCTCCTACCTGGGCGGCGTGCGGGTCTTCCAGGACTTCTTCGTGGACATTGATTTCCCGGTGTCGCTGACCCAGAACGACGAGATCACGGTCCCGGTGGCGGTGTTCAATTATCTGGACAAAAACCAGAAGGTCACCCTCACCGCCAAGCCCGATACCTGGTACGATCTGCTGGATCAGGGAACCAAGAGCATCGAACTGAAATCCGGCGAAGTGAACGTGGTCAAGTTCCGGGTGAAGGTGAAGAAGGTGGGCTGGCGCAATTTCGAGGTGACGGCCATCGGCTCCGCCCTGTCGGATGCGGTCCGCCGCGCGGTCGAGGTCGTCCCCGACGGAACCCCGCACAACGCCAGCTTCTCGGCGCGGCTGGAAGGCGCCGTCGAACATGCGATCACGCTGCCGCCGGAGACCATCGAGGGCAGTTCCGCCATCGTGGTCAAGGTTTACCCGGGCGTGTTCAGCCAGGTGGTCGAAGGCCTGGACAGCATTCTGCGCATGCCTTCCGGTTGTTTCGAGCAGACCTCGTCCACCACCTTCCCCAACGTGCTCGCGCTCAATTACATGCGCGAGACCAACAAGATCACCCCGGCGGTTGAACTCAAGGCGCTGGAGTACGTTTCGCAGGGCTATCAACGGCTGCTGACCTTCGAGGTCAAGGGAGGCGGATTCGAGTGGTTCGGCAACGACCCCGCCCACCTGATCCTGACCGCTTACGGCCTGCTGGAGTTTTACGAAATGAGCAAGGTCTTCACGGTGGACCCGGCGGTCATTTCGCGCACCCAGAACTGGCTGGCGGGGCTGCAGCAATCCGATGGATCGTGGAAACCCAATCCCAACGGCATTCACGAAGGCGCCACCAACAATTTCACTGACAGCGTGTTGCGCAACACCGCCTATGTGACCTGGGTGCTGCTGGAGTCCGGTTTCAGCGGTCCGGCCGCCGGGCGCGGGGTGGACTACCTGAAGCAGAATATCTCCAAGGCCGCCGACAACTACACGCGCGCGCTGGTGGCCAACGCCCTGGTCAGCGCGGCCAAGGATGATCCAGCGGCGGTCAAACTGCTGGGCGAACTGGATTCAGCGAAGAAGGAGAAGGGCAACCAGATATACTGGGAGGCGGGCGCCAAATCGGAGACCTTCACCAGCGGCAAGGAAGCCGATATCGAAACCACCGCGCTGATCCTCTACGCCATGATCAAGGCCCAGTCCTTCCCCAATACGGTGTCAAGCGGCCTCAACTATCTGGTTGGCAACAAGGACTCCTTCGGCAATTGGTCGAGCACCCAGGCGACCATTTACTCGCTGCGCGCGCTGATCGCCTCCGCCGGCGCCAAGCCCACGGACGTGGACGCCAGCGTGTCGGTCTCCCACAACGGCAAGGTGGTCGAGGAGTTCCGCATCACCACCGCCGACGCCGATGTCATGCGGGTGATTGACCTCAAGGACCGGACGATTGTGGGCGCCAACCAGGTCAAGCTGAATTTCACCGGCAAGGGAACCTTCTTCTATCAGGTCGCCGGGACCTGGTGGACGCCGTGGAAGCCGGACAGCGTGATCGGCCCCGAGCCCTTGTCCATCACCGTCGCCTGGGACAAGACCAAACTGGAGACCGACGACATCGTGACCGCGACCGTCAAGGTGACCAACAACACCAAGGCCAACGCCGAGATGGTGATGGTGGACCTGGGCATCCCGCCGGGGTTCGAGGTGGTGACTTCCACCCTCGACGAACATGTGCGGAACAAGCTCTTCTCCAAATACGAGTTGACCCCGCGCCAGGCGATTCTCTACCTGTACAAGGTGGACGCCGGAAAGCCCGTCACCTTCAGCTATCAGCTCAAGGCGGGCAATCCCATCAAGGGCAAGACGCCGCCGTCGAAGGTCTGGGCCTACTACAATCCGGATCAGAAAGGCGACGCCCCGCCGGTGGATATCGAAGTGACCGAATAGCCGCCAGAGAAGCGGGCGACACCTGACCGGCGCGGGATTCCCGCGCCGGTATTGTTTCCGGAGCATCCCGCCATGGCCCGGGGAATCCAGGTGTTTGCGGTGGATCCATCCCCGCTGACGGATCATATCTGAATCCGCAAGCGGGGCCGCGGCGTTTATCCCTTGCGCGGCGGACGGACGCCGCAGGCCCCGGATTTCTCCGGCCGTTTGCGTGGGAATGATAGAGGATTGGCCGATTACAATGTCCGCGAAGGCTATCGCGCCACATCCCAGTTGAAGGTGAGAACGGTGAAGAAATTCAGGCGCTCGTTGATGCGGGGCTCCTTGTCGCCTTTTTGCCGCGGGCGCCGGTAAAGCTGGCGCATTCCCAACTCGATGCTGAACCAGCGTTGATATTCGTAACCCACGCCGCCGCTCAGCATGCGCTGGTGTCCCTTGGGCTCCAGATAGCCGTTGGAGGTTTCGCCGCCCAGGTCCTGGCCATCCCCCAGATCGGCGGCCAACGACGCCGCTCCCTTGAGGAACAGGCCGATCGGGGTGAGGTATTTCAGTTCCAGGGCTCCGGAGAGGCGGGGCAGCACGTCGCCCGCCACCCGGTTGAAGAAGGGCAGCAGGTTTCCCTGCAACTTGTATTTGACGTGATGTTTCGACGGCCCCGCCTGCCCTTTCCAAAGGGCCAGGGCCACGGGGATGAACAGGGTCTGGTTTTCAAGGACCTCATCCTCTTCGTCAAACGCCTTGGGCGGCGTGCTGTAGAGCGATGCGCCTCCTCCCAGTTCGATGGTGTTTTTGGCGAAGGGTTTGAGAACGTACGATGCGTCGGCGCGGGTCACCCAGGAGGAAGGGCCGCCAAATCCCTCGATCTCTTCCTCGCCTTCATCCAGGCCGCTGCCGTAGTCCACCGTGTTGAGGCCCGCCTGCGCGCCCGCCCGCAGGCCGTGCATTTTCGTGAACATGAACAGCCCTTCCAGGCGCGCGGCAGGCGACAGCACCAGCGGAACCAGGTTGTTGGAGTCCGTTCCATCCGGCAGTGAACCCATGCCGCCCCGCCGCGCAAATTCCAGCATGAGCGAGAGCTTGTTGTTTTTCGAGGGTTCCAACTCCAGCTTGGCCTTGGTGATCGCATCCAGAATCAGCACGGTGTCTATTTCGGGCAGGGCGTCCACCGCGGGATCGGCGGCCAGATCATCGGGCGGCGTGTCATCGCCGGACACGCCGTCTTCGCCCAATTCCTCGCCGCCGCCTTCTTCAGCGGCGCCGGCCGCGGACTCCTCATCCTCGCCGCCGGGCGCCGCCAGTTCATCGGGGTCCAGCGCGGGAGCGGGGTTTTTGAAATCGCGCGCGCCCACATCCACCTGCTGCTTCAACTCGATGCGGAATGTGTTGACCGGGCGCAGTCTGATCTTCGCCTCCCCCCGGTTGGTCAGCACGTAATCGCGGGGCGGGTTTCCCTTGTCTCCCGAAAACGGCGTGATGAGGCGGGGGTTGTACACCAGACCAAACAGGTGTGGACCGGCTTTGAGATTGAGCCCGATTTTCGGACGGAAGTCGTTTTCAATGGTGTCTTCTTTTTCCGGTTTGGAAGGCTCGGTGCGGATGCGCGCCTCGTTCTTGAAGCCCATGAAAAACAGCGGGTCCTTGCCGGGATTTTCCGCCGATCCGGCCTTCACCCCGGATTTTTTCGCGGGCGCGGGTTTGTCTTGCGCCGGGGCGGCGGCGGGCGTCCACATCAGCAACAGCACCAGAACCGGCAATATTTGATGACGCCCGCCGGACGGAAAGACCTTCGTAACATCGGCCATGGCCCTATCTCCTGCAATGGAAAACGCGCCATGGCTATCCCGGATATCCAGGAAAGTCGAGGGGGTGAAACGCGGCCGCTTCGTGGAGGGTCTGGCTCCCCGCGGGATTGCCGGGCTGGCGGCGGCGTGCGGGACCGGCCATCAAAGCCCCCGCGGCGTTCCGATCCTGATTGACTCGCCGCCCGCGCTCCCCCTATACAGGCGCGCTTTCCGCCGCTGAAACAGCGTCCTGTCCGCCGCGCGCGGGCGGGAATTTCATGGGTGTTTTTCATGTTCGAGCAAATGGACGCCATCAATTGGGTTGTGATCGCCGCCTTCGTGGTGCTGGTGATCGCGTTTATCTGGTTCCTGTTTGGCAAGCCGGATCAAACGGAGTTGCCCGCGCCGGAAAAACCCAAACCGTTGCCGCCGGAACCGGCGCCTTCCGCGCCTCCGGCCGCGGATGAACAACAGGCCGCCCTCCGCGAAGAACCCGCCAGGGCGCCGGCGGAAGCAGAGGAAGAGGCGGAAGTCACCATACCTCCCGAAGCCGTTGTTCCCGCATCTCCGCCCCCCGCGCCGGCGGTTGAAGCGCCGCCGGAGCCCGCCCCCCGGGCGGAACCGGCTCCAACTCCGCCCCGGAAAAAATCCCTGAAGGAGGGGCTGGCCAAGACCCAGGAAGGCCTGATTTCGCGCATCCGCAAGGTGATTTTCGGCAAGCCGGAACTGGACGCCAAGGTCCTCGATGAACTGGAGGAGGTGCTCTACACCGCCGATGTGGGCGTCAAAACCGTGGAGCGTCTGCTGGATGTCGTTCGCGATCGCCTGAACAAAAAGGAACTCAACAACGCCCAAGCCGTGCAGGATGCCATCAAGGAAGAGATGGAGCGCATGCTGGAGTTCGAGGCCAGGCCGATTTCATGGGACAGCGCCAAGCCGTATGTCATCATGGTGGTGGGGGTGAACGGCGTGGGCAAAACCACCACCATTGGCAAACTGGCGTCGAAGTTGCGCGAGGAAGGCAAAACCGTGGTGCTGGGCGCTGGCGACACCTTCCGCGCCGCCGCGGTGGAGCAACTGAAAATCTGGGGCGAGCGTGCGGGCTGCGAGGTCCACGCCATGGCCGAGGGCGCCGACCCCGCCGCGGTGTCGTTTGACGCGGTGAAGGCGGGCGTAGAGAAAAAGGCGGATGTGGTGATCTGCGACACCGCCGGACGTTTGCACACCAAGACGCCGCTGATGGAGGAACTGCGCAAGGTTCACCGCGTCATGGGCAAGGCCCATGAAGGCGCGCCGCACGAAGTCTGGCTGGTGCTCGACGCCACCAACGGGCAAAACGCGGTTCAGCAGGCGCGCCAGTTCAACGAGATGCTCAATCTGACGGGTATCGTGCTGACCAAGCTGGACGGCACCGCCAAGGGCGGCGTGATTCTGCAGATTTGCAACGAACTGAAGGCGCCCATCCGCTATATCGGTATTGGCGAGTCGAAGGAAGACCTTCAGGAATTTCACCCGCGCGAGTTTATTGACGCCCTGTTCTCCTGATCGCCATGCCCGCTTTTTTAACCCTGCCGGTGTTGTCCCGTGAAAACAGCGGGATATTTCTCGACGCCGAAGGGCGCTGGTTTCACAACGGCGAACCCTTCGCCCACGCGGGGCTGGTGGAGCTTTGCAACCGCCACATCGCCTATGACGAACAAGGCCGCCCGGTCATCCGCGTGGGAAATGAATGGGTGTGCGTGGAAGTGGCCGACACCCTGTTCCGGGTGCTGCGCGTGGAACTGGAGCCGGAAAGCGGCGAGGTCCGCCAGGCGCATGCGATCCTGACCAATGGCGATCGCGTGGGGATTGATCCCGGCATGCTGGAACTGAATCCGCGGACCCAGGTGCTGTATTTCCGTTTCGACGGCGAACACCTGGCCCGTTTTTCCCGCGGCGCCCAGCAGAAATTTCTGGATCGCGCGCTGGCGGAACAGGATGGCCGCCTGGGCGTTCGCATGAACGGACAAATGGTGTTTCCGCCCGGTTTTGACGCTTCCTGAAGGGCGCCTGTTCATCCGGCGGCTGCTTTTTTCATCTCTTCTTCATGGACGGCGGCGGCGCGGGGGATTACCTTCGCGTCCGGGTGCGGAAAGGAGGCCCCATGAAAATCCGCAAGGACAAAAAGCCTTCCCTCATCCGCGCGGTGAAGGAAGCCGTCCGTCCGGAAAATCTCCGGTTCAAACCGAAGGTGATGAAGGACAAGCGCAAGGAGGCGAGCCGGCGGGCCTGCCGCCGGCCCCTCCGCGAGGGGGCTGTCCAGGGGGGCGCGAAGGCGGGCGTGATCGCCCCCGCTGATCATGGGCCGGATGAAACGCGGGCGCCGCGATGAGTTCTGGAATCGTTCCGGCGAAGCCGTTGAGGCGATGATCCCGCCGGGAGCGCGGTGCGGAATTGTTGCGCGCCGCGAGATGGAGTAGGTTCCGCCCCCTTGCGGAAGGAAACCTGGAACGGGCATGGCTGGAATCGGCGTCATCATCAATCCGCGTTCGCGGCGGAACCTGAAAAACCCGGATCGGCTCAAGCAGTTCAGCTACATTGTCGGCGATCGGGGATCGTGCCGGGAAACGCATTCCATCGAGGACATCGCCCGCGTCGCCGAGGAGTTCCGCAAGAACGATATTGACGTGCTGGCGCTGGCGGGGGGTGACGGCACCAACCACGTCACGCTGACCACCTTCCTGCAGGTGTACCGGGGGTCGCCGCTGCCCAAGATCGCCCTGCTGCGCGGCGGCACCATGAACACCATCGCCAACGGCTGCGGAGTCAAAAAGGGAGACACCCACCTGCTGCTGGCGGGCATCGTGGAGAAATACCACGCCAATGCTCCCTACGAGACGGTGGACCGCGATCTCATGAAAATCGGCGATCGCATGGGCTTTATCTTCGGCAACGGGCTGACGACCAATTTCCTGACCGAGTATTACACCGGCGCGGAGCCGTCTCCCGTCAAGGCGTTCACCACGCTGTCGAAGGCGGTGGGCTCGGCGGCGGTGGGCGGCCCCTTGGCGAAGCGTCTGTTCAGCCCGGTGCGCGCGCAGGTCTTTCTCGATGGTCGGAAGCTGCCCGCGGACAGCTTCAGCACCATCCTCGCCAGCACGGTGGAGCAGATAGGCCTGGGTTTCAAGCCGTTTTTCCGCCACGAAGAGCGCCCATACAGTTTTCATGTGGTGGCGGCGCTGGCGAAACCGCTGGGCATCGTGACCCAGTTGCCGCGCATTTACCGGGGCGCGGAACCCAGCCAGCGCGTGATCCTCAACCGGGTGGCGGAGCATATGCGCATCGAGTTTGACGGAGAAATGTCCTACATGATTGACGGCGACATGCACCAGGCCCATGGCGAAATTGAAGTGGGCGTGGGGCCGCGCTTGACCATCATCACCCAATGAACGCGGGGCGGGATTTTCAGGTGCGTGGCCTTGTGAAGAGGGTCTCTTCCGGCTAGATTGCCGCGGCTTGTGAATGCGGACGCGGGTCTTCCGCGCCGTCCCAACCATACCCCAAGGAGAAACCAGATGGGCGTCAAGCTGGCTTCAGGTTCTTTGTCATCGGTCAAGGCCGATCTCGCGGCCATTGTTGTTTACCAGGACGAATCGCTGGACGCGGCCCTTCCTGAAGGCGTTCCCGGGGAACTGCAAGGCTGGCTGGAATCGGAAGCGCGCCGTCTGGAGTTCAAGGGGAAGGAGGGCGAGTCCGTGGTGGTTCACGCCCACGGCCTGAAGCTGGGCGTCTCGCATGTCGCGCTGGTGGGGGCTGGCAAGCCCGATGGCTCCAGCCTGGCCTCGCGGCGCCATTCCGCGCGGTACCTGGGCGCCACGGCGCTGAAGCTGGCCTCGCGCCTCAAGGTCGGCAATGCGGCGGTGTTTGGTCTGGGCCGCGACAACAACCCGCTCGACGCCGAGGCCGCTCAAGCCTTCACCGAGGGCGTGCTGCTGTCTTCCTACCGCTTCGACAAATATCGCACCAGGGATGTTCGCAAGAACCCGCCGCCCGAGGTTCATCTCGTGGCCGGCAAGCCCGCGCACAAGGCCCTGCAGGCTGGCGTGGATCGGGGAACCATCCTGGCGGAAGCCACCTGCTATACCCGTGATTTGACCAATACTCCCGCCGCCGACATGAAACCCCAGGACCTGACCGCGCAGGCGAAGCAGATCGCGAAGGAATCGGGCGGCGCCATCACCGTGAAGGTCTTTGGCAATCCTGAACTCAAGAAAATGGGTTGCGGCCTGCTGCTCTCCGTCAACCTGGGATCGCCCAACCCGGCGCAACTGATTGTGCTGGAATACAAGCCGAAAACGGCGCCCAAGGGCCGGAAGGGCGGCAAAACCGTCGCCTTGGTGGGCAAGGGCATCACCTTCGACACCGGCGGTCTGGACCTCAAGCCCCCCGACAGCATGGCTGGCATGAAGTACGACATGAGCGGAGCCGGCGCCGTGTTGGGCGCCATGAAGGCGATCGCCGCGCTCAAGCCGGATTTTCATGTCATTGGATGCGTGTCGGCCACCGAAAACTGCATTGACGGCGGGTCCATCAAGCCCAGCGATGTGATGAAGAGCTACAAGGGCCTGACCATCGAAAACGACAATACCGACGCCGAAGGCCGCCTGGTGCTGGCCGACGCCCTGGCCTACATCGAGAAGACCTACAAGCCGGACGCCATTGTTGACATGGCGACGCTGACGGGCGCCTGCATGATCGCCCTGGGCCTGACCACCTCGGGAGTCTTCAGCGACGATGATCAGCTTGCGGCGGACCTGATCGCCGCGGGCAAACTGGCCGATGAAGACCACTGGCGGCTGCCCCTCAACACCAAACTGCTCGACGCCATGAAGAGCGACATCGCCGACTGGAAGAACACCGGCAACCGCTATGGCGGAGCCATTTACGGCGCGCTCTTCCTGCGCCAGTTCGTGGATACCGTTCACTGGGCCCATATTGACATCGCCGGTCCGGCCAAGGCCGAGAAGGAAGATGGCCCGGTGCTCAAGGGCGGCAGCGGTCACCCGGTGCGCACCCTGCTGGAATGGCTGGTTCCTCCGGCCTACCGGGTGTAAGGCATGAAACCGGGAGCCCCTTCCGTCCCGGCGGAAGGGGCTCTTGTTGTTTGAGGCGGAGATGACTGAACCATCCAGCCAATTGTTGCGCGTGGCGCTTCCCAAGGGCCGTCTGGCCGAGGAAGCGGTGCGGCTGTTCGCCATGCGCGGCTATGATTTTTCACCCGCGCTCGCCGAGTCGCGCAGGCTGATCTTCGATATCCCGTCCTGCGGTTGCCAGGTGTTCATGGTCAAGCCGATGGATGTGCCGGTCTACGTGGAGCGCGGCGTCTGCGACGCCGGCGTCGCGGGCAGCGACACGTTGATGGAACTGGGACCCGATGTTTACGAGCCGTTGGACCTGGGGATTGGCCTTTGCCGCATCTCGCTGGCGGGGATTGCGGGCGCGCGCTTCGACCCTTACCGCGGCCCCATCCGCATCGCCACCAAATTTCACAATATCGCGAAGCGCTGGTGTCTGAGGAAGGGCTTCGCCCACGAGATTGTTTCGTTGTCGGGATCGCTGGAACTGGCGCCGTTGACGGGGTTGGCGCCGTGGATCGTGGATATCATCCAGACCGGTGAAACCCTCCGGCAGAACGGTCTCATGGAAGTGGAGACGATCGCCCCGGTGCAGGCCCGCCTCGCCGTCAACCGCGCCTCGATGAAGCTCAAGCTGAAGCCCATCGAGGCGATGATTTCGGCGCTTTCCCCGGACCCCGCCGCGGGTTCTTCTACTCCCGCAGGAACTGCATGAGCCGCGCCCAGGAACGCGCGTCGGACTGGGCGTTGAATGCGAATCCCGACGACACATCGGTTCCCATGGCCGCCTGCGTGAAGGAGTGAGCGGTTCCGCCGTAGGCCACGAATTCCCAGTTGGCCCCCGCCGCCCCCATTTCGTTCCAGAACGCCATCGCCTGATCCTGGGGCGCCAGCGGGTCCACGGCGCCGTGCAGGGCGAGCACCTTGGCTTTCACGCCGCCTTTGGGCGCGGGCATGGGGGTGTCGAGCAGGCCATGGAAACTGGCCACGCCGCGCAGGTCATACCCCGAGCGCGCCAGTTCCAGCGCCACGCATCCGCCGAAGCAGTAGCCAATGGCGAAGATGCGGCCGCGATCCACCATGGCGTGGCTTTTCAGCGCGTCAATCGCCGCCTGGGCGCGCTCCCGCAACAGGGGCCGATCCGCGCGCAGCGCGCTGGAGAGATCGCTCGCCTGCTGGACATCCGAAGCCCGCACGCCCTTGCCATACATATCCGCCGCGAATGCGATGAAGCCCTCTCCGGCCAGCATGCGGGCGCGGTTGATCTCGTAGTCGCCCTGGCCCATCCATTGGTGGTAAATCACCACCAGCGGGCGGGGCCCTGGATGCCCGCTTTCCGGGTCGTAAAGCAATTGGCCCTGAAAAAGGACTCCGCCATGGGAATATTCAATCTGCATCTCGTGCATGGATGCCCCCTCGAAATGATTCTGGTCAGGATTGATGCGCGGAGAATAAGCAAAATACTGGAGTTTGGCAACCGGCGCTCCGCCCAGGCCGACGGGAGAATCGCGGCTCCCGGCGCGGCGGGGAAGCGGATTATGGATTGCGCCCGTTCCAGGCGGCGAGGGCGAGCAGCAGCCAGGCGGCCATCAGCGCCACGCCGCCAATGGGGGTGATGGCGCCCAGCCATTTTTTGCCGCTCAACACCAGAATATAGAGCGTTCCGGAGAAAACCAGCATGCCGCCGGTGAAACTCCAGGCGCTGGCGGAGAGCAGTCTGGACGGCGGCAGCCGTTCCATCGCCAGCGCGGCCAGGGCCAGCGCGCAGGCGTGGATCAGGTGATAGCGCGAGGCGGTATCCCAGATGGCGAGTTGCTCCGGCGGGACCATTTCCTTGAGTTTATGGGCCCCGAAAGCGCCCAGTCCCACGCCGAGGAAGCCCAGGATTCCGGCGGCGGCGAGAAAAAATCGGCTGTCCATTGGTATTTCCCGGAAAGAAAAAGGCGGCGGAAAACCCGCCGCCTTGGATATAGCCGGATTCAGGCTGCTGTCACGGGATGTCAAACTCCGCCAGGAAGCCTTTCACCTGGTCTTCCTTCGGCGCCAGCGGGTCCAGCTTGCCGGCCTTGGTGTTGGCGGCGCAGTTGCCGGCGGTGAGTTTGGAAGGCGCGAGGGAGGCGTTCTTCTTGCTCTTGACCTCGACTTCGCCTTCCAGCGAGCAGAAGGCGTCCACTTCATCAATATCGCCCCAGAACGTGGTGCCGCGGATGCCCGCCGCCACGGTCGGACAATCGAATGTAATATCCGTTGTGCCCATGCGCTTGACGATATTGGCCCAGAAGCGTCCGGTTTCGGGGGTGATCTTGCCGGTGCGGCTGTTTTCCGCCAGCGAATACTCGTTCAGGACCATGGCGGACTTGCGGCCCATCTTGATCACCGATCCGTCTTTCAACTCCATATGGATACGGGTTTTGTCGGCGGTGCTGACCCTGTCGCCGGGCAGGAGCGGGTCGTCTTTCTTTAAATCGGTTTCGCCGCCGGCGCGGGAGACCTTGGGGTTTCCGGCGATCGCAACGACCTTGCCAATGGAATTACCCGGCTCCGTGGCCGCCGCGGTGGTGGCGGCCGTGGGCGCCGGCGCTTCAGCCGGTTTGGCTTCGGGCGCCGCGGGGGCTGGGGCCGGGGCTGCGGCAGGCGCGGGTTCGGATTTTTTCTGACACGCAGCCAGGGAAAGCACAGCGGCCAGGGCCAGAACAAAATAGCGCATGGGAAATATTCCTCAAAAAAGAACGGGGGTCATGACAACCCCCGTCCAGGTCAACGTGGACGAAGGATTACTTCGGAGCGGCCTCTCCAGCGGGAGTGGCGGCGGGGGCGGCGGCTTCGGCGGGCGAAGCGGCAGGCGCTTCCGCCGGAGCGGTGGCGGGAGCTTCTTCTTTCTTGGGTTCGGCGGCCGGAGCAGCGCCCGGGGCGTCGGCGGCGGGTTTCTTTTCACAGGCCACCAGGCCCAGAACAGCCGCGATCGCGGCGATGACGATAATCTTCATGGTATACGCGCCCTCCTTCAGAGCAGGTATGAAACTGAACGTGAGAACCCGTCCGTTCCACGAAATGTGGGGCCGGAAAAAGGCGGGCGTGAGTATCATCACAAGGGGTTGGATTGTCAACCGTTTTTTTACGCACCATAGCAAAAATCCTTACGCACCCCCGCAAGTCCTGACGCTGGACCTCTGGCGCAACCCGGAGGGGTTGACTATATTTCTTCCTGGTTTTGATCAGGACGCGAACCCATGGAATCACCCTTGGTCCGGATGGCGGCGCTGGCGCTTGTGGTGATGACCATCATCGCCGTGGTGGTGTTCTGGCCGGAACCACCTGCCGCACCGCCATCCAGCCCCCCGCAAGAAGAATTGACGCCCCTGGTCAGGCGTTCCGCCCATTCTTCCTTGGACAAGGAGTTTTCATTGCCCGGGTCGGAGGATCCGCCGCCCTCCAGGGCGTGGAAACAGGTTCAACCGTCCACGGCGATCCTGGCGGCCGCGCCATCCACGGGAACCATGGAAGCGGTCCCGGGAGAGACCGCCGCCAGAACCGGTATTGAAGGCTCCGTGGTGGATAACAAAGGCCGTCCGGTGGCGGGGGTGCGGGTGATCGCCGAACGGCTGTCGGACGACGGCCAGCCCGCCCAGTCCAACCGCGGCCCGGAAACCGCCAGCGATGGCCGGTTTGAGTTTCTCCGTCTGGCGGCGGGTGAATATATCGTCAAGGTCAAGGAGCCCGCTTCCCTGCACTGGGTGGAAGAGTCGGTTTCCGTCCGCGAAGGGGTTGTCGCCAAAGTGGTGTTGCGGTTGCCGCACCGGGATGAGCGCATCGCCGGCGTGGTGGTGGATGACGCAGGCAACCCCGTCAAAAACGTCTCCCTGGTGCTCAAGGAGACCAGCGAGCGTCCCCATACGGAGGCGGGCAGTGATTTTTCCGGTCCCGGAGGAAGGTTCGAGTTCACCGGCCTGGGTCCGGGAACCTTCCGGCTGAACGCCGCCGCCGATGGATATATGCCGGTGGAATACAGCGGCCTGCGCGCCGGGGAGACAAACCTCAAGATCACCCTGCCCGCCGCGGGAATCATCCAGGGCAGGGTGCGCGCCCTGGATGGGACCATTCCGCCTTTGTATACAATCCGGTATTTCGTGGAAGCCGCGCCGCCCCAGGCCAGGGACGGTCACGCCATGTCATTCCAGAACCAGCGCGGACAACAGGATTTCGCCAATCCCGACGGTTCCTTTGAACTGCGCAACCTGGTCGCCGGCCAATATTCCCTCATGGCCGCCGCCGATGGCATGACGGGGCGGCTGCCGGTCCATGTCGAAGTCAAACGGGGCAGCCGGGTGACGGGCGTGGAGATTCTGCTGGACTCCGGCGCGGAGGTCAGCGGCAAGGTGCTGGATGAGAAAACCGGGAAACCGGTCAAGGGCGCGCGGGTGATCGCCCGCTATGTTCCGCCCAACCTGCGCGGTGGATTTGGCCGCGGACGGAGCCTGCGCCTGGGGGCTGGCGAAACAGGTCCCGATGGTCATTACGTGTTGCCCCATGTGCCTGCCGGCGACGCCAGTCTGCTGGTTTTCGCCGATGGCTATCTGCCCAAAAGCGTGGATTTGCAGATCCCCGAGCGGACGCGCCGGCAATTCGCGCCGGATATCCTGCTGCTGGCGGGAGATTTCCGGGGCATGATGCGTGAGCAACGCTTCGGCGGCGTTGGCGCCAGTCTGAGCGTCAGCGACGGGATTCCCACCATCGCCGGACTGGTGCCCGGGGGACCCGCATTCCGGGCCGGGGTGGCGAAGGGCGATAAAGTCCTGTCGGTGGATGGAATGGCCACCACGGGCCGCCAGCTTTATGAAATCATCGCCCGCATCCGCGGACCCGAGCGCACCACGGTGGTGCTGGGGCTGGATCGCGGCGGGCGGCGCTGGAACCAGGCGATCGTGCGCGACATCATTGACTCCCAGAACACTCCCCCACAATAGGATGCCCTGCATGGAAAGTTCACACCAGACCCGCGGCGGGATATCCTCCCGCGCCCGGATCAGCAACGGAGCAGCACCATGTTTATAATCCGCGACGCCCAGATGAAGGATATTGACGGCCTGTATGAGTTGTCCGCCCACCTGGACAGCTTCAACCTGCCCCACGACAAGGCGGTTTTGTCCCAGCGCATCCAGCACTCCATTGATAGCTGGAGCGGCAAGGTGCAGGAGGACTACGACCGCATCGCCGCCTTTGTGATGGAAGACTTGGAGACCCGGCGCATCGCGGGAGTTTCAATGATTTTTTTCCAGGCGGGCACCTGGGAGCGTCCCAACCACTATTTTGATGTCATCATTGACGAACGCTACAGCTCCTCGATTGATCAACATTTCAAGCACACCGTGCTGGTTCTCAGCCGGACCTTTGACGGACCCACCGAGATCGGGTCGCTGGTGCTCGACCCCGCCCTGCGCGGGCACAAGGGCAGGCTGGGCAAGCAGCTTTCCTATGTCCGCTTTCTGTTTGTCGCCATGCATCGCGAGTGGTTCCGCGACACCATGCTCGCCGAATTGATGCCCGTGCTTGAACCCGATGGCCGCAGCCTGCTCTGGGAATCGCTGGGCCGCCGCTTCGTGGGTCTGGACTACAAGGAGGCGGACCGCATCTCCCGCGACAACAAGGAGTTCATTCGCTCGCTGTTTCCGCAGGGCATGATTTATGCTTCGCTGTTGCAGGAAGGCGCCCAGGCGATCATCGGCAAGGTGGGGCCGGGCGCCGCCGGGGCGAAGGCGATGCTTGAAAGCATTGGCTTCCAGTACGCCTGGCGCATTGATCCATTCGATGGCGGCCCGCATTTCGAGGCCATCACCGATCAGATCATGCCGGTGCGCGAGGCCCGCCATTACCAGTATGGCGGAACCACCCGGAATTTCGATTACGAAGGTCTGGTGGCGGTGGAGCCGCGCGAAGGAGAGGATCGTTTCCGCTGCGTCAGCGCTCCCTTCACGATCAAGGGGCGCAAGCTGTACATCCAGGACGACGCCGCCGCGGTGCTGGGGGTCAATCCCGATGACAATGTCAGCACCTGTCCGGTTTCCACCCGCGGATACCGCATTCGCGGCCTGCCCGGCGGCATGGATGATTGAGCCGGCCTTCAAACCGCGCGTAACCATCTTCGTCTGCTGCAACGGGCGGGAGGACATGCAATCATGCGGCGCCCAGGGCGGCGAGGAGATCGCCGCGGGTTTCCGCCACGCCATCACCAGGCATGGATTGACGCGCGATGTCTGGCTGGTTCGCACCCGTTGCATCGGATACTGTCCAAAGGAAGGCAGCGCCGTGGCCGTGCATCCGCCCGGACGTTGCTGGGTGGAAGTCACCGCGCGCGATGTGCCGTGCATCATGAACGAAGCGGTGCTTCCGGTGTTCGGAGCAGGAAGTGGGACGCAAGAAGACCAGAGCCGCTGAGACACCGCCGCCCCAAGCAGCGGAA
The DNA here is from genome assembly GCA_022072125.1 of Myxococcota bacterium. Lineage (GTDB taxonomy): Bacteria > Myxococcota > JAJVIH01 > JAJVIH01 > JAJVIH01 > JAJVIH01. The sequence goes on along the minus strand of JAJVIH010000019.1, from coordinate 42,753 downwards.
AAAGCATTTTTCCGCCCGTTCGGTGGTCTGGGAAAAGAGTGGTTGCAGGCCAAGGCGGAGGACGCGGCGTCTCCAGCCGTCCAGCCCGCGGCGGCGCGCCAGGGTCAGGGGCCCGGCAGGTTATGGACGGACCCGCCGCCGGTCCGCCCCCTGACGGAGGAAGAGGCGTTTCAGCGGGCGGCCCATGGCGTCAAACCGCTCAAGCCCGTCAATACGATCAATAACGGCCGTCCGCGGCGCGGCCCGCGCGCCGCTCCAGTGGTGACGGAGGAGGAGCGTTTCACGGAATACATGCTGGAACTGGACGAGGATGAGATCCGCTTCCACGAGGAAAACAGCGGCGAGATGGTGGAAATCTACCGCGAGGGGTTTGACGCCGCGCGGGTGCGGGAACTGCGCACGGGGAAATACGCGATACAGGGCGAACTGGATGTTCATGGCCTGACGAGCGCGGAGGCGCGGGAGGAGATCATCGCCTTCGTCTCCCGGTGCGTGCGCGACGGCAAAAGCGTGGTGAAGATCATTCATGGCAAGGGACTGGGTTCGCGCGATGGCGTGCCAGTGATCAAGGAACTGCTCAAGGGCATGGTGTTTCGCGGGCCATTGTCGCGCCATGTCCTGGTGATGACCAGCGCCCACTGGCGCGATGGCGGGGCCGGGGCGTCGTACCTGCTGATCAAGAAATCGCGCGGGGGCGCATGAACGGCGGGCCGCGAATCATCCGGCGCGCGGGGCGATCCGGAACGGTTGCGTGGCTGATGCGATGAAGGATTCCAGCCATGGTTTTTGGAGCAGGGCGGGCGTGGCCGCGCTGGCCCTGGGGATAGCCGGGCTGTTCACCGGCTTCGCCGACGCCCTGTTGTTCGTCGCGCGCAACGCCTCGCTCAACTGGCTTCTCTACGCCGGGGCGGAGCACACGCCGTGGTTGTTGCTGGCGGTGACCGCCGGGGCGTTATGGCCTGCGTTGTTGCTGGGCCTGGCCGCTGGGCCGCTGATGGTTTCCGGCGCCCGGATTTCCGCGCGCGCCCCCGGGTTTCCGCCCTGGCTGCCGCTGGCGTCCGCCTGGTTGCTGTTGCTGGGGTTTGGCTTGTTTTCGGGCCGCCGCTTTCATGCCGCCGGGCAGGTCTGGATCGCCCCGGCGATATTTGGTTGTGCGGCGGCGGCCATCCTGACGTGGCGAAGGCGCCGGGTGGAGCAGGCGGCGCGCAAGGCGTTGAACGGGGAACGCGGCCCCCTTCTGTTGATGGGCATATCGTTGTGCTTTCTGCTGATTGACGCCCGGTTGTATCCTGGTCTGTATCCGCGATTTCACGACGCCATGGGCGCCGCCGCGCTGGGCTGCGCCTGGTGGGGCGTCTGGCTGAAACTGCGATCGGAAATTTCCGCCATGGATCGCCGCTCCAGGGCCGTTGTCGCGGCTGCTCCCGCCATTGCGCTGGCATGGTCCGCGGCGTTCGCCCACATGCCCCTGCTCGCGGAAGGCAGCGTGGAGACCTACGTCCTGAAAAGCCATACGCTGCTGATTTCCAAGTTCGCCCGCATATCGAGGCCGCTTCTCCATCCGGCGCCGGACGCGCGGGCGCTCGAATTCGCCGCCGGGGATCTGGAACGGCTGGATTTTCCCTGGCTGGGCGCGGGGAAACCGCCGCCGCATGTTTTTTTGATCACCATGGACGCGGTGCGCGCCGATGTGATCGGCCGCCGGCATGCCGGCCGCGACATCACGCCATTTCTTTCCGGGCTCAAACAGCGGGCCGCCTACTTCTCGCATAGTTACGCGGTCACGCCCTATACCTCGGGAAATCTCTTCGCCATGACCACGGGAGCCTATCCGCCAGCGGAGCGGGGCGCGGAGACTCCCGCCTCGCTGTTCACCGCGCTGGCCAGGCTGGGTTACCACGTTTACTGTGATCACATCATGCACATGAGCTACGACAACCGGTTGTTGCGCTGTGAAACCCTGCACAGCCATGAGGCCGCGGAGGATATCCTCTCAACCTTCGGGGCCTATCTCGGCGGCGCCGATCCGGAGCAGCCGCTGTTCGCGCGCATCCATTTCAACGAGCCCCACGCCGGCTACGTATCGCATCCGGAATTTCCCATGGGCGGCGGCGACTGGAACAATTACCTCTCCGAGGTCGCCTATACCGATCAGTCCGTCCGCAAATTGTGGGACATGATCCAGGATCGCGGGTTCGCTGGAAACGCCATCCTGATCATCAGCAGCGACCACGGCGAGGCGTTCGGAGAGCATGGCGTTTTCTTTCACAGCTCCAACCTGTATGAGGAACAGGTCCGCGTCCCCTTGTGGATATCGTTTCCCGGGGTGGCCGCATTTGAGTCGGACACGCCGGTTTCCTCGGCGGACGTGGCGCCGGCCGTGCTGCACATGCTGGGACAGAAGCCGTTGTATCCGGGACCCGGCGCCAGCATCGCCGCGCGGTTGTTGGGACGTGCGATGGAGCCGCGTCCGGTATGGATGCATTACGAAGGGTGGTACGGCGTGCGGATGGGAGACCTGAAACTGCTGCACGACACCCGGGTGGGGAGTTATGCGCTGTTCAATCTGGCGCGGGACCCGGGAGAAACAACCAACCTCATTGAGGGGCAGGCGGCGGATTTCGCCAGGTTGCGCGGCCTGCTGGATGGATGGCGCCTGCATGTCGAAACCCGCAGCTTCTAGGCGCGGCGCGGCCGTCCCCTTCCGGAAGCGGGCGGCGCCGGCGGCGCGCCAATTGCCCGCGATGCGCAGGGCTTTGCTGGCCTGGTTCGTGGAACACCAGCGCGATCTTCCCTGGCGCCGGGATCGCACCGCCTACCGCGTGTGGATCTGCGAGATCATGGCCCAGCAGACCCGCATCGAGACCCTCGTCCCTTATTTCGAGCGCTTCGTGGAGCGTTTTCCCGATGTGCGATCGCTGGCTGGGGCGCCGCTGGATGACGTGCTCGCCCTGTGGTCGGGTCTTGGTTACTATTCCCGCGCGCGCCACCTGCACGCGGCCGCGCGGCAGGTGGCGGAGCAATACAATGGCGTGATGCCCGTGCGTGCGGATGATCTGATCCGGCTTCCCGGCGTGGGCCGGTACACCGCCCATGCCATCGCCTCCATCGCCGGCGGAGAGGCGGCGGCGGTGCTCGACGGCAACGTCATGCGCGTGTTGACCCGGTTGTTTGATCTGGATGGCGACATCGCCTCGGCCGCCATGCGCGGCTCCCTGTGGGCTCTGGCCGCGGAGTTGCTGGATCGCCGCTCGCCCGGCGCCTGGAACGAGGCCATGATGGAGTTGGGCGCCACGGTTTGCACGCCCCGTCAACCGGACTGCGGAGACTGTCCCCTGCGGAAGTGGTGCGCCGCGCTCGCCAGCGAAACCGTTGAGGAGCGCCCGGTCAAATCAGCCGCGCGCGCGCCGAAGCTGGTTCGCATGACCGCGGGTTTGATCCGCCGGCAGGATCAGGTGCTGCTGATCCGCAACCAGCCCGGAGGATTGTTTGGCGGACTGTGGACGCCTCCCTTTGAACTGATCGAGATCACCAGGCGCGGCGGAAACGGGGCAGCCATGCTGGTCCATCCGCTCTTCCGGCGCGAGGGTTTGGGAGAACTGATGGGAAAGTTTGAACACGTTCTGACCCACCGGCGCATGCAGGTGGAAGTGCGCGCCATGACCCCGCCGGATCAGGATTCCGGATCGCCGGATGATCGCCGCTGGGTGCGTCCTTCCAGTGATTTGAACTCCATCGGCGTATCCACGCTGACCAGAAAAATCCTGCGCGTACTGGATATCCATTCCCACGCGGAGGGCGAACAACCCGATCTGTTTGCGGATTGATGTCATGGCCTGCTTCCTGTTCATTGGATCATTCCTGGCGCCGTGCTTCCAGCGGAGCGATATCCGCCGCAAGCCGGCAAGCCCGTCCCCCCTGCCGGGAAGGGCGTTGCTGGCGATCGCGTTGCTGGGCGCTTGCATGGCCGGAATGGCGCAGTCCTGCACCTGCGACAGTACTCCATCGCCCGCGCGCCCGGCGGCGAAGCCGGAGGCCGTTCCTCCGCCCTCACCACCGCCGTCCGCGGATATTTCGCTGGGAGACGCGCGCGCCGCCTGGACCCGCCGCGGTCTATTGGTGACGGGGCCCGCCGATGCGCCGCATCATCCCGTATTTGAACTGTTCACGGCCGGCGAGTTCCGCAAACAGCCCTATGAACTGTTTCCGGGCAATCGCCTGTTGGCTTATTTCTCGTGGAACACGGGCCAGCAATTTCGCGTCTTCATCAATTCCGGTTCCCGCAAGGGGGAGCATCAACTGGCCGCTCCCGCGGGCGCCGGATTCGCGCCGTTACTGGAACTGGAGTTGCAACGCGCGCCCGCGCCGGGGCTGCCGCCGGTTTTTTCTTCCTACGCCAACCTGATCGCTTTGCCCCTGCCGTTTTTCCTGGGGTTGTACGATGTCCATTCCGGTCTCGCGCTGGATTCGCCGTGGGACCGTTCGGCCACGCCTCTCGCCGTGGCGTTTTCATCCGATGATCGCCGGCTCTACGCGGCCAACTCCCGCACGGGCGAGGCGATGGCGTGGAGTTTGCCGTCTTCGCCGCAGGCCGGGCCGTTGTGGCGCTTCGCCGTGCGGTCCGATCTGGAAGTCACCGCGAAAGACTGGCTGGACGCCGCCGCTTCAGGCGCGGCCGGCGCGCAACCGGAGTGGCGTGTCTCGATGGCGGAAATCAGCGGTGCGGGGCTGCTGGTTGTTTCATCGTTCCGGCTAATGGCGGGAGACAACCCGCCGGGGGTTTATCGCGTCTACATGCTGGAGCCCAAGACCGGCCAGCCGCGCTGGGCCTGGCCGCCTGGCGGCGTGGTCTCCGCAAGCCGCGTGGAATTTGGGCTTGACGCAAGGGCGAAGCGGATGCGCATCAGGCAGCTTCCGGATGGAAATCCGGTTCTTCTTCACCTGCACAATGGCCTGCCGGTGGAACCTCCCGCGGTGGGAGACCCCATCGTGCTGGAAATACCGTTCCACGGAAATCAGAACCGCGTGGTCTCCGCCGATGGAAGCACGGCGATGGAATGGACCGCCAGCACCGACAGCCGGATCTTCCGCCTCACGCTGCGGGCGCGCGACAACAATGGAGCGGAGGAAATCGCGTGGAACCAGGACATTCATTCCGCCGCCGGACAGCCGTTGATGGCCGTATCCGGCGATGGGCGTCTGACGGCCTTCATCGGCTCGCTCCGGCCGGGAGACCGGGACCGGCTGATCATCGGTCAATAACGGATGGGCGCGGCCGAGACCCCGCCCGTACGCGCGCTGGAGCGGATTTTCCACGCCTCGCGCACCGGTGATCCCATCACGCTTTCCAGTTGGGGGACGACCACCTCATCAATCACCTGGTAGAGGATTTCCCGCGCTTCATCGCCGCTGATCCAGCCCAGCGAACGCAGGTGCGGCTCCAGATCGGCGGGCGGCGGCGGACCCAGGGGCATCACGCCCAGCATCGCACTTTCGATGGATGAAAACGCCAGCGGCAGATAATCGAGCACCGCCTTGCGCTCCTCCGTATCCAGGCCCGGCCAGACATCCCCCAGGTAAAGCCAGCCGATGCGCGCGTGCAGCACTTCATCGCCGGAGAGTTGATCCAGCACTTCGCGGATATACGGTTCTTCCGTCAGTTCGCGTTGCGCCGCCTGCAAAGCGCCGCCAATGGTCTCCGACATGCATGACGCGAAAATCAGGTTGCGCAGCGGGCGGCTGCGCAACGGCGCATCGGCGTGGCGCGGGGCGGGCGTCAATTCCAGGTCCGCTTCCACCACCGGCTCGCCGCCCAGCAGCCCCAACACGCGCGCGCACAATTCCGCGTGATGAATTTCATCCATGGCGCAGCGCAGGATGGTGGTTTTGTATTCGATGGATGCGCCCGCCTCGATCAGTTGCGGGAAGATGGCGCTGAACACCGCCGCGCTCTGGTGTTCATGCCAGGTGCGGTGTTTCCAGGCCGCGCGCGTCATGCTCATCACCCCGGGCGGGTAGTCGCGGACAAGCCTCTCCGGGATGTTGTCCACGCCGGGTTGGCGTATCAGCAGGCTTTTCCGGATGCGCTCGTGTTCGGGGCGCAAACGTTCATTGCGGACATTCAGATCCAGCAGGTTGGGTTTGATTGGCATGCGGTTTCCCTTTGTTCACTCGAAGGTGGTTTTCGAGGTTTCCCATTTCCGCAGGCGTGTGAAGCCCCATGGAGTGTAAATGCCGAAGGTGATCCAGGTCAGCAGCCAGATCAAAAGATATTGCCAGAGAAATCCCGCGCCAGAGCCGGTGAAGCGCAACGGGCGGCCATTCACAAGGGTGTGCCCGGCCACATAGCGTTTGACCATGCAATATGTCCACGGGAAGGCGAGTCCGAAGGTGATCAGATTGAGGAGAAACGACACCGTCCACATCCAGAAAATTCCGATTCCGGTTCCCGTGTATTCAAACTCCGCGCGCGGCATGGGGTTCTCCTTTCGAGACAGACATGATGGACTGCGTCCGCCAGGTTTTCAATGGACGCGGCGGTCCGGCGGAACGCGGGGAAACGGGAAAAAAATTCCGGGAGAACCTGGAGGCATGGTTCTCCCGGAAACGCGCGCCGTGGGGGGAGTTCAGCGCGCGATTTCTTTCTGGTCCGCTGGCGCGATGGCCTGGGCCAGGCTCACCATTCTCACGAACTCGGCGCGGTAGCCTTCGGGATCATGGGTGCGGGCCCTGTCCGCCCAGGCGCGGACCTGATCCAGCGTCACGCCGCCCTTATGCGGCGAAGCGCGAAGCACCATTCCGAACGAGGCCACGGCGGCGGCGAAGCGCAGGTTTTCCGGGGCGCTTTCCCAGGCCTGATTGACGTCTGTGACCGTGCGGGAGAGCAGCTTGCTGGAGCCGCCATCCGGCTGTTTGTAGCGCAACTTGAGGGTCAGCAGTTCGTTGGCGTGCACGGCGCCGGTGGGCGATCCCGGTTTCTGGTATTTGAGCGGATCGGTATCCGGCTGAACCGGCGCGCCGGCGGGGACCAGTTCATACAGCGCCACCACGGCGTGTCCCGCGCCGATTTCGCCCGCGTCCTTGCGATCATCGTTGAAATCGCGCGCGGCGAGCATGCGGTTTTCGTATCCGATCAGGCGATAGCCCGCGATCTTCGCCGGGTTGAACTCGATCTGGATTTTCACATCCTTGGCGATGGTCACCAGCGAACTGCCCGCCTGCGCGGCCAGCGCCTTGCGCGCTTCATCCAGCGAGTCGAGGTAGGCGAACTGGCCGTTGCCCTTGTCCGCCAGCTTTTCCATCATGCTGTCCTTGAGGTTGCCGCGGCCCACGCCCAGCACGGTCAGGAATACGCCGCTCTCGCGCTCCTGTTCGATCATCCGGACGAGGCTGCCTTCGTCCGCTGCTCCCACGTTGAAATCACCGTCGGTGGCCAGAATCACCCGGTTGATCCCCGCGCGGTTGAAATGCTGGCGGGCCACCTCGTAAGCAAGCTGGATCCCGCCGGCGCCGTTGGTGGAGCCGCCCGCCTGCAGGCGGTTCAACGCTTCCAGAATGTCGTGCTTGCGCGCGCCGCTGGTGGGCGGCAGAACCAGGCCCGAGGCGCCCGCGTACACCACGATCGAAACATGGTCTTTTTCCGTAAGCTGGTTGACCAGCAGCGCCATGGCGTTGCGCACCAGAGGCAGACGATCCGGCGGCATCATCGAGCCGGAGACATCCAGCAGGAAGGTCAGGTTGCGTGGCGGGATATTTTCCGGCGCCAGGGTTTTGCCTTGCAGGCCCACCATCAGCAGGCGGTGGTCCGCATTCCACGGGCAACTGGAGACCTCGGTGATCACCGAGAAGGGCTCCGATCCATCCGGTTGCGGAAACTGGTAGGAGAAATAGTTGATCAGTTCTTCCACCCGCACCGCGTCCCTGGGAGGCAGCCGGCCCTCGTTCAGAAAGCGGCGTACATTGCTGTACGAGGCCGTATCCACGTCAATCGAGAAAGTGGAGAGGGGATTGCTCGCCGCCTGTTGAAAATCGTTGTCGTTGATGTGGCTGTATGATTCGGTATTGAATTCCGCGGGGAGCTGAATGGCGGGCGCCATGGGCGGAGATTCAAACATTTTCAGCGGGCCCGCCTTGGGCGCTGTGCGGGCGCCGCCCAAGGTGATCTCATCCTTCATTTTGTCGCGCTTGTTTTCCCGTTCGCGGGCGGGAGATTCCGTTTGTGCGGCGGGGGATGGCCGCGCCATGGCGGCGGGGAGTTCCTCATCAGCTCCGGCGCGGGCGGACGGAGGAGGAGCCGCCGGTTCCGGGGCGGCTCCCGGAGAAGTGGTTTGCGCGCCGGCGCGGCGTTCTTCCGGCCGGGAGATGGCGTATTCCTTCTGGCTCGCGGTGCAGGCGGCGATCGCCAGAACGAAGAGCGCCATCAACAAATAAATCGTGGTTTTCCGGGATTGGGGAATCATGGCTCGCCTCCAGTGGGATGAAAAAATCCGTTGCTGAAGATGGAGACGGCCCATCCGGAAAAAAGTTTTCGCCGCGCCGGTTTTTTCCGGCGGAAATCACCGGCGGGCAGGGCGGAAGACCGGCGGTAGCGGCGGAGAGGCGGAAGTTCCGGGCTGGTTCAGGCGGAGCGTCCGCCATCCACGAAGAGGGTCTGGCCGGTGATGAAGGGCGCGGTGGCGAGGAAAAGCACGGCATCCGCGATATCCCCGGGGCCGCCCGTGGCGCCAAGGGGGACGTTGCGGTTGACGTGAGCGATTTCCGCCGGAGTCATCCATTCCGGCGGGGCGACCGCGCCCGGCGCCACGGCGTTCACGCGGATGGCGGGCGCAAGTTCCTTGGCCAGCACGCGGGTCAGCATGATCAGGCCCGCCTTGGTGGGGCAATAATGGGCGTAACCTTTCCAGGCCTGAACTCCGCCCACATCAGCGATGTTGACGATGGAGCCGCCGCGCCCCGCCTGCATCAGCAGGGCCGCGCGCTGGCTGCACAAAAACGGCGCGCGCAGGTTGATGGCGTGGTAGCGGTCCCAGGTCTCCACCGTGATTTCATTCCACGGGATTTGCTCGAAGACGGCGGCGTTGTTGACCAGCAGATCCAGGCCGCCGAACTCATCCTCGACCTCGTTGAAGAGATCGCTCACGCCGCCAGGCAGCCCCAGGTCGGCCTGAACGCCCATCGCCCGCACGCCGCGCCCGCGCAATTCCTCCACGGTGGCGCGCGCCGCATCAGCGGAGGAATGGAACTGGATGCACACATCCGCCCCCGCTCCCGCCAGCGCAATCGCAATCGCCTTGCCCAGACGCACCGCGCCGCCGGTGACCAGCGCCCGTTTGCCGCGGAGCGGCTCGCTGCTCATGTGCAGAACTCCCGCACGGTGTCGTAGAGCACGCGCAACCCCCACTGGAATCCGGCGATGGGAATGCGTTCGTTGGGGCAGTGATACAGTTCGGAGAACCGGAACCCCGCATCCGCTTCGATCTTGAGCGGCGAAAATCCGTAGCAGGTGGTCCCGATGCGGCTGAACGCCTTGGCGTCGGTGAAGCCGGGAATCAGATAGGGCACGGGAATGGCGCCCGGATCGTGTTTGCGGATCTGCTGCTCCATCAGGGCGAACAGGGGCGTGCGCGGATTGTTTTCCGTCGGCGGCAACTCCTCCATCACATCGTAATCGAGATCATCGCCGGCGATGGCGCGCAGTTCGCGAAGGAAATCCTCCGTGGTCTGGCCGGGCAGGGTGCGGCCATCCACCTGGGCTTCCGCTTCCGCCGGAATGACGTTGGTCTTGTTTCCGGCGCGCAGCACCGTGGGCGAAGCCGTGTTGGAGAGCATGGCCTTGAAGGATCGCGCCACCGCCTTGTCCGGAATCACCCGGTTGATGATGACATCGGCCAGCGCCGGGTTGAGCACCATCGGCAGAATCCAGCGCGCCGGAATGGGATGAACCTCCGCCAGCCGCTGGATGAAGTTCTCGACCACCGGGACCACATGCTGCGGCATGCGCCGCGATCCGATGGCGTCAATGGCGCGGGCCAGCCGCACCACGGATGAATCCTCACGCGGCATGGAGCCATGTCCCGCCGGTCCGCGCGCGCGCACCTTGACCCAGCACACGCCTTTCTCCGCCACCTGAACCGGGTATATGCGCATGCCGGCCGTATGTTGTGTAAAGCCGCCCACCTCGCCGATCATGTATTCGGCCTGCACCTTGTCCTTGTGTTCGCTGACCATGAACAGGCTGCCGTGCTTGCAGCCCACCTCTTCGTCCGCCACGCAGCACAGGATCAGATCGCGGCGCGGCTTCAGTCCTTCGCGCTTGAGCAGCCGGATCGTCATGGCGCTCATGATCGCCATGTTCTTCATGTCAATGGCGCCCCGCCCCCACACGCAGCCATCCGCGATTTCGCCCGCGAAGGGCGGATATTTCCAGGTGTCTTCGACTGCGGGCACCACGTCGAGATGGGCCACCAGAACAACCGGCGCCTCTTCGCCGGTTCCGCGCAGGCGCGCGGTCATGTTGCCGCGCCCCGGCTTGCAGTCGAGCAGTTCCGGCTCCAGACCGGCGGCGCTCATCAACTCCGCCATGTATTCCGCCGCCTGGCGCTCGTTTCCGGGCGGATTGGTGGTGTCAATGCGGATCAAGGATCGCAGTTCCTCCACCGCTTGATCGCCGGCGGCGCGCCAGTCCTGTTCATTCAGCGTTGATGGCTTCGGCATGGATACGGCCTCAATCCCACGTCAGTCCGGAGACCGACTTCAGCCCGGTGTCAAAGCGGGTGACCTCGCCGCCGTTGGCGTCGAGAATGACAATCACGCCCTCGTCAACCGCGGCGGCGAAGAACCGTCCGTCCCGGTTGATGGTTGCGGTGTTGTAATCGGCTCCGCGCAGCAGGCCATCCTTGCGTTGCGGGCGGCCCGTCAGGACGCGGCAGCCATTCTCCTGACGGCGTTCGTTGTCAGACCGCGCGGTCCAGTCAGGAATCAGGAAATATCCGGCGTTGGAGCCGCCTTCTTCCGTCAGAAAATACAGCACGCGCCTGCCATCGGGGGCGAAAGCGAAAGCGCCATGGTACAGGGTCCGATCGGTCAGAAACGCCGTGCGCCGGGTGATGAACTGGTAACTGGAGGAATCCTTGATCACCAGAATGTCGTTCATCCAGCGGCCTTCCAGTTCAACCCGGAAAATCGCCGCGGCGGGAGCGGACGAATCGGGCAGCCAGGCCACGTGGGCGGGTTTGCCGATGACCGGATCATCCTGATCATCGCCATCGGGAGTGATCAGCTTTGGATTCGCGATCATCATTCCCGCCGGATCGAAATCCGCGACGAACAGTTCATCGGATTGCGCGGCGTCCCGGAAACTCACGGTGTCAATGAAGGCCACGCGCTTGCCATCGGGCGATAACCGGGCGTTGCCGCCGCGCGATCCGCGAATCCGGACCGGGGTAAATTGGTTGAGCGGCGTGATGAAAAATCCACCCAGGTTGTTGCTGTCCGAGAAGAGCAGCGTTTTTCCGCCTTCGATGAACTGCGCCGAGGTTTCGTCTTTATCGGCGGTGTTGGACAGGTTCTTGAGACCGCTTCCATCGGGAGCGATCAGGTAAAGGTCCGTTTTCGCCTTTTCATCCTTGCGGGCGGAGAACACCAGGCCCGCCGCCGTGGCCTTGACCGCATCAACGGCGGTCAGTGTGGATTTTCCGCCCAGGCCCTGGCATTTCGCGGACACGGGGCCTGAATCCGCGGGCGTGGAATCGCCCGGGCCGCCAGCGTCCGCGGCGTCTGGCGGCGCTGCGCCGTCCGTGGCGATATCCGTGGCGGCGCCCGCATCCTCCATGGAATCCGGGGCGTCTGACTGGGAACCATCGTCCAACGGACCCCAGCCGTTGAGATCATTTGCCGATGAATCCGCCGGGGTCCCGGAGTCCGCCGCGGGAGCCGCCCCGGCGTCCTGGGATGGACTTGCGTCCCTGATGGCGGCGTCCCGATCCTTTTGCGGATCGGCCTCGCCACTGGACGAGCACGCGACCGCAAGCAAGATGGCGCACGCCAGCCACGCGGCGGATGGTCTGGGGAATTTCATGACGGAGATTCTGCCCAAGCGGGCGGCTGATGTCACGGCCTGATGGCGGATGCGTGGGTGGCGCCCACCAGCCCGGGAGGCGGCTCAATATGGATGGCGGGTGTGGCGGCGCTGTCGCGTTCGGCGGGTTGATCCTGGCCGATGATCTCCACCAGCTTTCCGGGCGCCAGGCCTTCCGCGTTCAGGCTGACAATCACCTGCTCTCCCGCCGACAGCCCGCTCAGGATTTCCGTGCGTTCCCAGTTGGCGAGGCCCGTGGCGACCCGGATTTTTTGCGTACGGTTTTCCCGGATGGCGTAGACCTCCCGGGTCTCGCCCTTGCCAATCACCGCCACCGTGGGGGCGAACAGCGCGTCATCCTTGCGGTTGACCACGATTTCAATGTCGGCGGACATGCCCACGCGCAGCGCCACTCCCGGCGGCGGATTGACCTGCACCCGGATTTTCGCGGTGCGGTTCAGTTTCAGGTCCACGGAGATGACCGGGCTGATCTCGATGATGCGGCCCGGGGCTTCCAGTTCCGGGTAGGCGTCGAGGGAGACAATCACCGGCTGACCCACGCCGATGCGTCCCAGGTCCACTTCATCAATTGGCGCTTCCACGTATACGTCGCGCGGGTCCACCAGTTCGTAAACCGGCTGTCCGGGCGTCAGGGTTTCTCCCAGTTCGACGGTCAGTTCGGAAATCAGGCCGCCAAAGGGCGCCCGCATCACCGCTTTGTCCAGCGTGGTTTTGGCCAGTTCCACCGAGGCGCGAAGCTGATCAATATTGGCTTGCAGCGCGGACAGCGATTCGCGCGCGACGTTGCGTTCGGTCTCGGCCCGTTCGGTCAGTTGCGGCGTTGTCAGGCCCTGCTTCTGCAGATCGCTCAGGCGCTTCAGTTCACGCTCGGCGGCGTCGAGGCGCTCCCGGCCCTGCCGCAGGGCGGATTCTCCCGCGCGCAAATTGGCCTGGGCCAGATCAAAACGCGCCTTGAGTTCGCGGGCGTCCACCTTGAGGATGGGATCGCCCGTCCGCACGGTCATGCCGCGCTCCACGTACAATTCCGTGATCTCGCCGGCGGAAGCTCCGCGGATGCGCGCATGCTGGGCGGACATCACGGCGCCGCTGGAGCTGCTTTGCACAATCTCCAGGATTTCGCCGCGCCGGACCTCGGCCACACGCACCTTGACGGTTTCCTTCGGCATCAACTGGCGGGCGGTTCGCACCGCCGCCGCCAGCAACACCGCCAGCAACACCCACAGCAGGATGGTCTTGAAAAGCTTCATCCGCGATTGACCTTAGCACCGGGGCTTGCCAAATTGAAATTCATGATTCTCCGCGGATTTCTGCTGTTCTTCCTGCTTTGCGGCCCGGTTTCCATGGCCGCCGCCGCCACCCCAACGTCCGCCGCGGCGCCCGCCATCACCGTGATCGCCGTTGGCGACCTGATGCTGACCGACAGCGCCGATCCGGTGGTGCGCCGGGAGGGCGATTTTGATTTCGCCTTCGGCGGCACGGCCTCCCTTCTGCAGGAGGGAGATGTGGTTTTCGCCAACCTGGAGACACCGCTGACCCGCTCTGGCGATAAATTCCCGGACAAAACCTTCAATTTCCGCCAGGATCCCGGTTCCGCCGCCGCCATCAAGCGGGCGGGAATCAACGTGGTGTCGCTGGCCAATAACCACATGATGGATTATTCCGCCCGTGGACTGCTCGACACCATCGCGGCGCTGGACAAAGAGGGCGTCGCGTACGCAGGCGCCGGTCCCAACCTGCGGGCGGCGCGCAAACCGGCCCTACTCAAGGTCAAGGGAGTCACCGTCGCGGTGCTGGCCTACGCCCTGACCTTTCCCACGGAATTTCACACCACCGGCGCGCAGCCCGGCACGGTCTTTGGCCACGCCCACTTCCTCAGGGAGGATATTCCAAAAGCCCGGCGGGAGGCGGATCTGGTGCTGGTGAGTTTCCACTGGGGCGCCGAATTGATGCCTTCCCCCAAGGATTACCAGAAGGAACTGGCGCGCGCGGCGGTGGGGGCGGGCGCCGACGCCGTGCTGGGACACCACCCCCATGTCATCCAGCCGGTGGAGTATGTGGAGGGCAAACCGGTTTTCTACAGCCTGGGGAATTTCGCCTTTGGCAGCTACGCGCCCAAGACCATCACCGCCATCGCCGCGCGGATCAAATTCCAGGGCGGGAGATTGATGTCGGTTGAGGCCGTGCCGCTGGATGTCAACAACCGGGTGGTGCAGTTCAATCCGCGTGTGGCGAAGGGAAAGGCCGCCCAGGCCATTCACGAGGAGTTGGTCCGGAAGAGCAGTGGATTCGCCGCGCGGTTTGAATTTGCGGACGGTGTGACGCGCATCCTGCCGGTGTCCCAGCCGGGGCAGGGGAGGACTGCTCCGCGAGCGGATTGAATCGCCGCGAACGGTCAGAAATCCCGGCGGCCCGGCGCTTCGTTCGTCAGAAGTGGTAGCGGACGCCCAGGTAGCCGTTGCCGTGGAACTTCACTTCCGGGATGATCTCCAGCAGCGGGACCAGTTCGATGAAAATATCCAGCGAAGCGGGAACGGCGAAAACCGAGAACCCCAGGGGCACGCGCGGGCCAACGGCCAGACCGCTTTCTCCGTTGGCCAGCTTCTTGCCGAAGCCGGCGAAGCCGCCAATGCCCACGTAGGGCGCGAAATGGAATTGACCCTTGTCGGTGGAGGGGATCAGCCGTCCGAAGATGAAATTGTAGTCGGCGAAGATCAGCACGGATTCGTGTCTGAACGACCATGTGCCCGAGACATCCAGCGAGTGACGTTCGCTGAAGTAGAGTTTGCCCGTGACGCCCGTCGGGTAGCCGATGATGGCCCCCAGGCCGAATGGGCCATTGAGGTCATAAGGGCCCTTGGCGAAAGCCTCGCTGGAAGCAAACAGCAGGGTCAACAGCAGGATGGCGCGGACAATCATTCGCATACGGCGCTCCGGTGAGGATTGACGGCGCGGCTCAGATAGCCCGGCTGTGCTTTTTTCGCAATGCATCCACCACCTCACGCACGCGCTGGGAATCGCTGGTTTTGCAGACCAGCACGGCGTCCGGCGTGGCGGCGACGACGATATCCTCCATGCCTACCACGGCGGCGGCGGTGTTCCGGCCCACCACCACGCAGTTCCGCGAATCAATCACCACGGTCTCGCCCAGCACATGGTTGCCAGCGTCATCGGCTGGCGTGACATCGCGCAGGCTTTGCCAGGAACCCACGTCGTTCCATCCCATGTCGCAGGGAATCACCTCGATGCGCCGGGCGTTTTCCATCACCCCCACGTCAATGCTGACGCTTTCCGCCAGGCCGAACGCCTCGCGCAGCGCCGCGGCGTATCCATCCGAATCCGGAGCGCCCGCGGCGGCGATGCGCGCCAGCGCGGCGTCAAGGCCGGGCAACTGGCCGTGAATCTCGCCGCGGATCACGTCGCCGCGGAAGAAAAACATGCCGCTGTTCCATTCAAAAACCCCGCGATCCAGATAAAGCTGGGCGGTGGAGCGGTCCGGTTTTTCCACGAAGCGGACCACCCGGTGAACGGCAAAGCCGCCATCCATCCGGGCCGTTTCCTCCGCCCGTTCGATATAACCGTAGCCGGTTTCCGGGCGGGTGGGGCGGATGCCCAGGGTCAGGATGGCTCCGCCGCGCGCGCGCTCCATCGCCGCGCGCACGGCGCCCCGGAACACCGTCGTATTGGCGATATGCTGGTCCGAAGGCAGCACCGCGATGATCGCCTCCGGATTGCGGCGCAGGCATTCCACCGCGGCCCAGCCCACGCAGGGCGCGGTGTTCTTCGCCACCGGCTCGGCGAGGATATTCTCCCGCGGCAGGTCAGGCAGCAGGCGGCGAGTCTGCTCCGCCAGCGTCTCGCCGGTGACGGCCAGCACCTGGGTGAGGGGGATTTCCGGCGGCAGACGATCCACCGTGGCGCGCAGCATGGGGACCGGACCTGGAATGTCGAGGAACTGCTTGGGGAAATTGGCGCGGCTGGCGGGCCACAGCCGGGTTCCCGATCCTCCCGCCATGATGACTGCGAAGTATGGGGATACGGCCATGGCGTCTCCTCAATCCTGGCTGCGCGGCTGGGCTTCCGGTTTGGGATTCCAGCCTGGAACCACTTCATCGAACAGGGTTTTGAGAATATGCGCGGTCAGTCCCCACACGATATGCCGGTCCACCTCGAAAAAATATACGTATCCGCGATGATGGATGGAAGACCAGTCCTCCGCGCGGAAATTGGACGGGTTCAGCAGATCGGCCACCCGCAACTCCAGCACTTCGTCAATTTCATGCTGGTTGACGCGCAGGTTCGCGGGCTGGGCGATGATTCCCGCCACCGGATACACGGTGTAATTGGATACCGCCGTGAAGACCGCATCCAGTTCGCCCAGCACCTCCACGCCGCCCGGCGGGATGCCGATTTCTTCCTCGGTCTCGCGCAACGCCGTCGCCAGCAGGCCTTCGTCGGCTTCATCACGCCGCCCGCCGGGGAATGAAATCTGTCCCTGATGATTCTTGAGTTTGTCCGATCGTTTGGTCAGCAGCAGCCTCAGTTCGCCATCCCGCTCGAAAAACGGCGCCAGCACCCCCGCCTCGCGTGAAGCGCGGGCGCGGAAAGCCGCCCGCCTGCGTCCGCCGAGTTTCGCACGGAGTTCCGCCGCCGTCAGGGTCCGGTTCATGTCAGATAGACCATGGCCAGCGCCGCCAGCGCGGCCGGAAATACATATGCGGAGAACCAGAACATCCTGCCGCGGCGGATCACCTCCAGCAGCAGCGTCAGGGCGGCCACGCCGGAGACAAACGAGACCGCCACCCCCAGCAGCATGGCGGCGGGTTCTGGCGGCGCATCGCCAAAGCCATCGCGCGCCTTGACCAGCACCGCTCCCAGCACCGCGGGCAGGGACATCAAAAACGAAAAGCGGCCGCTGGTTTCGCGGGGAAGCCCCATCATCAGGGCCAGGCAAATGGTTGAGCCGGAACGGGACACCCCCGGCAGCACCGCCACGCCCTGCGCCACCCCCAGGGCCAGCGCCTTGCCGATGGTCATGGGGCGATCTCCAGAGGGAGAGAACTTCGTGGCCAGCAGCAGGGCCCCGGTCACCAGCAGGAACCACGCCGCGGGGGCCGCGCCCTGGAATATTCCCTCCACCGGTTTTTTCAGCAGCAACCCGATGACCGCGGTGGGCAATGAAGCGAGAAAAATCGCCAGCAGAACCCCCGCGCGCGACCATTCCCGCAGCGATGAAGCCCATTGCACGGGCTGCGACATCAGCCGGAAAAATTCCGGCAGGCCCTTGATGAGATCCAGCACGTCGCCGCGAAATACAATGACCGTGGCCAGCCAGGTGCCCAGGTGGAGCATGACATCAATGGCCAGACTGGGCTCGCCGAATCCGAAGAGAGAATGGGCGAGCGCCAGGTGTCCATCGCTCGATATGGGCAGGAACTCGGTGACGCCCTGGACCAGACCGAGCACCACGGCGTCCGTCATCGTCACGGATCAGCCCTTGATTCCGGCTTCATTCCGCAGAATGGCGGCCTTGTCGGTGCGCTCCCAGGTGAAAGAGGGTTCGTTGCGTCCGAAATGGCCGTAGGCCGCGGTGGCGGTGTAGATGGGCTTGAGAAGGTCCAGGTGTTCGATGATGGCGCGCGGACGCAAATCAAAATGTTTGCGGATGAGCGCCTCGATCTTCTCCTCCGGGATTTTTCCCGTGCCGAAGGTGGTGGCCATGATGCTCACCGGCTCGGCGACGCCGATCGCGTACGCCACCTGCACCTCGCAGCGATCAGCCAGGCCCGCCGCGACCACGTTCTTGGCGACATAACGGCCCATGTACGCCGCGCTGCGGTCCACCTTTGAGGGGTCCTTGCCCGAGAAGGCGCCGCCGCCATGGCGTCCCATGCCGCCGTAGCTGTCCACGATGATCTTGCGGCCGGTCAGGCCCGCGTCGCCCATCGGGCCGCCAATCACGAATCGCCCGGTGGGGTTGATCAGGTAGCGGGGATTGGCGCCCAGGTATTCCTGCGGCACCACTTCCTTGACCACCAGGTCAACGATCACCTCGCGCAGGGTCTCGTTTTTCACATCCGGCGTATGCTGGGTGGAGACCACGATGGTGTCCACCGAAACCGGTTTGTTGTCCACGTAACGCATGGACACCTGGCTCTTCGCGTCCGGCCGCAGGAAGGGAAAATTTCCCGACTTCCGCAGTTCGGCCAGCCGCTTCATGATCTTGTGCGCGTACAGGATGGGCGCCGGCATCAGTTCGGGGGTTTCGTTGACGGCGTAACCGAACATCAGGCCCTGATCGCCCGCTCCCTGGTCCTTGTTTTTGGTGGGATCGGTGTCCACGCCCATGGCGATATCCGCCGACTGTTTGTCAATGCTGGTCAGCACCGCGCAGGTCTCCCAGTCGAAGCCCATGGACGATTCATTGTAGCCGATATTCTTGATGGTCTGGCGCACTACCGCGGGCATGTCCACCCAGGTGCTGGTGGTGATCTCCCCTGCGATCATGGCCACGCCCGTGGTCACCAGGGTTTCGCAGGCGACGCGCGCCCGCGGGTCATCCTTGATGATGGCGTCCAGGATGGCGTCTGAAATCTGATCGGCGACCTTGTCCGGATGACCTTCCGAAACCGATTCCGAGGTAAAAATAAATTCCCGCTTGCTCATTGGATTCCCCATGGGTTGTTGAAACAGGACCATGCTGTTTACCCGCAACCACTTGATTCCGTCAATCGGTCCCGGGGGATCAAATCATGAGTGCGTGCGGCGCCCTGTCACGAAGGGGCGCGTCACCACATACGGAGGATGGAAAATGGTGGCAGGAAGAAAAAAAACCGTTGCCGGAGGCGTTTCACATCGCCGCCATCGCCAAAGATATCAAACGCGGCAGGGGCGCCATCCAAAAAATTGCCGGAACGGATGACCGGGCTAATGGTTTTTGAAGGGGGTTCGCCCCCAACCGCGGGATAACCCCGCCAGCATTTCCACCATCACGGGCGGCATGAAACCGATTCTTGACCAACATCCTGTCCGGGCGGGCGCGTCCGTTCTGATTTCATTGCTGGCGCTCCTCGCCTCGTCCGGGTGCGAACAGGATAAACCGGCGCAACCAGCGGCCGGCGCTGTTGCTCCGGCCCCTGTTCCGCCGCCGCCATCCCCGGCGGCTCAGGAAGCGCCTCCCAAGGCTCCTGGAGGCTGGAAGCAGACCACCAGCGCCGCCGTGGCTCAACCGCCATTCAAACTGGACCCGGAATGCTGGGGGCTGTTTGGCATCAAGATGGGACAGGATCCCATCCGCATGAACAAATGGACGGTTTATCCGCAGGGGTATCACTGGCGGGTCACCGAACCCCGGGAGCTTTTCCAGCATACCCTGGCCGTTCTGGCGGACCCGCCGCTCGATCCCGAAGCGGCGGCCCGGGCGGCGCAGGCCGTCGCCGGCGATTCGGCCAAGACCGATTTCTTTCTGATCGCCGGAAGCATCACCTCCAGCCGCGAAGGCATGGAGCGTTTCCTGACCCCCCTGCTGCAAACCGCCAAGCCCGTGCTGATTCTGGCCGGATCATCCCCCCCGCGCGAGGAATACCTGACCGCCGCCGCCAATCTTTCCAGCCGCTTTGGCAATCTGATCAACCTCAACCGCGTCCGCCGCTTCGAGACCCAGTTGCTGGCCATCCTCAGCGCGCCGGGGGTTTACGGTGAAGGCCGGGAGGATGTCTGCGCGTGGGGCGACAAGCATCCCATGGGCTTGAAGCATCTGATTGCACAATCCCCCTTGCCGGTGCTGCTGGCGGGCTCGGACCTGTTTGAACCGGCGGCCGGGGAGTTGTCCGCCGCGCCAGCCATCCGCAAGCCCATGCAGGAACTGCTCGCGTCCAAGCCGGTTCCCTTCGTGGTTTCGGCGTCGGCGGCCCCCCGGCCCGGGGCGTTTGATGGAAAAGGCAAGCCCGTCCTTGGGGAAGCCATCCCCGGCGGCCAGGCGGCGGCGGGACGCCTGGCGGACGGCTGGTATCTGCTGGCCGTCTATCACTCCAATGGATCCATGAACTTCACGGCCAGGCCGATCAAATAGGTTTTTTTGGATGACCGCCATTTCCATGCAAACCTTGGGTAGAGGGCGGTTGAACCGGAATGGTGACCTGAACATGTCCGCCACGCGCGCCATTATTCTGATGTTGATCGCCGCCGGCAGCCTGGCCGGTTGCGGCCTGCAGCGCGCGGGCGTCCGCGAATTCGGGCAATGGAGCCAGCGGGAGCCGCGGCAGGACGCGCCTGAACCGGAATCAAGGAAAAAACCTGTCGCGGCGAATGCGAAAAAGGCGCCGAAGCCCGCGCGGGCGGCCGCACCCGCCATCAAGGGATCGGGCGGCGACCTGGCTTCCGTGAACGCGCCGCCCCCGTCGCTGGAGGGCGTCAAACCGGATTTCATCTGGCCGGTGCAGGGCCTCTTGTCCTCGAAATTCGGGCTGCGCGGCGGCCGCAAGCACGACGGCATTGATATCGCCGCTCCGCTGGGGACTCCGGTCTACGCCGCGGAAGCCGGAGAAGTGGTCTACGCCGATGAAAAATACCGGGGCTACGGCAAGCTGGTGCTTATCCGCCATGCGGGAGATATCATCACGGTGTACGCGCACAACCATGTAATCCGTGTGAAGCAGGGCCAAAAGGTCGCCAAGGGCCACCATATCGCGGATGTCGGCTCCACCGGGCACAGTTCCACGCCGCACCTGCATTTTGAAGTGCGGGTGTCGGCCAAGCCCTCGGATCCCCTGCAATTTCTGCCGAAATAGCGCTCCTCCCCTGAAGTCGCGGATCCGCGCGAACGCCCCATTTTACATCATATATGTTGTTGTGAACCTCGCCGGAAGGCGTGATTACTTCCAGTAAGCAACGGCGGTTGAATTTCAGCGCATGATCGGGGCTTTTCCGCACGGCTGCGAGGCGGTTGCGGCGCCTTCCCGCGCCCGTAAAATAAAGACGAAAAAATCGAAAATTCTTGTTGACGCGGTTTTCCGCCGCGGGTATCCTTTCCGGCGACACGTTGAATGGCGTGTCAGGACATGAACAGCGCCGTCCGGGTGGCCGCCCGGGCGGCGTTTCCTTTGTGCGCTTCAGACGAAGGGGATCTGGCGCGGTGAAAGGTTTGCCGGAGGATTTTGCGATCGGCCCTGTCATGCGGGTTGCAACGCGGGATCAACGGGAGAACAATGGCGGTCCCTCCCTTCCGTTCCCGCCCCATGGAGAGGGGCGCGGATGCGCTTCACCGGGCGGTGCGGTATCCCCGCCGTTGTCAGGCAGGAAGCGGGAAAGGTTCCGGCGGGGTGGGGGGGGCGCAAGGCAGGGCGATGTCCCGGGCCGTGGGGATTCCCGGCGGGGCGGGCCGCGTAAGATAAGGAAAGCTGTTTACTTCTTGACGAACATGGGCGAAACGGATTTTTCCACCGCGCCCAGGGGCTTCTTCGGGAACAGGCCCACGCCAATCGTCAGCACGGTGGAAATCAGCACCGCCAGCCACAGGGCGGAGGATTTGATCGGCTCTTGCTCCGCCTGTTCCTCCGGCGATTCCAGGTACATGGCCACCACCACCCGCAGGTAGTAGTAGACCGACACCAGGCTGTTGAGCACGCCAATCACCGCCAACCAGGTGATATTCGCCTCCACGGCGGCCTTGAACACATACCATTTGCCAAGGAAACCGACCGTGGGCGGAATGCCCGCCAGCGCGAACATCGCGACCGTCATGGCGAAGGCGTAGAAGGGCTGGCTGTAACCAAGCCCGCGGTAGTCTTCCACCTGGCTCAGGCCGCCGTTCTGCTTTTCAAACGCCGCCACCACGCCGAATGACACGAAGCTGGTGAGCGCGTATCCGATCACATAGAACAGCACGCCGCCCACGCCATCCGCGCCCGCGGCCGGAGCCGCCGCCAGGCCCACCGCCGCGTAACCAGCGTGCGCCACGGAGGACCAGGCCAGCATGCGTTTGACGTTTTTGGTGACCAGGGCGCTGAAGTTGCCGATGGTCATGGTCAGCACCGCGAGAATGGCGATGATTTCTCCCCATCCCACCAGGCTGGCGGTGTAGCCGTTCTGGAAAAATCCGGTGACCAGGATGCGGAACAGGGTCACGAATCCCGCCGCCTTCACCGCCGCCGACATGAAGGCGGTGACGAAGGTGGGCGCGCCTTCGTAGACATCCGGCGTCCACATGTGGAAGGGCGCCAGCGCGATCTTGAAGGCGAAACCGGCCAGAATCAGCGCCAGTCCCGCCGTCAGCAGGGGATTGGCCGCCAGGCCGCCGTTTTCCATGGTCCAGCGCTGGATGCCATGCAGGCTGGTGACGCCGGTGGCGCCGTAGGTCAGGGCGACGCCATACAGCAGGAAACCGGCCGCCAGCGCGCCGAGGATGAAATATTTCAGGGACGATTCGGCGCTGCGATCCTGCGAGCGGCGCATGCCGCACATGATGTACAGCGGGATGGACATGACTTCCAGGCCGATGAAGATCATCAGCAGATCGGTCGCCTGCACCATGCACATCATCCCGCCGGTGGCGAACAGGATCAGCGGATAAAATTCGCCGTATTCGATACCCAGTTCGCTGATGGTGTTCAGCGAGATCAGAATCGCCAGGATGGCGCAGCCGATGAAGACGAAATTCATCAGCATGGTCAGATAATCAAGGGTCATGGACCCGGCCCAGACCAGCCGTCCGGGGTCTTGCCAGCCGCCGGTCCACTGGACGTAATTCACCGCCGCGGCGATCGCCAGGCAGAAGATGGATATCTGGCCGATGAAGCTCCGGCGGGTGGAGTCCTTGACGAAGCCCGCGATCAGCGTCGTCGCCACCGCGCCGGCGAAGACGATCGCCATCGGGGCGATGGACCACTGGGACCAGTTGTCCAGCTTGGCGAGTTCTGAAAACATTCCAGGCATCAGTGATTCCCGTCTTCCGGAGCCTTGGCGGTCTTGACCCCGTGCTCCTCGTTCCAGCGCGCGTTGGCTTCCTCGACTTCCTTCGCGCGGGAGGTGACCTGATTCACGAATTTGTTGACCGAGGGTTCGACCTTGCGCAGGAAAGGCTCGGGGAACAGCCCCATGATGAAGATCATGGCGATCACCGGAGCCATGTAGAGCATCTCGCGCAGGTTCATGTCTTCCAGGCCGCGGTTTTCCTCGTTGGTCACCGGTCCCAGCATGACCCGCTGGTACATCCACAACATATACACCGCGCCCAGCACCACGCCCGTGCTGGCGAGCGCCGTCATGATCTTGGCGTGTTTCAGCGTTCCGCTGGCGAAGGTTCCGATGAGGATCATGAATTCGCCGATGAATCCGTTGGTGACCGGCAGGGCGATGGAGGAGAGCGTCACCACCAGGAACACCGCCGCGAAGAAGGGCAGCAGCTTGGCCAGGCCGCCAAAATGGGCGATTTCGCGGGTATGCGCCCGCTCATAAATGATGCCGACGATGAGGAAGAGCGCGCCGGTGGAAACGCCGTGGTTGATGCTTTGGTAGAGCGCGCCGGTCACCCCGGTGACGGTCATGGCGGCCAGGCCCAGCATGACAAAGCCCAGGTGGCTGACGGATGAATAGGCGACCAGCTTTTTGATGTCGTTCTGCACCATCGCCACCAGCGCGCCGTAGATAACGCCCACGACCGACAGGGCGGCGATGACCGGCATGAACTTCATGGCCGCCGCCGGGAACATCGGAATGGCGAAGCGCATGAATCCGTACACGCCCAGCTTCAGCAATACGCCGGCCAGGATGACCGATCCGCCCGTGGGAGCCTGCACGTGGGCGTCCGGCAACCAGGTGTGGAAGGGGAACATCGGCACCTTGATGGCGAAGGCCAGCGAAAAGGCCAGGAAACACAGCATCTGAGCATTCGGAGAAATATTCAGGTTGACCAGGTGGTAGATGCTGGTGGAATGTCCGCCGGTCAGCGGGTCGGTGGAATGCAGGTAGGCGTACAGAATGGCGACCAGCATCAGCAGCGAACCGGCGAACGTGAAGAGGAAGAACTTGATGGTCGCGTAGATGCGGTTGTCTCCGCCGAAAACCCCGATCAGGATGAACATCGGGATGAGCATCAGTTCCCAGAACACGTAGAACAGGAAGACATCCAGCGCGATCAGGCTGCCCAGCATGCAGGCTTCCAGGAAGAGCATGCAGAACATGTACAAATTCACCTTCTCATCCACCGCGCGGAAGGTGGAGAGCACCACGATGGGGGTCAGGAAGGTGGTCAGCATCACCAGCAGCAGGCTGATGCCGTCCACGCCGACGTGGTAGCTGACGCCGAAGGCGGGGATCCATTCCTTGCGCACTTCAAACGCCATGGACGAACTGTAGTCGCGGTAGGCGGCGAACATCCACAGCGACATCACGAAGGCCAGCATGCTGAAGAAGAACGCCGACCAGCGCGAGACGCCCTTTTCCTCCGCGGGGATCAGCAGCGCGCAGATGGCGCCAAGCAACGGGACAAAGGCGACGATGCTGGCGAGATTTTGTTCAAACCACGTCATATTCATGCTTTCACCCGTTATCCGCCCTTGGCCGCGAGCACGGCGGCCAGAACCGCGAGTCCGGCGATCATGCCGACGGCGTAGCGCTGGACATTGCCCGTCTGCAGCGCGCGGAACGCATACCCCGCGTAGTAGGTAATTTGGGCCAGGCCGTTGACGGCGACCGTGTCAATCAGGAAAGCATCGGCGATGCGCCACAGCAGCACCGAGAAGGCGTGGATGGTTTTCACGATGGCGAAGTCGTAGAATTCGTCCACGTAATATTTGTTCTGGACGAGGGTGTAGATCGAGTTGAAATCCTGACGCCACGCCTCGGCCTTCTGTTGTCCCGCCGGGGTGAGATAAAAATAACGCGCCAGCAGGATTCCCGAGAGCGCCACCGCCACGGAGATCACGGCGAACAGGAAGCCGTTGGCCTCGTGAAACACCAGCGAACCGGCGGACTGGGCGAAGACCGGCTCCAGCCAGTGTTCCAGCACGTTGGCGGGATGCCCCGGAATCCAATGCGGAAGCCCCAGGAAACCGCCGGAGGTTGCGAGAAACGCCAGAATCGCCAGCACGGCGGTCATGGTCCGGGGCGATTCGTGAATCTGTTCCCTGGTGTGTTCATCCGCGCGCGATTCGCCATGGAAGGTCATGAATACGCTGCGGAACATGTAGAACGCGGTGCATAGCGCCGCCAGCAATCCGGTGAAAAAGATCACCTTGCCGGCGGGATTCAGGATATTGCCGCCGGTCCAGGCCTTGTAGAGGATTTCATCCTTCGAGAAGAAACCGGAAAAGGGCGGAATGCCGGCGATGGCGAGGGTGGCCAGGAAATAGGTCCAATATGTAATGGGCATGTAGGATTTGAGGCCGCCCATTTTGCGCATGTCCTGTTCGTGGTGCATGCCGTGAATCACTGATCCGGCGCCGAGGAACAGGCAGGCCTTGAAGAAGGCGTGGGTCATCAGGTGGAAAATCCCCACCCACCAGGCGCCCACTCCCACAGCGATGAACATGAAGCCCAACTGCGATACGGTCGAGTAGGCCAGCACCTTCTTGATGTCATTCTGGTAAAAGCCCATGGTCGCGGCGAAAAGAGCGGTCGCGGCGCCCACGCCGGCGACCACCGTCATGGCCGCGGGCGACAGGGCGTAAACGAAATTCAGCCGCGCAATCATGTACACGCCGGCGGTCACCATCGTCGCGGCGTGGATCAGCGCCGACACCGGAGTGGGGCCGGCCATCGCGTCGGGGAGCCAGACGTACAGCGGAATCTGCGCGGACTTGCCGGCGGCGCCGATGAACAGGCAGATCAGCGCGGCGCTCAGCATCCAGGGATGATCCGCCGGGCTGAATCCGGAGGCGGCGGCCTTGTCCGCCAGTTCGCTGAAGTTCAGCGTGCCGAACAGCACGAAAAGCATGAACATGCCCAGCAGATATCCGGCGTCGCCCACGCGATTGACGATAAACGCCTTTTTGCCGGCGCTGGCTTTTTCGGAGTCTTCGAACCAGAAGCCGATCAACAGGTAGGAGGCCAGCCCCACGCCTTCCCAGCCGACGAACATCAGCGGCAGGCTGTCGCCCATCACCAGGATGAGCATGAAGAAGACGAACAGGTTCAGATAGGTGAAATAGCGGTTGTAGGATTCCTCCTCCGACATGTACCCGATGGAGTACACGTGGATCATCGCGCCGATGCAGGTGATGATCAGACACATGACCGCGGTCAGCTGGTCGTAGCGGAAGGCCACGGCGACCTTCAGTCCGCCCGCCTGGAACCAGTCCCACCAGTGAAAGACGAAGACTGGCGAATCGGAGAGGGGCAGGCCGCGCAGCTTGAGGAAGGCGATGATGGCCGCGCCGGCGGAAGCGGCCATGGCGCCCACGGCGGTGACATGAACCAGGCCGCGCGGCAGTTTGCGCTCGGCGAAGACCAGCGTGATGCGGTTCAGCAGCGGCCAGAGCAGGCCATTGATCGCCGCTCCCAGCAGGGGGAAGAGAGGAATCAGGTACAGCAGGTTGAAGCTGTATTCGTTGCCGCCCAGGTGCTGAAGTGTGAATTGCATGGTGAATGCTTCGGTGGCTTCCGTTCGCGCTTCAGTGTTTGAGAACGTCCAGTTCGTCCACGTTCACGGTCTCGCGCAGGCGGAACACATTGATGATGATGGCCAGCCCGACGGCGGCTTCCGCGGCGGCGACCGCCATGACGAAGAACGCAAAAATCTGTCCGTGGGAGTTCTGGGTGTGAATGCCGGTTCCGAACCGGTTGAAGGCGATGAAGGCGACGTTCACGGCGTTGAGCATCAGTTCGACGCTCATCAACACCGTGATGACGTTGCGGCGGATCATCACCCCCAGCGCGCCCACCGAAAACAGGATCGCCGACAGGGCGATATAGTGGGCGAGGCCAATCCTGAACAGTCCGCCGCCGCTCCCCCCGCCGCCCAACGGCAGGTCCTTGGGCAGGTTCAGAATCTGGTTGATCAAATCACCCATGTCATGCACCCGCGGAATCAGACCTTGCGCTTGGCCAGCACCACCGCTCCGATGATGGCGGCCAGCAACAGGAAAGAGGTCAGTACGAAGGCCACCACGTACCGTGGAACCTGGAAATTGTAGAGTTCGGAAGCGACCGCCTCCGGCGTGCCGTAGCGTTCGTCGCCGATTGGCAGAATGGACGCCAGCGCGAACGACGGGCTGACGGTGGATTCGCCGCCCTGTTTCTCCTTGCCGCCTTCATCGCCGCCCGTGAATTCCAGCTTGATATAATAACCCCGCTGGGCGGCGCCGCGCGGCGCGTAGGGCGCCCAGTTGAAGGGGGGGCGCCACAGCAGCTTGCCGTTCTGCGCGAAGCTGTTTTTGCCTTGCGCGGTGCGATCGGTGAAGCCGGGCAGCGGAGACCATCCGCGGCCGTCAAAATAGCTGGCGGTCACGCGCTTGCCCGAGCGGTTCCGCGTACCCTCCCGCAGTTCCTTGACCAGAGCATCATCCGGATCATCCTGGAAGAAACGGGTTTGCTGGCCGTGGATTGGTTTGGCGGGGGTGAGCAGGGTGGTTTGAATGCCCTCGGCGTCCGGACGGGCGAATCCAACAAGGATCGCGTAATTGTCCGCGCCGGCGGCGTCGAACCGGACCGGCATGGCCTCGCGGGTGACGGTTTTGCCGCCTTCCCGCCAGGATTCCGGCAGGTGGGCGGACAGGTTGGTTAGTTTGCCGCCGCGGTCTTCAAACAGCCCGATCATTTTCACCGGTTCATCGGGAGGGCCGTCAATGCCTTTCAGGCTGGGGAAAACCGCCGCGAAGATGGTCAGGCCGGTCACCACTGCGAGAAAGCCCGCGAAGGGTCCCGCCACCTTGCCGGCGTCAAAACCCACGCCTTCATCCCGTTGATCCAGAAGCTGGATCACAAACAGGAACAGCACCACGATGGCCCCCGCGTAGACCAGAATCTGGATGATGCCCAGAAAAT
This sequence comes from Myxococcota bacterium, assembly GCA_022072125.1. GTDB lineage: Bacteria > Myxococcota > JAJVIH01 > JAJVIH01 > JAJVIH01 > JAJVIH01. Next base: position 14,678 of record JAJVIH010000019.1, on the reverse strand, counting down.
GCGCATAAAGCTGGAGGAAAATCATCCCCAGAAAGAACAGCGCCACCACCAGCGACACGGCGGAGTACACCGGGTTGCGCAGCGTCACCGTGGTGATGGCCGCGGCCACCGTCAGGAAGGCGAACGTAAAAAACAGAAAAGCAAACATGCGCGCAAAATGGAGAGGATTCGAGGCCCCTCGAAGCCGGTGCGGAAAATGAAAGCTGCCCGGAAAGGCGCGTGTAAATAAATCCAGGGACCCTGCAAAGTCAAGCCCTCAAACCACGCCGGGACTGCCTCTGGCGGGCGCTGGAAAAGCGCCTGAAAACCAGCCCCATGCCCTGGCCGGGGCAGGTCATTCTGGAACAGTTGATCCACGGGCCCGGGTCCGGCCCCATGCCTTGTCCCGCCATTTCATACTTATTAGTGGATGACCTGGCCGCCAGTTGCGGCCCCTCGCCGGTTCCGCATATCCATGCCCGCCGCCCGAGCCCCTCTTCGTCACGCCCGCTTTTCCGGCGCCAGGACTTTGTTTATCGGGCGAGGGGATTTCCCCCCCGCCCGCTTTCGCTTGCCATCCAGTTATCCAAGGGTATTCCGCGGGGCCGCCCGGGATTTTTTCTCGCCCGGGAGGTGTGCCGGGATGCGTGGCGGGGTTCGCACGGCGTGCGAGCGTGAACGCCGCGAAGCATTGCGGATGGGGGTTCGCAAGTTCCAGGAACAGGATGACGGCGTCCTACTGATCAAAACAGGGGGCGCCGCGCGGCCGTTCGTGTTCGTAGCGGATGCGCAGCGTCTTGAGCATTTCCAGCGGGCGCGGGCGCGGGAAGACATCTTCCGTCAGCGGCAGCGGCGAACCCATGCGCCATTTCCCGTCCGCCGCGCGCCGCACCGTGAAGAAATGGATCGGCGGCAGGCCCGGATTGGCGGCCCGCGGCGCCAGCACCACGTAAACCTTCTTATCGAAGGCGCTCATCACCTTCTTGGCGTGTCCCATCATCAGTTCGCACAACATCATGGAGGGATCGAGGTTGCGGAATTTCCACTGCCCCGGCACGCCATCCCACTCGATCACATCCACATGGAGGGATTCCCGCACCTCGTGGGTCTGCTCCGCATTCAGGATGGCCTTCACCGGATCGTGATCGAGGAGGTTGAAATCCCGCGGCGGCGCCATCAGTCCGGACGGCGAGGCGTCCAGTATATCCCCGGCGTATTTGCGGTAGTGCTCCAGGCGTTTGTCCACGGGCAGCAGCGCCGTGGCTTCGAGGGAACGGAACAGGCGGAAGGCGTCCCAGGCCACCAGCCCGTTGATGCAGTCGAGGTCTTTCCGCGCCAGGCAGTTCAGGTATTTTTCCGTGACCGCCCGCGAGGATTCCTCTTGGGGTCCGGCGGCGCGGAGCGCGCCGGTGGCGGCTTCTCCAGCCCCCGGACCCACCAGTTCCAGCCGGCTGGGCGCCGTGGGCGGTTGCTGGGCCATGGCCGGAGTGGCTGGAGAAGGACCGGATGCGGCCGGCTGGGCGGGAGGGCCGCCGGAATCGCAGGCCGACACCGCCAGCGCCGCCAGCGCCGTGGCCGCCCATGGAATCAGGGTACGCGACATTGGTCCGGATTGTTCCACACCGCCTTTGACTGGCGCAACATTGGACGGGATGAAATCCACCTTCTGTTTCCTCATGTGTCATGGAATGGGGCGCGCGCCGGATGGCGCACGGAGGCCAGCCGGATGTTTTTTCCGCGACTGGCGTTGGACCGTGAGAGTTCCGCCGCGCGCCGCCGGCAAGTTCAATGGCGGTTTCCGGCGCGGTGATTCCGCCCGTCCGGACTGATGCGGCGGGCGGGTTTCAGTCCTGATCAACCAGGGTTCGCACCACCTGTCCGATCACGGCGCCGCCGTCTATGATGAACTCGTGCCCGGTCGAGTAGGTTGCGTCAGCGAGCAGGTAGAGCAACATCGCCGTGACCTCCTCCGGCTCGCCCACCCGGGCGATCGGCTGCGACGCGACGATTGAATCCGCGTCGAGGCCCGCGATCATGGGCGTGCGAATGGGTCCGGGGTGAATCGAGTTGACGCGGATTCCGAGCGGCCCGAGTTCGAGCGCGGCCGCCTTGGTCAGCCCGCGCAACCCCCATTTGCTGGCGACGTACGACCCGAGATTGGCGTACCCCTGCAGACCGGCCGTTGACGAGATGTTCACGATCGAACCGCCGCCGGCGCGGCGGATGGATGGTACGGTGTAGTGCATTCCCAGCCAGCACCCCGTGAGGTTGATATCAATCGTGCGCCTGAACGCGGCCGGATCGGTGGACTCAATCGAACCGAACGTGACGACGCCGGCGTTGTTGACGAGGTGGTTCACGGGACCGAAACGCGCTTCGGCCTTCGCGACCGCCGCGATCCAGTCCGCTTCCACGGTCACGTCGTGATGTTGATAGATCACGTCATTCCCGAGGCCGGCTGTGAGCGCCCGCCCCTCTTCATCGAGCACGTCCGTAGCGACAACGCGCGCGCCCACGCCCGCGAGTTGACGTACATGTTCAGCGCCCATGCCCCGCGCGGCGCCGGTGACCAGAACGACCTGTCCATCGAGTGAATTGCGCATGATCGGGATTCTCCAAGGCCTGCCGGTTGTGTCCGGCGTTCCGGCTAACACGCCCCGTGTGCGCGGGTCAAAACGCTATTCGCGGCGCCGGGCGCGCGCGGTCCAGGCTTTCTTCGCCTCGGCCAGCAGGAACATGAGAAGTCCGGCCGCCGTCATGACCCCCCACCACCAGAGATCGATCGGCGAGGTATGGAACAGGCGATTCATGATCGGCGCGTACGTAAAGGCCAATTGCACCACGAGCATCGCCGCGGCGCCGATCCAGACTCCGTGGTTGGTGAAAAACCCAATTCGCCATGAAGGAAGAACGAGGCTCCGGCATGCGAAAAGGTAGCCCACTTCGACGACCACGATCGTGTTGACGGCGATGGTGCGGCTGGCTTCGCCGGAAAGTCCTTGCATCTGGGCCCAGTTGAAGCACCCAAAGGCCGCCGAGCCGACGGCCAGCGACACCAGCGCCGTGCGGATGCCGAGGTTGCGATCGAGGATGGACGCCTTCGCGGCGCGGGGATGCCGCTTCATGAGTCCGGGCTCCCGGGGCTCGAAGATCAGCGCCGTTCCAAGAAGCGCGGTCGCCAGGTTCACCCACAATAACTGCACGGGCAGCACCGGCAGCGCCGTGCCAAACAACACGGCCGCCAGAAGAACGATCCCCTCGCCGCCGTTCGTGGGCAGGGACCATGCGATGAACTTGACCAGGTTGTCATGGATCGCCCGGCCTTCCTCGACCGCGGCCGCGATGGTGGCGAAGTTGTCGTCCGTCAGGATCATCGAGGACGCGGATCGCGCGACATCGGTTCCGTTCCTGCCCATCGCGATGCCGATATCCGCCTTCTTCAGCGCGGGGGCGTCGTTGACGCCGTCGCCCGTCATCGCCACGATGTGGCCGCGCGATTGAAGCGCCCGCACCAGGGAGAGCTTCTGCTCCGGGGCGACGCGCGCGAATACCGCCACGCCGGCGGCCGCCTCCGCTAGTTCCTGCTCCGGCATGGCGGCGAGTTCGCGTCCCGTGATCGCGTGCAACCGTCCCGTCCCGCCGCGCGCGCCTTCGAGTCCGAGTTCATTGGCGATTGCGGCGGCGGTGGCCGCGTGATCGCCGGTGATCATCTTCACCTGGATGCCCGCGCTCAGGCAGGCCGCCACCGCCTGTCTGACCCCCTCGCGCGGCGGGTCAATCATGCCGGCGAGACCAAGAAAGGTGAGCCGCTCCACGTCCTCATGAGAGGCGTTCCGCTTCCCGGGGGGAAAGCTCCTGCGCGCCATGACCAGCACCCTCAGCCCGCGCGCCGCCAGCGAGTCAACCTCGCGGTGGATGGCCGCTTCGTCGAACGCGCCGCTTTCTCCGCCGGGTTCGAGGCGTTCGATGCAGCGGCGCAGAAGGGCGTCCGAAGAACCCTTCACGTACAGCGTCACGCCGCCGGGTCCTTCATGAAGCGACGCCATGTACATGTGGGCGGATTCGAACGGGACCACGTCCAGCCGCCTGAACGGAGCGAGGCTTGCCTCGTCGAGTCCCGCCTTGCGCGCCGCGACCGTGAGCGCGGCCTCGGTGGGATCGCCCTCCACCTTCAGGCTGGCGTCCGCGCCGGTGATCCGCGCATCGTTGCAGAGCGCGCCCGCGCGCAGCGTTTCGAGCAGCGCAGCGGACACGCCGGGCTCTGTGCGAACGCCATCGCGCCGCAACTCGCCCGCGCCGTCGAACCCCACTCCCGTGAAGGTGAAGGTCTCGCCGGCCGCGGCGATCATGGTCACCGTCATCTGGTTTTCCGTCAGCGTGCCGGTTTTGTCCGAGCAGATGACAGTGGTCTCGCCCAGCGTCTCCACGGCTGGCAGCCGCCGTATGAGCGCTCCCCGTCTCGCCATGGATGAGACGCCCACCGCAAGGAGAATGGTGACCGCCGCGGGAAGTCCTTCGGGAATCGCGCCCACCGCCAGGGCGACGGAGGCTTCGAACGTGGTCACCAGGGAAGCGCCCCGCATCCATTCGACCAGGAAAAGCGCTCCGGCCAGCCCCAGAATCAGCCACACCAATACCCGGGAAAGCTGTGCGATACGCCGCGTGAGCGGAGTCTCCAGGGCCGTGGTCGCCGCCATGAGGCCGGCGATCCGTCCGGTTTCGGTCGCGTCGCCCACCGCCACCACGACGCCGCGCGCCACGCCATAGGTGACGGCTGAACCCGCGAAGGCCATGTTCTCGCGGTCGCCGGCGCCCGTGTCCGCCGGCAGGATTGTCACCCGCTTGTGCGATGGCGTGGACTCGCCGGTCAGGCCGGCCTCTTCAACCTTGAGATCCCGGACATCGAAGAGCCGGAGGTCGGCCGGAACCGTATCGCCCGGCTGGAGGGCCGCCACATCCCCCTTGACGAGTTGCTCGCTCGGGATGCGCTGGAGCCGCCCGTCGCGGAGCACGGTCGCCTCCGTCAGGATGGTCTTCGAGAGTGCGGCGATGGACTGCTCCGCGCGGTATTCCTGGAAGAAACCGATGAGCCCGTTCAGCACCACCACCGCCGCGATGACGGCGGCGTCCACCAGGTCGCCAAGAAAAATCGAGAGCGCCGCTGCTCCAATGAGCACCACGACAAGGGGTTGGAAAAACTGTTCGGCGAGTTTGCGCGCCCACGAAGCGCCTCGCCGTTCAGTCAATGCGTTGGGACCGTCCCGCTCCAGGCGCTCCCTTGCCGCGGCGGAGGAGAGCCCGCTGGCGGAGGAGGAGAGGGCGGCGAAGGTCTCATCAACGCCGAGTGCGTGCCAGGGAGGGAGAGTCATTGGCCGGGGCTGTCCTTGGATTGCTGGCCTCCATGATGGCCGCCAGGCAGGCCGCCATGCGCGCGGCGTTTCCGTCGGCCCAAACTCCAAACCGGCGGAACTGTCAAGCAAAATCGCCGCCGTGACCCGCCGTTTCGCCCCCTTCACCCGATCGCAGGTCCGGACATCATTCCCGCGCTGTTGCGCCGGACCTCTCCCACGCCCTGTGGCGCGATCCGCCTGCCCCGCCTCTATCCGCTCCCCAAAACCGGGGTTCTGGCGGGCTGTCATGATCCAGAGCGGAGAGCGGCGGCGGACACGTCAGGTTTTCCTTGACGGACCCCGGGGGCTTCCTGTAAGAAGCGGACCCCTTTTGGGAGAAGGTTGCGCCATGAGAGGCTTTACTTCACATCAGACTGTCGAGCAGGCGTACGGCGGCCGCGCGTGGTTCATCGTGGACGGCGAAGGCAAGGTGCTGGGCCGCGCCGCCTCGAAAATCGCCCATGTGCTGCGCGGCAAGCACAAGCCCACCTACTCGCCCCACCTGGATGGCGGCGACTTCGTGGTGGTGGTGAACGCGGACAAATTCGTGCTCACCGGCGCCAAGGAAGAGGACAAGGTTTATTGGCATCACACCGGATTTGTCGGCGGCATCAAGGGCCTGATCGCCCGCCGCCAGCGCGTTCACAAGGCGGAAGACATGATCTACCGCGCGGTCAAGGGCATGTTGCCCAAGGGCCGCCTGGGCCGCCAGATGATCCGCAAGTTGAAGATTTACAACGGGCCGAGCCATCCGCACGCCGCCCAGACTCCGAAAGCCCTTGAGGTCTGATCGCCATGCCACGAATCACTGAACGTTACTACGCCACAGGCAAACGCAAGACCGCCATCGCCCGCGTGTTCCTGACCCCGGGAAGCGGCAAGAAGGTCGTCAACGGACGCGAATTCATTGATTATTTCGGGCGCCCGGTGCTGCGCATGGTCATGGACCAGCCCTTTGAGGTCACCGAAACCAACGGCAAATTCGACGTGTGGTGCACCGTGGCCGGCGGCGGATTGTCGGGCCAGGCGGGCGCGATCCGCCATGGCATCGCCCGCGCGTTGCTGGCGGTGGACCCGGATCACCGTCCGCGCCTGAAGGGCAGCGGATTCTTGACCCGCGACGCACGCAAGAAGGAGCGCAAGAAATACGGCCACAAGAAGGCCCGCAAGCGCTTCCAGTACAGCAAGCGGTAGACGCTTGCCGGCGTTTTCGCCGCGCCAGATATCCCCGGACCGGCCCGCCTTGTTGTGGGCCGGTTTTTTTTCATGCCTCCATCAGGCAGGCAGGGGGGGATGGGCCGCAATCCCCCTTCCGCCAGCCCGGAAGTCTCTTGCTTTCCCATGCCCGCGGCGGCCGGCGGCGGCGCTTCATGGAGCCGGATCGCATCCGCGGGCGGGCGTGGCGCCGTCCTATCTCTCGCTGTCGAGTATTTTCATCTGGTGTTCGTCGTAACGGGTTCCCGCGGCGGCGGACGGCGGGATGACTTCCTCGATCCGCGCGATGTCTCCGGGAGAAAGCCGGATATCGAGGGCGCCGAGCGATTCCTCAAGCTGCTTTCTCGTCCGCGCCCCGATGAGGGGGACAAGCATGCTGTTTTTGGCCAGCGCCCAGGCGATCGCCAGTTGGGAAGCGGTGGCGTGTTTGTCCGCCGCCAGTTCCCGCAGGGCGTGGACGAGTTTCTGGTTGTGCTCGCCGTTTTCGCCGGTGAAGCGGGGCAGGTAGGATCGGAAATCCCCCTTGCCCGCCGGCCTGGAGCCGGAGAGGAGGCCGCGCGAGAGCACGCCATAGGCGGTGACGCCGATTCCCAGCCCGGCGAGCGCCGGGAATATCCTGGCTTCCGGTCCCCGGCTGATGAGCGAATATTCGATTTGCAGGTCGGCGACCGGGTGAACCGCATGGGCCCGGCGAACGGTGTCCACGCCCACTTCCGAGAGTCCGGCGTAGCGCACGTATCCCGCCTGGACGAGTCCGGCGATGGCGCCCATGGTATCCTCGATGGGAACGGCGGGATCGAGCCGGGCTGGCCGGTAGATGTCCACGTAATCCACCCCCAGCCGCGTCAGGCTATAGGCGAGAAAATTCTTCACCGCCGCCGGACGCGAATCGGGCATGAGCCAGCCGCCATCCGGGGAGCGGAGCATGCCGAATTTCACCGAGAGGAGCGCCTTGCCGCGCCGGTCCTTGAGGGCGCGCCCGATGAGCATTTCGTTGTGGCCCATGGCGTAGAAATCGCCGGTGTCCAGCAGGTTGACGCCCATGTCGAGGGCCGCGTGGATGGTGGCGATGCTTTCATTTTCGTCCGCCGGACCATAAAAGCCGCTGGACATGCCCATGCAGCCGAGGGCGAGTGGAAAGACGGCGGGTCCGTTGGAGCCGAGTTGGCGGGATTCGATTTGAGTTTGTGTTGTCATATGCCCAATATGGACGTGACGGTATCCATTGGCAAGAAGAAACCTTTTTGTTCCATACTATCCTTGAGGTAACCATGGGGGCGCGGCAGACCAAATCACCTGAGGCCGTTGCGCGGAAGGAGGCGCTGGTCCGCGAGATGCTGGATCGCGTTGGCGACAAGTGGACGCTGCTGGTCATCGAGGAGTTGGGGAGCGGCGGAGAGATGCGCTTCACCCGGCTCCGGGATCGCATCGGCGGCGTCAGCCAGAAGATGCTCACGAAAACGCTACGGGAACTGGAGCGCGACGGCCTGGTGATCCGGACCGTGCATCCAGTTGTTCCGCCGCGGGTGGAATACCGGCTCACCAAACTGGGCGAGGCCCTCGGCGAAGCGGTATGCGGCGTCTGGACCTGGGTCGAGAACCATTTGCAGGACGTGGAGCAGGCGCGGCAAGTCTATGACCGCAAACATGTCAGGGAAATGGGCGGTCCGGCCGGAGAAGGATAGGCCGCCTCCCGGAGATGGGGCATGACGGCTCGCCAATCCCCCGGCGGGAACCGGATTTAGTCATGCATCGTATCTGGATATGAGGTTTCTCAACCCCTGGCGGCGCAAGCGGGATTAAGGTGATAAACCCTTCCCCATACGGAAGGCTGGTGGGGCTGGGGCGGGGTTGCGTTTGACGCTTCCGGGGGCGGCGGCCATACTATCAAACTCACGGGACAGGGAGACTGAACCTGGGCGCGGATTTGCGCGGGGATACCGGGAATGCGCATCACCTTTCTGGGAATCGCGGAAGAACAAATGGGTTTGGGGCTGATGGCCGCCATCGCCCGCAAGGAAGGCCACCAGATCGATCTGGCTTTCAGCAGTTCGCTGTTTGATGACAACAAGAGGCTGGCCTGGACCAGCGTGGCCAGGGTCTTCGACGACACGCCCGAGGTCATGGCGCAGATTGAGCGCCAGCGTCCCGATGTCATCGCCGCCTCGCCGCTGACCTGCAATTACAAATGGGCGGTCAAAATCGCCCGCCTCGCGAAGGAAATGTTTCCCGGGGTCAAGGTGGTTTTCGGCGGGATTCATGTCACCGCCCTGCCTGATCGCGCCATCCAGCGTCCGGAGATTGACTATGTGGTGGCGGGCGAGGGCGAGATCGCGTTTCCGTTGATCCTGAAGGCCATCGCCGCGGGGGGAAGCAGCAAGCCGATTCCCAACACCCGCTTCAAGACGCCGGATGGCGTCGTCATCCGCGGCGTTCAGGAAGGCTTCATTGAAAATCTCGATGACATTCCCTTCGGCGAAAAGATCATGTGGGAACGCCACGTGGACATTGGCGCGCCCTACCACGCCATGGCGGCCCGCGGTTGTCCGTACCGCTGCACCTTCTGTTTCAACAGTTTTGTCGCCAAGCTGCCCGAGAAGAAGGGCGGCAAATACGTGCGCATGCGCTCGCCCGGCCACATGATGGCCGAGTTGCGGTGGGTCAAGAAGCGTTACCAGATTCAGTACCTGGAATTTCACGACGACGTGTTCACCACCAACAAGGCGTGGGTGAAGGCCTTCCTCGACATGTACCGGGACGAGATTCGCATTCCGTTCCAGATTCAGACCCATCCCCGTTACATGGATGATGAGATGGCCCGCTGGTTGTATGAAGCCGGCTGCACGTGGGTCCAACTGGGCATCCAGTCGGCGGATGAGGATTTCCGCAACGAAACCCTCAAGCGTTATGAAAAGCAGGACCACGTCGAACGGGCCCTGGAAGCCATGAACCGCGCGGGCCTGAAAATCAAATGCGACCATATCTTCGGCTTGCCCGGCGAGCCCATTGGCGCGCAGGACAAGGCCCTGGCCCTGTACAAGCGGCACCGGCCCTACCGCGTCAACGCCCACTGGCTGACCTATTTTCCCGGCAACGAGATGACCCAGCAGGCCATCCAGCGCGGCGATCTGGCGCCGGACCAGATTGAGAAAATCTATGAAGGCGAGGGCTCGTTCAGCATTCAGGATGGCGGGAAAACCTATGACGAGGAGGCCCACAAGACCTTCATCGCCCACAACCTGATCTTTCGCCTGATTCCGGTCGCGCCGGACAAGGTGCGCAATGAACTCAGCCCGAAGCGGTTGATGTCGTTGCCCATGCCCGTGTTGCAGCAGGCGGCGTTTGTCTCCGACATCGTGGTGGGGTTGATGGAGAAGAATCCCAACCACCGCGCTTATATCGAGTATTATGTCCAGAACCTGACCCGGTTCGCCGTCACCCGCACCGGAGCGGATCGTCTGGGCGTGCCATGGCCGAGCGCGTCCCGCGTCATTGATCCGGACGCGCTGGCGCCCGAATCCCCGCCGCCGGAAGACCAGGTCCTGGCGGCGTAAGCCTTTCCGTCCAATTCATCGCGCGGCGGACCACCCTCCATGCCAGGGTGGATCGGGAAAGCCGCGCCCGCCGCCAGTCCGGGATGATGATGCGGAAACCCGGCGAATCCCCCAAGCCGCCAGGAAAATGTTTCACATGAAACATTGTTCAGGTTACCGGGCCGTTCCCGGGAACCGCATTTCCCATTCCGGCCGGGCCATGGGGGATTCTCTCATTTCCGCTGGCTGCGGATGAATTCCAGCGTCCGGGTGACATGGCCCTTGGGTTCCACCTGCGATGAAAAGATGTAGCGGACCACCCCATCCGGATCAATCACGAAGGTCATGCGTTGTTTGCTCACTCCGAACAGCCGCTTCACCCCGTAGATATGCCGGACGCCGCCGCCCGGATCGCTCAGCAACAGGAAGGGCAACCGGCGGTTGGCGGCGAATTTCTGGTGGCTATCCACGGAATCATCGCTGACGCCGATGACCTCGGCGCCGGCGGCGGTAAAATCCTCGTAAGCGTCCCGGAAGGCGCAGGATTCGGCCACGCAGCCGGGGGTTTCATCGCGGGGATAAAAATAGAGAACCACCCATTTGCCCCGGAAATCCGCCAGGGACACCGGCTTTCCGTTCTGTGCGGTCAGAAGGAATCCAGGGGCGGGCGCGCCCACCCGGACGGCGCCGGATTCGTGCAATTCCTTGCTCAGCATTGGTCGCTCCTTCGTTGACTTTCTGCAACGCGCTGGTTATAAGCGCCAGCCTTATTTAGTCCAAATCCAGGAGAATCTCCGGTGGCCGGAGCCGAAAATATCGCCAATCAGACCAGCAAACAGCCGGAAAACAACCCTGTTCCGATGGGGGAGGATGTTTTCCTGGACATTTCCAGCCGCACATTCGACTGGATTGCCCGCAACCGGGCGGGGATCTTCACGGTGATCGGCGTGGTGATCGCGGGCGGAATCGCCTGGGCGGCGTATGAACAGTATGCGCAGGCGCGGGACAAGGAGGCTTCGATCCTGTTTTTTGAGGCCCTGGAGACCTACACCGCTCCGGTGGACGATCCCAACAATCCAACGCCCAAGGACAAGCGTCCCAAGGGCGAATTTTACGCCAGCCAGACGGAGCGCCTGAAGGCGGCCATCGAAAAATTCGCCAAGGTGAAAGGGCAGTATGGCTCCCTGAAAATGGCGGCGCTGGCGGATTATTACATCGGCAACAGCCATTACGAACTCGGCGAATTCGACAAGGCGATTCCGGCGCTGGAAAATTTTGTCTCCGCCGCCGCCGAAGGGGACAAAAACCGCCTGTTCGCGCTGGAGACCATCGGTTTCGCCCACGAAGCCCAGAAGAACTGGGACAAGGCCGCGGAAACTTTCACGAAACTGGGCCAGGCGGTGGGAACCGGCAAGTTCTACAAGGATGTCGCCCTCTACCATCAGGGCCGCATGGCGTTGATGCAAGGCAAGAAGGACGAGGCCATCAAACTCTTCCGCCAGGCCATAGACGCCAATCCCGATTCGGCGCTGGCTGGCAATATCAAGGAGCGCATCCTTTATATCGAAACCGGCGGAACCACCGATCTGCCGGAAAACTTCGCTTCCCTGAAAGCGGCGACGGGAACTGACGCCGCCGCTCCAAAATAATCCGCCGTGAAACCCGCCTGTCCCATTGGGGGCCTGATCCTGTGCTGGCTCGCCATGGGCCTGTTCGCCTCCGCCGCGGGCGGATGCACGCAGCCGGTCCGCCATTTCCCCGGCGCCAAACCGGTGGGGGTCAAGCCCGAACTGGAAGTGGTCCGTTACCAGTGGAACCGGACCATCTCGGACAAGGAATTTCTGGAATACAAGCCCGAGCGCACCTCCATCGCCGCGCGGGATCCAAAATCCAACCGCGTGTTCATCGCCGGCGCCGATGGGGTCTTCCGCTCTCTGAATGCCGATACCGGCGAGGAAATCTGGCGCTTTGACACCCACGAGGCGCCTTTCAGCCGTCCGGTGGTGGAGTGGCCATTTGTCTATTTCGGCGCCGGGGACGGCGTCCTCTACGCCTTCCATGTCAACTCCAGCACGCCGCGCTGGAAATACCGGGGCGATGGCGCGGCCGGCGGAACGCCGCTGATCCATGGAAACCTGATCGTTTTCGTCACGGATCAGGCCCGCGTATATGCCGTGGACAAAACCACGGGCGAATGGAAATGGGGCTATGAACGGGATTTGCCGCCCAAATTCGCCATCCATGGCTTCAATTCCCCGATCGCGGCCGGCGGCCATGTCGTGGTGGGATTTCCCGATGGAAAGCTGGTGGGGCTCTCGCCTGAGGATGGCGCTCCCGCATGGATGCTCAACCTGGCCAGCCCTGGGGAGTATCCCTCCATCCACCGCGATTCCGCGGCCGTGGATCCGGACGCCGTGCTGGTTCCGGTCTATAACCGTGGACTGGTGCTGGTGAACGCCCGCGACGGCAAGGAAATCCGCGTGATTCAGGCGGATGGCCCGTCGGAGCCCGTGGTCTACAAGGACAGGGTCTACGCCATGACCCGGGACGGCGTCATTCGCGAATACCATCTCGCCACCGGCGAGCCGGGCTGGTCCTACGCCGTGCATGGCGGATACGCCGGCGCCCTGTTGCTCTACCGGGATTTTCTTGTCGTCCCCATGGATGACAGCTACCTCTACTTTTTTGATCTGGAGCGCCGCCGCCCCGCGCAGGTGGTGACCCAGGGCAGTCCGTTTTCCGCCGCCGCCACCATCTCCGGCGATCGCCTGCTGCAGATGTCCAACGGCGGGGTGCTCTATTCATTCCAGTTCTGGAGGTGAGCCATGGCCGCCAGCAGCAATCTCGAGTACGCGCAGGAAGTGGACCTTCAACCCATCCTCCGGGTGGCGGAACGGGCGGGAATCAACCCCGATCACCTGGAACTGTACGGCCGGTTCAAGGCCAAATTCCGTGAAGAGGCGTTTGATTCCAGCAAGCCCCTGAGTCCGCTGGTGCTGGTTTCGGCGATGACGCCGACCAAGGCGGGGGAGGGCAAGACCACCACCACCATCGGCCTGACCCAGGCGCTCAACAAACTCGGCAAACGGGCGGTTGCGGCGCTGCGCGAACCCTCGCTGGGGCCGGTGTTTGGAACCAAGGGCGGCGGTTGCGGCGGCGGGCGTTCCCAGATTCTGCCCATGGAGGATATCAACCTCCATTTCACCGGCGATATCCACGCCATCAGTTCGGCGCACAACCTGCTGGCGGCGCTGATCGACAACCAGATTCACTTCAAAAAATCGCCCGCGTTTGATGTCCGCCGCATCAACTGGCGCCGCGCCATGGACATGAACGACCGCTTTCTGCGCCAGGTGGTGATCGGCCTGGGCGGCGTCAACGGCGGCGTTCCCCGCGAGGATGGCTTCATCATCACCGCCGCCAGCGAGATCATGGCGATCCTGGCCCTGGCTGCCGATGTTCACGATTTGAAACAGCGCCTGGGCCGGATCGTCGCCGGCTTTTCGACCAGCGGAGAACCCATCCACGCCTCGCAACTCAAGGCCGACGGACCCATGGCCGTGCTGCTGCGCGAGGCCATTCAGCCCAACCTCGTGCAGACCACTGAAGGTTGTCCCGCCATTGTTCACGCCGGCCCCTTCGCCAACATCGCCCACGGATGCAACAGCGTGCGGGCGACCCGCCTGGCCCGCCAGTACGGCGAAATCGCGGTCACCGAGGCCGGCTTCGCCTTTGATCTCGGCGGCGAAAAATTCCTCGACATCAAGGCCCGGATGTCCGGGCACACGCCTGCCATGGTGGTGCTGGTGGTGACGATCCCTTCCACCAAGATGCACGGCGGCCTGACCGATCCGGAGGACAGCAAAAAACCCAATCCGGCGGCGCTGGAACGCGGATTCGCCAATATCCGCCACCATATCCAGACCATCCGCTCGTTTGGATTGCCGGCGCTGGTTTCCATCAACCGCCGCCCCACCGACACCGATGAAGAGGTGCGGGCTCTCCAGGAACTGACCCGGCAGGCGGGAGCCGCGGCCATCGCCTGCAACGTGTATGGACAGGGCGGCGACGGCGGCCTGGACCTCGCGCGCGAGGTGCTGTCGGTGCTGGAAAACCAAAAAAGCCCGCCGGCGATTCAACACCCCTACCAACCCGGCGATTCGCTGGAAAACAAGGTCAACGCCATCGCCCGCAAGGTGTATGGATGCGCGGGCGCCCGTTTTTCTCCCGAAGCGGAAAAGCAGGCTGAAAAACTGGCCGCCCTCGGCTTGGATCAGGCGCCGGTGTGCATGGCCAAGACCCAGTATTCCATCACCGACAACCCCGCGCTGCTGGCCGATGGAGACCCCGGCCACCACGTGGAAATCCGCGAGATCCGGTATTCGCGCGGCGCGGGATTCGCTGTCGCCATCGCCGGCGACATGATGATCATGCCGGGATTGAGCAAGACGCCCGCCGCCGGCCAGATCGATCTCGTGGACGGCAAAATCGTGGGATTGTTTTAAGACCGTCTCCATCCGCCTTACCACACCCGCCCCCGCCACGGTTCCCCTGAATCCAG